>JAHHQK010000003.1 GCA_020026435.1 Alistipes sp. | reverse complement strand
CCTCGCCGAACATGATGTCGAACTCGGCACGCTTGAACGGAGGTGCCACCTTGTTTTTCACCACCTTGACACGGGTACGGGTTCCGAGCTGCTCCTCGCCGTCCTTGATGACCGACACGCGGCGGATATCCATACGCACGCTGGCGTAGAACTTCAGGGCGTTACCACCGGTCGTCGTCTCGGGATTGCCGTAGACCACACCGATCTTGTCGCGCAACTGGTTGATGAAGATACATACGGTCTTGGTCTTCGAGATACTCGACGTGAGCTTACGCAAGGCCTGCGACATGAGGCGGGCCTGCAAACCCATCTTCGAGTCGCCCATCTCGCCCTCGATCTCGGCCTTCGGCGTCAGCGCGGCCACCGAGTCGATGACGATGATATCGATGGCACTCGAACGGATCAGCGAATCGGCAATCTCAAGCGCCTGCTCACCGTTGTCGGGCTGGGAGATCAGCAGGTTGTCGACATCCACACCCAACTTCTGAGCATAAAAGCTGTCGAAGGCATGCTCGGCGTCGATAAATGCCGCGATGCCGCCCATCTTCTGCGCCTCGGCAATCGCGTGGATTGCCAGGGTGGTCTTACCCGACGACTCGGGACCGTAGATCTCGATCACACGGCCCTTGGGGTATCCCCCCACACCCAACGCCATGTCGAGCGTGATGGATCCCGTGGGAATCACCGGAATATCATTAACCTCGGTACTGTTCATTCTCATGATCGAACCCTTGCCGAAGTCCTTCTCTATCTTTTGCATTACCGCGTCCAAGACCTTGAGCTTGTCCGCATTGACTTGTGCTTTTTCTGCCATTTTATCTATTGTTTTCTTTTACTGAATATTCCTCGCCGGAGCATACCTACTCCTCCTTGTAGGAGTCAATGATCTGACGGTAGTGGTTCTTGGTATCGACCTTCGTAAAGATCTTCTCGATACGGCCTTCGGCATCGATCACGAACGTCGTTCGGAGAATGCCCATATATTTACGTCCGCACATCGATTTCTCGGCCCATACGCCGTAAGCCTCGGCCACACTGTGGTCCACATCGGCCAAAAGAGTGAAGTTCAGCTCGTGCTTGATACAGAAATTCTGATGCGAACGCTCGCTGTCGGGGCTGACGCCGATGATGCGGAAACCCATCTCGGCCAGCCGGGCCTTGCCGTCACGCAGGCTTTTGGCCTCGAACGTACATCCCGGAGTGTTATCTTTGGGGTAGAAGTAGAGAATCACACGTTGTCCTCTCAGCGAAGAGAGCGAAAGAATCTCGCCATCCTGGGTCGTCGACTTGAAATCGGGAGCCATCTCCCCTACTTTTAATCCTGTCATAATAATCTGTAATAAAAATCTTTTTCAAAGATACGAAAAATTTCGCATATCACCATCGTTATCCACACGTTTTTTTGGTCTAATTCCACACATAAGTCACTTCGAGCTGTTCGAGAAACTCCTCTTGCGTGGCATTGAGTTTCTTATGGCACACGGGACAGCGGATTGCCGTCTGCGTTTCGATATATCCCTGCCCGGTCACCCGGGGAACAGGTATTCCGCAACGTGACTGCCGAGCCTCGCCGAATTGTGCTCCGCAGTACTTGCATCTGACTTTGTAAGCAGTTCCCATGATCATCATTTCTTGAATGTTAGTTTTAGGTTCACGATGCAAAGAAACACTCCCGGAATGACAAGTTGTGACACAGCACCATTTTCTTCTGTTTTTTATCCGTTCGCGGGAGGATTTCTTATTCACAAATCTCCCCCTTCCCGGCACAAAAAAGTCCGGCAGAACATTCCGCCGGACTTGTATTTTGCACATTTCCCTGCCATCGTCATAATGGCTTTCCCGTTAAGAAAATTTCCGAAGATACTCCCCGATGTAGGCCTTCAATTCGGGTGAATCCACAATCTTGACATCGTCGAGCAGCCCCACGACAAACCGTCCCACACCGGCCATTCCGGCCACCTCGGTACGGAGCATCCACCGCTGCCCGCCCAGAGGCTCCACATCGCGTTCTGCTAGCGGATATTCCTCACACAGAAGATTGTAGGCCAGGATACCTAACTCCAACTTCACCTGCGTATGGTGCGACCCGTGCATACGGAACACGTCTATGAAACCCTCCTCGTGCCGCTCCTCCCAACGCCACGCTCCGCCAATCTCAACCACGCCGATACGGGCCGTTTTGAAGAGTTTGCAGGTCTCGCTCTCGGGTTCATAACACCACACCTCGACATAGTTGGTCGTGAAGGCAAACGGCTCGACCCTCCGGTCACGCACCTGCCCGCCATGCCCCGACCGATAGCCGCACAGCACCACCTCGCGATGCTCCTCCATGGCCTCGATCAGCCGATGGATATTCGAGGCATTGTGCCCCCGCACCACCGTGTCGGCCAGTGTCTTGTTGTCGTAGACCGAGTAGAGTTTCTTCTTCAGATTCTGTTTCAGCAGGTTCGTGTCGTCGATGCTCTCAATGGCCCGCTTCAGGATGTGGGCCTCCTCCTCGGTGAAGTGTACCAGTTGGGAAATATCGCGGAAATGAGGCGATTCCTTGTCCAGACGGATGCAGTCACCCGTCTTCTTGATCACAAACCCCGCCTCGCGAAAGGTATCGATGTAGCGATAGATCGTTCGTCGCGACATATCGAGCCGCTCGGCCAGTTGATCCACATTATAGGTGGTATTGGCCGTGAGCAACTTCATGAGCCGAAGCAATCTCTCCAGTTTGGGTTGGTCCATCTCGGTTTTTCAATAAAAAAACGCCGTCGCCATCTTCACCCTCCGAATGGGATCAAATGAGCCGACGGCGTCTGTATTTTCGGTTTTCAAATTCTATCGCGAAAGGATGGCCTTCTCGATCTCCTCCACCTGGTGGCGGAAATTCTTGTCGGTTTCGAGCAGATTCGACACCGCCTTGCACGAGTGCAGCACCGTGGCGTGGTTGCGGCCTCCGATGGCCGAACCGATGGCCGTAAGGGGCGACTTGGTGTGCTGCTTGGCCAGATACATGGCGATCTGACGGGCCTGAGCCACCTCACGGGTACGCTCCGAAGAGTTCAGACGGGCGAAATCCACATTCATATACTCGCAGACCACCTCGATGATGCTGTCGATCGTGATTTCCTTCTGATGAACCTTCACATAGATCTTCAGAATATCCTTTGCCAGCGAGGTATTGACCTTGCGACCCAGGTAGGAGACATTGGCCTCCAGCGACGACAACGCACCCTCGATCTCACGCACATTGGCCGAGATGTTGTTAGCCAGATAGGCTGCCACCTCGTCCGAGATCTTGGTCTTAAGCTTCTGGGCCTTCTTGTGGATGATCTTGATCTTCGTATCGTAGTCGGGCGTATTGAGCTGGGCCGACAGACCCCACTTGAATCGGGTCAGCAGTCGCTGCTCGATATCCTTCAGCTCCACAGGCGGCTTATCCGAGGTGAGAATCAGCTGCTTGCCGGCCAACTGCAAGTGGTTGAATATGTTAAAGAAGGCGTTCTGCGTACCGGTCTTACCCGTCAACTCCTGAATATCGTCGATGATCAACACGTCGATCATCTGATAGAAGTGGATAAAATCGGGAATCTCACCATTCTTGTATGCAGTTTGGAACTGCGCCTGAAACTTGTTCATCGAGACGTAGAGCACCTGCAACTCAGGGTGTCGCATTCTCACTTCGTGGCCGATGGCCTGGACGATGTGCGTTTTACCCAAACCCGAATTACCATAAATATAAAGCGGGTTGAAGGGGGTATTGCCCGGACTTACGGCCACAGCCATACCTGCCGAACGCGCCAGGCGGTTGCACTCACCCTCAATAAAAGTCGAGAACGTGAGGTTGGGATTGAGCTGAGGATCGATAATTATCTTCTTCAGGCCCGGAATTACAAACGGATTCTTTATATTTGCGGTATTCGTTTGCTGGTTGTATCGCGATATGGCCGTGGTATCGGCCTCTGCCGCCACCGAAACGGGAGCTGCTGCACGAGGCACGGCATAGTGCAATCGGGTCTGTTTTCCGTAGAGTTTCGAGATAATCGGACGCAAGAACGGGATGTAATTCTTTTCGATCTGACGCACATAACTCTCGTTGGGGACACGCAAGCGCAGCGTTTTGCCATCGAACTGAAGGGGCACGATGGGCTGAAACCACTTTTGAAATTCTTCTTCGGTGGTCTCGCTCTTGATCAAATCGAGGCAATCCTGCCACATATCGCTGTATGTCTGCGTGTTAGTTAACATAGACGAGTTAAATCATTTTTTTGACGTTACAAAGTTGTGAATAATTTTGTGAAAAAATAAATCTTTTCCGATTGCAAATGATCTTTTTTTATATATAGAGAAGACGCCCTCTCGGGGAAAATAAATTTAAGTCGCTGATATTGAATTATCCATTTTTATTTATTATCTTTGCGTATAAATAATTTAAGACACCAAGAATCAATCTATAAATAAAACCAATTACAATTATGGCAAACGAACTGGAACAGATGGTTCTCGCCAAGGCACAAAGCTGGCTTGACGGTCACTACGACGACGAGACAAAGAAGCAGGTCAGGAACCTTATGGACAACGATATGAAGGAACTCATCGAGTCTTTTTACAAAGACCTCGAATTTGGTACGGGCGGCCTGCGCGGCATCATGGGCGTAGGTTCCAACCGCATGAATATCTACACGGTAGGTGCCGCCACCCAGGGTTTGGCCAACTACCTCAAGAAATGCTATGAAGGTGAGGAGATCCGTGTGGCCGTGGCCCACGACAGCCGCAACAATTCGCGCATGTTCGCCGAACGTGTGGCCGACATCTTCGCATCGAACGGCATCCACACCTACCTGTTCGACGCCCTGCGCCCCACTCCCGAGCTGAGCTTCGCCATCCGCGAACTGAACTGCCACTCGGGTGTCGTCGTCACGGCATCGCACAACCCCAAGGAGTACAACGGCTACAAGGCCTACTGGAGCGACGGTGCACAGGTTACCCCTCCCCACGACAAGAACATCATCGACGAAGTGGCCAAGATCACCGACGTGGAGATGATCCAGCTGGGCAAGAACAAGGAGCTGATCACGATCCTCGACGAGAAGTTCGACGAGATCTACCTGAACCGCATCCACGAATTGTCGCTGTCGCCCGAGAGTATCAAGAAATTCCACGACATGAAGATCGTCTACTCGCCGATGCACGGTGCCGGTGTACGCCTGGTGCCCGCTTCGTTGAAGAAATTCGGCTTCACGAACCTCATCATGGTTCCCGAGCAGTCGATCGTCGACGGTAACTTCCCGACCGTGGAGTCGCCCAATCCCGAGGAGCGCAAGACCATGTCGATGGCCATTGCCCTGGGTACCAAGGAAGATGCCGATCTGGTCATGGCCACCGACCCCGACTCCGACCGTATCGGACTGGCCCTGCGCAACAAGGACGGAGAATATGTCCTGCTGAACGGTAACCAGACCCTGGTGCTGCTGATGAGCTACCAGTTGACCCGTTGGGCCGAGCGCGGAGAGTTGGACGGCAAACAGTATGTCGTCAAGACGATCGTCACCTCGCAGATGGCCAACACCATCGCCGAGCATTTCGGCGTGAAGTGCTACGACTGCCTTACAGGCTTCAAGCACATCGCCAAGGTGATCCGCAACCAGGAGGGCAAGGCCCGCTATATTGGTGGCGGTGAGGAGTCGTTCGGCTACCTGGCCGGAGACTACGTACGCGACAAGGATGCCGTTTCGGCCTGCTCGCTGGCCGCCGAGGCTGCAGCCTGGGCCAAGGATACGATGGGTCTGACGCTCTACGAGTGGCTGCAGGAGCTGTATGTGAAATATGGTTTCTACCGCGAAGCTCAGGTATCGGTTGTCCGCAAAGGCAAGGAGGGAGCCGAGCTGATCCAAAAGATGATGGTCGACTTCCGCGCCAACCCGCCCAAGTCGCTGCTGGGTTCGCCCGTCGTGAAGATCAACGACTTCCAGACCCGCGAGACCACCTGTCTGAAGAGCGGCGAGAAAAAGCCGATCGAGATCGACCAGAGCAACGTACTCCAGTGGTTCACCGAGGATGGCACGATCGTTTCGGTCCGCCCGTCTGGCACGGAGCCCAAGATCAAGTTCTACTTCGGTGTGAAAGCCGAATTGAAGTCCACCGCCGACTTCAAGAAGGTCGAGGTCGAGTTGGACGCCAAGATTGAAGGCATGAAAAAAGAGCTGAATCTGATCTAAGATCCTCGACTCGATATACAAAAAGAGCTGCTCCTTATGGGAACAGCTCTTTTTGTATTCTGTATTTTATGTTCGTTTGTGCAAAACCCGAACAAATATATTACTTCAAATATTTGTTTTTCAACATATAGTACCACTATATCTACATTAAATGTTTAACCATAGACCAATCGTTGTCCCATCCCGAAAAACATACGGGTTATTGCCTTGATTCTCAAAAAAACATCCGCAAGAGGTGCCTCAATGAGACACCTCTTGCGGATGTTTTTATTTGCTTTGCGGATATTTTCCATCGGCAGAATCACCGACCCGACATCCCGCCCAACTTGGGATTGTTGTGGTGACGATCCTTGTCTCGCGAGGTCTTTTTGCGGAACGATGCCTCGATGGCCTCCGTAAGATCCACGCCCGTCTGATTGGCCAGACAGACCAACACCCACAACACATCGGCCATCTCCTCCGAAAGGTTCTCCTTTTCCCCCTCCTTAAACGACTGCTCGCCATACTTGCGGGCCATCACACGGGCCAACTCGCCCACCTCTTCCATCAGGACGGCCGTGTTGGTCAACTCGTTGAAATAACGCACGCCGTATTCCTTGATCCAGGCATCGACACGCACCTGCAATTCCTTGATTTCCATATCTATTTCACTCTGATCAGATTCAAACCGTCCCTCAGGGGTACAATCACGTTCTCCACCCGTTCATCGTCCCGCACCATACGGTTGAACTCCACAAGCGCCTGCGTATGACGGTCGTTGTGAGCGATAGGCTGCACGACCTTCCCCGACCAGAGGATATTGTCGGCCACCAGAATCGAACCGCTGTGCACCAGCCGTTTGCCTCCATCGTCGCCCATCAGCATCCGGTAATAAGCGGGATATTCGCGCTTGTCACCGTCGATGAACACAAAATCGAAGGTACACCCCAACGTCGGGGCGATCTCCAGGGCGGAACCTATGTGCAGACTGATCTTGTGGCCGTGGCGACTGCGGTCGAAGAACGACTGGCTGAACTCCTCCAGCTCGTCCTCCACCTCGATCGTGTGCAACACGGCGTCCTCGTCCAGACCTGCGGCCATCGACAGGGCCGAATAACCCGTGAAGGTACCGATTTCCAGCAGATGCTTCGGGCGGGCCATCCTTACCAGCATCTCCAGCAGGCGGCCCTGCACCGCACCCGAGATCATCCTCGGGGCAACGGTTCTCAGATGAGTCTCGCGGTCAAGTTCCGCCAGAAGAGCCTCCTCCGGCTCCGAAAGATCAAAAATATAGCGTTCGAGTGCGTCCATAATCCTATTGATAAATTAAGCGTGACAAATTGGTGAAGGTCTCCTCGGCCACCTCGGTTAACTGCATGGGTGTCAAGGCCAGGATCTTGTCGCTGACCTCCTTCATGGTGTCCATGCCGCCGTGGGTCAGGAAACTTTTTCCGGCTCCGAGCATGAAACTCTCGTTGCTCTCGTTGGCAATGGCCAGCTGGGCGATGAACTGCTTCTTGGCCATCGCCACGCGGCGCGATGAGAGCAAGGTCGTCCGCAGCTGCTTCAGTTCCCGGGTGATCAGGTCGATGCACTGATCCGAATTGGCATGTTCCGAACTGAAATAGATCTCCACCAGACCCGTATCTCCAAAGGGCACGTAGCTGGCCTCGATGTTGTACGACAGTCCGTTTTTCTCGCGCAGGACCACATTGAGCAGTGAATTGGCCGACGGCCCACCCAGGATATTGGTAACCAGGGCCAGCGGCAGACGCTTCTCCTCGGAAATTCCGTAGGCCCGCCCGCCGATGATGCAGTGGGTCTGATGCGTATGCCGGCTAACGAGTTTCTCGAAGGGGACACACTCCGCGGGAGTTTCACGCCGGAAGTCACGCGAGGGGGTCTGACAATCCCCGAAGTAACGCGCTGCCATCGCCTCGGCCGCCTTGGGTGTGAAGTTGCCGATCGACGAGAAAACCATTTGGTCGATCGTGTGGGTACGTCCCGTGAAGCGGCGCACGGCATCGCCGTCGTATTTTATCAATGCGGACTTACGCCCCAGAATGTTGTGTCCGAGCTCCGAGCCTGCAAAAATCAGATCCTCGAAATCGTCGTAGATCATATCCATCGGCGAATCCTTGTAGGTATTGATCTCGTCGACGATCACCTCCTTCTCGCGTTCCAGTTCCCGGTCAGGAAAGGTCGAATGGAAGGCGATGTCGGAGATCAGCTCCACGGCCTTGCCGAAATCACCGCGCAGGGTCGTTGCGTGGATCGTCGTATCCTCCTTGGTGGTGAAGGCGTTAAGTTCTCCGCCCAGGTTCTCCAAACGGCAGTTGACCTGCCAGGCACGGCGGCGCCGGGTGCCCTTGAAGAAGGCGTGCTCCGTAAAATGCGCCAATCCGTATTGATCCCGATACTCATCGCGGCTCCCGGCGTTGATCACCAGGGCACAATGCGCCACGGGGGTTTTCACCTGCCGGTGGATTCCTCTCAATCCATTGGGCAGCTGATATGTATAGAATTCCATGTTTTAATCTTTGTTGTGTTGCTTCAAATATCGTCCGGTGTAGCTCTTCTCGTACCGTTCCAGATCCGAGGGTGTTCCCTCGAACACGATTCTTCCGCCGTCGGTTCCCGCCTCGGGGCCCAGATCGATCACCCAGTCGGCACACTTGATCACATCCATGTTGTGCTCGACGATGACGATCGTATGACCGCGTTCGATGAGGGCATTGAACGAAGCCAGCAATTTGAGAATATCGTGGAAGTGAAGTCCCGTCGTGGGCTCGTCGAAGATGAACATCACCCGACCGTCAGTCCGCTCCTTGGTCAGGAACGAGGCCAACTTCACGCGCTGGCTCTCACCGCCCGACAGCGTCGAGGAGGATTGTCCCAGCTTGATGTATCCCAGACCGACATCCTGCAAGGGCTTGAGACGTTCGATGATGCGCCGGCAGGTTGTGTTTTTCTTATCCTCGGCGAAGAAGTCAATGGCATCGTCGACGGTCATCTCCAGCACGTCGTAGATCGACTTGTCGCGATACTTCACCTCCAGGATCTCGTCCTTGAAGCGTTTTCCGCCACAGGCCTCGCAGACCAGCTCCACGTCGGCCATGAACTGCATCGAGACCTTGATCACACCCTCGCCCTGACACTCCTCGCAACGGCCTCCCGCCATGTTGAACGAGAAGTGCGAGGCACTCAGCCCCGTGTGCTTGGCATAGGGCTGGTCGGCGTAGAGATGACGGATCTCGTCGTAGGCCTTGATATAGGTGACGGGGTTTGAACGCGAGGATTTGCCGATGGGGTTCTGATCGACCATCTCGATCGACTTCAGCAGGCGCACATCGCCCTCGATGCCGTCGAAGTCACCGGGTTTGACACCCGTGTCGAACAACAGACGTCTCAAGGCGGGATAGAGTATGCCCTTTGCCAACGACGACTTGCCACTGCCGCTGACTCCCGTGATGCAGGTCATCACGCCCAGCGGGATTCTCACGTCGATATTCTTTAGGTTGTTCTCGCGGGCGCCCTTCACCACAATCGAATTGCACCAGGCACGCGCCACAGCGGGCATTGCGATGCTCCGGCGTCCGGTCAGATAGTCGGCCATGAGGCTCTTGCGACTCTTCAGCAAATCCGCAAACGTGCCGTTGAAGACGATCTCTCCGCCGTTGTACCCGGCCCTCGGTCCAACATCGACGATCCAATCCGCCGCACGGATCACTTCCTCCTCGTGCTCCACGACGATCACCGTATTGCCCAGATCGCGCAACTGCTTGAGGATCTTGATCAACCGGTTCGTGTCGCGCGGATGGAGTCCGATCGACGGCTCGTCGAGTATGTAGAGCGATCCCGTGAGGTTGCTGCCCAACGAGGTCGACAGGTTGATGCGCTGGCTTTCGCCGCCCGACAGGGTCGACGACAGACGGTCCAGGGTCAGATAGCCCAGCCCCACATCCGAGAGATAGTGCAGACGGTTGTTGATCTCCACCAGGATCCGTCGGGCGGTTTTCTCGTCGTGTTCGTCCAGTTGAAGCGATTCGAAATGCTCGATCAGCCGGTCAACGGGCATCGTCACCAGGTCGGCGATGTTCTTGCCGCCCACACGCACATAGAGGGCCTCCCGTCTGAGACGGCTGCCCCCGCACTCCGGGCACACGGTCTTGCCCGTATATCGGGCCTTCATCACCCGGAACTGAATCTTGCGCCGCTCGGAGTCGATATAGGCGAAGAAGTCGTCCAGGCCCTTGAAATATTCGTTACCGCGCCACAGCAGCAGTTTCTGCGCGGCGGTCAGTTCGTGGAAAGGCGTATGGATCGGGAAGTCAAACTTATAGGCGTTCTCCACCAGTCGCTCCTTCCATTTGCGCATGGTCTCACCCCTCCAGCAGGCCACGGCATCGTCGTAGATCGTGCGGTTCTTGTCCGGCACGACCAGATCCTCGTCGATGCCCGTCACCTTGCCGTAGCCCTCGCAACGAGGGCAGGCTCCGAGCGGGTTGTTGAAGCTGAACAGATGCTCCGTCAGCGGCTCAAACACTATGTCGTCGGCCTCGAAATGAGACGAATAGCTCTGCGTCCGCCCGCCTGCAATGATCGTGCAGACACCTCCTCCGTAGGAGAATGCCCGGTCCACCGAATCGCGAATACGGGTCTGGGTGTCGTTGTCGTCAGAGACCTTCAGTCGGTCGATCACCGCCATAAGATCCTCGGCACGGGTATCGGCATCGATCCGGGGCAAAGCCTCCTCGATCAGACACACCTCGCCCCGGAAACTTACGCGCAGCAGACCGTCTGCCAGCAGATCCATCATCTTCTCGATGATTCCCTGCTCCTTCTGCAACACAAAGGGAGCGGCAATCACCACCCGCTCGTCCACACCCAGTTCCATCACCTCGCGCCACACATCGTCAACGCTGTAACAGCGCACCTCGCAACCCGACACGGGCGAAAAGGTTCGTCCGATGCGGGCATAGAGCAGTTTGAGGTAATCGTAAATCTCGGTGGTCGTGCCGACGGTCGAGCGCGGATTCCGCGTGTTGACCTTCTGCTCGATGGCAATAGCCGGGGCGATACCCGAGATGATGTCGGCATCGGGCTTGTTGATCTTGCCCAGGAACTGACGGGCATAGGCCGACAGGCTCTCCACATAGCGGCGCTGTCCCTCGGCAAAGATCGTGTCGAAGGCCAGCGTAGACTTGCCCGAGCCCGAAAGGCCCGTGATGACCACCAGACGGTTATGGGGGATCTCCACTTCGATGTTCTTGAGGTTGTGTACCCGCGCACCTTTTATATATATCGAATTTTCGTGTTCCATTACTCCTGTTCGAGGATGCTACCCCCCGCTTTTTTCAATTTGCCGACCAACTGATCGGCCAAACTTTCACGTATCGAGAGTTCCATCGTGCAAAGGTTGTCGAACTCCTGCTTGAGTATGTTGGGTTTCTCGTCCTTGATCACGCGCATGATGTCGTTCATCGACAGGTAGGAGAAATCCACATGAATCAGCCGATCCACCGTACGCTCCACCACCCGGGCCGCCTCGATGGCGTCGATCGTCGACTCCTTATAGGCGGCGATCAATCCCGGCACACCCAGTTTCGTGCCTCCGAAGTAACGCACCACGACCACCAGACAATCCGTCAGCTCGTGGGCAAGCAACTGCCCCAGGATCGGCTTTCCGGCCGTACCCGACGGCTCGCCGTCGTCGTTGGCACGCCACGCCGAGCCGTCCGGTCCCAGACGCCACGCATAGCAGTGGTGTGTGGCATCGTAATACTTCTTGTGCAGGGCATCCAGGTGTTCGTGAATCTCCTCCTCGGTCTTAACCGGGTAGATAAACGACAGGAACTTGCTGCTCCGCTCCCGCGAGGTCGACTCGGCGGGAGCCTCTATGGTAAAATAACTGTCCTCCAATTTCACTTCACTTTATGGAATATGCGATTCCAACGGATGTTATCCGGGAAACTCTTGTTCTTGTCCAATGACATCCACACGAACGAGGCCTTGCCCACGATGTGATCCTCGGGCACAAAACCCCAGAAACGCGAGTCGGCCGAATTGTGGCGGTTGTCGCCCATCATCCAGTAGTAGTCCATCCCGAAGGTGTACTTCTCGGCGGGCACGCCGTCGATCAGGATACCCTCATCGTCCGTCTCCACACGGTGACCCTCATAGGTCTCGATGCAACGGCGGTAGAGCTTCATATTCTCGTCGGTCAGCGCGATGGTCGCTCCCTTGCGCGGGATCCATACCGGACCGTAGTTGTCCTGGCTCCAGCGGTCGCGCATCCAGTGGGGATAGACATCCGAATTGGGATCGTAGATCTGGCGCGTCACCGAGGTCACGTTGCTCAGCTTCGAGAGTTCCTCGGCGGCGTGGGCCGTCGTATAGACATAGTAGGCATAGCCGTTGCCCGAGAACTCCGAGATCTGGAGGTTGTCCAACGTATAGCGCGACAGGGGCGAGGTGGTCTGCACCACGTAGAGGTATTGCAGTCCCTCGACAGGCTCCTGGGCCTTGCCGTTGATCATCACCACACCGTTTCTCACCTCCAGCGTATCGCCCGCAATGGCCACACAACGCTTGATGTAGTTCTCGCGTTTGTCGACCGGACGCGAGATGACCGTGTAGTCCTTATAGAGACGTTCCCGTCCGCCCACCGTTCCGAGCGACTTCTGATAGTCGCGCAGCACATCGTAGTAGCAGGCACCCTGATTCTCCAGCAGTACGGTATCGCCGGCGGGGAAGTTGAAGACCACCACGTCGTTGCGTTCGATCTTCCGAAGACCCTTCAGTCGGTGATAGGGCCACTTCACGGCCTCGCTGAACGACTTCTTGGTCTGTGAGAAGGGCATCGTATGGTGCACCAGAGGGAACGACAGGGGCGTATTGGGCATCTGGGGTCCATAGGCCACCTTGCTCACATAGAGGTAATCACCCACCAGAAGCGAGTGCTCCATCGACGAGGTGGGGATCACATAGAGCTGAAAGAGGAAGATATGGGCCAGCGAAGCCACCACCACAGCGAACAGAATGGCGTTTACCCATTCGTAGACCGTTCTGTAAATCATACTCTTCTCGCACAGAGCCTTGTTGCGCAGGCCGACGATGCGATAGATATGGCGCGTGATGTAGAAATCGAAGATCAGCGGCAGACCCAGCAACATCCACGCATTGCCGACCCACACCACAAACCACAGCGTATAGAGCGTGGCCGCCAGGGTGAAGCCCACCCATTTGTTCGTGAAAAATTCCTTTATCCTATTCATAGACCGATTATTTCAGAAGATCATCCATCGTGTAAACACCCGTCTTACCCACAAGGAACTCGGCGGCGACCACGGCACCCATAGCCAGCGTGCGGCGGTTCTTGATCGAGTGGCGCAGCTCCAGGCGGTCGTCCTCCGATTCGTAGACCACCGTGTGGATTCCCGGCACGGCCCCCTCGCGGCTCGACGTGATGACCACCTCACCCTCGGCAGCCTCTTCGGGCGACGAGATGCGGTGCGTGGCGTGGTCAATACCGGGGGCGTAGTTGACCCAGCCGCTCTTTGCGGGCAGTTCACCGATGATCTGCTCGGCAAGGGTGATGGCCGTACCGCTCGGGGCGTCCTTCTTCTGGGTGTGGTGCACCTCGCTGACCGTCACTCCGTAGTCCCTTCCGACGCGGGCCATCAAAGCGGCCAGCTGACGGTTCATGCGGAACATCAGATTCACACCCAGGCAATAGTTCGAAGCGTAGAACATGGCACTGCCCCGCTCGCGGCACAGCGTCTCCAACTCCTTCAGTCGGTCGGTCCATCCCGTGGTACCGCTCACGACGGGCACTCCGCACTCGATCAACGTGCGGATATTGCAATAGGCCGTTGCGGGAGTCGTGAACTCCAGCGCGACATCAATCCCCTTCAGGTGGGCGGCATCCAGTTGCGAGGCGTTGTCCGCATCGATGACCAAACCGACCTCATGACCGCGTTCGAGGAGGATTTTCTCGATCTCGCGGCCCATTTTTCCATATCCTACGATTGCTGCTTTCATAGCTTCATTCTTCTTTTTTGATTTGTTTTCACTACCCGCCGGATTCCGTCCCCAGAGGGTCGGGCCTTGACGGCGGCCATATTCGGCAAAGATACGAATTTCGCGGGGATTTTCCCGCACCGTCACGCTCAAAACGTCACCTGAATTTAAAATATTGCACTTTCGGGTCATCCTTCCTCACCTCACGCCGCCGAAGACCGTCGGCAGGCCGTATCCGCTCTTCGGTTCTTCGTCCCGAGTCTGCAGACAGAGCCGCACCTCCCCGATCCTCTCTTCCGCCCGAGTTCCGATGTCCACCCGATATGCTCTCTTCGGGGGATCCTTCGCCCCGAAAAGCGGTTTTCGGGAAAAAGACGGTCGACGGCTTGCCACTGCGGCCGTCTTTTAATATCTTTGCCGAAAATCACCATGCAACGATGCGCTATTTTTTGGAATTAAGATACAACGGCGCCGCCTACTGCGGCTGGCAGCGACAGAACGACCAACCCTCCGTACAACAGACCATCGAACGGGCACTCTCAACGCTTCTGCGCACCGAGACACTCATCACGGGAGCCGGCCGCACCGACACGGGTGTCCATGCCTCCTACTATGTGGCTCATTTCGATACCCCGGCCCCTTTGGCCGATCCCGAGCAGGTGCGCTACAAACTCAACCGCATACTTCCTCCCGACATCACGATCGACTCTCTCAGCGCGGTTTCGGACGAGGCCCACGCCCGTTTCGACGCCCGCGAAAGGGAATACCACTACTTTGTCGAGCCTGAGAAGAATCCCTTCAACCGCGAAAGCACTTGGCAGTATTACGTCGATCTGGATCTCGAAAGAATGAACCGTGCGGCGGCTTTCCTTTTGGAATTCGACGACTTCACCTCCTTCGCCAAGCTCAACTCCAACAACAAGACCAACATCTGCCACATCATCACAGCCCGCTGGGATCTTCAGCCCGACGGAGTCCTGCGCTTCACGATCCGTGCCGACCGCTTCCTGCGCAACATGGTCCGCGCCATCGTGGGCACACTCGTCGACGTGGGACGCGGACGCTACACCCCCGAGGATTTCCGCGAGATCATTGCCTCGAAGGATCTCTCGCGGTCGAGCGGAGGCGCACCCGCCCAGGGGCTTTTCCTCTCGGACGTCTGCTACCCCTCGAAGATCTTCACCCGCAGACGCTGACTCCGTCTTTACTCCAAGCAGATACCGACCCCGTCCTTTTTTCAGAAGCGATACGACACCGACACAAAGCACGAACGCGGTGAGGAATAGGTCATGCGGTCGGGTTGAGGCGAACGGAAATGCCGATCGCCGACCCGATGGCTGATCAGACGCGAGGATTCATAGACGGCATAGGGTACACAGCATCCCGTGAGGTTGCGCACGGAGACAAAGGCCGTCATCCGCGAGTGCCCGAAAAAGAAAGTCTTCGAGAGGGAGGCATCCAGCGTGAAGACATCGTCGATCCTCTGCTGGCGGGTCATCTCGCGGGCCGCCTCCTCGGTCACATCGGCCTGCCGCACCACGCGCATCGTGCGCCTCAGGGCCGACACCTCCCCGTAGCGTCCTGCGGCATATCCCGCCGAGAGGCGGAATCCCCATCCGCGATGGCCCCAATAGCCCACCCCGGCACATCCGGCCACCTGAGGGATATTTCCCCGATGGTAATTCTTCAAACAGGCCTTCGAGCGATCCAGCACGCGGTTATCCGTATCGGAAAGCACCTCCACACGGGCGTCGTCCGCATAGAGATAGCGTCCGCCCGTCACCGCCACATCAATCTGCCAGCGGCGCGAGAGCCTCACCTGAGCCGCCAGCTCCACACCCCACTCCGAATAATCGACCGACGAAAGCACCAGGTCGGCATACGTCAACGACGTGTCGTCGAAATAGCGCATCGTGGCACAATCGTCAAACCGTGCGGTATAGAATCCCGTGACCTGCAAATCCAGCACCGGGCGTCGAAAACGCCAGCCCACCTCTCCGCTGAAGATCCGCTGCGGACGGGGATCATCCACCGTGCGGTTGTTGTAGAGCGGCTGCACGAACAAATCATCCTCCGAGGGAGTCTCCGCCGCGGCCGTAAAGACGGCTTGCAGGTAGGACGACGGCGAGAAGGAGTATCCGCCCAGGATTTTAAGCGTATAGGGTGTAAAGCGCATCACACGAGAACGCCCCAGGGAATTTTCACCGGAGAAGAGTTCCTTCTCGAAGAATCCCCGACGGAAAACCGACTCCGCGCCCACCTCCAGAGCGGCCTCACCCCTCAGAAGGTCGGTGTGGTACTCCGCCCGCAGCACCGCCGACAGGCTGCGCCCCACCAGCGCATAGTCATACCCGAACCGGTCACCCCGGAAGATCCTGCGATCGGGATGGCGCAGATCGTTTTGGAGCATATTGCCGTAGGTGTCGTCGTCGACAAGGTATTGGTCAATGTCCACGATGTAGCGGGCCCCCAGCAGATCACGCATCTCGCGATAGCGGCGCGAACGGGTATAGCGTCCCCGCACACCATAGGCCAGCAACGTATGGTCGTCGATGCGCGTTTGGAGTATCACACCCGCCTGCATACTGGTGAGGCGTTCGACCCGATCCTCAAGCGTATAGACGGCCTGACCGTCCTTCATGCGGTTGCGGGCGATCAGCTCGTCCCAGTCGATCTGCGTGAAACGGGGATCGGCATTGCGCCAGGCCAGCTCCGTGGCCCGGTCACCCACATAGGAAGGCATATAGCGGTAGTTGTCCGGCAGGGGCGTGCGGGCATCGTACCACCCCAGGCCGCTCTGCCGTCCGACACCCGCTTCGAGGGCCGCGAAGGTCTCCAGGTCGGTCGACCGCGAAACCGGACGCCGCCACGACAGCACCCCCACGGGGATCATCTCGCGCCGCACCCGAGCATTGCGGATCCTGCCGTTCTGAAAGCCCCACGCGGGATTGTAATAGCGGTCTCCCGTCAGCGAAAAAGCCTCCCCGGTCGACACCGAGCGGCCGCCCCTCTGACTCCAGGGCAGGACCACAAGCAGGGCCAATTCGTTATCCTCGTCGAAATGCCGGCTCAGGCGGAATCCGCCCGTCAGGGCATTGGTAAAGACACCCCGTATGCGGGCATCGCGTCCCGTGCGCCCGTCAACCGCGGCCGACAGATGCCAACCCCGCCTCCAGGTGCGGGACACAGCCATACGGCCGCGCACCCGATAGCCCCGATCCGCATAATTCACCCCGGCATAATACGGCAACAGGGATTCCCCCGTGTCGAAGTCGAAGATCCTCACTCCGCCCCGACCGCCGATCTCGCCTTCCATCATCCCCAGTCCGGGGCGGGTGTATTCCTCGGCACCCATCTGTCTGAGGGTCGTGAAGTAGCGGTAGGGAATCTCGGCACCATCGACCCGCGCACGCTCCTCGTAGAAGCGGACTCCACGGCGCGGCACACCCACCGCAGGCATTGCAAAGGCCGTGATGCGTCCGTAGAGATCCTCGGCCGACTGTATGGCGCGGAAAAACAACAGCGAATCGGGACGCAGCACACGTTCCTCCTCTTCGTCCTCACCGTATGGATGGAACGTCTCCACCGAAGGTTGAGCCTCCACCCGTCCGATCATCAGCCACAAAACGGCCAGTACAAAACATATTTTAGGCATAAATTTCTATTAAAGTTCGCAGTCTTCCCTGGACTCCCGACCCGGGACAGCGTTGTATCAGCAAGAATCATCCGAAGCAAGGCCCTTATATATTTATTAAAGTACGAATGTTCCGAAACATCCATTTCCTGCCTCAAGCTGCTCCCACCTATACAAAGATAGGATTTTTTTGCATTTCCCCCCACATATACAAGAAATTCAAGAGGATTAAAAAACAGCTACTTTGCGATACACACTATCATTTTTTTTTCTATATTGCCATCGGATAATAGTTCCAAAATCTTTTATGCCGACGGGCCATCGGTACAAAAGTCCCAAAAGAAGAGAGTTTATGGAGATTTTCAGGGGGAAATTTGACGGAGATTCCAAAATTTTCACTAATTTGTCCCCTCGAAAAACAGAAACTACTTTTCTCACAACAAATACTTTAAACGACAAACAAAAGTAAAGCAATGAGAAAACTATCGACCCTATTTCTTGTGATGCTCCTTTCTGCATGGCAGCTTGCCTACGCGGCGCAAGGTATCAAGATCAGCGGACGAATCATCGACGCCACCACCAAATCCGCTGTAGGCTATGCCACCGTAGCCATACTCCTCAACCAGAAGCCCGTCAATGCCGTGGCAGCCGCTGCCGACGGATGTTTCTCGATGGATCTTCCTCGCGAAGGAGTCTATACACTGTCGGTTTCGATGGTCGGCTACTCGCCTTTGGTACGCGAGACGACCATCCCGCGTGAAGGATTGCAACTCAACGATATAGCCCTGTCGCAGGGCATCGCCATGGAGGGTGTGGAGATCAAGGCCCAAAGGCCGATCGTGGTGAGCGATGCCGAGAAACTCTCCTACTCGGTCGAGGACGATCCCCAAGCCTCGGGCTCGACCCTCGAAGATGTGATCCGCAAGGTACCCCAGCTCTCGATCGACGGCGACGGCAATATCCTGCTCAACGGCCAAAGCAATTATAAGGTACTGCTCAACGGCCAATCCTCGGCCGCCTTCAGCAACAACCTCAAGGAGATCATCCGCTCGATGCCCGCCGACCAGATCAGCCGCATCGAGGTAATCACCAACCCCTCGATGAAATACGACGCCGAGGGCGAAGGCGGCATCATCAACCTGATCACTGTCCGCAAGCACCACGAATTCGGCTACAACGGCAGCCTCGCGGCAGGATTCGGCTTCTCGAAAGAGCCCACCATGTATAATAACAGCGGTCAGTTCTCGCTCCAGAAGGGTAAATTCGCCATGGGCCTCAACGGCTGGTTCTACGACGGCAGCAACTCGATGACCACCCTCTCCCGCCAGGAGACCTACCAGGCTCAAAATCCCTACAACACCTCCGAAGGCAACATGAAGAACACCTTTAGGGGCGGAGGTGCCTCGCTCAACATGAGCTTCCAGCCCGACACGCTCAATCTGCTGACGCTCAACGCCTGGTTTTGGGCAGGCCGATATACCAATACGGGTGACAGCGACTACACGATAGCCGACAAGGACCTCAAACCGACGAGCCAGTTTATCCAAAGCCTCGACGCACTGAACAAACATACGGGCGGAAGCGTCTCGCTCAACTACGAGCATAAATTCGGCCGTGAGGGTCACACGCTGACCTTCTCCGACGAGCTGGAGATCTCGCCTAAGGAGAGCGACAACCTCCACATCTACTCCGGGGATCTGACCCACCAGCTCCACCAGTGGAGCGAAGGCCGCACCTTGAGCAACACCTTCCAGGCCGACTATGTCAACCCGCTGACCAAGATCCACAAGCTCGAGGTGGGCATGAAGCACATCTACCGCCACAACACCTCCCCCATGACGGCCCTCCAACGTCCCGACGCCGAGGGTTCGTGGAGCAACTCCTCATTCTCGGATCTGGACTACCACCAGCACATCATGGCACTTTACGCCGGCTACGGATTCACGCTTCCCAAACTGTCGGGACGACTCGGCGCACGCATGGAACGCACCTGGAACGACGCCGAAGCCGAGGATCAGGATCACGAGCGTTACTCGTTCGAGAACCGGCAGTTCAACGTGGTCCCCTATGTCAGTCTCACATACATGCCTAAGGGTTCGCACATCCTCTCGCTGAGCTACACCCAGCGGTTGAACCGTCCGGGTATCGAGCAGCTGTCGCCCGCCGTGGTGATCGTCTCCCCGACGGAGGACCGCTACGGAAACCCCGCTTTGGAGGCGGCCATCAAGCACAACCTCACGCTCAAGTACAGCCATTTCTCCCCCAAGTGGAGTCTGATGCTCGACCTGCACTCCTTCATCTCGAACAACTCCACTTCGGACTACGCCCTGACCGGTCCCGACGGTGTGAAGCACAACACCTACAGCAACGACGTAAGAAGCCGCTCCGTGGGCTTTTCGACGGCTCTTTCGTGGCGACCGTCCCTGAAGCTGGGCGTATCACTGAGTGCCAACGGCGACTATACCAAATATGAACTGCGGCCAATGAATCTCTCGAATTCCTTCTTCGCCTTCAACCAGAATTTCAACGTGGACTTCGCCCTGTGGAAGGAGGCCCGTTTCATGGGCGGCGAGACCTACTTCTCAGGCCGGGGTATGCTCAACGGCCACTCGCAATCCATGGTGTGGTACTACATGGGCCTGCGCCAGCGTCTGTTCAAACAGAAGTTCGAGATAAACTTCATGGTCTACAACCCCTTCACCGGAACCGTCTCTCATGAGATGATCCAGCAGACCCCGACCCACTACTCCCTCACCCGAGCCTCCTTCCAGAGCCGTATGTTCAACCTGCGCCTCACCTGGAATTTCGGCAAACAGAACATACGTGTCAAGTCGACCGCCCGCTCCATTGTCAACGACGACGTGGAGAGCAACCGCAGCGGCAACCAGGGCGGCGGTGTGATGGGTGGCGGAATGCAATAGATCGCCATAAGGATCGGCCCTCTCCGGACATGACATCCGTCCCGATCCGAAAAAGGGCTTGAACTTCTGAGAAGTCCGTAAACACAATCCGGATCGGTCATCGTCCGGAAATTGGGGAGAGGATCAAGCCCTGTTTACAAACGGGGTGAACAACTTTTTCGGTTGTTCACCCCGTTTTCATAGGTATATGTTCTCAGAGGGCCGTCCCGGATCGGAGACGGCCTCCCCCGAAAGATCAGTTGTCCTGATTGAGGAAGAAGATCGGAATATTGGCCAGGAAAATGTCCTTGGCGGCCAGCTGACGACGCTTGGCGATCAGATCCGAAAGCATGATCTCGCCCACCACATAGTTGCTCTCCTCGCTGATGTACTCCTCGCAGATATGCTCGAAGTTGAGGATATGCAGGACGTTGGTCTCGGCAAAGCGCACATAGATCTTCAGACGGATATCGGTCGTATAGGTCGGTTTTTCGAGGAAGCGGAGTTTCTTGTACTCGTAGCGGTAGTCGTGCTGACGCGCCATGATGTCGCTCAGGATCGAGGCGGCCGTCGGGAGACTGCCCGCCCCCTTGCCGAACATGAACTGGCGGTCGTAGCATTCACCGCGGATCACCACACCGTTGTACTCGTCGTCGACGCTGTAAATATACTTCGACGGAGAGACGAACTCCGGCATCACGAACATCGTGAAATGCTCATCGGAAACCTTCACCACCTGGGCCACCAGCTTGATCTTGACCCCCTTCTCGCGGGCATAGCGGATGTCCGAATCGTGGATCGTCGAGATGCCGTAGGTGAAGATGTCGTCGGGCGAGACGTAGGTGCCCAGGGCGTGGACCGTGATGATCACCAGTTTGAAAAGCGAGTCGTAGCCCTCGATGTCGAACGAGGGATCGCTCTCGGCAAATCCCAGAGCCTGGGCCTGGGCCAGGGCGTCGTCGTAGTTCTCCTTGTGGTCGAACACGCGCGAGAGGATGTAGTTCGATGATCCATTCAGAATACCCTTCACCTCCAGCAGCAGATCATTGTCGTAGTACTCCTCCAGGTTGCGGATCACGGGAATCGAGCCGCACGACGAGGCATCGTACAGCAGGGCCACGTTGTTTTGCTTCTGGATCTCGATCAACTCGGGCAGATGGCGGGCCAGCATCGTCTTGCTGCCCGACACCACGGGAATACCCTTCAGAAGAGCCGTCTTGACGATGTTGTAGGCCGCCTCGGCATCGTTGATCACCTCGACGATGAGGTTCACCTCGGGATTGGAGAGGATCTCGTCAACATCCGAGGTGAAGAGCGACTCGTCAACCTCGATCTTACGGGCTTTGCGGGGATTGCGCACACAGATCTTGACGATCTCGGCATGGGCGTTCTTGGCCTTGCTCACCACCTGGTAAATACCTTGTCCGACCACGCCGAAGCCGAACAGTCCGATTTTGATATTTTTCATGCAATTTACGGGTTTTTATTCGTTCATAAAAGGTTGGATGATCGCATCAAGCCGGTCATATTCGACCAGGAATCCGTCGTGGCCGAACTCCGAGGAGATCTCGCAGTAGATGCTGTGGGGAATACGCTCCTGCATCACGCGCATCTCATCGGGAGTGAAGATCATGTCGGAGGTGATCCCCACGACGAGCGTCCGCGCCGTGATCGTGCGGAGGGCCTCCGCCACTCCGCCGCGGCCGCGACCCACATCGTGCGTATCGAAGGCATTGAGAATCACGTAGTAGGAATAGGCATTGTAGCGTCGACAGAGCTTCTCGCCCTGGTACTGCTGGTAGGTCGAAGCACGGTGAATCCGGGGAAACTCCTCCCGATCCTGCTGCGTGAGGTTGTAGCCCGAGCCGCCCCTGTAAGTCAGGAGTCCGATGGCCCGGGCGGCGGCCATACCCGCCATGCCGGCATCGTCGCGCTCCTCGCCAAAGGTGGCGTCGGCCTCGATGGCCATGCGCTGCGTCTGGTCTATGGCGATCGTCCACGGCGAGGCTTTGGCCTCGGTGGCGATCAGGGCCAGGCGTCCGATGCGTCCGGGCTGCATCACCGCCCATTCCACAGCCTGGAATCCGCCCACGGAACTTCCAATCAGGGTCGAGATCCGGTCCAGCCCCAGGTGATCGGCCAGGAGGATATGGGCACGCACCATGTCGCGGATCGTGAAGTCGGGAAACGAGCCATAGTAAGGCTTTCCCGTTGCGGGATTCCGGTGCAGGGGACCTGTCGTGCCGTAGTGCGAACCAAGGATGTTGGCGCAGACCACGAAATGGTGTTCGGGATCCAGAAAGCGTCCCTTCTCGACCGTATGAGGCCACCAATCGGCCACATCAGAGTCGGCCGTCAGGGCGTGGCACACCCATACCACGTTATTCCTCCGGGAATTCAGTTCCCCGTAGGTGTGGTAAGCGATGCGCAGGTGATCCAGGCGACCGCCCAGCTCCAGGTCGAAGGGTTTGTCGTAATCGAAGTAACGTATCATCTATCCGACCTGTTGAAATGCACATTCAAAGTCCTCGATCAGATCCTCAGCATTCTCCAGTCCGGCCGAGATGCGCAGCAAGGTGGGAGTCACACCCGCGGCCTTGAGATCGGCCTCGCCGAGCTGCTTGTGGGTCGTCGAGGCGGGATGCGTCACCACCGTGATCGAGTCGCCGATCATCGTCATGTGGGCGGCCAGTTTGAGCGACTCCACAAAGCGCACCGTACTTTCCAGCGTACCCTTCAGCTCCACGGTAAAGACGGCCGACGAACCGAAACGGTAGTATTTGCGGGCATTCTCATAGCTGGGATGCGACTCGAAGCCCACGAAGCTCACCCGCTCCACCTTGGGATGATTGCGGCAGTATTCGGCCAGTTTCCAGGTGGTCTCCACCTCCTGCTTCACACGCAAGGAGAGGGTCTCCAGGCCGAGCATCATCAGATAGGAATCAAACGGCGAGGGACAGCATCCGAAGTCGCGCAATCCGTCGACACGGCACTTCACGATAAAGGCAGCATCACCGAATGTCTCTCGAAGGTTCAATCCGTGATAGCCCTCCGAAGGTCCGTCGATCTGGGGGAATTTACCGTTCGACCAGTTGTAGGTTCCGCCATCGACGATGACTCCCCCCATTGCCGTACCGTGGCCGTTGATCCACTTCGTCGCCGAATCGACCACGATGTCGGCACCCCACTCGAAGGGATTGCACAGGTAGCCGCCCGCACCGAACGTATTGTCAACCACAAACGGCACATCGTATTTCTTCGTCAGACGGGCAATGGCCTCCAGATCGGGGACCACACACGTGGGGTTGCCCATGCTCTCGACATAGACGGCTCGGGTGCGCTCGTCGATCAGCGGCTCGAAGTCCGCGGCCTCAACCGAAGGGGCAATGCGGCAGTCGATACCCAGGCGGCGCAACGACGAACGGAACTGGTTGTAGGTTCCGCCGTAAAGAAACGGCGAGGCCACGATGTTGTCGCCCTGCCGGGCTAGCGAAAGGATCGTCACCAAAATCGACGACATACCCGACGACACGGCCAAAGCCCCCACTCCTCCGTAGAGAGCCGCAATGCGCTCCTCATAGGCCGATGTCGTGGGGTTTTGCAGACGGGTGTAGATATTGCCGGCCTCGCTCAGATCGAACAGGCGGGCGGCATGGTCGCAGCTCTCGAAGCGGTAGGCTGCCGTGGGATAGATCGCCACGCCACGCGATCCGGTCTGGGGCGTATGATCCAAACCGGCGTGGATCTGGAGTGTCTCGAAACGATAAGAATTCTTCTTCATCTCTTTATGTTTTTACAAATTTCTTTCGGACAATAAAAAATCCGACTTCCAAGAAGCCGGATCATATCTCTGCGCACACAAAAGCTACACCCGGCGAAATCGGTTGCACATATCCATCGAACGCATCATCATGGTGTATGACATCTCGAGTTGCGACATAGCTTCTGTCTCTATTTTCGTTTAACGTGTGATGCAAATATAGTCATTTTTAAATAATTTTAAACACCTTCGCCCCACTTTTTTTAAACTTTTTCCAAAAACAAATGGGGCGACACCCTGTTCAAGGTGTCGCCCCATGAATTCATGGCGGACCGTCCGCACTATTTGCTGCGACGCATCTTCTCGTCGATCTCACGCTCGGCCTCCAGGTCGCGGCCTCCGCCCAAGGCATGGTAGAGGTTTACGACACCCTGGATCTCGTCGAAACGATCGGCGATCTCGGCCAAACGAGCCCCCAGCAACGACTGCTGGGCCGTCAGTACCTCCAGATAGGTCGAACTGCCGTGACGCATCAGCAACTCAGTAGCCTCCACGGCACGCTCCAACGATCGGATCTGCTCCTTGCGCAGGTCGTTCTTGGCGCGGGCCGACTGGCTCTGCTTCAAGGCATTGTTGACCTCGGCTCCGGCATTGAGCAATGCCTGGCGGAAGGCCAGCTGAGCTTCCTCCTGCTGGGCTTTGGCGATCTTCAGACGAGCGCGGTTGGCTCCGGCGTTGAAGATCGGCATCAGCACCGAACCGGCGGCCGAAAGCAGGATCTTGCCGGGATTCACCAGACCCATACCGCTGTTGTTGGTCCATCCGGCGGCACCGTTCAACGTAATGCGCGGATAGAGGGCCGAACGCGAAACGGCCGTGGCGTAGTAAGCCTGCATGAGCGAATACTCGGCAGCCCTCACATCGGGACGATTCGAGAGCATCTGCACGGGAACACCCACCGAGATCTCCTCGGGCAACTCCTGCTCGAAGATCTCGCCGCGCTCCATCTCATGCGGAGCCTCGTTGAGCATCGTCGAGAGGCTGTTCTCCACCTGGCGGATCTTGAACTCCAGGTCATGCAGCGAAGCCTCCACCGAGAGGCGGTTGGCCTCGTACTGCGAGACGGCGGCCTCGTTGGTCAGACCGGCCTTCTTCAACTCGCGCATCGTGCGCACTCCCTCGTTCCATTTCTCGGCCGTCTCACGGCTCACCTCATACTGCTTGTCGAGCATCAACAACGTATAATAAAGGTTGGCGATGCCGGCGATAAGCTGCGTGCGCACGGCCTGCTCATACTCGCGGCTCATCGAATAGAGCGCCTTGGCCTTACGCTTGGCATTGGTGATGTTATGGAAGATATCCAGTTCCCAACTGGCCGTGACCGGAATATTATAGGTCTTCACGGCCGGCGAATTGTCGAAGCTGCTCACATTGCCCTGCGGCGCGAGGTTGAACGACGGCAGGTAGCTCAGACGAGCCGACTTGAGCGTTGCCTCGGCCTCCTTCACGCGCCACTGCGCCGACTGGATGTCGGTATTCTGCTCCAGACCCAGTGTGATCAGTTTCTGCAGACGGGGGTCGGTGAAGAACTCCTCCCAGGCCATGTTGCCGATCGAGGTCGTGTCCCCGCTCTCCACCTCACCGTAAAGACCGTCGGTCTTCACTTCGGGACGGGAGTAAGGTTTGTAGATTCCGCAACTCGTCATCAGAATTGCGATACTCAGCATTGCTATCTTTCTCATTTTATTTCTCCTTCTCTTTTTCACACTCCTCGATCTCGGCACGTACCGACCATTGGGGATCGGGGTTGAACTCCACGGGTTTGATTTTCTCCTGCAACGTCTGGAAGACGATGAACAGCGTCGGAACCAGGAACAACAGGGCCAGCGTTCCGATGATCATACCGCCGACAACTCCCGAACCCAGTGTCGAGTTACCATTGGCACCCGCACCGTGCGACAGGATCAGCGGGATCATACCGAAGACCATCGTCAGGACGGTCATCAGAATCGGTCGCAGACGCACCTTGGCGGCCGACACGGCAGCCTGCACGAGCGACATGCCCGCCGCACGGCGATCCGCCGCATACTCCGTCAGCAGGATGGCCGTCTTGGCCAACAGACCGATCAACATGATCAGACCCGTCTGCAGGTAGATGTTGTTCTCCAGCCCCATGAACTTGGCGAAGATAAAGCTACCCAACAATCCGCACGGAACCGACAGGATGACGGCGAACGGGATGATGAAGCTCTCGTAGAGGGCACTCAGGATGAGGTAGATCAACAGGATACAGATTCCGAAGATGATGGCCGTGTTGCTCGTCGTCTCGCTCTCCTCGCGGGTGATACCGCCGAACTCATAGCCGTAACCCTTGGGCAGCACCTGGGCCGCCACCTCGCGGATGGCACGGATGGCATCACCCGACGAATAGCCGTCGGCCGCCATACCGTTCACACCGATCGAGTTATACATGTTGAATCGGTTCAGAACCTCCGGACCGTAGACCTTGGTCAGCGTCACGAACTGGCTCACGGGAGCCATCTCTCCGTTCTGCATTCTCACGAAGATGTTGTTCAACGACTCCGTATCGAGACGATACTTCGGACCGGCCTGGATCATCACTCGGTAAACCTTCGAGAAGCGGTTGATGTTCGACGCATACTGACCTCCGTAGAATCCCGAAAGGGTCGAGAGGATCATCTGCGGCGACACTCCGGCACGCTTGGCTCGGGCAGCGTCGATGTCGACCATATACTGCGGGAAGTTGATGTTGAAGGTCGAGTAGGCACGGGCAATCTCGGGACGCTGATTGAGTGCGCCCAAAAACTGCAGGTAAACGTTATAGAAGTCATTCATGCTGCCTCCGGCACGATCCTGCAAGTACATCTCGAATCCCGAAGCCGAACCGTAACCCGAAATCATGGGTGGTGCGACAGCAAAGACGCGGGCATCCTTGATATCGGCCGTGCAGGCGTAGATCTGACCGATCACCGCATTCACGGCATCCTGCTTGCCGGTACGCTCCTCCCAATCCTTCAGTTTGATAATACCCATACCGTAGGACGAACCCTGTCCAGCCATCATACCGTAACCGGCCACCTGCATATAGGCTTTCACCTGGGGCAGGGCACGCATGCGCTTCGAGGCCTCCTCCAACACTTCGTGGGTACGCTCCAACGACGAACCGGGGGCCGTTGTCACATTGACCATGATCGAACCCAGGTCCTCGTCGGGCACAAGACCCGTTTTAGTGTTGTTCATCAAAAGGATCAGACCCGCAAAGGCCAGAGCCAGCGTCGACCACATCAGCCAGCGGCGTTTGATGAAGAACAGCACACCGTATTTATACTTGGCGACCATCACGCCGAAGGCCGCATTGAAGGCCTTACGGAACCGGGCCGCGAAGTTGTCGCGCATCTCGCCGTTCTCGTCCAGATAGGGCTTCATGATCAGGGCACACAGGGCCGGAGAAAGCGTCAGTGCATTGACGGCCGACAGACCCACGGCCACGGCCATCGTGATACCGAACTGCGTATAGAACGTACCCGACGTTCCGCCCATCATCGACACGGGCACGAACACAGCCATGAAAACCAGCGTCGAGGTGATGATGGCCGAGGTGATACCCGACATGGCATCGATCGTCGCCATATAGGACGACTTATATCCCACATCGAAACGCGCCTGCACGGCCTCGACCACGATGATCGCGTCATCGACCACCGTACCGATCGCCAGCACCAGGGCGAACAGCGTCAGCAGGTTGATCGAGAATCCGGCAACCGACAGGAAGGCAAACGTACCGATCAGAGCCACCAGGATCGAGATCGTCGGCACGAGGGTCGAGCGGATGTCCTGCAAGAAGACATACACCACCAGCACCACGAGGATAATGGCCTCGATAAGCGTTTTCAGCACCTCGTTGATCGAGGCGTAAAGGAAGTCGTTGACACTCTGCAAGTGAACGATTTCCATATCCTCGGGCAGCTCGGCACTGATCTCCTCCAGCAGGGCGTCGATGTCGTTGACCACCTCCGTGGCATTGGAACCGGCCGTCTGATAGACCATGGCCGCGATACCCTCATGACCGTTGGTATAACCTTTATAGGCGTAGGTTTCACCACCCAGCTCGATGTCGGCCACATCCTTCAGGTAGAGGATCTCGCCGTCGGGCAGTGCCTTGATGACGATCTGACCGAACTCCTCGCTGGTCATCTTGCGACCGCGGTATTTCATCGTGTACTGGAACGTATTGTCCGAATTCTCACCCAGCATACCCACGGCCGACTCGATATTCTGCTCGGCCAGCACCGACGTGACGTCGGCCGGAACCAGCTTGTACTGAGCCATCACATCGGGCTTCATCCAGATACGCATCGAGTAGTCCGAACCCAGCACCAGGAAGTCACCCACGCCCTGCGTACGCAGGATTCGCGGCTGGATGTTGATCTTCATGTAGTTCGACAGGAAGAACTGGTCGTAGGTGTCGTGGGGACTGGTCAGCGAGAAGATCTTCAGCATGGAGGTCTGACGCTTGGAGGTCGTCACACCGATTCGCGTCACCTCGGCCGGCAGCTGACCCGTCACGGTAGCCACACGGTTCTGCACGTTGACCGCCGCCATATCAGGATCGGTACCCTGGCGGAAATAGATCGTCACGGAGGCGGCACCTGCATTCGAAGCATCCGACTTGAGGTACATCATGTTCTCCACGCCGTTGATGGCCTCCTCCAGAGGTACGATCACCGATTTCTGAATCGTCTCGGCACTCGCACCCGGGTAGGCCGCGCGCACCATCACCGTCGGAGGTGCGATATTGGGATACTGCTCCACGGGCAGCATCGCCAAACCCACGATACCGGCAATCACGATCACAATCGAGATGACCGATGCCAGCACGGGGCGTTCTATAAAATGTCTAAGTGTCATGGATTAGTTCTCTTTTTTGTTCTGAGCGGCCTCGGCCTGCTCTTTTCCGGCATTCTCGCCCTTGACGATGATGGGCGTACCCTCACGCATCAGACCGACGCCCTCGGCAACGATCACCTCACCGGGCTTCAGACCCGAAGTGACGATATACTCCTTGCCGTTGGTGATCGGCTCCACCTGGATCATGGCCGATTTGGCCTTGCCGTCGACCAGTTTGAATACGAACACCTTGTCCTGTATCTCGAAAGTTGCGGTCTGCGGCACCACGATGCAATCCTCGTAGCGGTTCGGCAGGACGATGTTACCCGAGCCGCCGCTGTGGAGCAGACCGCCCTTGTTGGGGAACTCGGCACGCAACGACACGCTTCCGGTCGTGGGGTCGATCACACCGCTGATCGAAGCGATGCGTCCCGCCTCGTTGTAGAGCGAGCCGTCGTTGAGCTGCAGCTGCACGTCGGGCATCTGCTTGAGCATACGGTCGATCGAACCGTACGTGCGCGACATCTGGAGGAAGTTGTTCTCCGACATCGAGAAGTAGACGTGCATCTCCGAATTGTCGGAAACGGTCGTCAGCGGCTGGCGCATCGAAGCGCTCACCAAAGCACCCACACGGTAAGGCAGCACACCCACGACACCGCGGGCGGGCGACTTGACCACCGTATAGGAGAGGTTGTTGGCGGCATTGACCCTCTGGGCCTCGGCCTGAGCCAGCTGGGCCCTGGCCGTCAGCAGGTTATTTTGGGAAGTAGTAAGCTCGAACTCCGAGATCACCTCCTTTTCAAAAAGTTCTTTCTTGCTCTTGTGGACCAATTCGGCCGTAGCCACTGCGGCTTTGGCCACCTCGACATTGGCCTCGGCCGTTCTCAGCGCGGCCTTGTAGGGAACCTGGTCGATGATGTACAACGCCTGACCCGGGGTCACACGCTCTCCCTCCGAAACACACTGTTTCGAGATCGTTCCCGCCACCTGGGGGAAAATGTCGATGTCCTGACGACCACGAATGGCTGCCGAATAGTAGGTCGGCACCTCCCGGTCGGTCGGCTCCACGGTCATCACGGCGTACTCACCGGGAGCCATTCCCCGCGGTGCCTCAGCACACGAAATGACGGAAAGCGAGCAGGCCAAAACGGCTGCTTTAACAAAATTTTGCTTCATAATCCTCATTAAATTTACACTAAATAACTTTTGCACACAAAAGTACCTATGAAAACGGGGATTAGGCCGACAATATTGCGAACATTGTTGGTACTTTTCGGAACAAACAGATTCAATTACGGAAATTTAAGCTACTTTTGTTCAAAAATAATAGAACCATGACTCTGACTAATCCGCTTCAGCTTCCCCAAGGGGAACAATTCCAGGTCGGCGAATCCGATTTCGCCTACTTCGACAATTTCGCCTGTCGATGTGCCTGTGGGGCCATTTTCTTCTGCCGCAGCGGACAGGCCGAGGTCACCATCGATCAGTACCACGGCACGCTGGAGCCCAACACACTCTGCCTGTTACTGCCCGAGTCGATGTTTCTGCTCACGGAGCGCACTCAGGATTTCTCGATGACCTATTTCGCCTTCTCGCGGGATCTTTTCATCGAGGCAAGACGGGGTCTCTCCCCCTCGTTTTTCCAGGGGCTGCTCGAGCACCCCATCTCCCGCCCTCCGCGCCGCAATGTGGAGAGCGCGGCCAAGTGGCTCGAGGTGGCGGCCTACACCTACCACGACCGACAGAACATCTTCCGCAACACGATCACCAAGAACCGCCTGCAGAATGTCTTCATGGAGCTTTACGACAAGCAGCAGCGGTTCGCCCCGACCAAGGATCAGGCCGGCAATTCGACCCGCCGCACGGAACTTTTCCAGCGCTTCGCGTCGCTCGTCCACGACCACTGCCAGCAGCAGCGCGAGGTGTCGTTCTATGCCGACCTGCTGTGCATCTCGCCCCGTTACCTCTCGACCATTGTCCGCAACGTGACCCGTTCTTCGGCCAAGGAGTTCATCGACCGATCGGTGGTGCTGGAGATCAAGATCCTGCTCCGCTCGACCGACCTCTCGATCCAGGAGATCGCCTTCCGGCTCCACTTCCCCGACCAGTCCTACCTGGGCCGCTACTTCAAAAAGCAGACGGGCATGTCGCCTTCAGAGTACCGCCATTCGACAAAATAGTGCCACACACCGCACAAAGCCATACTCCGCACACGGGTTTGGAATCCTAATTGCACTTGTGTCCAAACAGGTTTCACCATAAACACTTAAGGACACACCATGAACAACACCATCGAGATCCTCGGCCCCGAAGCCGACTTCTATCTCTCCCACATCTGTCACTCCGTCGGACGGCAGGCCCTCCACCTGCCCTCGCCCCGTACCATCGAGCGCATCTGGGTCGATTCCGACCGTAACATCCCGACACTCAACTCCCTGAGCCGCATTCTGAATCACGGACGCCTGGCGGGCACGGGCTATGTCTCGATCCTGCCCGTGGACCAGGGCGTGGAGCATTCGGCCGGATCGGCATTTTCGCCCAATCCGGCGGCCTTCGACCCCGAGAAGATCATCCACCTGGCCATCGAGGGCGGCTGCAATGCCGTGGCCTCGACCTTCGGCGCCTTGGGTATCCTGGCACGACGCTACGCCCACAAGATCCCCTTCATCGTCAAAATCAACCACAACGAGCTGCTCTCCTTCCCCAACACCCACGACCAAACCCTGTTCGGAAGCGTCCGCAATGCCTGGGAGATGGGGGCCGCCGCCATAGGGGCAACCATCTACTTCGGATCGGCGGAGTCCCGACGGCAGATCATCGAGGTCAGCCGGGCATTCGAGCAGGCGCACGAGCTGGGCATGGCTACGATCCTGTGGTGCTACCTGCGCAACGACTGTTTCCGCCACGGCGACACCGACTACCATACGGCAGCCGATCTCACGGGACAGGCCGACCACCTGGGGGCGACCCTCAAGGCCGACATCATCAAACAGAAACTCCCCACAACCAACGGCGGATTCCCCGCCTTGAATTTCGGACGAAGCGACGAGCGGGTCTACACCCAACTCACGACCGCCCACCCCATCGACCTGTGCCGCTACCAGGTGGTCAACGGTTACATGGGGCGCATCGGGCTGATCTCCTCAGGCGGAGAGTCACACGGCGCGGACGATCTAAGGGACGCCGTAATCTCGGCCGTGATCAACAAACGCGCCGGAGGCATGGGCATGATCTGCGGCCGCAAGGCTTTCCAGCACCCCATGGACGAGGGCATAAAACTGCTCCATGCCATCCAGAATGTCTATCTCGACCCCCACATCGACATAGCCTGATGCAGAAGTATTTTGCCAATTACCCTCAGTCAGATTATCTTGCTGCATATAGACAGATTAATCAAAAAAATAAAATAACATATTGTGCACAACCATCCCCTTCTTCAATAACGAGCAGGCCAAATCCATTCGCACTTCGAGCCGCTTCCTGGCACACACTGCCTTCAAAGGAGACAGAACGCAACCGGTCCATCTATCAAGGCCTAAAAAAACGGAATTTAGTTAAAATCAGCCTATACAGGATATGATAAACGGACTTGTGGAGCGGAGAATAATCCACAGGGCCAGACATACTTATCGAAAGCCCACAAATATCGGATTTCGGAAAGATTGCATATAAAACAAGGGAGAATCTTTCGGTGTATTGCCGTCAGATTCTCCCTTAAATATTTACCACTTTCATTCAATAGAAGTAGACAGATCCGTCTTCGAGATTATTAAATAAAGCATTTTTAAATAAACCGGTTTTGAATTCGTAGCTTAACGGTCATGTTTGTGAATCAAGATAAATACGCATTCACTTAATCCATCACTTTCCCCGAACCGAATCAGGTTCAACCTTTACCTTATTTATCATCACCTTTCTCCCTTGTTTTCAGCGAATATCTGGCATCCAGTCTCGCACGCAACGCACTCCGGGCTGAGTCGTATTCAGCACATTGTCCATCGTAAAGAATCCATCCCCCACGACCCACGAATACTGCAATTTCACATTGGGATAAGGATAAACCACCTCCAGCTTATGGCGCAGAGAGTAGAAGGTACCGACCATGGTCTTGGAAACATTGGCCGGCCAGTCGGAATAGAGATACAACACCGCTGCCTCACGGACATTGGGCACACGCCATCCCGGCGGACAGATCGAATTGCCGCGCTCCAAGGCCTGGCGCAATTTTTCATACGGAATCGGATCATTTCTGACGGGTCCGATCTTCTGCTCGACCTGAGTCAGTGGCATCGCTTTGGAATCGTCCACTTCGAAGCCCAAAGGCAACAAGGCATTTTCGGCAATCTCCTCACTGGGGTCCAGGATTTCCAGATCGGGATCGACCCGCGTTCCGGCATGACGCAATGACTCCCGATTGATATTACTCATATCAAATCTTGCATGCCCAGACATTTCCTCCACACGGATCAGCGGATCGGGTTCGACATTCAGCATATCGTCGACCGTATGCGGCACGGGGCATCCCAAATTGCGGACACAACGCACCGTATAACCCTCGCCGGGCTGATTCCAATAGTAATCCTTGTTGTAATTTGAAATCGAGAGTCCCTGCTCGGCCCAAAAGACATCGGCATCCTTGCGGATCGTACTGCTGACGATATGCTCGCGGAACGGCTGCTCGAGAGCCCCCCTCACATAAGGCTCGAATGCTCGGACCATGGGGTAAAGCCGTGACTGGTCGGCCACACCCGCATCCCCCAGATAGTACTCCGAGAGCTGGCGCGTAGAAGCAATATACCATTGCAAATCATCACAGTCCACCACCCCGTTTCCGTTATTATCGCGGTTGCGCAAAAGAGGGGCATATCGCAGAATCTGATAGGCAGGGCGCAGGATCTGCCTATCATTTTCGGGAAGTTCCCAATCGTATGTTTCATTGGAATTATTCCTTTCCACATCAAGCACATCTGCCCAACTTTGCGACTGGGATTGATCCAACAACAGGATCCGAGCCGTATTATACAGACCGTTCTCGCTGTATTTACCGTTGGGGAGGCGTATTTGGGAGGGACACGACCCGGAGTTGAATCCGTTGCCGTTCTCATCGGGCGAATAAAACCACATCCGCCCCTCATGCACCCGCTCGTCGACCGACTCCAGCCCCCATCCCGAGGTCGAACCCCGTCCCCGATAGAAGACCGTCTCGATCGACTTCTGCCTCAGCGACACCACACTTTTGGTCACCGAACTCTCCGCATCGAGACTATGATGGTTTGAATTGATAATGTGCATCATACGATCGTCGCAGTTGACGAATTTCACCCACAGACGAAGATTCGTCTCGCCCGTAACGGGGTGCCGGGGATAGAAGTATTCGTCGACAAAAATCGTGAAATAAATCACGTGCTGCGTCTTCCGATACTTCTTGCCGGCAACCTCCACCTCGAAGGTCTCCTCCACGAAGTCGTGCTCCTTCTGATACTGTTCCCCAGCGTGCTCCACATTATACCAATAATTGGCGGCCTGCTCCTTGAGGTAATCCGTGAAGAGATTCACATCCATTAACTTATCAACCCCTCCGACGTAACCATCTCCCGGATAAAAACGGTTGCGGTGCGAATAGGCCGGTCGGCCGTCAGCCCCCAAGACCTGTCGGTTACGCAGGAAATGCACCCATTTGTAATCCAAGTTTCCGGCACTGAAATTATCACCGACCATCACGGGACTCCCCTCCGAGAAAGGCGTGCGGACGTACCATGTAATGTTGATCCTACCCGTCTCGGGATTGGGTTTGAGATGCTCGGCCGCGAATTTGAAGACCCGCTGCCCGTAATGGGCATCGAACTCGAGGAAAGGTTCGTCGGCTTCATAGACATCGCCCGTGGCTCCGGGCTGCCGCTCCTGCACCTGGGTCGCATTCCCGCTCTGAGAGGTATCGACCTCAAGGATGATCTTGTCCACACCATAGATCGTAATGTTGTAGGTATACATCGTATTGCGCCGCACCGCAAAATCAGACAAATCCCGTCCGGAATCACCCAAATGAACATAATAGGCCACATCGGCAAAAAGCTGCTTTCCGACCTCTACCTCCTGTTGGACTCCGGCACCGTCGTTAACCACCTCCTTGATCCTTTTGTTCAGCTCCAGCTGACCCGAGATCTTGACATAGGTAGCATTCTGCGGAGCATATTCCCAAATATCTCCATCCAGATCCTTATCGTAAGCACCATCGGCGTTTTTCAACCTGCGCTCCCGATCATGGTAATTACCGACCGTCTTTTTGGCCTTCTGGAGGTTCTCCATCTGATAGAACGAAAAGCCATGAACCGCAACCGTTTCCGGCCGATTCCCAGACACGATCCGAATCTCCTGAAAGGTTTCGAAATTACGGGGTTTGGTCGAATAATATTTGTGCGAAGTCCCGCTTTGAGGGTTGAATACCGACACATCTCTCGGAAGGTTAACCACCTCCCATTTGACCGGGCGAAATGCTACGGGAGTCCCTTCCGTAAAGGCATCTGTTGCAGATTCGGAATCCTTCAAGGCCATTTCGCCCTTGGTAGCCACCCGCACATTGAAAAATACGGCCGCATCGATCCTTTCGAGCACAACGCCCTTCTTGCCCGAAGGGGTATTTCCGACCGCCTCGCCACTGCCCGAAACCGTGATCTTCTGCCGTTTGTTATCCACCGTCACCGACGCCTTGCCCGCCATGATCAACTCCGTGCGATACAGCGACAAAGAAGTCGACGATGCCATCAGCCCAAGCAATCCATGCTCCGTGCGGGTCTCCTGATCGAGCAATTCGGCGCTCATATCCAGGCCGTTATAATTGACCAGGATATAAAGATGACCGTCCCGAATATCCGGCGACTTAATGCGCACCTGCCCCCAGGTCTTACCCTCCGTCGCGCTTTTCTTCGGTTCGCACCACCATTCGACACTCTTGTCATTGAGGAATTGAGCCTGGGAACCAGCCTTGCTGTCCGAAGTCAAAGCCCGGTGGTAAATCCTATTTCCCATTGCATCGAAAATGCAGACATAGAGATTGTCCACTCTCCACTGCGACGGCCACTCCCCAACTCCCCGAGTTGAGATCTGTACCCGATCGGGGGTCGAGAATCCAAAGCCGAGTAGAGTCTCACCGCCCGACACGGGAATAACACCCTCCTCCACGTCATCCTTCGCACAGGAGACGGACATCATCACATATAAAATTGTAAAAATACAGAGGATTGATCTTTTCATATCCATTGCTTGTTAATCAAATTCAATATCGCCGTCCACTCGATCCCAATCACCGATCTTGTAATCGAACTCTCCGGTTGTCTCGTTGTAGGATGCCGAGATATGAATACGCAATAAATCATTGCGTCGGATTTCTTCCAATTGTTTGGGTTTGGAATGCGTACCATCGGGTTCATCCTGTATATAACGGATCGGGCAAACATGGTATTGGGGACTTTTCACCTTCCAAAATTCAAAGGAGTACACCACCGAAGAAGACATATTCCGAAGCCAAATAACCATTCCGGGCTCAGGCGGCCACACCCAGAGACGGTAGTGGTAAGACGTACCGGGACGGGCGTATGTGATTCCATAGATTGAGGAGATCTTCAACCGAACTTTTTTTGAAGAAAAAGTTGGTGTAACTTTATCATTTATATCATCCACATTTATGTATAGATTATTGCCCACATTCCTGGGTGATGTCTGATCATCGACCCACCAAAGGTAATCATCCGAAATGTCGTTCATGTCGGGAACACCCTCTCCCACATGATTATCTCCAGGCTGACTTTTGAGGTAGAACTCTCCTCTGGAACTTTTGATCAAATAGACCTCCGCATCAGATAGACCGTCGGGCAGAGAGGGCACCAGCTCCCGCTCCGGCGAAGCGGGCCTTTGGGGCAGCGGCCGCGAAGTGTCTACCGTGGGCTCAAGAATCAATTTATAATTGTATAAATCATCAGCTTTCTCACCAGCTTTTGCCCGGCTTTCAAAGATATATCCGTCGAAGAGCAACTTTGAATTCGATCCGTCGTTTGCACCGGTAACAGGATTCAGATAAACGGGAGTAAACCTACGGACAGCCTGCCCGCTCCACGCATCGGGACTAACTCCGGGCAGCGAGTATTTCCGGTCGGGTCGGGCCGGATCGTCAAACAGATAAGCCTCCTGCTGAGAGAACCGCCCCAGGACCAAATCACTGACGGCCAAATAACGCTTTTCGCTCTCGTTGGTCAGTGTGATTCGCACCCGGGAACGGGTACGGATCAAAGAACCACCGAGCCTGTTCTGTCCCGATTTGAGGTGGACTTCACCAAGCATCAACGACAGTGCCATCGGCTCACGGGCGCAGAGTCTCGCACCGGGTGCCATCTTCAGCCGGAAATCAAATAATTCATTCCATCGTTTGAGATTTTCAGGGGCACTCAGCGAAAAACCGCGACCTCCGACCAAAGTATCCGATGCAGCCCCCACATCACTAATCAACTGCTCCAAGTCAATCCCTGTGCCATACAAACCGTTAATTCCGCCATAAACGCCCTGGGGCGACCTAAACTCGGACCAGTTGGCCACGACCACGACCTCATACGTACCCTGAAGTAGGGCATGAGCCATGTCCGAGTATTTTTTGTTGTAATCAAAATGTATTTTCACCCGGGTCGGATAACCGAATTTTGCGCCCTCAAGATCGAATCCGCTATCGGTCTGTCCCTCTACAAATACATCCTTCCGCCCCACGGAATTCCACCCTTCGTACTTCAGATCGCGACAGGCCACAATGGCATTCTGATCTTTGTTGATCAAGAAAAAGGTCAGCCGATAGAGCAACTGTCCGTCAATGGCAGCCTCCCAGGCATCGGCCGGAGAAAGCCCATCGACGTCGGCCAGCGAACGCACCTCGATCGAACATGGAGCATCAAGTTCAAACTCCAGCGAAACGGGCGCGTCATCGGCCGGCCGGAGCGGCAGATCCGCTTCTCGGGAACACCCTCCGCCAAGCATTACAAACAGCGGCAGACAACGCAGCAATGGCCGCAATATATGGTTTTTCGCTTTCATTGGTTTCATAAGATTATATTGTACGAAGAATCCAATTCATTCCACGGTTTGATGTCGAGTTCAAGCCCCAGGTCCGCTCCTCCGAACAGAATGGTGTAGGTGTATCGATGTCCCGAGAGAAACTCCAACGGCCGAACCTGCCCCATCGGATCCCGGGCGACATTCAACGGCACGCGGCAGACCTCCGAACCGTTGTCCCGGGTCTGAAAACAGAGGTCGACCCGCGAGGTGATCTTTTGGGGGGACAACCATCAGCCAGCCCCCATTACGGATATAGAGTTCGCCATCGCCCGGATTACTATAAGCCGTTGCAACAACAGACCGAGGCACAAGCCCGGGCGCAGGTGTCTCCACCAGAAAGGGAATCCCCTTGTCCGACTTCCAATAATAGTTCCTGTGGGCAATGATCCCATCACCTGCCGCATCGCCGCAATAGGACTTGCTCCAGGTCAGATTGGCGTGATCCGGAATCGGATCATCGATCGCCGCTCCTCCGTAGGACATACTCCCGACGGTAGCCAGCCCCGTATTCAGCGGGCGGTCGTTGACCGTATTTTCCAGCCAGCAGGCCAGCAACTCGTCATCGTCATTAAATACCACATTGTCTTTCGAGGGATCATCCTGATATTTGAAACGGAACCGAACGGCCGCCAAAACGTGTCTGAAATCGAGCCGCACGGGATTTCCCCGTCCCGACACAGCCACCAGCACATCCTCCTGAAGCACCTCGACCGGATAGTCCAGCATCATCAGCGTGGCATCATAGACCGTCAGCCGAGATTGCAATTCAGAATTTAACCCGGGATAAATCGCGCGGAACACGTAATTCGCCCCGTCGACCCACTTGCGGCGAGGCCCCGGGTAGTTCCATTGGGTGGAAAACAGATTGGGCTGCTCGTCGTAGAGCAGAATATCGTTGTGAAACAGAGACTGCAAACCTTCGTCGGCAGGACCTTTGTAGTTTCCATAAATTGCAATATGTTCTCCGCCTTTATGCGTCACCGAACCTCCGTCCTGGTCGATACTACCCCGACACTGATCCTGCAACACCTCGACCGACGATTTGGTTCCCTGCCCCTCGATCAGCGCACGCGAAGTCAGATCCCCCACATGGCTCACCGCCCAGTCGATCACACCGCTCTCCCCTTCCGAGGATACATTCTCCTCCATGGCGGCATCATCGCTACAGGCCGTCATCGCCGCCGCCATAGCAACGCACCACCATTTACCCACACGACAGAAGACATGATTTTTCATATTCATGATTCTCTTTTTTAGCCCCGATCAAGGATTTACCTCGATTTGGGATCCGTCACCCACGGCCCAATCATCATCCACCGAAGGCTGGAAATTGATCTCGTTGGCACCGATAACGATGTTGTAAGTATAGCTTTTACCCACCTTCCAGGCTCGGTTCAACCGATCGAGGCGGTATCCTTTCTCGTGAGGCTGCCCCCCATCCGTCCACCGCACCACGATCTCGGCATTGGGAGCATCGATCACGGATCCTCCCACACCCTCGCCCAGGGCAAAGCGTTGCGGCAACAGGATAAACTCGAGAGGAAGGACATACGACGGAGCATCCACAAGGGGTTGACTGCCCGCGAATGCCTTATAATCGGTCCGAGGATAATGGGGATCAATCGTCCAATATCTCTGCGGATTATCATACGACGCCAGACTTTGGGAATCCTCCACTACCCCTTCGTTGAACGATCCCTTCTGACAGACACTGCGGATCTCAAGACCCGTGAGGTTGATCGTCCCGGCCGCCACCTTGTTGGTGCGGACCGTGAAGCGGACCAGGGACATCGCATGGCGGAAAGCCAGATCCACACCCCCATGAACCGGATCCGAAGTCCCGTGGCGACTTTGGTTGTAGGTGCGGCGGCTATACATCAGATCGTATTGAAGGTCGGGCGTCGGTTTCACCACGAAATTTCCGACCGAGAGGCCGTTGACCCGTCTTCCGTCGGCCAGCGTCCGCTCCCCGCCATAGCTCAGCTCGGCATCCTCCACAAGCGAGGCCGGAGACACGGCCGCAAAGGTCAGTACACCTTCATTGGGCCAATAAATCGTCCTGTCGGGGAACCAGCCCTCATACGTTCCCTTCGTCTGCCGGTGCATCGGCTCATTCTCCATATAAAGCACCGACCCAACCGAATTCCAGCCCCGGAACACGGGATTGTCCCATTGGGCAAAGACGCGGAAGGATTCCTCACGGCGATAATACCCCTTTTCGTCGGGTTGCCGGCCGGGAACGGCACGGGACTCACCCGCGACCACCGGACGGGAGAACATCATCTCCACACGTCCGCAATCGCCTCCCGAAGGCAGAGTATCCTCGCCGCACGAAGTCAGAAACAACGCTCCCGGAATGCTCCACCACAAATATTTCCAGATCAATTTCATCGAACAATTCTTTTTTTCGGATTTTGTACCGCCGCCCCCTGCGAAAGGGATGTAGCGTCTTCCAATCGAGCAGATCGGGTTCTCGAAGGAAGCGTACTCTCGGACTTGACGCGACGTCCGTCAGCGGCAGAATCTCTCCGACATTACCCCTCGACGGGGAAATCGTCTGAATTTAGATATTCACATTCTGGTTGCTCTCCACCCAATCCTCAACCTCGGGCGAGAAGAAGATCTCATCCAGACCGATGATGATGTTGTAGGAGTAGCGTTTGCCGATTTCCCAGGTTGCGGTTCTGCCGGTCGAGATTTGGCCGAAGGTCTTGGTGACGGTCTGTTCGATGGCCTCTCCCGTGGGCGTCTGCATCGTATAGACGATCTTCAGCCCCACCTTGGTGGCATCCTGCGGAAGGACGATACAACGCATACCGCCCATCGCCACTTCATCGGCAGCTTCAGTCTTCAGAACATAGCCCTTCTCCGGAAGATTCAACGGGAAGAAGTCCTCGGTAACGGCTGGCTCGGACACAGCCCAGGCAGGCTTCGAGGCATAAGTGCCGGAAGTGGTCTCGTCGATATTCTCGGAGAAGTTACCCTGGTTGTTCACACCCGTCAAGGTGATCGACTTGAGGATGATCTCGGTGTCCGGATAAGCCTCCTTGAGCTTTGCCGTGAACTTCACGGAAGCCAGTGCATGGTGGAAATTGATATCCACACCGGCATAACTTCCGGGCTGCTGTTCGTTTGTGCTGCCGGTGTGGTTATACGAACGCGAGCTGTACATCAGATCATAGGGAGCCTGGGCATTCTCCTTGAAGTTGGTGATCTGAAGACCGGTGTTCTTATACATCACCTCACCCGCGGCATCGGCAGGCGAATAGGCAGCAAAGGTCAGCGTTCCGACCTTCGGCCAATAGTACACGGGGGTGGGCACCCAGGCATTTTTGCCTTTGTCGTAGCTCACCTGGACATTATCCATATACATCTTTCCTATATTCCAGGTATCGAAATTCCCGGCATACCATTTGGCAAAGATCTTGAAATTTTCCTGCTGGCTATACTTCGGTCCCTGCTCTCCAGCGAATGCCCGCGTGGAAGGGGTCACGACTGGCGATGCAAAAGCGATCTGTCGGAGGGTGGTCTGCCCGAGGTCAGGTTCCTCGGGTGTGTCATTGGTGCAACTCGTAAATGCTACACTTACGGCAGCTGCCATGAGTAATAGTTTTTTCATGGATCAATAAGTTTAAAATGTTTTTAATCTGTTTTTCAATGGGTTTTTCTCTAAAAATATGTTTAAAGGGGATTTCCTCTATGCTCAGATGATGATATCCGATTCCACATCCTCCCATTCGTCGACTCCGGGATTGAAACCGCCGCCCTCCTCGGGTTTGTCGGGAGGCGGGATCACGATCTCGTGGTTGATGATCAGCCACTGATGGAGACGGCCCTCGTCCGAGTCAAATTTGGGGGTAAGGTCCAGGGACACAACCATCGACTTGCCGTCGATGCGCAGCAGTTCAAAGGTTATGCGTATCTCGGACTCCACCTCGGGGAGTTTTCCGAAGGTGTTGAACGTCGTATAGAGTACCGCACGCTCACCCTCCTCCTCTGCCCGCAGGGCCTGACCGCGATGTCCGGCCTGCATCTCGAAGCAGACCATCGACGGCGACTTCCCGTCCAGTTTCCGATCACACAGACGCACCGCAGGGGCCAGTCCCGAGACCAGTCCCGAGACCGAGCGCAACCACTCCACGCCCCGGATCTTCACTTGCATGAAGTAGCTCTTCACCACGGTGCGGGCGCGGAAATAATCCCCGCAGGCATCCCTCAAAGTGTCGATATGGCTGGTCGGCGCCAGGTGGACGGACTCTTGGCTTCGGACAAAGAGGTGGTCGGGATCGTAGAGTATATCCCGATCCGAGTAGCGGTCTCCGGCCTGCGGCAGACGTGCGAGCATCTGATCCGAGACGGGATTGGTATAGGCCTCGATCCGGTTATAGTAGCCGTCGTCGCGCAACTGGGTGGTCTCCGTGCCGAAGTTATAGATCATGACATTGTAATCGCCCGGAGGGGCCACGATATAGCCGTCGAGATAGTAGCCGTGTTCGTCACAGTCGCAGTTCTGCAAGTAACGCTCGGCCACGACCTGTCCGCTATGGGGGTTGCACAGCATCACACGCATGATATGCGGCAGCTGGAAGAACGGCCGCTCCAAGCGTTCATCATAGAAACCCTTGGTCACATTGAGGATATCCTCGTCAACATAGACCCGCACATAGTGCGTATTGCCCATATCGACCAACTGTCGATGCCGACACCCGCCCAGCAGCAGGAGCATCCCGGCCACAACGGCCATCAGTCCGTGAGCATATCTCATTCCGCAGTTCATAACGCACCTCCTTCCTGTCCGGCCGTGCGCCGTACCCCGATGGGGAAGACCAGCGAAATGGCGGCTTTGGTGATTCCGAAATAATTCCATGTGCCGACCTTGTCGGGATCGCGGTACAAGACCGAATAGTCGTCCGCGGGGATAAAGTGGCGGTAGTCGATGGACGCATACCCCGCCGAAAGCGAAAATTCGAGGTTGAGCCTGCGTCCGATGGGCAGCGAGTAGCCGTAGCTCAGGCCCAGGCTCCAGAATTCGCCCTGGTAGCAGACATCGCGCTTGCGCTCGAAGTCGTAGCGGCCGTCCATGCCGTAAAGCCCCAGGAAATGGCCCGAAAGCCGATCACGGACAATCTCGTGGCGGGTCGAAGGCTTGCGCCGCAGATGAAACCACCAGCGCACCTCGCCCGTCATCTGCAAATAGCGCATACAAAATCGGTTGTTGCCCATTCCCCATCGCCACCAAGGGAACTGATGCTCGTAGAGCACCGAGAAGCGATTCCCGGCAAAGGGCACCTCTATGGCGAAGTTCAGCCACGATATGGCATCGTACAGAAGATTGGTTTTCACCGCCAGGATCGTTTTCCTCCACGTGGAGTCGGCCACAGTCACCGAAGCTGCGGCTTCGACATCGGCCGGGGCGGATGAAAGAGGTACGAATGAGGCGGAGCAGCATTCCGAAGATGCGGTGACCGTATCCCCTCCGAAGGTTCGGGCCTGCGCCCCCCACTCCAGAGGACATTCGATCGGAGTTTCGGGCATCTTGCGCCACACCATCATCCACTGTGCAAAACGCAGGCGAGGCATATAATTGTGCAGGATGTATCCCCACATTGCAGGCGAGCGGCGCAAGGCCTGCTTCCGAAGGTCCGACTCCGGATTACGATCCAGGATCTCCAGTGCCTCCTCCCGCAAGGGCCACGACCGATCCTCCTCGATCAAGGCCCGCAGACCCGCCCAGTTCTCGGCCTCGGGGTTAAGGCGGATCATCGGTATGGAGGCCTTCTCCGTGGCGGACAACGACTCCAGGATATAGCTTCGGGCTGCTTCGCCGCGCCGACAGGCCAGCCGACGGTTGAAGTCCCCAGGGCCTTCGGGCGAAGACCAGGAACTAATCACCACACTGTCAATCCCAGACGAAGACTTTAGGCAGGCTCTGATGCTGTCTATGTTGGTTTGATTCTCCATATAATCCCGATGCACGACGGTTTGGTTGATCGGATAGGCAATACGGAAAGTCACCACCTCGCGTCCCTGCTCCGGAAGCAAATCTTGAGCCTGCCCGGGGATAGATACCGCCGCAAGCAACAACATCAGACCATATTTCAGCTTTAAGACCATTTATTTTCTTGTTATCTATTCCATCGGGACTTCCGTCCGAAGATTCCTCATCGGGATTTATCATGAGAGAGGGGCCTCTCGGGAAGAGTCTTCTCGCAAGTTTCATGCCCGAATACAGGCCTTTTCCCGAAGCGACCGCCACCGACGGAAACACCACTCCAAACAACCGTCGTCTTGTCCGTTTAAGTCCAAAAACGTACGCCGGAAGTCCCTGCTCTTCTCCCCTTTGGGTCAATTTCGGCATGGCTCTTTTTATTTGGTATAAAGGATATTGATTTTCGATGAGATACAAATACACGGAAATTTCGCGGTACGGATCTTGCTCTAAAAGGCGCAATCCTCCCCAAATCTTTTTCGGAGGCGGATCGGACTACTGACAAAACATTCTTGAAACTCCAATAAAAAACAGATCAACATGAAATGTAAATCGACCCTATTGCTGCTTCTGTGCAGCCAACTCGTGACGGGAATACCCCACGCCCAGGCCCAAACCCCCGATTCGCTCCGCCGCGAGAAGAGCCACCCGATCGGAGCTGTGGTGGTCACCGGCACCCGCAACGGAACCGACCCCCGACAATTACCCCTCACCCTCTCAGTCATCGACCTCGAACAGCTCCGGCAGAACAACCAACCCTCACTGCTGCCCGCCCTGGTAGATCACGTGCCGGGACTTTTCGTCACCGAACGCGGAATCATGGGCTACGGCGTGGCGGCAGGAGCCGCGGGAGGCATGACGATGCGTGGCATCGGTGGAAGCCCCACGACGGGTATGCTCATTCTGATCGACGGACATCCCCAATACATGGGACTGATGGGCCATCCCATTGCCGACGCCTACCAGACGATGATGGCCGAGCAGGTCGAAGTGGTCAGAGGACCGGCATCGGTCCTCTACGGATCGAATGCCATGGGAGGCGTCATCAACATCATCACGCGCAAGATGAAGTCAGACGGTGTAAAGACAAATATTTCAGCAGGATACGGATCCTACAACACCTTCCAGTCCGAGGCCTCGAATACCATACGCTCGGGGCGTTTTTCGAGTGTCGTGACAGGATCCTACAACCGCACCGACGGCCATCGCCACGACATGGGATTCGAGCAATACGGCGGATATGCCAAATTGGGATATGAGTTGTCGAAGGCCTGGGGAATCTCCGCCGATGTCAACCTCACCCACTTCAATGCCCAGAATCCGGGCAGTGTCACCCATCCGATCCTCGACAACAAGTTCCGCATCACACGCGGCATGACCTCCTTCTTCCTGGAGAACAACTACGCCAAGACGTCGGGTGCGCTGAGCATCTTCTACAACTGGGGACGCCACAAGATCAACGACGGGTATTCCGCCGGGGAAGAACCGCCCGTCAAGAGATTCAATTCTCGGGACTATATGTTCGGCATCTCGTGGTATCAGTCCTTCGTTCTGTTCTCGGGCAACCGCACCACAATGGGCATTGATTACCAGCGTTTCGGCGGCCGTTCGTGGAATCGGTTCATCAACGGGAAACCTGACAAGGAGATGGCCGACGTCACGCAGAACGAAGTGGCGGCCTACCTCGACATCCGCCAGGCCTTGACCCGATGGATGATCCTCGATGCCGGACTGAGAATCGACCACCACTCCCACGTCGGCACGGAATGGATCCCCCAGGGCGGCATCTCGTTCCTGCTGTCGAGAAGCGCACAACTGAAAGCCATGGTCAGCAAGGGATTCCGCTTCCCGACCATTCGCGAGATGTATATGTTCCCGCCCCAGAACCCCGATTTGAAGCCCGAGAACCTGATGAACTACGAGATCTCGTTCTCGCAGACGTTACTCGGTGGCAACCTTCGCTACGGGGTCAACCTGTTCTACATCAGCGGAGACAACATGATCCAGACCGTCCCCGTCGACGGCCGTCCGATGAACATCAACACGGGCAAGATCGAAAACTGGGGCGTCGAAGCCGACATCACCTACCGCATCAACCCCCACTGGACCCTGTCGTCCAATTACAGCTATCTGAATATGAGCCATCCCGTTGTGGCCGCCCCCGAGCACAAACTCTACACGGGCATGATATTCAAGGGCGGGCGCTGGGACGTCTCCACGGGCATACGTTACGTGAGGGGACTCTACACCTCGGTCAAACCCCGCATGCAGGAGCAGTTCGTGTTGTGGAACGCCAACGCCGAATTCATGGTCACACGCTGGCTCAACCTCTACGTCCGCGGCGAGAACCTTCTGGCCCGCGACTACGAGATCAATGCCGGATATCCCATGCCCAAGGCCACGGTTTTGGGCGGTTTTAAAATAAACTTCTAATACAATCCCATGAAACACGCTTACTTACGTTTTTTTGTCATGGCTTTGGGCTGTATGCTCTGTGCCGCAAGTGCCCAGGCCCATTCGGGCAAAGCCCGTTTCCACATGATCATCGACACCGACGCTGCCGCCGACGATCTGAGGACACTCTGTATGTTGCTCGGCAACCGCGAGGCCGAGGTGCTGGCCGTCACTACCACCGAGGGTGCTCTTTCGGCCGAGGAAGCCGGCAAGAAGGTCAAGGCCCTTCTGCTCGAATTCCACCACGAGGGTGTGCCCGTGGGTGTGGGCCGTACCAACAACACCCGCACACCCGAATGGCGCCAACGCTCCCAGCAGATCGCCTGGGGCGACAGCGCCAAGGCCGACGACGAGTACCCCTCGGCCGTGGAGATACTCTATTCCGAGATCGACGGCGAGAAAGAGCCCGTGGTGCTTGTGGCCCTGGGCCCGCTGACCAACATCGGGGATTTGATCCGCGAGCATCCCGACGCTGTGGATCAGATCGAGCGCATCGTCTGGTACGGCGCCCCCGAGCGCAGATTCCTCAAGCAGGTCGATGCCAATTACGATGCCGACCGCAAGGCCGCACGCGATATCCTGCGCAGCGGCATTCCGCTTGCGATCGTCGCCTCGAATCCCGATTCGCCGATGGAGATCACCTCCGAACTGATCAACTCCATAGCCCGGATCAAGACCCCCTACGCCCGCAAGATCGTCTCGACGCACCGCAACGAGCCTCTCTCGACGCTCATCGATGAGGGTCACCTCAAGGCCTGGGACGACCTGGTGGCCGTCTACCTCTACGAGCCGTCGCTCTTCAAGGAAGAACCCACAATCAACGGCCACACCCGTATCTGTATGCTCAAAAGCAAAGACGAGGAACCGGCCGTGGAAGCACGCATACTGAAGATTCTCAAAGGATTGCCCGATTCCGAAAACCGCGTATTCTACACCTTCCCGACCCGTTATGAGGACTACTCCGAGGATGTGATCCCGATCATGGACCGTGTGATCGACCACCACGGCGAGAGCGAATGGCGGGCGGCCGTTCTGACCAACGAACTGCACGGCCACCTGGGCGTCTATGCTTTGGTGGGAGTCAAGATGGGTATTCGCGCCCGCGAGTATTTTAATATAGGTGTCGACGATTTCACGGTCATGAGCTACGCCGGAAGCGAACCTCCGATCAGCTGCATGAACGACGGATTGCAGGTCGGCACGGGTGCAACCATCGGTCACGGTCTGATCACTGTGGCCAAGACCGGACACCCGCGTCCCGAAGCTACCTTCACGTTCAAGGGCAAAACCATCCGTCTGCAACTCAAGCGCGAGTATGCCGACCGCATCCGCGAAGACGTCCGCCGCGGCGTGGCACTCTACGGCAAGGAGACCGAGCCTTACTGGAAGTATGTCCGCAAACTCGCCCTGGAGTATTGGGACAAATTCGACCGTCACGACATCTTCGATCTTTATGTCGAGAATTGATCCGTCCATCAAGGAGATTTTCCCGACAAAGAGTATTTCGGCAGTTCCTCACCTGAAGCGACGCTGCCGATAATATATAATAAACAAGGGAGTATCACGAAGATACTCCCTTGTTTATTGTTTTCGGACCATGCCCGATTCATCTGTTTTTCATTGATTTTCAAATTCCCGATGCCTTCATCAGATCACGGCCCATACCGCGAACCACGCGTCCACGCCAGCGCAGTCCGACCGATCATCTGCTGCTCCTCCGACACCTTCTCGGCAACCGCCCCCTATGCAAAACGGGATCCGGCAGCGGCATCAGAATCATGCAATATGAAACGGCACACTCGGGCCGTGTCTGCAAGCTACTCCGCCGTGGTCGGTGCTGCCTGTGTAGCCGGAGCCGTGGATACAGAATTTGAGTTTCCAGTCTGATTTGCGATGCCCTCCCTGGCTTTTCCCGAAGAACGGCGGCGGCGATGACGACGACGCGGCGACCGACGGGCCTCACCCAATCCAGCCTGGGCATTCGATACCGAATCCGCAGACGGTGTTGCCGCAGCCACCTCAGCTGCGGGTTGGGACTCGCCTCCTTCCTTGGAGGTTGCGGGTTTGCGGTCCTGCTTACCGCTCTTGTTGCCGCGTCCGCGACGACGGCGGTTATCACGGCTCTCGCCCTGCTTTTCACCACCCTTCTTGCCCCGACCGCGCTTGCGCTGTTCGTCGGGTTCGTATTTTGGACCCTCACCGACCGATTCGGGAAGCTCGGCCTTGCGCACCTCACGCTCGATGAAACGTTCGATGGTGTGGAACTTGCCCTGCTCCTTCTCGCTGACAAACGTCACGGCACGACCCGTGGCGTCGGCACGACCCGTACGGCCGATACGGTGGATATAATCCTCGGGATCGTGCGGCACGTCGTAGTTGATCACCAGGCCGATATCCTCGATGTCGATACCTCGGGCCACAATATCGGTAGCCACCAGGATCTTGACGTGTCCGTTCTTGAAATCGAGCATCACCTCCTCGCGCTGGGCCTGCTCCAGGTCGGAGTGCATAGCCGCAACCGGAAGGCCCATACGTTTGAGCGTATGGGTCAGCTCCTTGACCTTGAGTTTCGACGAAGAGAAGATAATAGCCTTCGACTCGCTCTTATCCTTGAACAACTCGCGGATAATACCCTGCTTCTGAGCCTCGTAGCAGATATAAGCCGACTGATCGATCGACTCGTTGGGCTTGGAGATGGCGATGCTCACCTCCACGGGATCGCGCAGGATGGTCTTGGCCAGGTCGCGGATCTTCGGCGGCAGTGTAGCCGAAAAGAGCAGCGTCTGACGCTCCTTGGGCATAAAGGAGATAATCTTCATGATGTCGTCCGCAAAACCCATGTCGAGCATACGGTCGGCCTCGTCCAGAATCAGGTATTCGACGTGGGAAAGATCCACACCGCTGTTTTGCAGGTGGGAGATCATACGTCCGGGAGTGGCTATCACCACATCCGACCCCATCAGCATACCCCGCTTCTGCACATCCCAGCCCTTACCGTCGCCACCACCGTAGACCACCGTGGTCGAAAGCGGCAGGTAGTAGGAAAAGCCCTGGAACTGCTGGTCGATCTGCTGAGCCAGCTCACGCGTGGGAACAATGATCACCGACTTGATCACATTGTCGTCGTTACCCTCCAGTAACAGTTTGTTGAGCAACGGCAACGTATAGGCAGCCGTCTTGCCCGTACCGGTCTGTGCACAACCGATAATATCGTGTCCGTCGAGGATCACCGGGATGGTCTTTTCCTGCACCGGAGTCATCTCCTCGAAATTCATATCGTAAAGCCCGTCCAGAATCTCGTCTTCCAGATCGAGTTCGTCAAATCGCATAATTTATCCTAAAAATCTATTCTAACTCTAACCTAATTCCATACCTATTGGAAGATCTCCTCGCCGAACAGCGTTGCCGACGAGCAATCCGTAATGCGCACCCGCACATAGTCTCCGATCTTATGGTCTCCGCGGTCGAAAACCACCATCTTGTTTTGCGAGGTACGTCCCGAAAGCTGCTCCTCGCTGCGTTTCGACACAGACTCGACCAGGATCTCGAACTCACGGCCCACATCGCGGCGATTGCTTTCGAGGCTCAACTCGTTTTGCAACGTGATGATCTCCTGCAGACGGCGCGACTTCACTTCGTCGGGCACATTGTCCGGAAGATGCTTTTGGGCGAAGGTGCCCGGACGCTCCGAATACTTGAACATATAGGCGAAATCGTAGCCCACCTGCTTCATCAGCGAGATCGTGGCCTCGTGTTCCTCTTCCGTCTCGTCCGTAAATCCGGCGATCAGGTCGGTCGTGATGGCACAGTCGGGCATATAGTGGCGGATGGCGGCCACTCGGCCCAGGTACCATTCGCGCGTATATTTACGGTTCATGCGCTCCAGCATCGAGGTGGCTCCCGACTGTGCCGGGAGGTGGATCGAGCGGCAGATATTGGGCATCGAGGCCATCACCTCAAGCAGTTTGTCGCTCATATCCTTGGGGTGCGACGTGGCAAAACGCACGCGCAGCAGCGGCGAAATGGAGGCCACACGACGCATCAGTTCGGGGAAATCGACATCGCCCGTGCGGTAGGAGTTGACATTCTGACCCAGCAGCGTCACCTCGCGGTAGCCGTTCTCGAAGAGCGTGCGGGCCTCCGCAACGATCGTCTCGGCATCACGGCTACGCTCGCGGCCGCGGGTATAGGGCACCACGCAATAGGAGCAGAAGTTATCGCATCCGCGCATGATCGACACAAAGGCACTCACGCCATTGCGGTCCAGGCGCACGGGCGCGATCTCAGCATAGGTCTCCTCCAGCGACAGCTGCACGTTGACGCCCTTTCCACCCGCCTCAGCGGCATGGATCAGACGCGGCAGGTCGCGGTAGGTGTCGGGACCCGCCACCACATCGACGCCATAGTCTCCGTCGACCAGTTTTTCCTTCAACCGTTCGGCCATACAACCGATCACACCCACCACCAACGACGGTTTCTGACGACGGTAGCGGCGCATCTCGGACAGACGGCCCCAGATTCTCTGCTCGGCATTATCGCGAATCGAGCAGGTATTGATCAGCACCACATCGGCCTCTTCGATGCGGTCCGTATAGAAATATCCTTCCTGTTGCATCACTGCAACGACAATCTCCGTGTCGCCCACGTTCATCTGACATCCATAGGTCTCGACGAACAGTTTGCGACCCTCGCCCATCAGCGGGCGCAGTTCATTCTTGTTCAAATTCATCTATTCAGCTTGTATATCATTCTTATCGGGCAGCGGCTTGAAGCCCTCACCGAAAGTCTCGTATGCATCGGTCACCACCACAAAGGCCCGGGGATCGATCTCCTTGATCTTGTGCTGCACGGCCCGCACCTCCTCGCGCGGAACGACCAGGAAGATCATCTCGCGGTCACGCTCCGTGTACATTCCGCGGGCCTTGATATAGGTGGCACTGCGGTCCAGTTCCTTGATCACGAAATCCTTTAACTCGGAATGGTTATCACTGATGATAAACAGGAGTTTATCGTATGTGGCTCCATTGAGCATATAGGCCACCACACGCGACGTGGTGTAGATCGTAATGAGCGAATAGAGCGTCAGCATCCATCCGCTGCGCGAGATGTTGTCCACATCGGGTACCTCCATATTGTCGCTGATACCCAGTCCGAAACCGATCACCACCAGTCCCGACAGCACGACAAATCCGTCGGCCAGCAGGATACCCGTCGAGAACTTGATTCCGGCGAATTTCTGCAGGAGCATACCCACAATGTCCGTACCTCCGGTTGTAGCCTGCTGGCGCACGACGATACCCTGTCCCACGCCGACCAGCACCGCACCGATGATACACGTCAGCAGCAGATCCGACGAAAGGTCGAGTTGTCCGCCCAGCAATAATGACGGGTCGAGCGACTCCACGGCGGCCTGGTCGGGATAGACCATCCGCGTCATGACGTTCATGAAGCCCGGCGTATAAAGTGCCGCCGCCACGGTCCGCATACCAAACTGACCGCCGAAGATCAGGATGGCAATCAGCATCAGCGGCACGTCGAACATATATCCGAAAGTACCTACTTGAACCGACGGGAAGATGTTGTGGAGAACGATACCCATACCGTAGACTCCGCCCGGGACGAATTTATAGGGGTTGATAAACAACACGAATGCCGCTCCCATGATCGAACATCCGATAAAAATCAGCAGCCACGAACGCCACCAGGCCCACGAACCCATCGGTTCAAGTAAAGATTTCACTTTCATTTCAGAATTTTTTTATGCTCCCGAGCCACATTTCCACCTGACAACCAATCGATTCAGTGTCCGACCGGTGTTTTCGGCCGACAGCGTCCGGAAGCCGAAGTTTTAAGCAGGAGCAAAGATAAAAAAATTCTCCGAAATTTTCGATCTTTGGGACCTTTTTTGGACTTTAGGTTTCATTTCCGGATTTTTTACTTATATTTGCGATTACAAACTCATGCAAAACGTAACATGATACTGACATTTTACACCACGACAACAATGATCGTTTTGGCCTATCTGCTGGGCTCGATTCCGAGTGCGGTATGGATCGGCAAGAAATACTATGGCATTGATATTCGGGAACATGGATCGAAAAACGCCGGCACCACCAATATGCTCCGCGTGTTGGGCCGCCGCGCCGCGATTCCGGTTTTCGCACTCGACTTTCTGAAGGGTTTCGTCGCCGTCACCATCATCCAGATGCTGCAGTACGATCCCCTGATCGGCGACAATGATCTGATCAATATCAAGATCGGTGCGGTCTTTGCTGCGGTTTTGGGCCACATCTTCCCCATTTTCGCCGGATTCCGTGGCGGAAAAGGCGTCGCGACGCTCGTCGGTGCCATCACGGGTATCCACCCGCCCGTCATCCTGCTCTGCTTCTGCGTATGGTTCGTCGTGCTGATGATCTTCCACTATGTATCACTCGCGTCGATCATCGCCGGATGCACCTTTCCCGTATTCACGCTGATGTCGCCCAAGGTCAACACCTCGATCCCCTTTGACGTGTTCTCGATCGTGATCGCCATACTGCTGATCATCACCCACCGCAAGAACATCAAGCGGTTGATGGAGGGCACGGAGTCCAAGATATTCCTTTGGAAGACCCCAAAGACCCCGGGATCCGGCGCAGGACAGAACGCACAAAAGAAATAAAAGACAACTTAAAAGTGTAGTGTGGTGCAGCCTCTCGGAGGCTACCTTCGAAGAGCTTATCCCCCGGATTGAAAGATTCGCCGGATGGGTTTTTCATTTAGACACCCCCCAAAATAAGAGAAAAATTTTTTCAGAACTATGTTACAGGAAAACCTGATAAAAATCTACGAGCAGAGCTTCCGCGAAAACCGCGAGGCTTCGGCTTTGAGCGACTACTTCAAAGGCGAGACCTTCTCCTACTACGAGATGGCCAAAGAGATCGCCAAACTCCACCTTATCTTCAAAAAGGCCGGCATCAAACGCGGCGACAAGATCGCCCTGATCGGCCGTAACAACCCCCGCTGGTGTATCACCTATATAGGCACAATCACCTACGGAGCCGTTATCGTCCCCATCCTTCAGGACTTCACGGCAGCCGACGTGATCCACATCATCAACCACTCGGAGAGCCGCCTGCTGTTCCTGGGCGACAATTTCTGGGATATGATCGAGGAGGATCAGATCAAGCAGATCGACGCCGTTTTCTCGCTCACCGACTTCCACGTCATCTACGAGCGCAGCGGATCCTCGCTGACCCAGTACCAGCGTAACATCGTGAAGAACTACCGCGCGAAATATCCCCGCGGATTCAGTATCAACGACATCAAATACCCCGAAATCGGCAATGACGAAATCGCCCTCCTGAACTACACCTCGGGAACGACCGGCTACTCGAAGGGTGTGATGCTGACGATCAACAACCTGACGGGTAATGTCGTCTTCGCCCGCAACGCCGTCAATACTCAGACCCAGCAGCTCTACTTCCAGAAGGGCGGCCGTACGTTGTCGTTCCTGCCGCTGGCCCACGCCTACGGTTGTGCCTTCGACTTCCTCACGCCGCTGGCCGTCGGAGGTCACGTCACCCTGCTGGGACGCATTCCCTCGCCCAAGATCCTGCTGGAGGCCATGTCGGTGGTCAAGCCGACGATCATCTGCTGCGTGCCGATGATCCTGGAGAAGATCTACCGCAAACAGGTACTTCCCATGCTGGAGAAAGGCCCGATGTCGATTGCCATGAAGATTCCGTTGCTCAATACGGCCATCTATTCGGTGGTGCGCAAGAAACTGATGGACGCCTTCGGCGGCAATGTGTCGATCTTCATCGTGGGCGGTGCTCCGATGAACCAGGAGACCGAATCGTTCCTCATGAAGATCCACTTCCCGATCACCATCGGCTACGGTATGACCGAGTGTGCCCCGCTGATCAGCTTCGCACCCGACAACGAGTTCAAGCCCGGTTCGTGCGGACGCTATCTGAAGGGATTGCTCGATGTGAAGATCGATTCGGACGATCCGGAGCACAAGGCCGGTGAGATCCTCGTACACGGCGAACACGTGATGAGAGGTTACTACAAGAACGAGAAGGACACCAAGAAGGTCCTCGCCGAGGACGGATGGTTGCACACGGGCGACATGGGAACGATGGATCCCGACGGCACGCTCTACATCCGCGGCCGCTCGAAGACGATGATTCTGACTAGCAACGGACAGAACATCTACCCCGAGGAGATCGAGGACAGACTCAACAATATGTACATGGTGATGGAATCGCTGGTACTCGAGGCCGAGAACGGACGCCTCAAGGCCCTGGTCGTACCCGACTACGAACAGGCAGAGAACGAGGGTATCGACAAGAACGACCTGCCGCAGATCATGCAGGACAACCTCAAGGAGCTGAATACCCAGCTGGCTGCCTACGAGCGTGTCTCGGAGATCATACTCTACCCCACCGAGTTCGAGAAGACTCCCAAGCGCAGTATCAAACGCTATCTGTACAGCCCGTCGTTGCTGAACAAATAGCCCACCGAGCCGCAAGGCCTTCTTTCACACACACAACACTATGAGGCCAGCCCGAAAGTCAACACACAACTTTCGGGCTGTTTTCAATCAAACAATTTTTACGTTCGAGGGAGGGGAGTCCCCGACCGATATTTGATACTGAAGGACCCATGAAAATCACGAAGAAACAAGCCATCGGCGAAAACCTGCTCTACCTGATGGTCTGGTCGGCCATCATCCTGGTGCCGGTACTCAATTCTCAGATGATGTCGGAGATGCACGTGAGTTTCGACAACGTGCTGATCGCCTGGCGCAAGATCGCGCCCTACCTGCTGATATTCATCATCCACAACAACATTGTGGCCCCGCTCTTCATGCTCCGCCACAAGTACTGGAACTACATACTCAGCAATCTGATCGTCGTGATCGGCATCTTCTGGCTGGTCGACTTCTACGAGGACCATATCCTGGCCGTTCAGCCCATCATCGAAGAGCATCTGATCGCCGCCCACAAGGCCTCGTTCACCGACCTGGAGATGTATTGGAACGTGATCCTGGGATTCTTCATGATCGGTGCCAACACGGGCATCAAGCTCATGTACCAATCCATCCGCGACGAACAGAAGATGGAGGAACTCAAACGGCAGAACCTCCAGGCCGAGATGGATTATCTGAAGTATCAGATCAACCCCCACTTCTTCATGAACACGCTCAACAACATCCACGCTCTGATCGACATCGACCCCGAATCGGCCCAGAATGCCGTCATCGAGCTTTCAAAGATGATGCGCTACGTACTCTATGATTCGGGTAATGAGATCATCTCGCTCAACAACGACATCCGTTTCCTGAAGAACTACATCGAGCTGATGCGCATCCGCTACACCGACGAGGTGGATATCCGTGTGGAGCATTCGCAACGGATCTCCGACCAGATCTCGATCCCGCCGCTGCTGCTGATCGTCTTCGTGGAGAACGCCTTCAAACATGGCGTGAGCTACAACCACCCCTCGTTCATTCACATCAGGATCGACCACACCCCCCAGCAGGTGACGGCCCGCATCGCCAACAGCCGCCATCCCGTCACCGAGAGCACCAAACCCCGGGGCATCGGACTGGAGAACGTCCGCAAACGACTGGAACTGATCTACGGCCCCAAGAACTACACGATGCAGATCGAGGAAACGGCCGACACCTATACCGTAAATCTAACCATTCCGACTCTTCATGCTTAAATGTATAGCCATCGACGATGAGCCTTTAGCCCTGCGACAGCTCACCGCCTACATCTCGAAAATCCCCTACCTGGAACTGGTCACCACGTGCAACAACGCCATCGACGCTCAACAGTTCCTCGCCCGACAGAAGGTCGATCTGATCTTCGTCGACATCAACATGCCCGATCTGAACGGTGTGGATTTCGTGCGCACGCTTATCCACAAGCCCATGGTGATCTTCACGACGGCCTACTCGCAATATGCCATCGAGGGATTCAAGCTCGACGCCGTGGATTACCTGCTCAAGCCCTTCAGCTTCGCAGACTTCAGCCGCGCCGCCACCAAGGCCAACTCGCTCTACGAGCTGAGGAACAACCAGCGCAACGCCACGGAACCCGACTCGGAGGCTCTGCCCCAGGATCGGGAGTACATCTCGGTGAAGGCCGATTACAAGGTATCGCTCATCAAGATCAGCACGATTGTCTATCTGGAGAGCGAGGGCGAGTATGTGAGGATGCACCTCTCGGACAACACGACCATCACTACGCTCTTCCGTCTGAAGAACATGGAGGCGGCACTGCCCTCGGACCGGTTCATGCGCATACACCGCTCCTACATCGTCAACCTGGACTACATACGCGCCTACGTCAAGGGGCGGGTCTACATCAACGACACGGAGTATGTGCCGATCGGCGAACTTTACAAAGACGCCTTCCAGCAGTATATCGACAAGAAATTCAGAAATCTGGACACCGAATTACCGGCCCAATAGATCGGGAAAGGACTCCCGGCGCAGGTAACGCCCCGGAGCACCGTCCCGCGGAGCCTCCCATTCGAAGCAGTAATGCTTCAGACCGTTGGTCAGCACCACATAGCGGGCCCCGATCATCGAATTGTAACGCACGGCCTGGGCAAAGACCTTCTCGTCGATCGAGACCGTGGGGGCCTTGCATTCGGCCAGGAGCAGCGGACGGGCCTCACGGTCCATCACCACGACATCGGCCCGCTGGGGCTGTCCGTTGAAAGCTACGGGGTATTCCTGGACGATGCTGGTCGCCGCCGCACGGCACGCCCCGACCAGATAGGCGATCAGATGCTGACGCACCCACTCCTCGGGCGTAAGGACCAGATACATCCCGCGGATACTGTCCCAAATCTCGATCGAAGAGTTGCGCCGACGGGCCCGCGGGTGAATTGCAGGAAAATTGAGTTTTGGGAGTGTATTCATTGCCAGGTATCGAAAAAATAAGTATCTTTACCCGACAAATATAATAAAAGGAGAGCGCGAAGCCAAAGGAAAAGTTCGTTTTCCGAAAATGCCCGGCCGGCTTCCCCTTCATTTCATAAAACCGACGAATTATGAACAGAATTCTTTCGATCATAACGATTTTATCGCTCGGCGCAGGTCTCACCCCGACCTCAGCACAGATGCCCCGCCGTGTGCAGCACCCCTATGGCAGCCAGATCACGCGCAACTACGGGCAGGAACTCCCGCGTGGCGGTATCGAGGCCTTCGCCACGGCCGCCGAGGCCGCATCGGCCCTGCAGGCGGCTCATGCCCGCAACACCACCGTCGACCCCGCGGAAGAAGTAGCCGAGCAGAAAGCCCCCAAGCCCAAAAGCGGCAAGATATCGCGTGCCGCCCTCAAAAGCGGCAGCACAATAGCCGTGAAGGCCGACGACAAGAGCAGCTCGGCCCAAAACGGCAACCACCGCTATCTGACCCGTCTGGACGACTGGGCTCAGAACGGCAAGAGTTTCACCACGGAATTTTCCGTGCCTTTCGCATGGGTCAACCGCCAGGTACTGCTGCATCTGGGTTCGGCATCGTCCTCCTATAAGATACGGGTCAACGGCCGCGAAGCCGCCCTGTGCAACGACGGCAACCAGGCCGCCGAGTACAACATCACCAAACTCACCCGCGACGGACGCAACACCATCGAGGTGGAGCTGACCGACAACCAGGAGCTGGAGCAGATGGAGGGCTGGCGCTCCTCCCGCCAACCGTCCCTGGGCCAGGCGTGGGTGATGAGCCAACCGACACTCCGCATCCGCGACGTGGAGGTCAAGACCTGGATGGCCGACAGCCCCGACCATTCGGCTACGGCCGAGGTGGCCATCATCGTGAAGAGCAGCGCGCTGAATCCCCGCTCTTCGCGCATACACTACGCCCTGCTGTCGCCCTCGGGTGAGGAGGTCGCCAACGGCACGCGCGACATCACCCTCGAAATGCGCGGAGAGGACACCCTGCGTTTCGTGAGCCGCATCCCGCAGAGTTTCCTGTGGTCGCCCCGGACCCCCATGTTCTACACCCTGCGCCTGCGCACGCAACACGAGGGCCGTTTCATGGAGTATATCGACCTCGGCATCGGATTCCGCGCCCTAAACTTCGACCAGGGGGCCATGAGCCTCAATGGTGCGCCCGTCACCTTGAAGATGTGCGAGATCGACCCTTCGGCCGACGACCGGGAATTGTTGCGCTTGAGCAGCAACGGCTACAACACCTTCAAGTTGAAAGCCGGTATCGTCCGCCACGGTCTCTACGAATTCTGCGACAAGATGGGCTTCTTCGTGATCGCCCAGGCTCCGATCGACACCCATTTGCAGGGCGATGACCGCACTCGCGAGGGCAACATCTCGAACGACCCCTACTTCCGCAGCGAATTTATCGAGCGTGCCGTCAATAATTATCACCACACGAAACGTCACCCCTCGGTGATCGGATTTTCGATGGCCGACCACTCGGCAAACGGCATCAACTTATACGACACATACCTGGTGCTCAAGTCGTTGGATGAAATCCGTCCGATGATCTACCTCGATGCCGTCGGCGAATGGAACAGCGACAAGCTGGTGATGGAAGGCGGTCGATAGAGAAAAAAATGAGAAAATTTTGAAAAAAGTTTAGAAAATATTTGGAAGGTACGAAAAAAGGCCTTATCTTTGCAACGCATTTAAGAAATAAATGATGCCTCTTTAGCTCAGTTGGTAGAGCACGACACTCTTAATGTTGGGGTCCAGGGTTCGAGCCCCTGAGGGGGTACTAAAGAATGCGACAAACCTTGAAAGCAAATGCTTTCAAGGTTTTTTTTGTTTTTCATAACTCGCCCACCGATCAAACAAGACTTGCGGGAGGAGGCGGGCTTCCGTCTGTTTTCAAAGGCCCAAAGAAACAACGCCACCTGAGACGGTGGATTCCTGGCTTTGTATGAGCAACGCCGGAACAACTCTTGCAACGACTGCGACACCTTCCACCACACGGAGACAGAGGCGGATTCGATGCCCTACCGTCCGAACAATCGAATGGATCATCCGCCTCCAGGACGAATATGCCGCCAAACGAAAAATCACGAACAAAGAACTGATTGCCCACGAAACGGGGTCTCACAGACCAACAAACGCAATATCACCCGTCCCGTCATCCATGAAGCCGACAAGGGTCCGTTGGTGCAGATCTGTAATGAGATTTCGGGCAAACCGTCAGCATATCCGGGCCGATATTCAACCGACTCCATGGGACAATACGGAATAAACGATAAAAATCGGATGAAGGTCATCTCGTACCATAAGGTGATGTGGGACATGACGGTCCTCCGGACCGACCGAAAGGTCTTCTTCAAGTTAGAATCCGACATCGTCCGCACATGCCCCGACATCCTCAAGGGAAGCAGCAACGCCCCGACTCAACATCTCGGACAAATAACCTACTTGCCCGAATAAAACAAAGGCGACACCCTTTCCGATACCAGGAATCACAGTACCCTTACTCATCCCGGATCAAACCTCAACATTTCCAACGACAAACGTCCACCTCAACACCCGCCCCTCTCCTAATTATATAATCTGTCGGCGTCCCCTTACACAAGACCGACAGAATGCGACGGTCTCCCAGTCCTTGTAGGGACGGAGGTACGACGATTGCCCGAAGGCGGATACCCCCGCCAACAGACTCATGCGGATAATAGTAAGGTTTTCATGTCGGATATGTTTTTTAGTTCCGACAAAGATATGTAAAAAAATCTTCAAACCGACACGAATATTTCGACACATAATAAAGATCGTATTCCCCATTGGGGACAATATGTACCTTCCGCTCGGAGTAACAGCCGAAGAAGGCCATATCACCCGAAAAAGCAACCTCACATCCTTCCGCCAAGAAGCGGAAGCCGGGCGAGGAGCAAAAGCTGGGATTTTCCGCACACCGCCCTGCTTAACCCTTCGGGAGGGAGATTTTCCGGCGGGGAATCGACAATGCCATAAAATGATGGCCGGGGAGTTGAGAACCAATTATTTTATCGTATTTTTGTCGGATGGAAAATCAAAATATCCACAGCATATTCATCAAATATGCCATTCCGACCATCATCGGTATGCTGGTTGTTTCGTTCCAGTGTATCATTGACGGCATCTTCGTAAGTCAAGGTGTAGGTCCTCAAGGACTTGCAGCAGTCAACATCACCATGCCGCTCACCAATCTCTTCTTCAGTGTCGCCATCATGATCGTTTCAGGCGGCGTAGTGATCTGCGGCGTCACCCAGGGCAAAGGAGACAAACGGCTGACAGAAGGTTACACTACACTGACACTCACCACGTTGATCATCACCTGCATAGTAATGTCCATCGTCATCATGGCCAACCTGCGGCGGGTCTGCTACCTGCTGGGATGCGACGAGATGATGTATCCCTACGTCAGGGAATACCTCTCGGTCTTTGCCATGACGATATTCTTCTATGTATCGCCCTGTTTCACGGAGGCTTTCGCGCGCCTTTACCACAAACCCAACTGGGTCTTTGTGAGCGGATGCGTCAGCTGTCTGATGAACATCCTGCTCGACTGGCTCTTCGTCCTGGAGTGGGGAATGGGTATGCGCGGAGCTGCCATCGCTACTGTTTTGGCTGACACCACGGCTGCCCTGGTACTCATCCGACACGTCAGACTCGGACACATCGCCGGCTCTTGGACCGACATCCGCCGCATATTCTTCAACGGCAGTTCCGAGATGATCACCTTCATCGCCACGGCGGTCACGACCTATGTTCTCAACCTACTTCTGATGAGACACGTGGGTTATCTGGGCGTTGCGGCACTGACCATCGTCTTCTACTTCAGCATGATGGTCAACTTCTCGACCACGGGAATGGCCCAGGCCATGTACCCCCTCATCGCCTACAATATCGGCGCAAGGAATTATGCCAACATACACAAACTGCTCAACATAGCCCTCCGTTACAGTTTCATCATCGGACTGGGGGCATTCATCGTTCTGCACCTGTTCAAGCACCCCATCGTCGGGTTATTCTCCAACGGCAACGAGGACCTGGCCGACATCACCCGCTACGCCATGAACTACATGACCCCGGCCTTCCTCATCTCCTTTGTGAATATCATCGGATCGGGATTCCACACCGCCATCGAGAAACCCGTGGAATCGGCCGTGATCGCCTGCTGCAAATCCTTGATCTTTGTCTTGATCCCCCTGATGACCCTTCCGCCTCTGTTTGAGCATATCGGCTGGAATTACCAGTGTGGAATATGGATGAGCATACCTATGGGCGAGGTCCTGTGTCTGTTGGTCACAATCCCGCTGATGATCCGATCCATGCATCGGTTGAGGGCAAAATTGAGCGCGGGGCATTACCCCCCCCCGATGCTGTTTTCCCTAAAAGCGGGAGGGGTCACCCCTTCCGCTTTTCCGTGTCGGGATGGCTCGGAAGCGGGATGCAGAGTCCTCATATGGTGAAACATGAAAGTCTTCGGAGAACACGCCCGACCGTTTTTCCCGACCGCCGAAAGTAAACCTCACGGAAATTGAGCATCGGACCGGACAATAGCAATCTCCGCCGTATAGAGGGCCGACGGCAACCACAAACACCTGCGGCCACGAAAAAGAGGGTGTATCTCAATGACCAATATACAAAATCCCCCCGCCACAGATAACTGCGACAGAGGGGATTTTCATGAAAAGAGGGTTTTGACACCCCCTTCTACCTTACCGTTATTCCGGAAGGTTCAGTGCTTGGATACCGCCAAGGTTTTTTCGCGGGCAACGGCCTGCATATCCACGGCAAAGTCATCCTCGTCCACGATCTCCACGCCGGTCATCGTCTCGATGATGTCCTCCATGGAAAGGACACCCTTCATGCGTCCGTCACCGTCCACGATAACGGACAGATGCTCGCATTTCTGGAGCATCCGCTCCCAAATGTTATAGACCGACTCCTCCTCGCCGAACGACAGGATCGGACGGGAGAGATCCGCCACCTTGGTCGTAAAATCATCGTCCGAAACGCTTTTCAGCAGGTCGTTCTTCATCACATAGCCCCGGATCCGGTCCTCGGATTCATCGTGTACCGGCAGACGGGAGAAATTCCACTTCCGAGCCTCGTAGCACTCCTTGACCGTATGTCGGGCATCGACGCTCTCCACCACGATCGCGGGGGTCATGATCTCGCGGGCCTTGACCTGCGCAAGACGAATGCAGCTCTTGATGATCCGGCTCTCCCGCTCGTGGAACACACCCTCGTTAGTACCCACATCGACCATGGCCGACACCTCCTCGCGGCTCACCGAAAGCTGGGCCTTTCGGGGGGTAAAGATCCGCGTGATCAGCTCCGACAGCAGAACCAAAGGCAGGGTGATGTATATCAGCACATTGATGATCCTGGTCGAGGGCATGGCCAACCGACGCCAACAGGATGCACCGATGGTCTTGGGGATAATCTCCGAAAGGACCAGGATCAGCAGGGTGAGAACGGCCGAGATGACACCGAAGTACTCCTCACCGAAGATCTTGATGGACTCGGCACCCACACCGGCCGAACCGATCGTATGAGCAATGGTATTGAGCGAGAGGATCGCACCCACGGGACGATCCACATTGTTTTTGAATTTTTTCATCAACACCGCAGTCTTATTGCCCTCACTCTCCTTCATCGAGATGTAGGACATGGGAGTGGACAACAGAACGGCCTCCAGGATGGAGCAAAGAAACGAGAGCGACAATGCGCCCAGAAGATATATAATGATTAGAAACATATATTTTTGATTATCTGATGTTATAAGTATAGAGCCGATGCCTCCAAATACGGAAACACCGAATGCACGCCTCTTCTCGAAAGAAGAAGTTCAAAACCATGAACAACAGATAATTAAATACGCAGATTACGCTGTGTAATGAAGTATCGCGGAACTTTACCCTCCCCACCCGATACTTTCGGCCCGAAGCGGGCAACCGATGCCGGACGACGCCAGGCCGCACCCGAGGTGCAGACCCATCTCAGCGGGTTACCACCCGAGGAAAGACGCCTTGCCGCCAGTCTCGATTTGCAGCAGGCCGAGTTCAAGGCCGATTTTCCGGACACGGAGGCCGAATGCCGCTCCATATCCCGATCGAGAAGATCCTCCAGCACGAGAAGGGACTTACTGCAACATTCCACCGCATTTTTCTCCGCTGGAAGGCTCTGATCCACACCGCCCCAAAGGCCGAGTCCCAAGACGACCCCGATCAACACGGCACAACATATATTTGCAGTTCTCATCAGTTGCAAATATACTAAAAGCCGGATTCAGCGCAAAAAACGAGACATAAATTTTCAGAAAAAGTCTCGGTCGGGCAACAAAAACCCGCAACAACCTTTTTATGTATCCTGGTTGTGATCCGCTTGCAGCTCCTGGCATGACAGAGCTGGTAGTAGACGGTTCCAGCCTTATGCTCCACCGTCGATTTCCGAAATTTCACCTTCATTATGGTCATAGTATTTAAATTTAAGATTGGTATTCCGCCCCAACACCGGACATTCCGGCTGACGGACTTCACGCACCCTCCGACCCGACATCGGGATACAACAAAAGCGGGTCCGGTAGATTACCGAACCCGCTTTTATCAGGCAGCCTCTTATGGGCCGCTATTTTTTCATGGATTCCCCCTCGGGATCCGTATTTCCCCTATCGGAAACGGCACTGCTGCACATCACGGAATCCCAACAACAGATCCCGCACCGCCATGCGGCGTTTTCCGGCCAGCTGCAACTCGTCGAGCGTCACCCATCCGTCGGCACAAGCCACACGGATAAATGTCCGACAGTCGCTCTCCATTACACCGCACTCAGCCGTATGCGCTCCACTCCGGAAGTGCGCCGCGAAGATCTTGACGCTCTGCTCCTCCTCCGCGCCTTCCTTCACCATGCCGCCCCACGCTGCGGGGTAAGGCGACAATCCCCGCACGAAGTTCACGATCCGCTCGCCCGACCACGACCAGTCGATGCGGCAATCCTCCTTGAAGATCTTCGGTGCGGGCTTCAACGTCGACTCGTCGATACCCTCCTGCGGCATGGGGTTGATCTCCCCCGCCGCAATCATGTCGACGGTACGGGTCACCAGCGGTGCGCCCATCGTCATGAGCTTGTCGTAGACCGAGCCCACGTTGTCCTCCACCCCGATCGGGAGTTCCTCCCGGCAGAGGATCGCACCCTTGTCGATCTCGTGGTTGAGCAGGAAGGTCGTCACACCCGTCTTCTTCTCGCCGTTGATCACCGCCCAGTTGATCGGAGCGGCACCGCGGTACTGCGGCAACAGCGAGGCGTGGAGGTTGAACGTGCCGTAAATCGGCATGGCCCAAATCACCTCGGGCAGCATTCTGAAGGCGATGACAATACCCAGATCGGGCTTCAAGGCCTCCATCGCCGCCACAAATTCGGGATCACGCAGCTTCACAGGTTGCAGAACGGGGAGTCCCAGTTCCTCGGCCGCCACCTTCACGTCGCTCTTATGGACCTTCTGTCCGCGGCCGGCGGGTTTGTCGGGTACGGTGACCACACCCACCACGTTATAACCCTCCCCGACCAGGCGGCGCAACGACGGCACGGCAAATTCGGGCGTACCCATAAATACGATACGCACATCCTTCGGATTCATCTTTTCGGCCATGCTTCCTCCTCCTATTTTGTACTGTGGTTCTTGCACAGCCCCAGGTGGTGGTGCATACGGTTTTCCTTGGTCTCCAGGTAGTGGAGGTTGTATTTGTTGGGGGCGATGACGATCGGCACGATCTCGTCGATCGAGAGGCCATAGCCCTCCAATCCGGCACGCTTCAAGGGGTTGTTCGTCATCAGACGCATATGCTTGATACCCAGCTCGTGGATGATGCTGGCACCCACGCCGTAGTCACGCTCGTCGGGGCGGAATCCCAGTTCGATGTTGGCATCGACCGTATCGAGACCCTCCTCCTGGAGCTTGTAGGCGTGGATCTTGTTGAAGAGACCGATGCCGCGCCCCTCCTGATTGAGGTAGATCACCGCACCCTTGCCCTCCTTCTCGATCATCTGCATCGCCTCGTGAAGCTGTGCACCGCAATCGCAACGGCACGAACCCAGGATGTCGCCCGTGGCACACGACGAATGTACGCGGATCAGCACCGGCTCATCCTCGGTCCATTCGCCCTTGGTGATGGCCATGTGCTCCAGGCCGTTGCTCTTCTGACGAAAGGCCGTCAGCTTGAAGTGCCCCCACTCGGTAGGCATATCGGCCGTTTCGCCGCGCTCGACGATCGACTCCTGCTTGAGGCGGTAGGCGATCAGCGATGCAATCGAGACGATCTTGAATCCGTTCTTGCGGGCCACCTCCATCAACTGCGGCAGGCGGGCCATCGTTCCGTCCTCGTTCATGATCTCGATCAAAGCGGCCGCGGGCTGCAATCCCGACAGGCGGGCCAGGTCGATGGCGGCCTCGGTGTGACCCGGACGGCGCAGCACGCCCTTCTGACGGGCACGCAGCGGGTTGATGTGACCCGGACGTCCCAGGTCGCAGGGGCGGGTCTTGGGATCGGCCAGCGCGCGGATCGTGGCGGCACGGTCGTGAATCGAGACACCCGTCGTGCAACCCTCACCCAGCAGATCGACCGTCACGGTGAAGGGAGTTCCGAGCAACGAGGTGTTGTTCTGCTCCATCATATTGAGTTCCAGCTCGGCGCATCGCTGCTCCGAGAGGGGCGCACAGAGTACTCCGCGACCCTCCTTGAGCATGAAATTCACAATTTCGGGAGTGATCTTCTCGGCAGCGACGATAAAATCGCCTTCATTCTCGCGATCCTCGTCATCGACGACGATGACGATCTTACCCTCTTTGAAATCCTCGAGGGCCTCCTCTACACTATTGAGCATCGTTTCGTTTCTCATGTTGTTTGAGTTTTATCTTGTTTATTGTTTTTTTCGATTTCAAGGTCCATTTCTCCTTCAGCGACTTGATCCGTCCGACATACCAGTCGAAGTCGAGCAAGGCCGAGTCATTGGTGGCCTTGTAGGTCAGATATATGGCTATGGGAGTCAGCACCGCCGTCGACAGCCACATACCGTAGACTGCCTCCCAGGTACCCTCCTTGGCAATTTTCTCACCCGAGAGGTTGATCATGTAGTAGATCACAAAGAATATGACCGAAACAACCACCGGAAGGCCCAAACCGCCCTTGCGGATGATGGCTCCCAGCGGAGCGCCGATCAGGAAGAAGATCATGATGGAGATCGGCAGCGAGATCTTCTTGTGCCACTCCACCTTCGAGCGGTAGAGCTGGTTGAGCGCCTCCTTCGAGGCCGACTCGTCGAACGAGAACATGTTTCGCGAACTCTTGGCCATATTGCGGGCCATGTCCCAGATGCGCTCCTTCTCGCGCAGAGGAAGGGTCACAAGGGAATCGGACACCAACATGTCCCTGAAGCGGCTCTTGTCCACCTTCAGACTGTCGGGCATGGGCAGCACCGAGTTGTCACGCACAAAGAGCTGATCCTTCAACAGGGGTTCGTAGGATCGTGTCGTGGCCGTGTTCACGGTTTTCTCCAGCGAGTCGATATCGCGTTGCAGACGATTGATGTTCTTCGTCTGGCTGTTGTTCGAGAAAAGGTTGTCGTCGCTGCGGCCCATATCGAAGCCCTCCATGGCGATGGCCTGGTCCTGGCGGTCGAAGATGTGGTGGCCCAGCGAACTTTTGTTGAACCACTGTCCGTTACGGGTCTGCTCGTAGGTCTGGCCGTTGAAGAGCGTCACCAACAGGTAGCGTTTGTCGTCCGAGAGGCGGATATAACCCGAATCGGCCACCACGGTGTTCATATTGCCGTTGGCGTCGCGGTTGTCGTAGATCAGCACATCGTGCAGCAGGTGGGTGTCGGGCTCCTGGTGGCTCACGCGGATCGACATATTCTCGATACCGTTGAAGAAGAGTCCGTCGTGGAACTCCAGTACCTGTTTCTGCTGGCGGATGTCGAAGATGATGCTGAACATCTTCTTGTTGGCGTAGGGCACCAGGTTGTTGCCCACGAAGAAACTGCCCACGGCGATGATGCTCACCAGGATGATGAGCGGCTTGGTGATCTGCACCAGCGACATTCCGGCCGACTTCATGGCCAGCAACTCGTAGTTCTCACCCAGGTTACCCATCGTCATGATAGCCGCCAGAAGCGTTGCCAACGGCAGACCCATCGGAATCATGTTAGCCATGGCGTAGGAGATCAGTTCAATGATGATTCCCGCGCTCAGACCCTTTCCGACAAGTTCGTCGATATATCGCCACATGAAGTTCATCAGCAGAACGAACATCACGATGAAGAAGGTGAGGATCATCGGGCCGAGATAGGCTTTCAGAACAAATTTATGAATACTTTTCATGCAGCGGCTCGCGTTTTTTTGTTGCACAAAGTTAATAGTTTTACCATAATAAGCGCAACAGTGAGTGTAAATATTATGGCCGCACCGGGCGGCACTTCAAAATTATAGCTCAGAATCAGTCCCGCCACATTACCCGCAATGGCCACCACGGGCGCAAAGAGGGTGATGGCGCGGTAGGAACGGGTCAGGGTATTGACGATCACCACGGGCATGGTGATCAGAGATATAAGCAGGACGATACCCATGATCCGGATCGAGAGGACGATGGCCACGGCGATCAGTGTGGCCATCAGATAGGAGATCACCCGGGTGGCGATACCCCGGCTGCGCGAGAATTCGCGGTCGAAGGCCACATACATGATCGGGCGCAGCCACAGCACCGCCCCAGCCAGCACCACAAGGGTCAGCACCCCGAGAGCCGTCACATCGGCATCGGACACCGTCACGATGCTGCCGAACAGATAGGCCGACAGATCACCCGAGGTGTATCCCGGGCGCAGGCTCATGAAGAGCGCACCCACGGCCATACCCACCGACCAGATGATTCCTATGGCCGAATCCTCACGGATCCGCCCCTGCCCGCCGGCCCATTCTATGCCCCAGGCCGAGAAGATGGCAAAGATCATGGCCCCCAAGATGGGGTTTGCGCCCAGGTAAAAGGCGATGCCCAGGCCTCCGAACGACGCGTGGGTGATACCGCCGGCCAGGAACACCATCCTTCGGCATACGACATAGGTGCCGATGATGCCGCACGTGACGCCCGACAAAAGGGCGGCAATGAGGGCATTGGACAGATAGCCATATTGAACCAGATCCCTAAAAAATTCCATACCATGCAAATTATTCGTGCAAAGTTACTCATTTTTTCGGGTTTTTCCATCTCTTCGCCGCTTCCCTCCCCAAAAAAAGCGCATCCGACGCACAATGCTTTTCATGCACTCTGATTTCAAGATGATTAGCACGGCCGTTTCCCAAGCCCCTGCCACAGGATTCTTTTTCACCCGCCCCGACAAAGGGAATCGGGCGGGGAAAACACTCCGAAATAAAGTCCGGGAATCCATCAAAAACGGCAACCTGCAAAACCGCCCTCAAAGAGTGACCCGAGGGACAGTCAGCCTCCCGGAAAAAGCACGGAGGGACAGCTCAAGCGACACTACTTTCCCCAGCCAGGATATAAACTCACAAAACACTGGTAATCAAACAAGATGGCCGACACAGGCTCTCTTCAAGAAAACAGCATCCGCAGGCTTCTCACCGGCCGACGCACGCTGTAATCTTCAGAAAAAAACGGAAATTTTCCGAGGCCGACACAACCGCCCCGCAACACCCTGGTCCGCCGACAGATTCGCCCCTAAAGACAACGAACACAAACAAAAAAACGGCAAATCCATCCAAGAATAATGGGAGAAAGAGTTCCCACCCCCAAGAGTTCGGCAGATAGTCGAAAAAAAGGACACGCCCCTTCCTCCCATTCTTCAAGGAATGAGGTTTTTCGGATTTTCTCGAAGTAAAAACACTCCTCCGTTTTTTGAGTAAGTCAAAAATAACGAAAATATCAAATACAGCCAAGTTTATAAGACTTTCCCGACACTTTTATGTCACAATAAGCCGTTCCAAACCCTTTTCCGTCCCTTTTTACGGAAATAAACAGGAATAGCATTCTCTATTTCCTTTAAAAATTCACGGAATCCGGCTCCTCATACCCTCATGTCCTTCATTTTCCAGCCACCTGCCCCACGTTCCAATTCTTGCCGATTCTTCCTCCTGCCGCCCAAAACGCCCGCTTCCTACCCGCAGCCTTCCGCCCCACGCACCGTCAGCCCCTCCGCCCAGAGGATCCGCACCCGGCTCTGAATCCGACACTTACAAACCATCATGCGCCTCGTATTATGTTTTTATATAGGTCTGAAAAGATATTTTTTGGTAAAACATCCGAATTTGATTAAATTTGCCCATTAATATAACCGAAATTTCAAGAATGCAACCACGCAGAGTAAGTTTTCATACACTCGGATGTAAGCTCAATTTCTCGGAAACCTCGACTCTGGCCCGGGAATTCGAGCAGGGGGGATTCATCCGCGTATCCCCCTCGTCCGATGCCGATATATGTGTCATCAACAGCTGCTCGGTAACCGAGCACGCCGACAAGAAATGCCGTAACCTGATCCGCAAGCTCCACCGCCGCAACCCCGAGGCCATCATCGCCGTGACGGGCTGCTACGCACAGCTCAAACCCCAGGAAATAGCCTGGATCGAAGGCGTCGACCTGGTATTGGGAAACAACTACAAGGGTGACCTTTACAGCCGTGTGGCCGAACTTGCGGGCAAGGGCCACGCCCGGGTTTACAGCTGCGACACCGATTCGCTGACACGTTTCTTCGCAGCCTTCTCGACGGGCGACCGCACCCGAGCCTTCCTCAAGGTGCAGGACGGCTGTGACTACTGCTGCTCCTACTGCACGATCCACTACGCCCGCGGTTCGAGCCGCAACATGCCCATCGCCGACCTTCAGGAGGAGGCCCGCAAGATCGCAGCCAAAGGCCAAAAGGAGATCGTCATCACGGGCGTCAACACCGGTGATTTCGGCCGCACGACGGGCGAGAAGTTCATCGACCTGCTGCACGCGCTCAACGAGGTGGAGGGCATCGAACGCTACCGCATCTCGTCGATCGAGCCGAATCTGCTCACAGACCAGATCATCGAATTCTGCGCCTCGTCACCCAAATTCCAGCACCATTTCCACATCCCGCTCCAGAGCGGCACGGACAAGATCCTGGGACTGATGCGCCGCCGCTACACCACGGCCCGCTTTGCCGACCGCATCGCGTCGGTGCGCCGTCTGATGCCCGATGCCTTCATCGGTATCGACGTCATCGTGGGATTCCCCGGCGAGACGGACGAGGATTTCGAGGCCACCTACCGTTTCCTGGAGGATCTGCACCCCGCCTTCCTCCACATCTTCCCCTTCTCGGAACGCCCCGGCACGCCAGCCGTCGACTTCCCGGGCAAGGTGCAGGATTCGGTCAAGACAGCTCGTGTGGTCCGTCTTGAGGAGCTTTGTTCGCGTCTGCACGCCGACTTCTGCCGCGCAGGCATCGGACAGGAGCAGGAGGTACTCTTCGAGAGTACGCGCCGCGCCGGAATGATGTTCGGATTCACGGGCAACTACCGCCGCGTGAAGGTCCCCTACGACCGCGAAAAGGTCAACACCATCTGCCGCGTGAGACTCGGTCAGATGGACGGGGAACACGACCTGGAGGGCGAGATCCTCGATTAACCGTCAACGGGGAAGAGAGTACGACAGAGGTACGGATCCGACAAGTTTTTTCGGAAAACAACGGTTTGCACTTGTTTCCGAGCCTGCATTTTCGTACCTTTGAAGAACAGGGCATACGGCCCGGCAAAGCCCCTGCGGCCCATGACGGAAAATCGTCCCGCCGCGGCCACAACTCCAGACCCCTGCCGTTTTAAACCCGACAGACAAAACAACCAAACCGAAAACCATGATCCGCAAATTCATACCGCTTGTCTGCCTGATATCCACCCTGTGCAGCTGTTCCTCCTCCGATGAGGACAATGCCTCAACCCACCCCACCCCGCGCTTCTTCGCCAAGGGAGCCGACATCAGCTGGGTGACCCAAATGGAGCAGGAGGGACTGGAGTTTTTCAACCGCGAGGGACAACAGACCGAATGTACGGCCCTGATGCAGCAGATCGGCATGAATGCCATCCGTCTGCGCGTGTGGGTCAACCCCGAGGAAGAGTGGAATTCGCAGGAGGATGTGTTGCGGAAGGCCCGGAGAGCCCGCGACCTCGGGATGAGGCTGATGATCGACTTCCATTACAGCGACTGGTGGGCCGATCCCGGCAAACAATACCCGCCGAAGGCCTGGGAAGGACTCCCGGTCGGGAAGATGCAGGAGAATCTGGCGGCACACACCCGCGAAACACTCCGTCTGCTCAAGCACGACGGTATAGAAGTCGATTGGGTGCAGGTGGGCAACGAAACCACCGACGGGATGTGCTGGCCCACGGGACGCCTCTCGCTCCACCCCGAGAACTACGCCCGTCTGCACGATGCGGGGTATCGGGCCGTGAAGGAGGTTTATCCCCGGGCACAGGTACTCGTACACATCGACAACGGATTCGACGCCCGGCGTTTCGACCGTGTGCTGGACGTGCTGGACAAATACGGCGCCCGCTACGACATGATCGGAATGTCGCTCTACCCCGGTGTGGAGTGGGAACGGAAGACCCGCGCCTGCGTGGAGAACATCGCACGTCTGAGCAGCGAGCGCGGATGCCCGGTGATGGTCTGCGAGGTGGGCATGCCCTGGGACAAGGCCGCCGAGGCACGCCGCATGCTGGACTACCTCCTGGGACAGAAGGCCTCGATCCGTGGATTTGCCGGGGTTTTCTACTGGGAACCCGAAGCCCCCGCAGGTTACAACGGAGGCTACTCGATGGGAGCTTTCGCCAACGGACGCCCCACCGAGGCTTTGGAGGCATTTAAAGATTAGAAGAAACTAAAATATGATGAAAACGACAGGTTTACGCAAAAGATTGATGATCGGATTTTCGAGCATCGTCTTTTTGCTGTTTTTTTCCGGCATGGTGTCGTTCGTGGAGCTGAGCCATCTGAGCCAGGACACGGACGATATTCTGAAAGCCAACAAACGTAACATCGAACTTGCGAAGGATATGCTCGATGCGGCCCACGAACAGAACATCGCCCTGATCCACATGGCGGTGCTCGGCGACCGTTCCTACGACAGCCTTTGCCGTGCGGGCATGGAGCGTCTGGAGCACACCCTCCTGGTGGCCCAGGAGGAGGCCCTCGAAAAATCGTTCCTCGACTCGCTGGCCTTCGCCACCACCGAGCTCCGACTCCTCACGGACAACTACCTGGCCCGGGAAGCCGAGCCGCGGGACTCCCTGCAACGGTTCGACCGCGAGGGCGGCAGTTGGTACAGCGGCGAGTACGAACGCCTCTACGGCCAGCTGACCTCGGCCATAAAGAACTACATGACCTCGACGCAAAGCTCCCTCGCCCCGCGTGCCGAGCAGATGAAAAAGAACGCCTATCGGGCGGTGACCCCGGTACTGATCTCCCTGATGGTGATGATCGCCATCGTGCTGATGCTCTATTATTTCCTGTCGGTTTACTACGCCGAGCCGATCATCCGCATCAACCGCTCGTTGGGTAATTTCCTAACCTATCACATCCCCTTCGAGGTGAAGGGTAACCTCAAGGACGAGATGGGAGAACTGAAGGACAAGATCGACACCCTGATCTCGATCTCGAAGCAACAAAAACTATAAGATCATGCGCTTGAATGTGGTTTTACGCTATGTCGGACTGGTGATGTTGTTCATCGCGATGTTCATGCTGGTATCGGCCGGAATATCCTATCTGAACGACGTCGATTCGGCATTCTATCCCCTGCTGCTCTCCTCGATGCTGACGGCTCTGCTCGGTGCCTTTCCGATGATCTTCGTCGAACGCGGAGAACAGATTTCCACCAAGGAGGGATTCTGCATCGTCGTGGGATCATGGCTGGTGGCCTGTCTGGTGAGTATGTTCCCCTATCTGATCTGGGGCGGCGAGTTCACGCTGATCAACGCCTGGTTCGAGAGCGTCTCGGGCTACACGACCACCGGAGCCTCGATTCTGACCGATGTGGAGGCCCTGCCGCGCGGACTGCAGTTCTGGCGGTTCTCGACGACATGGATCGGAGGTATGGGTGTGGTAATGTTTGCCCTGGTGGTGCTGCCCACCATCGGACGCAGCAAGATGACCCTGTCGAATGTGGAGCTTTCCTCCCTGGCCAAGGACAACTACCAGTACCGCACGCAGATCATCGTACAGATCCTGATGGTGGTCTACGTCGGTCTGACAGTGATCTTCACCGTACTGCTCAAACTGGCCGGCATGAACTGGTTCGATGCCCTGTGCCACTCCATGTCGGCATGCGCCACCAGCGGATTCTCGACCAAGAACGCCAGCATCGCCTTCTTCAACAGCCCGATGATCGACACGATCCTGATCTTCGCCATGGGTATCGCCGGCATGCACTTCGGACTGATCTACGCCACCGTCACGGGCAAACGCAACAACATCTTCCGCTCGGAGGTTACCCGCTGGTATGTGGGCATACTGCTTGTGTGCAGCATTCTGATCACCATCAGTATTTACGCGGCCGACATCTACCCCACGCTCGGCTCGGCATTCCGTCACGCGACCTTCCAGTTCTTCTCGCTGATGACCACCACGGGCTACGCCACGGCCGACTCGAACGTCTGGCCGCCGTTCGCCATCATGATCCTGATCTTCGGCACGATCCTCTGTGCCTGCGCAGGATCCACCTCGGGAGGTATGAAAACCAACCGACTGCTGCTGGCCGGCAAGACTATCAAGATGCAGCTCAAACGCCAGCAACACCCCAATGCCGTCATCCGCATCAAACTGGACGGCGTGATCCAGGATGACGCCGTGATCTACGGCGTGGAGATCTTCATCGTGACCTATATGCTGATCATCTTCTCGGGAACGCTCTTCGGAACACTCTGCGGCATGGATCTGCTGACCTCCTTCTCTGCCACGATCGCCTGTCTGGGCAATGTGGGTCCCGGATTCGGAGAGGTTTATTCGTTAGGTAATTACGCCGGAATCCCCGCGGCCGCCAAGGGCATGTGCACACTGGTCATGCTCCTGGGCCGTCTGGAGATTTTCGGACTCATTCAGTTATTCTTCATAAAATGGTGGAAATAGCTCATATCTTCAAGAAAACATGGTTGCCGGCGGTTGCGGCGACGATTCTGGCGGGAGGTGCTCTCGCCCAGCAGCCCGTTGTCGAGGCCCGCATCCGCGGCCTGGAGGGCAACCCCCGATACATGTCCCTGCTCCGGGCCGACGAGGAGCTGAAGATCCGCAAGGATTCGATCCGCTCGGCCGTGGAGGACCTGCGCCTCAAGGTGCAGGAGGATTCCTCGCTTTCGGACGAGATCCTGAGGCTGGAAAGCCTCTTTTTCAAATGTAACAACGAGAGCCGTCGCTTGGCCGACAGCATCAACCTCATCGAGCAGAGCTGGGTAGTAGAGCACTACGACCGGGCGGATCTGAACTCCGAAGGACAGGCCTCAGAGGTCGTCTCCGACCGAATCCCCGACGCGGAGAAACGCGCCAACCTGGTCTACAACGACTATTTCCGCCGTCAGCTCGAACCGCGCGACCTGGACGCCCTGCGCCATGCCCAGGAGCTGGAACAACAGGCTCTAAGCTACATGGAGCGTTTCCAGACCAACCACGCCACCCTCTCGGAGCTGGCCGCGGCCTATACGGCAGCCCAGACCGAAGAGGAGGCGCTGAAACTCTTCGACAGCTATTCGTCACTCGACCGGGAAACCCGCCTGATGACCGACTCCCTGTCGCAGACGTGGAACTATATCTTCGACAACAAGGACTACGCTTACAGCTACCTGGCCGACAAGATGGCCTGGAGCGATCTGATCACGGCCGAGGAAAACCGTCTAAGCGAAGCCCGCCGCAAATTCGCCGCCCTGAGCGAACACACCGCCTCGGAGGCCGTGACCGACTACCTGCTGCGCAAGCGCGTGATGCTGGCCTACGAGCAGTCCGTGGCCGAGACGCTCCGCCTTGATGCCGCCCGCGACTCGCTGCAAAGCGCCATGATGCGCCTGGCGGAGCTGGAACTTGTCCCCGCCGCCATCGTGATCAACGAACGCCTCTTCCTGGACTACGAGGACATTGAATTCTCCCCGACAAGCAAATACACCACCAAAAACCCCATCCCCGAGTGCAGGGTCTATGCCCGCGGCACGATCTACCGCATCCTGCTCGGCACGTTCAACACCAAGCGGGCCGCCTCGCTCTTCCGCGGGACGTCGCCGCTCTGCTACCAGATCGACGAGCGCGGCAAATGGTGCTACTACGCCGGAGGCTTCGCCACCAAGGACGAGGCCGAGGCCGCACAGAAGAAACTGAAAGCCCGCGGATTCATGCGCCCCGAGATCGTGATGTGGACCGACAGCGTGGCCCATAACCTCACGCGCGAGCCCGATCTGATGCAGGTATCCTACCGCATCGAGATCACCTCCACGGAGGATCTGTCGCCCGCCGTCAAAGAAGTGATCGCCTCCACGGGCGAGGGCCGCGAACTCTCGCGCGTAGGCCACGAGATCTTCATCATCGGCCTGTTCGACGACCGCGCCATAGCCGAACGGCTGGCCGAAGCCATCACGGCGGCGGAACCCGAACTGAAAATAAAAGTCACGGAATTTGCATCGAAACCGGAATAAATGATTATCTTTAAAGCGGGAATTTTTAAAATTTCAGAATCATGCTCTATATAGCCATTCTCATCCTCTTCGGACTGCTTTTCATGGTGGTCGAAGTACTGTTACTGCCGGGAGTCTCGATCGGGGGACTGCTGGCGATGGTCTGCTACGGAAGTGCCATCTACATCGCCTACCGCGACCACGGATTCTGGGCCGCGGTACTGACCCTGGTGGTCATCCTGCTGATTGCCTCCATCAGTCTGATCCTCTCCCTGCGCAGCAGGACCTGGCAACGCTTCTCGCTCAAACAGAAACTCGAAGAGGCCCAGGCCGATGCCCCGCAGACCCAACTGCACAAGGGACAGATCGCCACGACCCTCTCGCGCCTGGCCCCGATGGGCAAGATCGAGATCGAGGGCCGGCTCTACGAGGCCAAATCGGCCTCCACCTACATCGACCCCCAGGAACAGGTCGAGATCGTAGGGTTCGAGAACATGAGCGTCATCGTAAAACCTGTCCAAAAACAATAAAACTTCTATAATCCTATGGAATTTCAAATCGCAATCACTTTTGCCGTAGGCCTCATCGCCATCTGGCTTGTCTTCTACTTCATTCCCGTGGGAATGTGGTTCTCGGCACTCGTCTCGGGTGTCAAAATCAGCCTTCTGCAACTCATTCTGATGCGCTGGCGCAAGGTTCCGCCTTCGACCATCGTCTCCTCGATGATCGAAAGCACCAAGGCCGGTCTGCAACTCAATCCCAACGAACTCGAGGCCCACTACCTGGCCGGAGGTAACGTCACTAATGTGGTTCACGCCCTGGTGTCAGCCCAGAAGGCAGGCATCATGCTCGACTTCCGTATGGCCACAGCCATCGACCTAGCCGGCCGTGACGTGTTCGAGGCCGTGCAGATGTCGGTGAACCCCAAGGTGATCAACACCCCTCCCGTGGCCGCCGTTGCCAAGGACGGTATCCAGCTTATCGCCAAGGCCCGTGTGACGGTCCGCGCCAACATCAAACAGCTGGTCGGTGGTGCCGGTGAGGAGACCGTGCTGGCCCGTGTGGGCGAGGGTATCGTCTCGTCGATCGGTTCGGCCGACTCCCACAAGATCGTCCTCGAAAACCCCGACTCGATCTCGCGCGTGGTGCTGGAGAAGGGGCTGGATGCAGGTACGGCCTTCGAGATCCTCTCGATCGACATTGCCGACATCGACGTGGGCAAGAACATCGGTGCCCAGTTGCAGATGGATCAGGCCCAGGCCGACAAGAACATCGCCCAGGCCAAGGCCGAGGAGCGTCGTGCCATGGCCGTGGCCCTCGAACAGGAGAACAAGGCCAAGGCTCAGGATGCCCGCGCCAAAGTGATCCTGGCCGAGGCCGAAGTGCCGCTGGCTATGGCCGAGGCATTCCGCAACGGCAATCTGGGTGTGATGGACTACTACAAGATGAAGAACATCATGGCCGATACGTCGATGCGCGAGACGATCGCCAAACCGGAGAAAAAATAAAGGGAGGCATCCCCCCTACCGACTTGAAGGACACTCTCCTTTCGGTACAAAGCATCGGGCGAAGCAATTCACCCGATGCTTTTTTTGGGTAATTCTTCGCCACGACATACTATCGGAGAGTGGTTCCTCGTTGTTCATGGGTGGGAAAAATCCCCGGCAGAGGAAATATTTGGAAGCTCCGGCATTGGATTTCTCCGGCTTTTTTGGTATCTTTGCAAAGATTTTATCACCCGATATTTAGGTAAATATGAATAATATGAAAAGATTCACGAAATTGGTTTCCTTTCTGGCCATTGCCGCCACGATCTTCGTCGGCTGCGGCGATGATGACGACGTGGACACCAGTGTATTGGCCATAGATCAGCCGGCCTACTACTTCAACACACCGAGCGAAAGCACCACGGTGGGATTTACGGCCCGAGGAATCAACGGTTTATACATATCGAGCAAACCACAGGGTTGGAAGGATGTCACGATCGACGAGGCCACCCAAACCCTCAAGATCACCGTACCCCAAGGAGCCAAACCTTTGGCCGAGGAGGGCGACAAGGAGCCCGAAAAGATCGACCAGGCTGGAACGATCGTACTCACGGGTACGTCCTATGCCGGAACTGTCAAGTCCGCGAATCTCTTCGTGGGACTGATCCGCCACGAGGATCTGAGCCGCGAACCGGCCAACAGCTACATCGTCACCAAACCCAATGTGAACTACACGTTTGCACTGGCCAAGGGCGACGGAACGCCGATCCAGGCCAAGCGTGTGAAAGTACTGTGGCAGACCACCTCGACGATGGTGCGCTACGTCACGATGGAGGATCAGAAGGTGTCGTTCCTCTCGGGCATGCTCCCCGACAAGGAGGAGCCGATCCTCAAGGAAGGCAATGCCGTGATCGCCGCCTATGACGAGAATAACGAAATCGTATGGAGCTGGCACATCTGGTCGACGGCCGAGGATCCCGAGGCCAACACGCTGCACTACACCAACGGTTACGAGGTGATGAACCGCAACCTGGGTGCTTTGGCCAGCGACAAATCCACGCCCGAGAAGCAGCATGCCTCGATGGGTATGTTCTACCAGTGGGGCCGCAAGGACCCCTTCGTAGGCCTGTCGACCTACAAGAACAGCCTCTATACCATCGCTCCGATGTACACCGAGGAAAACAACCGCATCTACATCCGCATGATCACCTCGAAGGAGGATACGGGTACGGCTGAGTACGCCATGCGCCATCCCCTCGACTACATCATCACCGACAAGATCAAGGAGCAGGATTGGATGTGGACCGAGGACAACACCGCCTGGTCGGCCGACCGAAAGAGCGTCAACGACCCCTGCCCCGCAGGTTGGATGGTTGCCCCCACGGCTGCTTTCGAGAACCTGAAGATCGCCTCCACCCCGACCATCGAGGACAGCGACAACTACGGATGGGATCTGAGCGACGGCACCACGACATCGCTCTATATGGGAGCCGGTCGCCGTGTCTACCTCACGGGCAAGATCCAGAACATCTACAATCCCCTGCCCCCCACCCGCGCCAACATTGCCGAGGAGGCTCAGCCGTGGATGGGTCTTTACTGGACGGCAGATGCTCTTGCCGAGCGTCGTTCGTCGGCCTTTGAATTCTGGTTTGAGAAGAAGGCCGTCACAGGCGGAATCCGCAACGGGGTGGCTTACGGCCGTGCAAACGGTATGTCGGTCCGCTGCGTCAGAGAGAAGTAGCAACCTTTTGCGGTCCTTCAACCCTGCGGGGAAAACAAGGACCCGATCCGATAAGAAAAGCGGTGTCTGATGTAAAAATCAGACACCGCTTTTCTTATACTCACACAGGTCTCACCAATACTTTTCCCTCTTTTATTGAGGTTTTCCAAACCCCAAAGGCCCCGGAAGAAGGAAGGAACGAAGAAAATGCCCCGTCTGCGGCATTGGCTCATCCCCCCTTGCCGGAGGGCACTCAACCCGAACTGCCGGGCCTTCCGGACGTAGTACTCGGAATCACTGCCGCGTCGCAGCCGAAGGGGAATTCCCCTTCGGCTGCGACAACGGACAGAAACACCAAACAACCAAAATTGGCCGAACTTTTCATAAGGCATCCACCCTATTCGATATCGAAATACTCGCAGTAACGATCATAGAGATGCCCGGCCTGCAGATAGGCCGACTGGGGACTCATGAAGTGCGAAAACTCGAAGGTGATGGCCTTATCGTAACCTGCGCGCTTGGCGGCCTCAAGTTTCATGCGCAGTTTGTCGAATTTGATCGGAAGAAAGCGGATCGGCATATCGCGGTCGAACGACTCGGCATTGGTCCAACACTCCATGCCGTATTTGTCGGCCAGTTTCTTGTTGACCGTGAAGAAAGCATCCAGCTCGTTGTAGTCGATATGTCCGTCCTGGAAAGCACAGGCATCCACCACGTCGTGAATACCGTCGAAGATCTCGTTCCATTCGCGTTCGTGCTCCTCGACCGACACGGCATCCTCACGCGAGAGTTTCGAGGTCCCCATCACGGCCTTTTTGCCGTCGATCCACGGAGAGATGAAGGTCGGCAAGCCGTTCGAGAAATCCTTGCACTGCTGACCCATCGTGTGGAAGGCGTCGATCGCCCCCTTCGTGCTGCGGCTGATCTCCGTCGAGATGTACCATCCGCCGAAGCTCTTGTACTTCGCGCCGTAGTTGTTCCACACCTCCTCGATCACATATTTATTATATTCCACCTCCCACGACATATCGTGCGTATCCCAATAGTGACCCGTGTCATAGAGTCCGAAGTAGAATTTCATGCCGAACTTCTCGGCCAGACGCAGAAACATATCCACCAGATCCACCGAGGGCATATAGCACCCCTTCGACAGCAGGTATTTCGAGGGATAGGTGATGAACTTGCGATAGCCCGAACGGATCATGATCACCGTGTCGATACCGATGTGTTTCATGTAGCGGAAATCCCGGTCCCACTCCTGCTCGCCCCAGTTCTGATGGGGAATGTCGTGCGATATTTCATCGAGAAACGTACCCGTGATCCTGAGTCCGTTGTTCTTGGGGACAATCAATCGGGACGACCCCGCAAGAGAAGTATCATCACCCCCACACAGGGCCTGTTCCGAAGGGATGGTCAATGCCTCATCCATTTGTTTGAGAGATTCACGACGGTTGTTCTTTTCCATAAGGTTTATTTTTATTTTAGGTTTTGCAGTCATCGGGGCATTCCGTGACCCGCAGGTCAAACGAACAGAGGGGCAGCACCCCTCCCGAAGCCCTATCGGAAACAAAGATACATCTTATCGGCCGAAAAACGAAGAACTATTTAAAATAAATTTCACAAAGCACAAACTTTCACCAATAATCTTATGAAGTTTTACCATGTAACGCATATTTTTAACCATCATATCCTGCACGCCCTTGTTTTTTTTCAACAGCCCCCATCACCCTCCTTCCGCACTGCCTTCATCCCGCTGCGAAGGCCCATTTCTCCACACGAATTCCACTCCGAGAGCAGTTTTCCCCGTTCCGCGCTTGGATTTACGAGGGGAAAGCCCTAAATTTGTAGGAAATTCAAAACATAACCTAAACATCCCCGACAATGAGGAAAAATCTACAAATCACGATGACCCTGCTGGGCATAACGGCTCTCGTAGCTTGCAGTTCACCCCGGCCGACGGCCGACTACCGCACCATTCCCCTGCCCCACACCATCCAGATGCAGGACGGATCGCCCTTCACTGTCCGCGAAAGCGTGAAAATCTGCTATTCGCAGGAAGAGCCTACGCTGAGAGAAAATGCCGAATTTTTAGCCCTGTACCTGAGTGAAGCCCTCGGCTCGACCCTTCCGATCGAGGCCGTCGCCCACGATGCCAACACCCCGGAAGACTGCATCATGCTGAAACTCGGACTCAAGGCCTCGAATCCCGAAGCCTACACCATCGAGGTCAACGACCGCGGCATCGAGATCAGCGGCAAGAACGAATCGGGCGTATTCTACGGCATCCAGACCCTGCGCAAATCCCTGCCGGCGGATCCCGCGGCCGAGATCCTGTTTCCCCGGGTGAAGATCGCCGACGAACCCCGCTTCCCGTACCGCGGCATGATGCTGGACGTCTCGCGCTATTTCTTCACGGTCGACCAGGTCAAGGAATTCATCGACCTGATGGCCCTCCACAATCTCAACCGCTTCCACTGGCATCTGACCGACGACCAGGGCTGGCGCATCGAGATCAAGCACTATCCCCGTCTGACCGAGATCGGCTCGCATCGCGACCAGACCGTCATCGGCAAAAACAGCGGCCGTTTCGACGGCAAGCCCCACGGAGGATTCTACACTCAGGAGCAGATCCGCGAGGTGGTGGACTATGCCGCACAACGCCACATCACGGTCATTCCCGAAATCGATATGCCGGGACACATGCAGAGCGCACTGGCCTGCTTCCCCGAGCTGGGCTGCACGGGCGGTCCCTATGAGGTATTCCAGCAATGGGGCGTATCGGCCGACGTGCTCTGCGTGGGTAATCCCAAAACGCTGGAATTCGTCAAGAACATCCTGGAGGAAGTCGTGGAGCTTTTCCCCTCGGAATATATCCACATCGGCGGTGACGAATGCGACAAGAAGCACTGGAAGACCTGCCCCAAGTGTCAGGGCAAGATCCGTTCGCTGGGGCTGAAGACCGACTGTCAGCACACGGCCGAAGAGAGGCTCCAGAGCAACTTCACCTGTGAGGTGGAGCGCTTCCTCAATGCCCGCGGCCGCCGGCTCATCGGCTGGGACGAGATCCTCGAAGGCGGTCTTTCGCCCAATGCCACGGTGATGGCCTGGAGAGGCGTGGATCGCGGTGTGGAGGCTGCCCGCCAGCTCCATGATGTGATCATGACCCCCACCTCACACCTCTACTTCGACCACTATCAGAGTACCGACAAGGAGCATGAGCCCCTGGCCATCGGCGGACTCTCGACCGTGGAACGGGTCTACAGCTTCGAGCCTGTACCCGCACAGCTGGGTGAGGAAGAACGCCGCCACATCCTCGGCACTCAGGCCAACCTTTGGACGGAATACATCCCCACGTTTGAACACGTGCAATATATGATTCTCCCGCGCCTGGATGCCCTCTCGGAGGTGCAATGGTGCGCCCCCGAGAAAAAGGACTACAAGGATTTCGAGCAACGCCTGCCCCGCATGCTGGCCTGTTACGACCGCCTCGGCATGAACTACGCCCGCCACATCCTGGGGGTACAGACCCGTGTGGAATCCGACCCCACGCAGAAGGCCGTCATCATCAAGCTCCACACGATGGGTGACGCCCCCATCCACTACACCCTGGACGGCAGCGAGCCCACCACCTCGTCACCCCGCTACACCGCCCCGCTGAAGATCACACAAAGCGCCACGATGAAGGCCTGCGCCATACGTCCTTCGGGCAAGAATACCGTCAGCACCGAGCAGGTCACATTCCACAAAGCCACGATGAAACCCATCCGCCTGGTCCACCCCATCGACAAAGGCTACCTCTTCGACGGTGAAAAGACCCTTGTCGACGGACTTACGGGTACACCCAATTACAGCACGGGACGCTGGATCGCCTTCCGCGGCAATGACCTTGAAGCGGTCATCGACCTGGAGAGCGAGCAGACGATTTCGAACGTCGATCTGTCAACCTGCGTCGAGAAAGCCAGCTGGGTATTCGATGCCCGCATGATCACCGTGGAGGTATCCTCCGACGGAAAACATTTCCGCCGCATCGTCCGGGAGGAATATCCCGCAAGCGGGGAGGATTCGCCCAACGGCATCATCACCCACCATTTCGCATTCGACAAGGTCGAGGCCCGCTATGTCAAGGTGATCGCCTGCCCCGAATACTCGATGCCCAAGTGGCACATCGCCTCGGGAGAACCGGCCTTCCTGTTTGTGGATGAAATCATCATCGAATAAAGATTACTTTGCAACCCAACCTTTGACCGAGGCCGGAATCCTTTTATCGGATTCCGGCCTCGGTTTTTCCACCTTCGATCTTCCTGCCCTCCTTACACACCCTTCTGCACTTTTTCTTCGTCCTTTCCATTATGCCCTCCGCACTTTCGCCGTTCCCTTCCTGCCTCCGCCTCTTTCTTGGCCGTCCGCACCTTCTCCGTTTCCGCTGTCATATCCCCTCTCGTTCTCCATCCCATCCGCCACCATACCCGTCTTCCAAAGAAAGCCGCAAAAAAAATCCAAAGTCGGCCCATCAAACCGAAAACACAGAAGAAACGACGAAAAAGAGCAATACTTTTTATAAAAATTCGACAAGTTTTTCGTACTTTTGAAAAAAATTGATAGGAATTCGGTAAAATCGTTCCCCAAACAGTCTGTTCCCTTGTTTCGCCCCTCTCCTTTTCCTACCTTTGCGGAAGGGAGTGCTGAAGAGCGGTCGTCAGGGAAAGACACACACGGCCGATACCGACACACACCTTTTGCTCCTTTGTAAACGAATAAATTATTTTGAATATGGATGCTGATTTTTTAAACAATTCAAACAGCAAATCGGATCAACTCAAACGGCGCATTCTTCTGAGATATACCATGTGCGGGGGTGAAAGTATCGCCGATCTCAGCCATGAATTGGGGTTGAGCATCCCGACGGTCACCAAAGCCGTCACCGAACTGATCAAAGCCGACTTCGTATGCGAACTCGGCCGCCAGGGCCCCACCGGAGGCCGCCGCCCGTGTATCTACGGACTGAACCCTTCGGTCGGCTACTTCGTAGGGGTCAACATCAAGCGCAAGGAACTCGACATGTGTCTGACAAACTTCCGGGGCGACATCCTGCTCTCGAAGCAATACAAATACGATTTCGAGAACACCCCCCAGGCCCTCGACGAGATGTGTAACCGCATCAATTCGTTCATCACCTTCTCGAAGGTCAAGCGCAAGAGCCTTTTCTCGATCGGCATCAACATCCCGGGACGCGTGAACCCCGAGACGGGATACAGCTACAGCTACTTTTTCTTCGACGAAAAACCGCTGAGCATGGTCCTTGAGGAGCGGTTGGGATGCCCCGTCTGCATCGAGAACGACAGCCGCGCCATGGCCTACGGCGAGTATATGTACGGCGTAGGAAACAACGAGCAGAACATGATTTTCCTGAACATCAGCTGGGGATTCGGCATCGGCATGATCCTCGACCGCAAGCTCTACTACGGCAAGTCGGGATTCTCGGGCGAATACGGTCACTTCCCGTTCTTCGACAACGAGGTGATCTGCCGTTGCGGCAAACGCGGGTGTCTCGAAACCGAGGTCTCGGGCTGGGCCGTCCATCGCCACTTCATCGAGAAACTCAAGCAGGGCCACACCTCCACCCTCTCGAAGCGTTACCACAACCAGGAACAGATCACGCTCCACGACATACTCGACGCCCTCGAATCGGAGGACGTTCTGGCCATCGAGGTCATGGAGGAGGTCGGACAGAAGCTGGGACGGGCCATCGCAGGACTGATCAACATGTTCAACCCCGAGGTCATCGTCCTGGGCGGACTGCTCTCCTCGGCCCAGAACTATCTGCTGTTACCGCTCAAGACCGCCATCAACAAATACTCGTTGAATCTGGTCTGCAAGGACACCACCATCAAGGTCTCCAAATTACAGGAGACCGCCGGACTGGTCGGTATCTGCGCCATAGCCCGCAACAAAATCCTGGGACTTTAACACCTCGAGAGCAGTCTCTAATGTCTCTGGTGTCAAGGCCTACGGTATCGGTGTAATGTTTTGACAGCCCCGTAAAAAAGGTGACAGCCGGACAAATTACAATAGCCCTCGGAAAAAGGGCTGATTTTTCAGACAAATAGAAGAGTCGGGAAGCGAGAAACCTTTCCGACTCTTCTATTTTTAATTATCTCAAGACCGGGGTTTCCGGCTCAATCCGCACCCGTCGCCATTACGATATTCCCCGCTCACTGCTCCTTTATACGCCTCTTCCGTTTCAGCATTTTCTTTCATCGGCATTGGAATCGATCCAGCTGCATTCCGCCCTGTTTTTTCAGAATTTTCCGCCACCTCGTTCCACCCGATTTCCGCCGCCACACCACGGCTCTCTCCATCTTGCGGCTCAACGGTATTCGGATGCCGTCTGCCCCATACACCGCATTCAGATCCAACCTCAGGGAAACACCTCCTCAAAAAAATCCCCGCATTCCTTTCGGAACGCGGGGACACCCGAAATTATTCTACTTACTCATTGTTATTGAGCCAAACAGTCAAACTGAACACAACCTACATATCCGTTGCAGAATACAAAGTAGGCGTAGAGGTAGACACCATTCTCCGAAACCTGAAGGAAGACATCCTGATAAGGAGCAGGAGCGGCTCCGTCGTTCTTGAACGCGCCGTATTTGTTGGCCGGCAACGTGTAGACGATGGCGGGGCTGGTGCTTCCGGTCAGCTCACCCGAGAACTTACTCTGATCCTTGACATCGAGCAACCACATCTCGCCCGAGGGAGCATAGTCAAAGTAGCCGTCGGCCGTGATTGCCAGGTACTGTCCTCCGTTGATCGAGGCAATATCCAAAGCTCCGGCCAGGCTGTTGCCGCTGGGCAGGGTCACCGACGCCTTGAGCTTATTGTCGGCACCGACCCAGGCCAGCAGATTCTTGTCGTAACCGCAACCGAAATACTCCGAAGTATTGATGTCAAGATCTTTATAGATGGCATCGCCATTGCGGAAGCTGCCCGCACCCGAGGCCTGACGCCACAGGGCATCCTGATTCTGAGGCACACCGCCCTTCACGTTCCAACTTCTGACGTTGGTCGACGATCCCCAAGCGGCCCAAACCGTAGAAAGCAGGGCATCGCCATAGACATCGCCCACCACCGAAACCGAAGCTCCGTGATTATCGGCGTTCTTGGTCCACTCGATGAACTTCTCGGGAGCCGACTTCAGATCCTTCATGCGGTAGATCGTCAGCGGCGTGCCGTTCTCGGCCTTATTGTTGAAGATGACATGACCTGAATCGTCGGTGGTCAGATAGTTGTGGGCATTTGTGGGCAGGGCGCTCAGATCCAAGCGTCCGGTCAACTCGCCCGTGGTGCGGTTGAGCAGCAGCGGGTTCTGATTGTTGACATTGACGATCACCGTCTCACCCGAAGCGCCGATACCCATTACCAGGCCCTTCACACCGGGATCCAACTCCGAGAGACGTTTTGCCCACAGCAACTTGCCACTGTTGGGACGCAGACCCTGCGGCACAAGTTTCACACCCTCGGCTTGCGTTACGGTGATCTCCAGCGTATTGTCGGCAGCCGCAACCACCACCTTACCCGTACGGGGCGCACCCGTATTGGCCGCAACTTCGATCTTAATATTGCCCGAGAGGACAGCACCCTCGGCAGGCATCTCGGCCTTCACCACCGCGGGGGTCAGCCATGCCTTGTCGGCAGGATCAGGCACATCGACCGTCACCTCACCGTCGGCCGTGAAGGGGACTTCATAGGAACCGGCTTCGGCAAGAGCCGAAACAGCCAATTTCTCCGGATCAATCTTCACAAACTCACCAATCAACACCTCCAGGGTAATCACGGCGCTCTGATTCTCCTTGCCAAAGTAGATCAACGACACCTCACCCTTCAACTCGGCGTAGTCCTTTATAGCCTCCACGGGAGCAGTCACCGTCAGCGTGTTCTTGGCGGAATCGTAGGCCGACTTCCAACCGTCGGGCTTCGTCACCACGGTCTTCAGCACGCCCGTCACCTCAAATTCGTAGGTCTTGCTCTCGCCATAGGCAAACGGCACGGCACCCTCGGGTTTCCCGTTCTTGAAGGTCATGCACATCTCCGAGCGCAATTCGATTTCGATCTTTTCACCGTTAAGCAGCACGAATACAGCCTTTTGCGATCCGTCCTCGGACGTTTCGACCGTAGCCGACGTAAAGAGACCTCCGGCACCGCCACTCGTCGTCACGGGCTGACCGTCGGCATCGAGAACACGCTCCCACGACTTGCCTCCATCGTAGCTGACCTCCCAGAATCCCGTCGAGCCTTCCTTGGTCACCCTCATCATGGGGGTCTGACCTTTCTCGCCCTTCACCGGAATGGGTTTGCCGTCGGCCAGGATATAATCCGTCACCCCGTCCTTGGTCATGGCCCAATAATACTGGTTGTCCTCGGGGTTGAGTTTCACAGTCACCACCGGAGCATCCTTACCCGGTTCACCCTTCTCTCCATTGGAGATCGTGATCTTCTGTCCGTCGGTAAAATAGATGGTGTAACCCTCCTCGGCAGTCTCGATCTTCGAGACAAAAACATTGCCATCAATGGCATTCACCAGGGTCTCGACACCCTTGATGTCCTGATTCATCTGTGCAATCGCCTCCTCGAGCGTAGTCACACGATCCTCAAGACCGTCCACACGGTTTACCAATTCCGTGTCATCATAGTCGTCACAGCCGCTTGCAAGCATAGCGACTCCACACAACAAGCAGAGTAGTTTTCTCTTCATCTTGATTAAGTTTAAGGTTAGTTTATTCTAAAAAGTTATCGGTTAGTTTCCTCGGTCGGTTTTAATTATGCTTTATATAATATAAGGTGCATCAACTCCTTTTACGAATCGGCAGGCCACATTTCACAGAACAAATATAATAATTTTTTTTCGCAGTTTGTAATTTTACACGAAAATAATTTATTTTTCCCTCCTTTTCCAACAAAACAACTCAGCAACGACATCAAGCACCTCGCCCGCAAATCACACAATAATATAAAACCCAAATATTTAGACCACAAAAAACTATAACGTCACCAAAATCAGACAAATTTTTATGCCTTATAATCAATATTCCGAATATACAATTAAAATATTGACACACAGCAAAATACAGTCACAACAATAAAGCAGAATCTTATTAAGATTATTTTAAAAAGTTTGCAGATTGAATAATTTTATTTATTTTAGCGGTGAATTTTAACCACCAAACTATCAACGACCATGAAGAAACTCTACAAACACCTGCTTTCATTGGCGGCTTTAGGTCTCTTTACCACGGGATTATGCTGCTGCACAGACGACAATCCCCCAACCTACCAATTTCCCGAGCGGCCCGAAAAACCCGTCGAGCCCGAAAAACCCGTAAAGCCCGAAGTCCCCTCCACCGACTATCCCGAGGGAATGAGCGTCACGCCCGTCGTCCGGGAGCACGATGCCGACAAACAGACCAAAGGCTTCCTCGTGACCCTCGATTTTGCAAAGAACCCCAAGCTCCGCTTCTCCCCCACCCACCTCTCGCCGGCCCAAACCCCCAAAGAGGCGTTTGAATACTTCAAGACACTCGACCGCGGCACACCCTATGTCGCCTCCAACGGCGGATATTTCTGGGACGGACAGTCGCTGAGCCTCTGCATCACTGACGGCGAGGTGAAGTCCATCGCCTCACAGACTGCCTTCCCCAAGAACGCCGCAGGCGAACAGGTCGTGGCCTACCCCGTACGTGCGGCCCTGGGACAGATGGCCGACGGCAGATTCGAGGCCACGTGGGTCTATTGCGTAATAGACGACGCCAACCGCCCCTACTCCTTCCCCTCGCCGCTCGACAACGACGAATCAACCTCGACCTATATGCCCCAACCCCCGACCTCCAAAACCGAGGGAGCACGGCTTTGGGAACCCCGCCAGGCCATCGGCGGCGGCCCGATGCTCGTTTTCGAGGGCAAAAACGTCGCCATGGCAAACTACTACCGCGAGGTACTCGATGCGGGAGGCACCCAGGGCAAGTTCCGCGTCCCGCGTACGGCCATCGCAGCCAAGGCCGACGGCACAAAGCTGATGCTGTTTGTCTGTGACGGCCGCGGTGCGGGTCAAAGCGCAGGTCTGACTCTCGAGGAACTGGCCGATCTGTTCATCGAACAGGGCATGGACTACGCCGTAAACCTCGACGGAGGCGGTTCCTCCGAGATCATCGGATTCGACGGCAGCATTCTCAACCACCCCAGCGACGGCAAAGAACGCATGGTCCCCACAGCCGTGGTTTTGGGCCTGGCACAATAAACCTCCTACTTGACATAACCTGAAAATTTGATTAATACATGAAGCGAATCTACACCTTAGCCCTATCGGGCCTCCTGGCCCTCCTGTTTCTGACAACAGCCTGCACCTCATCGCCCCAAGCCGACACCCGCCGGAAGTATATGTGGGTCGACTGCGAAAGCAACTTCGCACGCATGAGTTGCCCCGACTCGATTCGACACTACACCCAACGCCTCCACCAGATCGGTTTCACGGATCTGGTCATCGACATGAAATCTATCATGGGTGAGGTACTCTACGACAGCAAGATCGCTCCCTATATGGGCGAATTCAAGGGCACGGAACGTCCGCGCGATTACGATATGCTGCGCTATTTCCTCGATGAGGGACACAAGCTCGGGATGCGCGTCCACGCCTCGCTGAACATCTTCGCCGGAGGCCACAACTTCTTCAAACGCGGAATCATCTACAACGAACACCCCGAATGGCAGTCGATGGTCTATCGTCCCGACGGTTCGATCGTGCCCATCGAGCAGATCACCACCAACTACAACGGAATGATGAATCCCTCGAACCCCGAAGTGCGAGCCTACGAGAAATCGATCCTCGTGGAGATCACCGAGCGTTATCCCGACCTGGACGGACTGATCTTCGACCGCCTGCGCTACGACGAGATCACCTCCGACTTCAGCGATCTCTCCCGCAAGCAGTTCGAGGAGTGGAGCGGTCTAAAGCTGGAACGCTATCCCGAGGACATCATCTATTGGGAGGGCGAAAATTGGCGTCCATCGAAATACTTCAAACAGTGGATCGAGTGGCGTGCCACCGTCATCAAGAGCTACGTCGAGGAGCTGCACACCACCCTCCGCAAGATCAACCCCCGCCTTCTGATCGGCGACTACACGGGAGCCTGGTATCCGACCTACTTCCAGGTGGGAGTCAACTGGGCCAGCACCCAATACGACCCCGCAAAGGACTATGACTGGGCATCGGACGGCTACTACAAGACGGGTTACGCCGATCTGCTGGACATCTACATGACCGGACTCTACTATACGCTCGTCACCAAGGAGGATGCCGACATCGCCAACGGACTCGCCGCCAACGACTCGCGCAACGAGGCCGCCATGGACTCTTCGGACCGCAGCTACTGCTACACGGTCGAGGGCGGCGCCGAACTGGCCCGCAAGATCACCTGCGGAGTCGTTCCCGTGTGCGGATCGCTCTATGTCGACCAATACGGCCAGGACAGCGAACTCTTCGCCAAGGCCGTGCGCCAGGTGATGAAGGACAACGAGGGCGGACTGATGATCTTCGACCTGGTCCACATCGTCGAACACGACTGGTGGGATATTCTGGAAAAGAACATCCGATAAACGCGACACAAACCTAAAAAACAACCTATATGAAACATTTTTCCCACCCAAGCAACAGAAAGAGTGTCTTTCGGGGATCGCTAAAGACGGTCCTTGCGACACTTCTTCTCATTCTGTGTACCTCGGCATGGGCGCAGAACAGCATCAAGGGAACCGTTACGGATGCTGGCGGCAATCCCGTAATCGGAGCTACCGTCGTGGAGGTCGACAACCTGCACAACGGAACAACGACCGATCTCAACGGTCAGTTCACCCTCAAGGTCAATGCCGGACGAAGCATCGACATCTCATTCATCGGTCTGCAAACCCAGCGCGTCAAGATCGGCGGCGGGGTGAGCGACCTGAGGATCGTGATGAAGAACGACGTGGCCAACATCGACGAAGTGGTCGTCGTGGGTTACGGTACGCAGAAACGTGCCAGCGTCACGGCCGCCGTGTCACAGATCTCGGGCAAGGAACTCGAAAAAGCCCCCACAGGCAGCATCTCCAACATGCTGGCCGGACGTGTGTCGGGTCTGTCGTCGGTCCAGCAGTCCGGACAGCCGGGTGCCGATGCCGCGTCGATCCTCGTGCGCGGACAGTCGGTACTCTACATCGTCGACGGTGTACCCCGCGGTATCGACCAGATCAACCCCGACGACATCGAGTCGGTGTCGGTGCTGAAGGATGCCGCCGCGGCCGCCGTCTACGGTCTGGACGGCAACACCGTGATCATCGTCACCACCAAGCGCGGCCATGCCGAAAAATCGACCATCACCTACAAGGGCTCCTACGGTGTGAGTCAGAACGCCAACAAGCTCGAAATGCTCGACGGTCCGGGTTACGCCTACTGGTACAACCGCGCCCTGGAGATGGACGGTCGCCAGCCGATCTTCACCCGCGACATCGTCGACAAGATGATCAACGGCCAGGACGGATGGGGCAACACCGACTGGTACGGCGACCTGTTCGACTTGGGTCACAACATGTCGCACAGCCTCTCGGCCACAGGCGGCAACGACCGCATCACCTACTATGCCTCGGTAGGCTACTACGACCAAAAGGGTAATGTCGACGACTTCAGCTTCCGCCGCTTCACCGCCCGCTCGAACATCTCGGCCAAGATCGCCAAGAGCCTCACCCTGGAGTTTGGCATCTCGGGACGCCGCCAGGAGAACTATCAGCCGGTTTACAGCGCATCGGACGCCGATTGGAACAACGTCCCGCAGCAGGCCATGCGTGCGCGTCCCTATGTTCCCAAGGAAATCATGATCGACGATGTGCTCTACCCCACGGGTACCCCCACGGCTTCGGCCACGGTAAACCCCATCGCGGCGCACTCCCGTTCGGGTTACAACAACCAGGTGGCCACCTACATCCAGCCCAACCTCTCGCTGACGTGGGCCGTGCCTTGGGTCGAGGGTCTGAAGGCCAAGTTCTTCGCCTCCTACGACATGACCTTCGCCCACAACAAGCTCCTCTCCACGCCCTACTCCCTGGCCAAGGCCGACTTCATGTATGACGACCAGGGTTATATCTCGGGTCTGAACTACACGGTGAGCGACACCTACTGCGGACTGGGCTCCAAGAACCACCTCCAGGAGGCTTCGAGCTACGACTACTACGCCGTCACGCAGACCAGCCTGATGTACGACCGCGCCTTTGGCAAACACCACATCTCGGCCCTGGCCCTGCTCGAAACGCGCGACCGCAAGAGCAACAACCACTGGGGACGAGGCTACAACCTTCCCTTCCTGAACCTCCCGGAATTGGGCCAGGCCGACAAGTCGGATCCCAACCGCCAGATGGGCGGCGGCAGCAACCGCTCGCGTCAGGTGGGTTTCGTGGGTCGTGTGAACTACAACTACGACAACCGCATCTTCATCGAAGTGTCGGGACGCTACGACGGCACGTATCTCTTCTCCGGCATGAAGGGTTCACGCTGGGGATTCTTCCCCGCAGGATCCGTCGGTTGGCGTCTTTCGGAGGAGAAGTGGTTCAAGGCCAAATGGGTCGATAACCTCAAGCTCCGTTTCGGTATCGGTCTGACGGGTACTTCGGGTGTGGGCGCATACCAGTATCTGAGCACGATGAACATCTCGGACAAGAATTCCGTGATCATCGGTGGAGCCCCCGGACTGAGCATCTGGACCTCGGGTATCGCCAATCCGTGGCTGACCTGGGAAAAGAACCTCACCTACAACGCCGGTCTGGATGCCACGCTGTGGAGGGGCCGTCTGGGTCTGGAGTTCGACGTGTTCTACACCTACAAATATGATATGCTGGGCGGAGTCGGTGGATCCTATCCTCCCTCGATGGGCGGTTTCTACCCCACAACCTCCAACATCAACGAACAGGACATCAAAGGTTTCGACTTCACGATCTCGCACCGCAACCGCGTGGGTCAAGTCAATTACGGCGTCCGCTTCATGGGATCCTACGCCCACCGCCGCTGGCTGAAATATGCCGGTGATCCGGTCAATGCCCCCGACTACCAGAAACTCACGGGCAAGGAAGTGGGTTCGGTCTACGGATTCATCGACGCCGGATTATTCCAAAGCCAGGAGGAGATCGATTCGTGGCCCACGATGGTCGGCAAGGACGTGCGTCCGGGCGACATCAAGTACATCGACCGCAACGGCGACGGCAAGATCTCACTGGAGCAGGACGGCGGCTATGTCGGCACAAGCGTCTATCCGAAATTCACGGCCGGTCTGGGCTTCGACTTCGATTGGAAAGGTCTGGACATCAACTTCCTGTTCCAGTCCGGACTGGGCGGCACGATCGCTCTGACGGGTGTGTATTCGAGCGGAATCATGGACAATACGGCTCTGACCAAGCCCTTCTACCACGACGGCAACTCGCCGCGCTACCTGCTCGAGGATTCGTGGACACCCGACAACCCGGGCGCTTTCTTCCCGCGTCTGTCGCTGGAGAGCAACTCCAACAACGCCCACTCATCGACCCACTGGTACCGTTCGGGCGATTACCTTCGTCTGAAAACCGCCCAGATCGGTTACACCCTTCCCAAATCGTTCACCGGAAAGATCGGAATTCAGAAGTTGAGAATCTACCTTGAAGGCTCGAACCTGTTCACCATCAGCCATGTGGGCAAGTACAACATCGACCCCGAAATGCCGAGCGTCAACAACGGCTACTACCCGCAACAACGGGTGATTTCGGTCGGTTTGAACATTACGTTATAATCCGCAAAACGAGTGATTATCATGAAAACCAAAATCCTGACATCCATCGTATCGTTGGCCTCGTTGGCTTTGGTGAGCTGCAACGATTTCCTGGAGCTGACCCCCACCGACATGCTGACCGACAAGGCAGCCTGGGAGGACACCCACGCCACCGATCTCTACATCAATAATTTCTACGAATACCTCTCCCTCTACGGCCAGTTCGGCAACCAGGACTTCAACGGCAACCTAATCGAAGGTCTGACCGACGCCCTCAAATACGGAAGTCCGATCGTAGGTCCGCGGGCCGGCGACTCCAACTACTATGTCTTCACCCCCGAAACCATCTCCGGGTCGGGATGTATGATCGGCAGCTGGGGCGACACCTATCTCCGCATCCGCCGCATCAACGAATTCCTCGATTCGATGAGGAAATACTCGACCTACTCGCCCGAGATCAACGACCGCTATGAGGCCCAGGCCCGATTCTTCCGTGCCTTCCTCTATTTTCACCTGGCCAAATGCTACGGCGGTTCGGCCATTCTCTACACCTCGCTCGAACAGATGAAGAAGAACACTCCCCTCTCCTCTCCCGAGCAGATATGGCAGCAAATCTACGACGATCTGACATTCGCCGCCCACATCCTCCCCACGGAGTGGAACTCCTTGAACACGGGTCGCGTGACCAAGGGCGCCGCCTACGCCATGCTGAGTCGCGCCATGCTCTACGCCGAGCGTTGGGAGGACGTGAAGTCGGCCTGCGAGGAGCTCTTCAAGCTCAACATCTACAAGCTGACCCCCACCTACGAGGAGGGTTACCGCGGCGGCAATTCCGAGTCGATTCTCGAATTTGCCTACGACGTCACCTCCCCGAGCCACACCTGGGACCGCGAGATGGCCATGTACCACGAGTACACCACCGGAGGCAGCTGTACCCCGACCCAGGAGATGGTCGAGGAGTATGAGTCCAAAACCGGCGAAAAGGTCGACTGGTCGGCCTGGCATACAGCCGAGGGTACAACCGCCTATCCGCCCTACGACAAACTCGAACCGCGTTTTGCCGCCACGATCCTCTACAATGGAGCCAAATGGCAGGGCAAGACCGTCGAGAACTGCGTCAACGGCGAATACGGCAAATACATCGACTACGGCACAGAGCCTTACCCCTATGGTAAGACCGTGACGGGTTACTATATGCGCAAGCTGCGTCAGGAAACCAACCGCGATCTAACCAACGTGCCGAGTACCCACACCTGGGTGTCGATCCGTCTGGCCGAGGTCTATCTGAACTACGCCGAGGCGTGCTACCGTCTGAACAACCCCTCGGAGGCCGTAAACTACATCCGTCAGATCCGCGACCGCGTGAATCTGCCCACGGCCCAGGGTCTCACGGGCGATGCGCTCTTCAAGATGATCCGCCACGAGCGTAAGGTGGAGTTGGCCTACGAAGGCCACCTGTGGTGGGATATGCGCCGCTGGAAACTCGCCGAGAAGGCCTACACCGGAATCCGCGTCCACGGCTTGAAGATCACCCGCGAGGGCAAAGGCTTCCGCTACACCTACGTGGATTGCGACGGCGAAGACCGCACCTTCCTCAATCGTATGTACCGTCTGCCGATTCCCGACAGCGAGCTGAAAAACAACAGCGCGGTACAACAATTCGACGAATGGAACTTCTAAACTTTTGACGACCATGAAAAAGATCATATTATCACTTCTGATCCTGACCCTGCTTCCCCTGACGGGTTGCCACGACCCCGAGGAACTGGTGCCCTCGGTGGCCAACCGGGGAATCAACAACGCCACCGTCTACACCTCGTGGGACGAATACCACACGGCCGGGAAGGGCATCCCCTGCAAAATCGACTACGACACCCGCACCATCACGGTGCAGGTGCCCTACACCTGGCCCATCGAATCGGACAACGTACAGTCGCTGGAGGACTACAAGAAGGTCTACATCGCCTTCAACCTCGACAACAACGTCTACATCGAACCGGCCCTCCACACCATCGACCTGACCCAGACCTACGAGGTGACGGTCACCGACCAGCAGGGCGTCAAATCCCCCTGGACGATCAAGGCCGCCCTGACCAAGCACAACGGCTGCGACATCGAGAGCTTCACGATCCGCGGCATGGATCTCTCGGCCATGATCGACAAGGACAACGCCCGCGCCTCGCTCATCTACTTCGAGGAGCTGAAGAACGTATTTGCCGACTACACCCTTTCGCCCCACGCCCGCATCGTCCCCGATCCAGCCAAACAGGCCTTCTGGTGCTCGCCCGACAAACCGATGAAGTTCACGGTGATCGCCGCCGACGGTGTCACCTCCAAGGAGTGGACCCTCATGGAGAGCCAGCCCCAGAAGATCGATCAGGGTATGGCCAAAGGCTCGGGCAAGCTGCTCTGGGCCGAGAAACTCTCGAAACTGGGTGTCACTTCGCTGGACAAGGCCTACGGACTGGGTGTCACGGACGAATATTGCGTGGTCAATGTCCAAGACGCTGATCCCATCTTGATCAACGCCAAGGACGGCAAGCCCGCCGGAACCCTCAACCTGGGTTCGTGGAAGGGCGATGGCAAGAACTTCTACCTGACCAGCGACGACGCGGGCCACATCCTGGTGAACAACTTCGCCAACGGATCGGACAGCGCACCCAAGACCATCTCCATCGCACGTATGGAGAGCGTCACCTCGACTCCCGAGCCCTTCATCGAGTGGGAGGTGAAGGGAGCCTACGGCAAGATGATCTCCGTGACGGGTGACGTCTACGGCGACGCCCTGATCTCGGTGGTCTACTGCGGCTGGAGCGCTACGGGATCGACCTCGATCCTCACCTGGACGGTCAAGAACGGCGTGGTCGAGAACCAGAAGCCCCACTGGCGACAGGCCAAGGGCATGAAGGGCTGGACCAACGGCGATGCCTCCTACATCAACCCCGAACTCACGTCGGATTACTTCGCGGCAGGCTACTCGCCCAACCGTCTGACGTGGGTCAACGGCACCTCGGACCAGGCCCGCACCGACATTCTGGGCGAGCTGACCAACAACGAGCAGATGCTGGCTCTCGACGTGGAGACCTTCAACGGTGTGCCCTACGTCATCACCTCGATGGAGACCTCCTTCACATGGGGCGTCAGCGGTGCAATGTGGGTCTGCGAGGCGAAGTACCCCGAGACGTTCAACGGCACGCTCAAAACCGGCATCAACGAACAGCTGCCCGCAGCCGTGGTCTATCAGCTGGATCGCGGTGCTGACGGATTCGGCAAGTACGGTGGTCGTCTGAACGATGGCACCAACGTCAACGCCTACACCGACGTCAAGCTCCACGCCTCGCCCGACGGCTACTTCATGTATGCCTACTTCATGTTCTGCAACGGCTATGTCGGTTGCGTACAGTTCGACTGTCTGGCCAAATAACGGCTGACCGGACATTTTGCCCGCAGCCCTCTGACCGGGGCTGCGGGTCCCAAGAAAAACCCCAAAACACTGACGAAATGAAAAGACTGTTCATGCTTTTGGCCGCATTGTCGCTCTTCACGGCGTGCAGCGATGACGACACCCCGAATTACACCTTCCCCGAACGTCCCGGCAGCGGAGAGGAAAGCGGCGGAGAGGAAGGCGGAGACAAGCCCACCCCCACAGAACAGAAACCCTGCTACATCTGGGTCGATGCCGCGGCCAACTTTCCCGACTTTGCTAACGATCTCACAAAGATCGAGCGCGATCTGAAACAGGCCCAAGAGGCCGGATTCACCGATGTGGTGGTCGACGTGCGCCCCACCACCGGCGATGTGCTCTTCAAGACGGAATACTGCCGTCAGGTCGCATGGCTCGGAGCCTGGACCGCCAACGGATACGAAAAGATCGAACGTACGGCCACATGGGATTACCTCGGAGCATTCATCGAGGCGGGCCACAAGCTCGGACTGCGCATTCACGCCGGATTCAACACCATGGTAGGCGGCCGCAGTTCCTCGTTGGGCAACGAGGGTATCCTCTACCGCGATGCCGACAAGAAGGACTGGGCCACGACGCTCAACACCTCGTCGGGCTACCTCAACACGCTCGACACGGAGAACGACACCCCGTTCTTCAACCCCTTCAACCCCGAAGTGCAGAACTACATCTGCTCCCTGCTCAAGGATCTTGCGGCCTACACCGATTTGGACGGCATCATCCTCGACCGCGGACGTTTTGACTCGATGCAGAGCGACTTCTCGGAACGGGCCCGGTCCGAATTCGAGAAATACTGCGGCCACAAGGTCGATTTCGTGAAGGATGTCCTTCCTCAGGGTCATTCCGGAGCGGTCAACGCCCAAATGCTGGCCCAGCACAAGGATCTGAAAAAATGGCTGGAGTTCCGCGCCAAGGCCATCCACGACTTCATGCAGAAGGCCAAGGATGCAGTGCGCAGCGTCAATCAGAAGGTGAAATTCGGCGTCTATGTCGGCGGATGGTACTCTACCTACTACGATGTGGGTGTCAACTGGGGCAGCCCGCTCTACAACACCTCGGCACATTTTGAATGGGCGACACCCGCCTACAAGGATTTCGGATATGCCGATCTCATGGACCAGATGCTCATCGGTGCCTATGCCAATCCGCTCAAGGTCTACGGCTCCACCGAATGGACCATGCAGGGATTCTGCTCCCTGGCCATGACCCACACGGCTGGCAGTTGCCCGCTGGTGGTGGGAGGTCCCGACGTGGGCAACTGGGACCTTGAGGACAAGGTCTCGGAGGAGGAAGAGCACAAGGCCATAGTCAATTCGGTGGAGGCCTGCTATAACGCCTGCAACGGTTACTTTCTCTTTGACATGATCCACCTGAAGAAAGGCTCGCTGTGGCAATACGCCGCCGAAGGTTTGGACAAAATCAAGAAATAAAAACCCCTCACGAAGCATGAACCGCCGAATTGCAGCCATTGACCTTCTGCGCGGAGCCGCCATCATCGGAATGGTGCTCGCAGGGCAGATGCTGTGGAACGCCGAGCTTCCCGCCGCGATGTTCCATGCCCAGTTGCCGCCGCCCACCTTCGCCTTCAACCCCGAGGTGGCCGGCATCACATGGGTCGATCTTGTTTTTCCGTTTTTCCTCTTCTCGATGGGCGCGGCTCTTCCCTTCTCGCTGCGCCGCAAGGAGCAGCAGGGGGCCAGGTTCGGGAAGATCGCCCTGGATGCCTTCCACCGCTGGGTGTGGCTGGCCTTCTTTGCGATCATTCTGGGCAACACCCGCATGAGTCTGCCCGAAGAGATTCCCGCATGGGGCGCGGCCCTCGCGACACTGGGTGTATGGGTGCTTTTCTTCATACTTTTCGGACGCCTGCCGCAACTCACGCCACGCGCGAACCGTATGATGAACTTTGCGGGCATGGGTCTGCTTGTGATCTACATGGCTCTCTACAAACCGATCTTCGGAGTGGAGGTCTCGCCGCTGAGGAGCGACATCATCATCATGATCCTGGCCAACATGGCCCTGTGGGGATCGCTCCTGTGGTGGCTGACCCGCAACAACATCTCCATAAGGATATGCCTTACGGGCGTCTTCGCGCTGATGAAGATGACGGCCGACACCGAAGGCACATGGTGTCATGAGCTGTGGGCCACGACGACATACGGTCTGCCCTTCCAATTCGACTTTCTCAAATACCTCTGTATCATCCTCCCGGGCAGTATCGCCGGGGATATGATCCACCGCCATCTCCAACAGAGGGACGACTCCCCGACCGACTCCCACGAAAAGACCCCGAAAGGTGCTTTGACGGGCTTGGTTCTGGTGATGGCCGCGAATTTCGGAGTGCTGCTTTGGGGACTCTTCGTCCGCAGGGTGGAACTCACGATCCTGCTCTCGGCCGTGTTGTCCGTTTTGGGCTATGGCCTGGCCGGATGCATCCGTGGAGAAGGTCACCGGCTTTTCAAGGAGCTTTACACCGCATCACTTCTGCTGCTGGCCCTGGGTCTGAGTGCCGAACCGCTGGAGGGAGGCATCAAGAAGGATCCCGCCACGCTGGGCTACTTCTTCACGACATCGGCCATGGCCATGGAGGTGTTGCTTGCGGCTCTGATCATGGAGCTGAGGTTCCACCGCCACATCGGCTGGCTGGAGCACTGCGGAGCCAACCCCATGTTGGCCTACACGGGAGCGGGCTATCTGATCCTCCCGCTGATCACGCTCGCGGGACTGGCCCCCGCCCTGCAACACCTCGCAGAGTCGGGCCCCTGGATGGGCGTGGCCCGCGGTGGGATTCTCGTAGTGGCGGTCATCGTACTCACGGGTCTTTTCACCCGGAAGCGTATTTTCTGGAAGAGCTAAACGGAGGGCGTCACCCCTCAAACCCAACGTAAAACCATCTAAACACTATATCATGGAAGACATTTCAAAACTCATCAAGCAGTATCACGACGAACTGTATGATCGTGTACTGCCGTTTTGGCTCGACAACTCTCAAGACAAAGAATACGGAGGCTACTTCACGTGTCTGAACCGCGACGGCAGCGTATTCGACACCGACAAATTCATGTGGCTGCAAGGCCGCGAGGTGTGGCTCTTCGCAATGCTCTGCAACCGCGAGGGCATCCGCCGCGAATGGCTCGACTGTGCCGTACAGGGTGCCGAATTCATGCTCCGCCACGGCCATGACGGCGACTTCAACTGGTACTTTTCGCTCGACCATCAGGGCCATCCGCTGATCGACCCCTACAACATCTTCTCCTACACGTTTGCCGCCATGGCCTTCGCCCAGCTGAGCAAGGCCACCGGCGAGGAGCGTTACACCGAGGCCGCACGCCGCACCTTCGACCACATCCTCCGCCGCTGGGACAACCCCAAGGACCGCTGGGACAAGAGCCACAAGGGCACCCGTCCGATGAAAAGCCTGGCCACCTCGATGATCCTCTGCAACATGGTCCTCGAAGTGGAGCACCTGATCGAACCCGAATTGGTCGAGAAGACTATCGACCGCAGTCTGAGCGATGTGATGGATCTGTTCTACCGTCCCGAACTGGGGCTGGTGGTCGAGCATCTCAACTCGGACGGCACGCTGAGCGACACGTTCGACGGACGTCTGGTCAACCCGGGCCACACGCTCGAAACCATGTGGTTCGTCATGGAGCTGGCGCGTCGCCGCAACGATCCCCAGCTGATCCGCAAGGCCATCGAGATCGGTCTGAGCACCCTCGAATTCGGCTGGGACAAGGAATACGGCGGTGTCTACTACTTCATGGACCGCAAGGGATGCCCTCCCCAGCAACTGGAGTGGGATCAGAAGCTGTGGTGGGTACACATCGAGTCGACAATAGCCATGCTGGAAGGCTATCTGCTCACGGGCGACAAGCGCTGCAAGACCTGGTTCGAGCGTCTGCACGACTACACCTGGTCGCACTTCCGCGATGAGGAGTATCCCGAATGGTACGGCTATCTGAACCGCCGCGGAGAGGTACTCCTGCCGCTCAAGGGCGGCAAATGGAAGGGGTGTTTCCATGTGCCGAGAGGCCTCTACAAATGCGAAAACCTGCTCAAGGAACTTTTAAAGGACAAATAGAATACGATAACCTCAAAAAAACAAGAATGATCAGAAAAATCTCACTTTTGATGATTGCATTCTGCACCCTCATATCACTCCGGGGTGCAGAGCGTATTGTGCGGGGTACGGTCCGCACCAACGAGGGCCAGGCCATGCAGGGAGTCCTCGTAACCGACGGCCGCAACTTCGCCCTCACCGACAAGAAGGGGCGCTACACTCTGAACACCTCCGACGAGGAACGGTTCGTCTATCTGACCACCCCCTCCGGTTACGAGCCTGCCGACCGCAACAGCGTGCCCCTCTTCTGGCTGCCTCAAAGCCCCGAGCGGAAGGTCTATGACTTCACGCTCGAAAAAAAGAAGCAGGACGACACCCGCCACGGCTTTGTCGCCATGGCCGATCCCCAGATCTATGCCCGCAAGGAGTTTTCTCTCTTCGAGCAGGCCGCCGAGTCCATCGCCAGGACCGTCAGCCAATACGATATTCCCTTCCACGGGGTGTGCTGCGGTGATGTGACCTCGTTCGACCACACCTTCTACTCGACCTACAACGAGATTGTGGCCCGCACGGGACTGAAGTTTTACAGCACCATCGGCAACCACGACATGACGCTCTACGGACGCAGTTTCGAGACCTCAACCCGCGAATGGGAGGAGGTATTCGGACCGACGTACTACTCGTTCAACGTGGGCAAAGCCCATTATGTGGTACTCAACGACAATTTCTATATCGGTCGCGACTACTTCTACATCGGCTACCTCGACGAACGGCAACTCGACTGGCTGGAGCAGGATCTGAAGCACGTCACCCCCGAGAGTCTCGTGTTCGTGATCTTCCACATCCCCTCGACCCTCTCGGAGCAGGACCGTTCCCAGTTCAGCTACTCGACCATCTCCAACATCATGACCAACTCCCGCTCGCTCTACAAGATGCTGGAACCCTACAATGCACACATCATCACGGGACACATGCACACATCCGACAACGAACAGATCTCCGACCGTCTCTTCGAGCACAACATCCCGGGACTGTGCGGTGCCTGGTGGCAGGGCGTGCTCTGCACCGACGGCACACCGCGCGGATACTCCGTATTTGAGGTCGACGGCAACCGGGTCAACTGGTTCTACCAGCCGACGGACTTCCCGGCGGACTATCAGATGGAGGTATATTACGGCGAGCAATATCCGCAGTACAAGGGCCGGATCGTGGCCGACGTCTGGGCCTACGACCCCACCTGGCGTGTGGAGGTATGCTTCGACGGCGGAGAGCCGCAGCCCATGGAGCGATTCACCGGCTACGACCCCGCAGCTCAGAAAATGTATGCCGATCCCTCGAAACTCGATCACCCCTACGTCTCCCCCACGCCCTCCGACCATTTCTTCCGCGCCGCCGTGCCCGAGGGCTGCCGCCGTGCCGAGGTACGTTGCACCGACGGATTCGGACGTCGATACACCCGCACGTTAGAACTTTAAAAACTACACAAGATTATGATTCTGAACAAGATATTTCCATTAATCATGGTACTTTGCACCGCAGGTTGCTCGGTCTCGCCCCGCCCGACGACCATCCCCGCACAGGACGCCCCCATCCGCTGGGTGGGCCGCACACTCGCCTCGGAACAGGGTGTGGAATTCGACTGGAGCGGCACCTATGCCGACATCCTCTTCGAGGGATCCCGGCTGGAGATCTGTCTGAGCGACACGGGGTGCAACTACTTCAACCTCACCGTTGACAACGAGGAGCAGCCCAAGTTCCAGACCAGGGGGGACTCCATGAGCATCGTCCTCTTCGACGACAAGACCTCAACCGAGGGCCGCCACCACATCCGCATCCAGAAAGCCACCGAAGGCGAACAGGGACAACTCACCCTCCACTCGCTCACGGTCAATGGCCGTCTGCTGGACGCTTCCGCGCTGAAACGCCCCCGACACATCGAGTACTACGGAGATTCGCTCACGGCGGGTTACGGTACGGAGAGTTTGTCGAATAACGAGACCTTCAGCATCAAGACCGAGAACTGCCGCTACACCTATGCCACCTATATGGCCCGGTATTTCGATGCAGATTACAATCTGGTAGCCTTCTCAGGCCGCGGCATGGTGCGCAACTATGACGACAAAAACCCTGTCTCGGATCCCGAGCAGACCATGTCGCACAAGGCTCTGAAATACTTCTCCACCGGAAACAGCCCCCTGTGGGATTTCGCCCGCAGCCCCTATCGTCCCGATGCCGTGGTGATCATGCTCTCGACCAACGATTTCTCGACCGAGCCTCATCCCTTGCGCGAGGTCTTTGAAGAGCGTTACCGCCGATTCATCACCACAATCCGCGAAAAGTACCGTTCCCCCGAGCTACCGATTCTGTGTGTCGTACACTCGCCCCACGCCGTGGAATTTGTCCGTGAGATGATCGACGGCATGGAGCACACGGCCATGGCGGATGTCTCGGCCAATGTCTATAACAACACCTCCGACCTCGGAGCCTCGTTCCACCCCAACCGTCACGGTCAGATGAAGATGGCGCAGATCATCATCCCCGCCATGGAGCAGCTGACCCAATGGCAGCAGATCAACCCCATCGACGGCATGGACCTGCTCCCCGCGGAAAAAAGCAAATAAACCCTTCCCTGCAGGGAAAAATATTTCCCCGCAGAATAAAAACCCCACAGGAGGGTCGGACAAATATACAAGTCCGACCCTCCTGTGGGGTTTTATGCGATTCAAGGCCCGTATGATCCTTCGGGGTGCGGATTATCATTGGATCCGTCCCGACCCGTCAGGCAGTCCGGGAACAGGGGATAAACGCATTCCGAGTGCGGCTGTCATCATCCCTTTTTCCCAACAGACTTCCAAAGAAACCTCAGCACAAAAAAAGAACCCGCGAAAAAGGCAGCTTTCGCGGATTCTTCCAAAGCGGATACTAATCTCTTATATCAAAATTGCCGCTTCCCCAATTTTATACATCACCATAACTATCGGAACAGGATCATCGAGGGGAACCAATAGTAATACTGCTCATCGACCTTCTTGTCGTAGGAAATTACCTCTTTTTGCTTACCGTCGGGGCTGACGATGTGGATGTTCGTATCGTAATCCGTCCAATTGTCAACCTTCAGCGTGAGGTAGAGATCGCCCGTATGGGGATTCACGGCAACACCGGCACCATAGGTCACAAAGCCCTGGGGTGCGGAGAAGATTTTCGAGGGCATTTTCGAGGCTACATCGAACTTATAGAAGGCATGGCCGTTCTCGGCGGCAAAATAGAGGGCCTTACCCGTGGGTGCAGCCTGCAGACCGGTCGGGGTGTAGGCCCACTGATTGTACATCACTTTGATCTCGCCCAGATCGATGATCTCGGCCTCGAGGTTGTTGTTGATCTTCACCAACTGGTTATTGTTGGCAGCCCATGCGGCACCGTCGGCCAGGGCAAAGCCCGTATTGGCGGGAGCGATATCCTCCTTGAGGAGTTTGAAGGAGGTGGCATCGAAAGCGCAGATTTTTCCGCCCCTGATCACCAAGATGTAGTTGTTGAACAGGCAGACATCCGTACATTTGCCATCGCAAAGGCGATCACCGAGTACCAGCGGATTCAGAGCCACGACATAGGCTCCGCCGTTGGTCGTCGTCAGCACACCGTGGGCCTTGTCGACCACGGCAAAGGAGTTGGCCTGACCGTGCTCCCTGGAGTCGAGCTGCAGGTTCGAGAGACCCTTGAGGTTCGTGGGGTCTACCTCCGTGAGGTTGGGCGACTCCTTGGCCACCAGGTAAAGGTAATCTTGGGTGAATACGGCCGTCGTACCCGTATTGCCGAGTTTCATCTCGGGGTTGGCTGTCTGGAAGATCATCTGCTCCAGTTTGTCTCCGGCCTGGTAGCACAGGTTGGCGGGAGTATGACCATACCAACCCTCATTATAGATATAAAATCCGCCCTGATACTTGTCGTTGACTCCGGGAACAGGAACGGGTGCAGAATCATTGGCATCATCGGAACAGGCCGCAAAGGCAAACAAGGCAAAAGCCAAAAGTAAAAATTTCCTCATCTTTTTGTATAAAAATTAAAAAATAATGGTTCTTCAGGATCCGAACCCCGAAATTTTCACTTTACACCCGCGTCTTTATGGAAAAAACCGATTCATCGAATTGCAGGACATACCTCTTGTCGGACTTACTCCGCACACAACCTGCCCCTTCGCCACTCCGTTCTCCGCAGATGCGTTGGCTAAAACAAAAGATTTCTCCCATGGGTTCGGAGAAACTACAAGGCAGGTCTTCTGGCTTGTTCCTGTCGTCAAAGCCTTCCCGGACCGAAAGCCGATCCAGTGGCTAAAGAGTATTGCGACATTGTGTTACGGAACTTACAGCAGCGGGAACTGCTGCCGATTTTCACGGCATTCCCTTTTCATTACGCGGGGGGATACTGCCCCGTTGTAAACCTCATATAGTGCAAAGTTAGAAATTATTTTGTATCTTTCGCCCGTTAATCAAAATTTTTTCAAGAAAATTATGAAACACGCATACCTTTTCCCCGGTCAGGGAGCCCAGTATTCGGGCATGGGCAAAGACCTCTATGAGCATTCGGCCCAAGCAAAGGAACTCTTCGAGAAAGCCAACGAGATTCTCGGCTTCCGCATCACCGACATCATGTTCGAGGGTACGGCCGAGGAACTCAAACAAACCAAAGTCACCCAACCCGCCGTATTCCTCCACTCGGTAATTCTGGCCAAGACACTGGGTGTGAAACCCGACGCCGTTGCCGGACACTCGCTGGGCGAATTCTCGGCTCTGGTCATCGCCGGTGCCATCTCCTTCGAGGACGGTCTGAAACTCGTCGCCAAACGTGCTGCCGCCATGCAGGCCGCCTGTGAGGCCCAGCCCGGCACGATGGCCGCAGTCCTGGGTCTGGAGGATGCCGCAGTGGAGCAGATCTGCGCAGGTATCGAAGGCGTGGTTGCCGCCAACTACAACTGTCCGGGCCAGCTGGTGATCTCGGGTGCCGTCGAGGCTGTCGACGAAGCTTGCGTCAAGGCCAAGGAGGCCGGTGCACGCCGTGCGCTGCGTCTGCCCGTGGGCGGTGCCTTCCACTCTCCGCTGATGGAGCCGGCACGTGTCGAACTGGAGAAGGCCATCAACGAGGCTCCCTTCCAGACGCCTCTCTGCCCGATCTATCAGAATGTCGACGCTCAGCCCCATACCGATCCCCAGGAGATCAAAAAGAACCTCATCGCCCAGCTTACCGCTCCCGTGCGTTGGACCTACATCACCAAGAATATGCTCGCCGACGGCTTCGCCAACTTCACGGAGCTCGGCCCCGGTACGGTGCTCCAGGGTCTGGTCAAGAAGGTATCGACCGACGTTGAGATCGAGTCGAAATCGGCTTTGTAGGAATCGAAATCTCAAGATATTTTTCAAAATCGGATCTGCCATTGAAGGCGGATCCGATTTTTTCATTCCCCCTTCCGGCCTGTCCCGACCGGAAAGACCGTCACCCTTTATTTATATAAGGAGCAGCCTCCGGAAAACGCAAAAATAAGGGTCGATGAAAAATTAATAAAAAATTAGCAGGTGTTTCATCAAAAAGATTAATAAACTGATTTTCAGTATTTTGCAAATTTTTAAAATGGATTTTTTCAAAGTTTTATTAAAAATTTATTAAACATTATTGAAAATATATTGCTATTTTTAAATATACTTATTACATTTGCGGTGTTAGTTAAAAATAATAAGGAAATATGACATCGCTGACTGAATTTTTCAACAACCACGAAGATGATGCCTTGAAGGGAATCTCACACAAGAACAACATCATCAAAAGGAGCATTATCGCCTATATGGCCGTTAATGGTGAGTGTACGCTTTCGGAACTGACCAAAGAACTTCATATCAGCGTTCCGACCATGACCAAACTCGTACAGGAGCTCGTCGATGAGGACATTGTGACCAATCTCGGCAAGGAGGAGACCCCCGGTGGTCGTCGCCCCAATGTATTCGGACTGGCCTGCTCGGCCATCTATTTCGCAGGTGTCAGCGTCGGTCGTGACAATATGATTTTCCTGATCACCGACCTCCAGAACAACATCATCAAGGAGGAGGTACTCAATACCTTTGAACTGCTCGACCGCCCGCAGTGCATGGAGCACATCTGCTCACACATCGAGAACTTCATCTCGAACTGCGGCATCGACCGCGGCAAGATCCTCGGACTGGGCGTCTGCATGACCGGCCGCGTGAACCCCGACACGGGCCGAAGCTATAAATACTTCACCACCTCGGAGCAGTCCCTGCGCGACATCCTCGAAGAGCGGGTCGGCATCCGCGTCCTGCTCGAAAACGACACCCGCGCCCGCTGCTATGCGGAGTACACCTGCGGCAAGTCCAAGAACGAGAGCGACGTGCTGTATCTGCACATGGGCCGCGGTGTTGCCATCGGTATCGTGGTCGACGGACACCTCTACTACGGCAAAAGCGGTTTTGCGGGAGAGTTCGGCCACATCCCCTTCTTCGACAACGAGATCATCTGCTCGTGCGGCAAGAAGGGCTGTCTGGAGACCGAGGTTTCGGGTATCGCCATCGAGGAGAAGATGTGCCAGCTGATCCGCAGTGGCGTGAACACCATCCTCAAGGAGCAGTACGACCAACAGAAGACCATCCACATCGACGACATCATCACCGCCGCCAAGAACGACGACAACCTTTCGATCGAACTGATCGAGGAGGCTGGCGAGAAGGTCGGAAAGGCCGTTGCCTTCCTGATCAACACCTTCAACCCCGAGACCGTGATCGTCGGTGGCAATATGGCCGCAGCGGGTGACTACATCATGCTGCCGCTCAAGTCCGCCACCAACAAATACTCGCTGAACCTGGTCTACAAGGACACGAAGTTCCGTCTGTCGAAGATGTCGGAGAACGCCAGTGCGTGGGGTGTGGCCATGTTGATCCGCAACAAAGTCATCGGAATTTGATCTCGCTCGCAGATTCGTCAATCGGACTGAGGGCCGTGGAGCCGGGTGACATCGACCTGATGTACTCCTGGGAGAACGATCCCGCCGTATGGCGGGTGAGCAACACGGTGGCCCCCTGTTCGCGTCACGCCCTCGAACGATTCGTCGAGCAGCAGCAATATGGACCGATACAGAGCGGCGAACAGCGTCTGATGATCCAGACCCGCGACGGGGTGACGGTAGGTTGCATCGACCTCTTCGAGATCGACCTGCTCAACAGCCGAGCCGGAGTCGGGATTCTGATCCACGGCGAGGAACATCGCCGTAAAGGTTACTCGCAGAAAGCCCTGCATCTGCTGGAGGAGTATTCGCGCGACACGCTGCGGCTCAACCAACTGTGGTGCAACATTGCCGTCGACAACGAGGCGAGCATCCGTCTGTTTCGGAGTGCGGGCTTCGGCGAAGTGGGCATCAAGCGCGATTGGCTCTGGACTCCCGAAGGATTCACGGACGAGATCATGTTTCAAAAAATCCTATAAAGAGATAAGGTCGGAAAAGCAATGCTTTCCGACCTTATTCTTTCTATAATCCCAAGGAAAAGGGCTAATTTTCCTTCACTCTTTGCTCGCAACTAAGATCCGGATGAACCCGACATAAACTCCGTCCCAATTCTATTCGGAGCGAGTTTCGCAGGAAGTGAAGTTTTGATGGGTACTCTGCAGCCCCCAAGCCGGCCACCGGTTCGTTTACCCGCGGATGGTGTATTGCCGCAAGGCACGATGCAGCTCGGCATCGCGTCCGCCCGTCAAACGATCCAACAGGGCATGGAATCGCGGCGAATGGTCGTGATGCACCGTATGGCAGAGTTCGTGAAGGATGACATAATCGCGCAGAGACTCGGGCAGAGTCATCAGAAAAAGGCTCAGCGATATGGAGTTCCGTCCCGAGCAACTCCCCCACTTGGTCTTGGATGATCGGATCGACAAACGGGTGTATTTCAACCCCGTAAGTTGCGACAGCCGCTCGATGCGACGGGGCAAATCTTCGTGGGCCGCACGGCGCAGTTCCTCGATCCGCAGCATCTGCTCCTCGGGCGACAGATTTCCCGGGAGTGCCGCCTTACGCCCAGCCACACGCCGACGCGTGGTCTCCACCCATCCGACCTTGCTTTTCAGAAAATCCACGGCCTGCTTCAAGGCCACATGACGCGGACAAGTCAACCGCACTTCTCCCGACGGAAGCATACTCACCGACACACGGCGGGCTCTTGCCGACCGCGAGATGCGCACCTCCCCGACCTCGGGGATCGAGATCCGCTGCTCGGCAGCAGGCTTCTTGGGGGCAGATTTTCCCGAAGCAGACTTTGCCGACTTCGACTTCGAGGGAGCTTGTCTTTTAGAGGCAGGCTTTGCGGCAACAGGCTTCAGGCGAATCAGTTTTTTAATAAAATCCATATACTCGGTCGAAATAAAAAGAATTGCGGAAATTTACCGATGAAATCTCCGCAATCCGATAGTTCTGCAATCTTTTGTTATCCGATACGCTGACGCACCACCTCGAAGAGCATCACGGCGGCAGCGGCCGACACGTTCAGCGACTCGATGTGACCGATCAGTGGAATGGCCAGCTGCTCGTCGCACAACTTCAGCACCTCCTTCGAGATACCCGTATCCTCGGCACCCATGACGATGACTGTGGGTTTCGTGAAGTCGGCATCGTAAAGCAACTTGCGGCTCTTCTCGGTGGCGGCCACGATCTGATAACCCTCCATCTGGAGCTGCTTGATGGTGTTGCGGATCGAACCCACACGGCACACGGGGATCGTGGTCAAGGCTCCGGCCGACGAACGGATGGCCTCGGCATTTACCGGGGCGGAGTTCTTGAGCGGGGTGATCAGTCCGTGGGCTCCGGCGCACTCGGCCGAACGGGCAATGGCTCCGAAGTTACGCACGTCGGTCACACCGTCGAAGATGACGATGAGCGGCGTCTCGTCGTCGGGAACACGCTCCAGGATGTCCTCCAGGCCCACATACTCGATGGCGGCAATCTGAGCCACCACACCCTGGTGGTTTCCGCGCGTGAGGCGGTTGAGTTTCTCGACGGGAACCTCCTGGAAACGCAGGTGGTGACGTATGCACAGGTCCTTGAGTTCCTGCATCAGTTGACCCTCGGCGCCCTTGCGCACATAGAGTTTCTCGATCTGTTTGCCCGACTCGATGGCCTCGGCTACGGGACGAATTCCGAAAATAAGATTATCCATATATTGTCTTTTGTTTTTTATTCGTTTTCAGTCAGTTCCAATTCATAGGAGGCCTTCTCCCACTCGTGCATCTCGTGGTCATAACGGGCTTTAAGCTCGTTGTAGGCCTTATAGTCCTCCTCGTTATACTCCGTAGCCGAAGCGAAACGTTTGTCGTATTCGGCTATCTCATGCTCGATGTCGGCCAGCGTCTGCTCAATTGTCTCGACACGCTTACGCATCTTGCGAAGCTGTTTCTCCAACTCCTTGCGCTGTTCGTAGGAGGCTTTGCCCGAAAGTTGCGACGAGGGCTCTTCCTCTGCGGGTTTGGCGGCCGCAACCACCGTATCGTGACGCTCGACCTCCTGCAAGGATTCCAGCTTACGCTTCTCGAGGAAGTAGTAAATGCCTCCCAGATACTCCTGTACGCCTCCGTCGCGGAATTCGTAGACCTTCTCGACCAATCCGTCGAGGAACTCACGGTCGTGGGATACAACTACCACCGTACCGTCGTACTTCATCAGCGCGTTTTTCAGAATGTCCTTCGAGCGCATATCCATGTGGTTGGTCGGCTCATCGAGCACCAACAGGTTACGCGGTTCGAGCATCATACGCGCCATGGCCAAACGGGCACGTTCACCGCCCGAGAGCACCTTGACCTTCTTGTCGATATCCTCACCGCGGAAGAGGAAGGCACCCAGAATATCGCGCAGACGCGTGCGGACATCGCCCACGGCCACCCGATCCAGCGTGTCGAACACCGTGAAGTCACCGTCCATCAGATCGTCCTGGTTCTGGGCATAGTAACCGATATTGACATTGGCACCCAGGCGGATCGAGCCTTCGGTCGGGGTCAGCTGACCGATCAGCATACGCGCCAGCGTGGTTTTACCCTCACCGTTGCGGCCGACCAGGGCGATCTTGTTGCCCTTCTCGATGACGAAGTTCGCTCCGCTGAACACGTGTTTCGCCCCGAACGACATTCCGGCCTCGTTGATCTCCGCCACGATCTGTCCCGAGCGGGGTGCGGGCGGGAACTTGATGTTGAGCGTCGCCAGGTCCTCCTCCTCAATCTCAAGGCGTTCGAGGCGTTCAAGTTGCTTGATGCGCGACTGCACCTGGTTGGACTTGGTGGGCTTATAGCGGAATTTCTCGATGAACTCCTCGGTCTTTTCGATCATGCGCTGCTGGTTCTCGTAAGCGGCCAGCTGCTGCTGACGGCGCTCGGCACGCAGCACCTCGTATTTCGAGTAAGGAACCTTATAGTCGGTCACCTTGCCCAGCGAGAGTTCGATCGTGCGGGTGGTGACGTTATCCAGGAAGGCACGGTCGTGGGAAATGAGCAGAACAGCACCGCTGTAATTCTTCAAATACTCCTCCAGCCACTGGATCGACTCGATGTCGAGGTGGTTGGTCGGCTCGTCCAGCAGAAAGATCGACGGACGACGCAGCAGCAGTTTGGCCAGTTCGATACGCATACGCCAACCGCCCGAGAACTCACTCGTGGCACGGCCGAAATCCGAACGCTTGAATCCCAGACCCAGCAACGTCTTCTCGATGTCGGCATCGCGCGTGTCACCGCCCAGGATCTGATAGCGATCCTGCTCCTCCGTGAGGCGGTGCAGCAACTGCTCGTAGGGCTCGCTCTCGTAGTCGGTACGCTCGGCGATCTGGGCCGTCAGATCGGCGATCTCGGCCTCGATCCGAAGCACCTCATCGAAGGCTTTGGCCGTCTCCTCGACCAGGGTCGTCGTATCGTGAACACGCATGGTCTGAGGCAGATAGCCCACCGTACACTCACCGTTGACGGTCACCGCACCCGACGTGGGCTGCTGCTCGCCGACAATGAGTTTCAAAAGCGTGGTCTTGCCTGCGCCATTTTTACCCACAAGACCGATACGGTCCTTGGGGTTGATCAAAAACGAGATATTATCGAAGAGCGTCCAGCCTCCGTAACTTACGGTCAGATTGTCAAGAGATATCATAGTCTAATAAAATTGGTGCAAAGGTAGCGATTTAATCCGAAATTTTCAGCATTCCCCGCCCCGAAATAGCGAAAGAGGGCACCCAGCGGCTGTTTCTAGGCTTTGACAGAGAATTCCGCCGGGGTTCTTCCTCCCGAGCATTTTACGCCAAGCCCATCCCCCGGGCAGATCCGCACTCCGCAGGCCCGTTTGCAGACATTCCGTACTCCGGTTTCCTTCGGATGCTCCCGGTTTTCGGGCAACACCTTCCCTTCCACCCGAAAACCCAAAGACCCACAGACGACGCCCTCCGCACAGAATCGGGAGGGGTGTCGTCCGTGGGTTTTGTCTTTTATGAGGATTCCGGCCCGGACCTGCGCCCTGGCTGAAACTCTTTATCGGGGGGGGACTATGCTTCGAGCATCTTGATGATCTCGGCTTCGGGATCCTCTGCCTTGAACACCGCACTGCCTGCCACCAGCACCTCGGCACCCGCTCCGAATACCTCACCAGCATTGCGGGCCGAAATACCGCCGTCGACCTCGATGATCACATCGAGATTCTGCTCGTCGATCATCCTGCGCAGGGCGGCGATCTTCTCGGTCGAGCCCTCGATGTAGGACTGACCTCCGAAACCCGGCTCGACGCTCATGATCAGCACCAGGTCGATCTTGGGCAACCACTCACGGAGGCTTTCCACCGGCGTCCTGGGCTTGATCGAGATGCCGACTCGGGCCCCCGCCGCGCGGATCAGGTCGATACACTTCTGCGGGCAGTCGGTGGCCTCCAGGTGGAAGGTCACCATCTCGGCCCCCGCCTCCACGAAGCGGGCCACGTATTTCTCCGGCTCGACGATCATCAGATGCACGTCGAGGAACTTGGACGTGGACTTGCGGATCGGCTTCATCACCGGGAATCCGAACGATATGTTGGGCACAAAGACCCCATCCATCACGTCGATATGGACCCATTCGGCACGGCTGCGGTCGATCATCTGAGTGTCGCGCTCCAGGTGGCCGAAATCGGCGGAGAGCATCGACGGGGATATGGTTCGTTGCATCATAATCTTGAGTTTTGGTTTATCTTTACACAAAGATATATTTTTATTTAGGTTTAGCCGCCTCAATCCGCTTTTTTTTCATCACCACGGCCGGGGGAAATTGCTCCCGGAGAGGGGCTCCCGTCTCCCACCCCGGGCCATTGATCCAACCGACGGGCCGTCTTTCGGAGTGAGGATTCCAAAGCGGGAGAGGTCCACACTTAGAAACGCTTGGTGTAGGCGTGGCAATAGGGAATCGTACCCTTACGCTCGTAGTAGTCCTGGTGGTAATCCTCGGCGGGATAGAACTCCGAAGCAGGGGTCAGCTCCGTGGTCACGTCGTAGCCCTTCGACTTCAGCAGGTCAATGATGCGTGCGGCCGTAGCCTGCTGCTCGGGCGAAGTGTAGAAGATCGCCGAACGGTAGCGGTAGCCCAGATCGGGGCCCTGGCCGTCGTGTTGCGTGGGGTCGTGGATCTCGAAGAAGAGACGGGTAAGCTCCTCGTAGGTGATTTTCGAGCTGTCGAAAACGACCCGCACCGTCTCGGCATGCCCCGTATCGTCACGCGAGACATCCTCGTAGGTGGGATTCACGAACGAACCGCCCATATAGCCCGAAGTCACGTCGATGACGCCCTCGCGTTTAGACATCATATACTCCACACCCCAGAAGCATCCGCCGGCATAATAGGCCGTCGATAATGCCGAAGCCGAGGGTTGATCCCCTCCGTTGTTTTTCATCGTTGTCATGATCTATTAATTTTTTAATGTATTTTCCTAACTTTCGGGGGTATCCTCTCCCACAACGCCACCCGCCGAGCCTGTCTCCTTCCCGCAAGCGCACCCTGTCGGGCCGTCAGCCTCAAGCCGACCCTCGGACGAAGGCCCCGCCTCAACAGGTCCGCGCCCCACGGCCCGCTCTGCAGCATCAAAATCGAAGCAGAGCTGGATGCAATCCGTGCAGTTCTCCGCCGAATTGCCCACCGTAAGACCGATCAGACGCACCTTGCGGCCGCGAAGGTCCACCCCACGCAGCAGTTCTTCGCTCACCAAACCCAACTGCTCCTCGGTCATCAGCGGCGAGAAGAGGGTTTTGGAGCGGGTGATCTGGCGGAAGTTGTCAAACTTGAGCTTCAGCACGACGGTCTTGCCCGTAAACTCCTTGCTGATCATGCGGTGCCACACCTCCTCGCGCACCGCGCCCAGTTCCTCCAGGAGGCGCACGCGGTCGTCGGTATCCACGCGGAAGGTGATCTCCGCCCCCAGCGACTTGCGCACACGGTCGGGGACGACCTCGCGGTTATCCACCCCGCGGGCATAGCCATAATAAAGCACCCCCTGCCGCCCGAAGCAATGCACCAGTTCGACCTCGCTCCATCCTCTGAGGTCAGCCCCCGTATGGATTCCCAGGCGGTGCATCCGTCCGGCCGTCACCTCCCCCACCCCGAAAAACTTCTCGACGGGCAGGTCGGCAATGAACCCCTCGATCCGATCGGGCGGGATGACGAACAACCCGTCGGGCTTCCGGTAGTCCGAGGCGATTTTGGCCAGCATTTTGTTGACCGACACCCCCGCCGATGCGCTCAGCCCGGTTCTCTGGCGAATCATACGCTTGATCTGCCCGGCCACGATCGTAGCCGAGGGGTGATGGCTCACATCGAGGAAGGCCTCGTCGAGCGACAGAGGTTCCACCAGATCGGTGAATTCGTGGAAGATGTCACGGATCTGCTGCGAGACCTCCTTATAGACCTCGAAGCGGGGCGGCACGAACACCAGCTCAGGACAGAGCCTCTTGGCCACCACCGACGGCAGGGCCGAATGCACCCCGTAGCGGCGGGCTTCGTAGGAGGCCGTGGCCACCACACCCCGCTCGGCATCCCGTCCCACGGCTATCGCACGGCCGCGGTAGGCGGGATTGTCGCGTTGTTCGACCGAGGCATAGAAGGCATCCATGTCGACGTGTATGATCTTGCGCTGTGTCATCCTCAGGACAAAGATACCACGTTTTTGTTAAATATTAATCAAAAGCCCCCAAAATGATTTTCCCGATTATTTAGTATCTTTACGCGTCCAAAAACACAATTACCATGAATTACAAATCCACAATCCTGAGCGCGAGTGCCCTCCTCCTGGGGGTATTCTACTCGATGGCTGCCTCTCCCGTTCCGAGTGACGACAACCAGCAGCAGTATGTCATCGTTCTTTCGATGGACGGTTTCCGCCACGACCTGCCCGAGCACTGCAACACACCCACGCTCGATTCGCTGAAAAAAGCGGGTGTCTACACCGACGTCTACCCCTCGTTCCCGGCCAACACCTTCCCCAACCACTACGCCATGGCCACGGGTCTGTATCCCGATCACCACGGAGTGGTCAACAACACCTTCTACGACAAGCGTGCCAAGGCCTTCAGATCGGTATTCAGCAAGGATGTCCTGACCGAGAATTTTTGGGGTGGAGAACCCATCTGGAATACCGCCGAACGACAGGGTCTTACGGCCAACATCTTCATGTGGCCCGGCAGTGACATCCTGATCGGCGGACACCGCCCCTCCAAATGGATGCACTACACCCCCGAACCCTCCTACCGCGAACGTGCCGACTGGGTCATCGAGGCCATGACCCGTCCCGAAGAGGAGATCCCCCATCTGGTGATGTGGTACTTCGAAGAGCCGGACGCCTCGCTGCACCACCACGGTGTATTCTCCAAGGAGTCCATCGCCCAGGTCGAACACATCGACTCGACGCTCTGCTACTTCTTCCGCGAGATCCGCCGCTCGCCGGTCTTCGACCGCATCAACTTCATCGTCACGGCCGACCACGGCATGACCAACCTATCGGAGGAGCACCGTCTGAACCTCTACAACCTGCTGGATACCACCCAGGTCATCCGCACCGTGCCGGGTTCGCCCTTCGGATTGGAGGTCAAGCCCGAGTACCGCAAGGAAGCCCTCAGGATCCTGCGCCGCGCCGGTCACCTCACGGCCTGGGCCCGCGAACAGATCCCCGCCCGCTACCACTACGGCTCGCGTGAGGACCGCATCACCAACATCGTCCTGCTGCCCGATCTGGGCTGGACCCTGGACTACTCGCCCGCACCCGCCCCTCTGAAGAAGGCCGCCGCTCACGGATTCGACAACTACAATCCCGACATGCACATGGTATTCTTCGCCTCGGGTCCCGCCTTCCGCAGGGATTACGTCCACAAGAGTTTCCAGAACAACAACCTCTATCTGATCATCTGTCACCTGCTCGGCATCGAGCCCGCCCCGAACGACGGCGAGTGGAAGAATATCCGAAAGATGTTCCACGAATAGTCTTCCGCCGAGCGGCGCGGCTTTCAGGAGCGTTCCTTCCCTTGTCGGGCGGTGCGATCCCATAAGCCGTTCGCCCCGCGACAAAGGCAGCAAACATATCTGACAAAAAAAGAGGGTGTGTTAAAACCCTCTTTTCAAGAAGCCCCCCTGTCGCAGATATTTGCAACAGGGGGGATCTTATATGTTTTATCGTTAGGACACGCCCTCTTTTTATATTCTGTCAACGGATGATCGGTATGCTTTCCCGCACCATGCCAACCGTTCCGACTGGGATTCCGTCCTCAGGCCGAAGGCATGAACGGCTATCTCTCCTTTACGGAGGTCTTCCGGGAGCGGGCGTCCTCCAGTTCACCATTCAGTGCAGGGAGCGAGATGCCGTAATGGACGGACAGGACGCGGGTCACGATGACCGTCATGGCTGCGATGAATTGCGTGGGAACGGGAGCGATGCCCACATAGCGGCACAGATAGTAGATAAATCCGCCGATGATGCAGGCAATGGCGTAGATATCCTTACGGAAGATCAGCGGCACCTCGTTGATGAAGATATCGCGGAACATACCTCCCGCAGCACCGGTCATCATACCCATGATGATGCCCACCCACATGGGCTGGCCGCACTCGATGCTCTTCTCGACACCCACAACCGTGAAAAGTCCCAATCCGATGGCGTCGAAGATGAAGAACGTATTGTTGAGGCGCACGACGAACCGCCGCAGGCACACCACAAACAGCAGGGCGAAGGAGGTGACCAGCAGATAGTCGATATTCGACATCCAGAACGGACGATATCCCAGCATCAAATCGCGCATCGTACCTCCGCCCACGGCCGTCACAAAGCCCACGACACACGCACCGAACCAATCGAAGCGCTTGGCCGATGCCAGACGGATACCACTGATCGCAAAGGCAAAGGTTCCGATATAATCAATAATCGTAATGAAATCCATAATCTATTTCGTTTTTTAAAGCTCTTGTCCTGTATTTCGGTGAATCGTTCCGAAAAATTCGGCGCGAAGTTAATCAAATAATTTCGTTCCGCGTGAATTTTTGCCGATTTTCGCCTTTACGGCCCATTTTCACGTTCCCGCCTTCGGGATTCGGAGTGCTTATCCCAGAAAATTTCGTACCTTTGCTCGGAGTATCCCCGCCCGAGGAGCGGTCCGCAGGCGGGGCATCAGCCCCTAAAACCTGATAAATCATGAAGAAACAAACCAAACGCCCATCCCGCCGCAAGACTTCGTCCAAAGTCTCAAAAGCGGGATTAGTCCTGTTGACCGTCTTAGTCCTTCTCCTGGCAGCACTCTATCTGATGGGGGCCATCCCCGAATTCCGACAGGCGGAGAACCCCACCGAACAGATCTCGGCTCAACTCCGGAAGGCCAACCGCAGGATCAAAAAAGCCTTCGACAGTGCCAACCGCGAGATCTTCGGCGAGCAGCAATCGAAGAACACCTCCTCCAGGCGGTCGGAGTCCCGCAAGAAGGGATCCTCCGCCGGGCGGCAATCCTCGGACGCATCCCGGCAGGAATCCGCCTCCTCGGAGAAGATCTTCGCCCTGGAGATCCCCATTCTCAAGAGCAATGCCCCGGAGCAGCTCATCCCCCATCTGGGTTACACCGTGTCGTTCAATTCCGACACGCGTCTGCCCAACTGGGTGGCCTACGAGCTGACCCGTGCCGAAACCTGCGGCGATCTTCCGCGCGAATCGCATTTCGAGTGCGACCCCGATGTCGAAGGCGCACAGGCCGAGGACGACGACTACCGCAATTCGGGCTGGGACCGCGGGCACATGGCTCCGGCAGCCGACATGAAGTGGAGCCGCCAGGCCATGAAGGAGTCGTTCTACTTCACGAACGTCTGCCCCCAGAACCGCAACCTGAACCGCGGCGACTGGAAGGCCCTCGAGGAATCGTGCCGCGACTGGGCCAAGCAATATGACGGAATCTACATCGCCTGCGGCCCGATCATCTCCCGATCGATGCCCCCGCGGCTGGGTGTGAACCGTGTGGTGATCCCCGATTCGTTCTTCAAGGTGATCCTCGTTCGACACGACGGCAAATACGAAGGTATGGGGTTCGTCTTCGAGAACAAGGCCGGGCACAAGTCTCTTGCGTCCTACGCCTGCACCATTGATCATGTGGAGGAGCTGACCTCGACAGATTTCTTCCCGCAGTTGCCCGACGAGATCGAAGCGGAGGTCGAGGCCCGCAAAAAGACTTCGTTCTGGGGGTTATAATCCTTGCGGCGGTCCTCCACATTGGGATTCCGCCGCAAGGAGGGCTTCTTCTCCGGGCATTTCCCGGCTCAGACAAGGCCCCGTACGATAAAAACAAAGGCATCCCGCCATATTCCGATTGCAGGAAATACGGCGGGATGCCTTTCAAATATAATTACGAAAGTGGGTTAAATATTTGATAACTGGGCAATAGCTAACAGGGGTCTCAATGACAAAACAGAAAGGATCCCCCGCTATCGTCCGGCAGCCAGCACCTCCCAAAATGATCGCGGGAGGCTGATATTCCCCTCAGTGCAGGCCTCGCGGAACAGAGGTGCGATCTCCCGCGGCGAGAACCCCGCGATGCCGCATCCGATTTCGGTCACCAGGAAGCGCAGGTGTGGATGCTCGCGGGCAAAGCCCACAAAGCGGTCGACATAGAGACGGATGGTCTCCACTCCACCCTGCATCGTGGGGATGGCGTAGCTGCGTCCCTGTAACCCTTCGCCCACGCCCCACACGGCCCCGAAGCGTTCCAGCGCAAAGCGAGCCGCCCCGCCGCCATGAAACCCCGAGAGGTTGCTCCCGAAGACAAAGACTTCGCCGGGACGCAGCATCTCGATCCGCTCGGGCGTCAGGCGTCCGTGGGTCTCGGGGATGATCCTCAGATCGGGATGAGAGTAGGAGTACATCGTCTAACAGAGTTTGCGTGCGCCGTCGCTGATGACCACCTCGTAGCGTTTCGGGGCGTGGCCGTAGCGGGCCTCGAAGGCACGAGAAGCCTTCTCCACAAATTCGTCGCACAGATCCTCACGGACCAGGTTGATCGTACAGCCGCCAAAGCCGCCCCCCATGATGCGTGCGCCCGTCACACCGCACTCCCGGGCCTGCTCGGCCAGGAAGTCCAGCTCCTCGCACGACACCTCATAGTCCTTCGACATACCCCAGTGCGTTTCATACATACAGCGGCCGACGGTCTCATAGTCGCCTCTCTCCAGAGCATCGCACACTTCCAGCACACGTCTTTCCTCACCGATGACATAACGCGCACGGCGGTAGTCCTCCTCCGAGATGCGATCCTTCACCGCATCCAGCTCCTCCATCGTGGCGCCCCTCAAGAATTCGCGGCCCAGCACTCCGGCCACACGTTCGCACGACTTGCGGCGATCGTTATAGGGCGAACCGACCAGCTCGTGCTTCACCCGCGAATCCAGCAGGACCAGTTTATAGCCCGTGGGGGTGAACGGAAAGTAGCGGAACTCCATCGAGCGGCAATCCAGGCGCATGAGGTGGCCCGCCTTGCCGAATACCGACGCGAACTGATCCATGATACCGCAATTCACACCGCAGTAGTTATGCTCGGTGGCCTGGCCGATCCGTGCCAGCTCGAATGGGTCGATATTGAGGCCATTCAGATCGTTCAACGCATAAGCGAAGGTGCTCTCCAGGGCTGCCGACGACGACATGCCCGCACCCAGGGGGACATTGCCCGCAAAGACCGTATCGAAGCCGCCGATCCGGCCGCCGCGCTTGATGATCTCGCGGCACACGCCGAAGATATAGCGTGCCCAGCTCTCAGCCGGCAGATCCTGCTCCTCCAGTCCGAACTCCGATGCGGAGTCCAGGTCGAGGGCACAGGCCCGCACACGATCCGTGCCGTTGGGACGGATCTCGGCCACGATGCCCTTGTCGACCGCTCCGGGAAAGACAAAGCCGCCGTTATAGTCAGTATGCTCGCCGATAAGGTTGATACGTCCGGGCGATGTGTAGAACGTGCCATGGGTATGATATAATTCTTCAAATTTACGACTGATTTTCTGTTGCATGGATTATAGGTTTTCAGGTTTGACATTCGTGTTATTTCACCCCGAAGCGGAAGACGGTCCGGGAATGGAACTCCTCGCCAGGGCGCAGCTCGGTCGAGGGATAGTCGGGATGGTTGGGGCTGTCGGGGAAGTGTTGCGTTTCGAGGCACAGAGCCGCACGCATCGGGTAGCGGTGGCCGTGTTTAGCCGTGAAATTACCCGTCATCCAGTTGCCCGTATAGAGCTGCACTCCGGGCTGATCGGTCTCGACCTCCAGCACGATGCCCGTCTTCGGCGACCACACACGGGCCGCAAGAGCCATCTGTCCGAGGGGTTTGTTTAATATATAGGTGTGGTCGTAACCGCGGCCGAAGTGCAGCTGCTCGAAGTCCTCGCCGATACGCTCCCCCACCATATGCTCCTCGCTAAAATCCATCGGAGTACCTGCAACGGCCTCCGACGGGCCGTAGGGAATGGCCGTGGAGTCGGTCGGGAGGTAGCTGTCGGCATCGATCCACAGACGATGGTCGAGGATCGAGGGATCGCCCTCGCCCGAGAGGTTGAAATAGGAGTGGTTCGTCAGATTGAGAACCGTGGGGCGCGATGTGGTGGCGCGATAGTCGATCCTCAGGGCGTTGTCCTCATCGAGGGTATAGGTCACCCGGGTTTGCAGTTCTCCGGGGTAGCCTTCCTCTCCGTCGGCCGAGGTATAGCTCAGACAAAGGGTCCGATCGTCGGTCTGCTCCACGGCCCACACCACTGCATTGAAGCCCTTCAATCCTCCGTGGAGGCTGTTGGGGCCGTTGTTGATCGGCAGACGGTCGTAGACCTCGCCCTCCAACTCGAAGCGGCCGCGGGCAATGCGGTTGGCATAGCGTCCACAGACGGCGCCGAAGTAAGGCTCTTCGGAAGAAAGGTATTCCCCGATCGAGGGGTGGCCCAGCACTACATCGACAGGGTGTCGGTCACGGTCGGGGACCATGATCGAGACGATCTTCGCGCCATAGGACGTTATGGAGACTTCAATGCCGCGGCTGTTCCTTAATATATAGAGGTCGGTTTGACGGCCGTCGATCTCCCGGCGGAAATCGGAGGGCAACAGACCCGAAAGGTTTTTTGTCAGATTCATAATTTCGGTATTTTTCGATTGGCTTATCTGAACAAAGATAGGATTTTTTTCCGGGATTTCCGAATAAAAGCCCCACATATCGGGAAAAGTTTTCGGACAGAGCCCATGCGGCAATTCCGAAAACGGGGAGGACGGACGCAGGAAACGCAAAAAAATTCCCGAAAAAGCGGCATCCGACACTCGGCACGCGTTATCGGCTCATCGAACAGGGGTTAATACTCCGAAAGGGCGGATCTGGGGACAGGGCAAAATAAAATTATTTCATTTTTTCTTAAAATTATTTTGCAGTTTCTGAATTTAGACTTATCTTTGTGTGCTCTTAAAAAGAAAGGGTACTCAGTTCGGGGTGTAGCGCAGTCCGGTTAGCGCGCCAGCTTCGGGAGTTGGAGGTCGCTGGTTCGAATCCAGTCTCCCCGACAGAAAGCAGAAAAGTTTGTAAAAACTTCTCTGCTTTTTTTTATTTTCCGCCCAAATATTCCTACCTTTACAAAACACTCAACGGGCGTACCCCTCGCCACGGCCTCCGCTCCTCCTCCGCCCTGGAAAGGCGGGAGACGGAACATCCGCGGCCACGCCCCGAATTACCTTTACACACCATTATGATCTTAGGAAACCTCCTCTTGGCGACCGCCGCGACAACCGCCGCTGCCGCATCTTCGGAAAAATCACCCAACATCGTCCTCTTTCTGGTCGATGACATGGGACTGATGGATACATCGGTGCCCTTTCTCTGCAATGCCGACGGCCAGCCCGTACGCCATCCGCTCAACCACTGGTACCGCACACCCAATATGCAACGTCTGGCCGACCGAGGCATCTGTTTCTCGAATTTCTACGCCCAAAGCGTCAGCTCGCCCTCGCGGGCATCGCTCATGACGGGTCAGAACGCCACGCGCCACCGCACCACCAACTGGATCGAGTCCGAGCGCAACAACCGAACCTCCTACGGCCCCTACGACTGGAACTGGGACGGCATAAGCGAGGACACCCCCACGATGCCCAAGATGTTGCAGGCGGCCGGCTACAAGACCATCCACGTCGGCAAGGCCCACTTCGGACGCCTCGGCAGCGAGGGCGAGGATCCCCGCCGACTGGGATTCGACGTCAACATCGGCGGATCGTCCATCGGCCAACCGGGAAGCTACTACGGCGAATGGGGCTACGGACACATCAAGGGCAACAAGAAACGCGCCGTGCCCGATCTGAAGCGTTACCACGGCACGGACACCTTCCTGACAGATGCCCTCACCGTCGAGGCCAGGCGCGAAATCTCCCGGGCCGTCAAGGAGGGTCGCCCCTTCTATCTGAACATGGCCCACTACGCCGTGCATAGACCCTTCCAGGCCGACAAGCGGTTCATCGACCACTACAACGCCCCCTCAAGGAGCGAGCAGGCCGCGGCCTTCGCCACCCTGATCGAGGACATGGACAAATCGTTGGGCGAGCTGATAGACGAGCTGGAGCGTCTGGGTGTGGCCGAGAACACGCTGATCATCTTCCTGGGTGACAACGGCGGCGATGCCCCCATAGGCGACATACGCGGTTACGGATCATCGGCTCCCCTGCGCGGCAAGAAAGGCACGGAGTTCGAGGGCGGCATGCGCGTTCCGTTCATCGCCGCGTGGGCCAAGCCCCAGCCCGGGAACAAGTTCCAGAAACGAATGCCGATCCCCCAGGGCGTCATGCAGACCCGCATCGGCACGATCATGGATATCTACCCCACGGTCTTGAAGCTGGCGGGGTGTCACGCTCCCGAAGGATACACGGTCGACGGCCACGATCTGAGCCGTCTGCTGGCGGGACACAACGACAGACGTCACCCCGAATCGTTCCTCATGCACTTTCCCCACGAACACAACGGCAGCTACTTCACCGCCTACCGTTCGGGCGACTGGAAGGTGATCTACTACTACAATCCCGAGGATGCAGCCCATCCGTCGGCTCTGCTCTACAACCTCACGGATGATCCCGAGGAGCGGCACGACCTTTCGGCGCAGCATCCCGAAAAGCGACAGGAAATGATCCGCGAGATGATCCTCCGTCTGGATAGCGAGCAGGCCCTCTACCCCGTCGACAAGGACGGCAGGGAGATCCGCCCCAGGGTATTATAGGCCCCCGGAGCAGACCATTCCGAGGCTGGAGGCGCATCCGCAGGGCAGTCTCGCTCCACGCGAGGCCTCCCGTCCGCAAAGCGGGGTCGCGTCTGCACCGAAATTCGCTTCGGAACAGGGCTGTTGCTCGAGAGGCAGAAATGCAGGCGGGCAATGAAAGAATACGAATTTTTTCGGAACAAAATCCGACCGGAACTTCAAAAGAGAGGGGCTTCGGTCGGATTTTCCGTTTTTCAGAATCGGGGATATCCCCCACCGGGGCGGTTCATCCGGCCTAACACCGCGTCCGATCCGACACAGGATGCTGCAAAAGGGACAACTTCAGCATCAAGAAATACAAACCCCATGAAGATCAGCCAAGTAGCCGGGACGTCCGTCATTTCCGAAAGGCAGGCCCTTCTTCCGCCACGCAGAAAAAGCCCAAAGGCCAACTGCTTACGGCAACAAAAAGAAAGGGGCGGGATTGCAGTTTTCGGGATCCAGCCACCCCAAGCAGCTGTACAAAAAGAGCAGGCAGGTAATTCGTCCTCCCTTTAATTTATTCGCAGACACGCCTCTCCTCCAAATGAAGAAGGACGGAATTGCGAATATGAGGTATGACGAGACATTTTCCAAACCTTCCCGTTGCGACAACTGCTGTTTCCGCAAGGCCGTTATCACATCATCCGTCCGAGAATTTCCGCATCCGCTTTCTCAAGAAAAACATATTAGCCCCAAAGTGCCGGCAAGGCCCATGCAAACAGCTAAATGCCAGCAAAATTATTCACACAGAAAAGCCACAACACAAGGCTGCCTTGCGATTTACAGAACACAACAAAACGGAGCGGGGAAGCAGATAAAGCCAGAGCGATTCCGTCTGCTTGAAATCTTCAACATCAGAGGTGATTACCGACAGGGCTTACACAAAAAAAAGACGTTGCGAATTGTTGTTCGCAACGTCTTCATGGTGGAGGTGGCGGGAGTCGAACCCGCGTCCAAACAGGGAACCCGAAAGCTTTCTACACGTTTAGCCGTCGTTTGATCCTTCTCTCCGTGCCCGGTAGCCGGCAACCTAACACGAAGCCCAGCCCCTGAAGTTCGCATACGGATCGGGGCGATTCCGCACACTATCTCTAAATGTTTGATACCCCGTTGATAAGCCGTTAAAGAGCGGAACAGCCTATCGGGATACTCGTCGTCCGACCTCCTTGGGCCGGTCGATTAAGCTAATCTTCCTTGAAAATTAGGCAGCGAGTGCGTAGCTATTATTGCCATTTGAATTTTGAGCATCGGGATTTACGAGCCGGCACACAGCGCTCGACGTGCTTACAATCAAACTCTACCCGCTGTCAAAACCAGGCACCCCCGGATTTTACAACACTCGATACAGTCGGTTGTACACCGCAAAGATAATAATTTTTCCGGAATTCAAGCCCCCTTTCCCCGATTTTTTCCCGCGGAAGGCATCCCCGCAAGGAAAAATCGAAAAAAATCGTCGGATGCAGCCCCTCGATTTCTGAATCCCGATATTTTTCACTACCTTTGATCGTTTAATGCAAGGAGCTGAAATCATGGAACGAAAATATGTCGTAAGACTCAAAAACGTGTCGATCTATCACGCCGACGACCCCTTTGGCAGTCGTTCGGCCAAGCATCTGTTACAGCACGGTGAATTGGTGCTGTCGGACATCAACTTAGGAGTCGAACCCGGCGAATTCGTCTACCTGATCGGCCGCGTGGGGACGGGCAAAAGTTCGCTCCTGAAGACCCTCTATGCCGAAGAGCAACTCATCGCCGGAGAAGGCTACATCGCGGGATTCGACCTCAGACGGCTGCGCCGACGCGACATCCCCTACCTGCGCCGACGCATCGGCATCGTGTTCCAGGACTACCAGCTGCTCACCGACCGCAACGTCTTCATGAACCTCTACTATGTGCTGAAGGCCACGGGCTGGAAGCGCGAATCGGAGATCCGCGAGCGGATCGACCATGTGCTGGAGGTCGTCGGTCTGAGCCACAAGAGCTACAAGATGCCCTTCGAACTTTCGGGCGGAGAGCAGCAGCGACTGGTCATCGCCCGCGCCCTGCTCAACGACCCCGAGGTGCTGCTGGCCGACGAGCCGACGGGAAACCTCGATCCGGTGACAGCCGACGGAATCATGAAGCTCTTCCGCCAGATTTCGGGCCGGGGTTGCGCCGTGGTGATGTCGACCCACAACACCGCCCTGATCGAAAACTACCCCGCCCGGGCCATACTCTTCGCCCACGGCAAGATCCGCGACGTGGACCTCAAGGCCGAATTGGCCTGACGCCCCGACAAAAGCCCCGCAAAAGGTGTAAAAATCAAGTGTAAAACCATTCGGGATATTGTGTATCCCGGAAAAAATCCGTATATTTGTACGATATTTTAAAGAGACGCAATGAGTACCGAATTAGAAAACGTTAAGAAACAAGAAGAAGAATATTCCGCATCGAATATCCAGGTTCTTGAGGGGTTGGAAGCCGTGCGCAAACGACCCGCAATGTATATCGGTGACATCGGTGAAAAAGGCCTTCACCACCTGGTTTACGAGGTGGTCGACAACTCGATCGACGAGGCACTGGCCGGATACTGCAACGATATCAGAGTCACCATCAACGAGGACAACTCCATCACAGTCAAAGATAACGGACGAGGAATCCCTACCGACTTCCACGAAAAAGAGGGCAAATCGGCACTCGAAGTGGTGCTGACCGTGCTCCACGCCGGAGGCAAGTTCGACAAGGGCAGCTACAAGGTGTCGGGAGGTCTGCACGGTGTGGGTGTGTCGTGTGTGAACGCACTCTCGACCCTGCTGATCGCCGAGATCCACCGCGACGGAAAGATCTTCCGCCAGACCTACTCCAAGGGTAAACCCACCTCGAAGGTCGAGATCGTGGGCTCGTGCGAGGATCGCGGTACGATCATCACCTTCAAGCCCGATGCCGAGATCTTCAACCTAACAACCACCTATAAATACTCGACGCTGGCCAGCCGTCTGCGCGAGTTGGCCTTCCTGAACAAGGGCATCCACCTCACCCTCGAGGACAAGCGTCCCGACGAGGAGGGAAAGACCCATCAGGAGCATTTTCACTCGGAGGAGGGTCTGAAGGAGTTCGTCAAGTATCTCGACGCCACGCGCGGAACGCCGATCATCGAGAATACGATCTATCTGGACACCGAAAAGAACGGTGTACCCGTGGAGGTGGCCATGCGCTACAACGACTCCTTCGCGGAGAACGTACACTCCTATGTAAATAACATCAACACCATCGAGGGCGGTACGCACATGACCGGTTTCCGTCGTGCGCTGACCCGTACCCTCAAGAAATACGCCGAGGACTCGGGTATGCTCGCCAAACTGAAGTTCGACATCAACGGTGACGACTTCCGCGAGGGTTTGACCGCCGTGGTTTCGGTGAAGGTCGCCGAGCCTCAGTTCGAGGGTCAGACCAAGACCAAGCTGGGTAACGACGAGGTGTCGGCAGCTGTGGACCAGGCCCTTTCAATGGCCCTGGGTCACTACCTGGAAGAGAACCCCAAGGATGCCCGCGCCATCGTGCAGAAGGTCATCCTGGCCGCCACGGCACGCCACGCCGCACGCCACGCCCGCGAGTTGGTGCAGCGCAAGACCGTGCTTTCGGGTGCGGGTCTTCCCGGCAAGCTGGCCGACTGTACGAGCCGCGACCGCTCGATCGCCGAGATCTTCTTCGTCGAGGGTGATTCGGCAGGTGGTACGGCCAAGACGGGTCGTGACCGCAACTTCCAGGCAATCATGCCTCTGAGAGGTAAGATCCTCAACATCGAGAAGGCCCAGGAGCACCGTATGTGGGAGAACGAGGAGATCAAGAACATGTTCACCGCCCTGGGTGTCTCAATCGGCACGGAGGAGGACAGCAAGGCCTTGAACCTCGAAAAACTGCGCTACGACAAGATCATCATCATGACCGATGCCGATGTGGACGGAAGCCACATTGCCACGCTGATGCTGACGTTCTTCTTCCGCAAGATGAAGCAGCTGATCGAAAACGGTCACGTATATATCGCCACCCCGCCGTTGTATCTGGTCAAGAAAGGCAAGATGGAGCGTTACTGCTGGACCGAAGAGCAGCGCAGGGCCATCGCCGAGGAGTTCGGCAAGGGTGCACACGTCCAGCGATACAAAGGTCTCGGTGAGATGAGCGCCCACCAGTTGTGGGAGACGACCATGAACCCCGACACGCGTATCCTGCGTCAGGTGACCATCGACAACGCCGCCGAAGCCGACCGCATCTTCTCGATGCTCATGGGCGACGAGGTGCCGCCACGCCGCGAGTTCATCGAGCAGAATGCCCACTTCGCCAACATTGATGCATAGGAAATGATCATTAAGAGGTTTGTCCTTGTGGGGATGAACCTCTTATGGTAAAAGCCGAGATCTACAAACGACAATAAACTCAAGATAGCAATGAAAGTTACCGTAATCGGAGTTGCCGGAGGAACCGGCTCGGGAAAATCGACCCTCGTGAAGCGTCTGCAAGAGGCTTTCAAGGGCGAGGACGTCGTGACACTCTGCCACGACTATTACTACAGGGCTCACCCCGAATTAAGCTACGAGGAGCGCACGAAACTCAACTACGACCATCCCCAGGCATTCGACACTCAGATGCTGGTCGACCACATCAAGGCCCTCAAGGAGAATGTACCCATACAACATCCAGTCTACTCGTTTGTGGAGCATAACCGTACGAAGGAGACCGTCAGCGTGAAGCCCTCGAAGGTGATCATCGTCGACGGAATCCTGATCTTCGAAAACAAGGAGCTGCGCGACATGATGGACATCAAGGTATTCGTCGATACGGATGCCGACATCCGTCTGGCCCGCCGCATCCTGCGCGATGTCTGCGATCGTGGCCGCACCATGCAGTCGGTCATCGAGCAGTACACCACTACCGTGAAGCCCATGCACGAGGAATTTGTCGAGCCGTCGAAGAAATACGCCGACGTAATCATCCCCGAGGGAGGTTTCAACTCGGTAGCCGTGAGGATGCTGATCGAGAACATCCGCTCGTTTATCAAAAACGACAAGGAGGAGAAATAATTCCTCCACTACCCTTGCTCGGAACAAGGATATGAGGATGTGGCAAAATCCTCTTTTTTAAGAAAATCCCCCCGATCACAGACAACTGTGACCGGGGGATTCTTTATATATTTTGTCATTATGACACTCTTTCATTTTTCTGTTGCACGGGTGGGGAAATGAGGGGAAAGCTAACGGTTTCACCCACTCTTCAGCTGAAGCGCAACAGGGAATCCGGACTACGGACAAGGGAACCGGACCGGGCAGAGAGCGGGGAAGTCTTCTACCCCACCCCTGGCAGAGTCTGGAGGCGGCTCTGCTTTACGGCCTCAGTAAAGCCGTAAAGTTAGGGGCGCGGGTCGATACCCTCGATATACATCTGCTCCAGATTGAGGATCACGCGGGAGAAATGCTCCAGGAAATCCAGGCCTGCAATGCCGTCAATTCCCTCGGATTCGACAAACTTACGCTCCAGGGGATTACCTGTATGGAGAGCCATTCCCGTACTCACCTGCCTGGAGTCGATCGAGGCCTCGCCACTCCCCAGGCTGAATCGGAGACAGGGCATGCGGTAGGTCTGCAGGCAACTCGTACCGCCGACACCCGCTACGCGCAGCGAGTCGGGTTGTCCGAGACGTTCGACATCGGAACGATGCCGGGCGAACCATGGTTGGAAAAGAGCCGAGAAGGTGGCTCCCGTATCGAAATGCAGGCAGACCGGACCATATCCCCCGATGAAGGATTCGAGACGGAGGGCCGAATTGTCCAGGATCAGATTGCTCGACGGCAAGGGGTTGGAAGTCGGGCGTGCCGGGATCTCCAATTCGCTTTTGAGGAAGTTGAACCGGATCTCACGCATGGTCATCATGATGGGAAGGCCCACCACGGGACTCAGATCCCGAAGCTGTTCATCGGCCTCGGCACGCCCCGTTCGGATGTCGAGCACGCCGAAGGGGACATTCTGCCAAAGCATATCCCCGATCCGCAGGGTGTCGGCAATCGCAATCGTACAGTTCTGCTGACCGACACCCTCCGCTCCGAGCGACACATCCGTAAAACGCAGTCCGTATTCACGGGCCTTGTCGGGGCTGATGACATTCATACCCGCTCCCGTATCGAAAAGCAGCGGGCTCTCCGAGCCGTTGATCCGGCCGTCGAGCATGATGGCTCGGTATTTCCGTCCGTTGGATGCCGAAATCGGACTGTCCGACATAAAGGGCAGGCGGTATGTACCCTCGGGATGCAACGGGCGGCAGATGTTTCCTTCGCCGTGGAACAGGGCATACATCTTTTGCAGACCACACAAAGGAGCAGGGACTCCTCCGCAGCACCTTGAACGGAGAGCTGCGCCAGCAACGATCCGAGCAGTTTTGCGGCCTCGTCATAGCGGTTCATGCGGGCCAGATTCATACACCAGAGGACACTCATACTGACAGTATTCTCCGGTCCCAGTTTCCCCTGATGCTTTTCGAGCAACACGCGGATCGACTCACAGGCTTTCTCGGGGCGGTTGAAATTGTGGGCAAGCATCACCTCGGCCATCTGCCACAACAAGGGATTCACCTCCTCGGGAGAGAGCCGTTGCATCTCGCGGTTGAGTGCAAACCAGTCGTTCCCGCCCAACAGCGAGCCGATACGCCAGTCGGCCGTTGGGGCCATTGGGGAAGTCTGAATCGTTTGGGCTGAAGCGAAGGTCGAGCCGAGCAGGCAAAGGATCAAAAGTAATCGTTTCATAGGCGTATGTTCTTTTTTAATCAGATATTCAAGTGTCGATCCCGAATATTTTACCGCTCCCCGACTTTCCTCAAGGGCCGACGAGTGGCCAGACATAATCTTCGGTGGAATCCGAAAAACAGTTCTTAATTGATCAAAGATACGGGAAAAAGCATCTTTTCCAAGATTTTTTTCATATAATCCAAAGGACAGGCACCCCGCAGAACCTTAGATCGGAACGAATGTAAGAGCGGATCCTGCGGGAAACACCCGGCTGCCGGTTTTGGGAAGACTGCGAGCAGACAGCGGGCGGATGGCGGGCTGTTATTAAAAATTTTTAGGATAAATTGAACAACCTGCCTTTTTCTTTTCTACCTTTGCGGCCGTTATGATCGGATTGTGTTATATACTACTCTTTTGGTTTGCAGGTAACGTATTGAGTTACTGCATGAACGGATACATCTCGGGCAATATCATCGGGATGGTGCTCCTGTTCACGGCCCTGCGCATGAAATGGGTAAAGGCCGAAAGCGTACGTCCTGCCGCACGCTTCCTGTTGGGCACAATGGCCCTGTTTTTTGTTCCCTTCGGTGTGGGACTCATGGTCTCCTACGAAGCTATTGCCGCCAATCTGTGGGCGATTGTGGTGGCCGCCGTTGTCAGCACGGTGATCGTGCTGGTGGTGGTCGGAAGATCGTTCCAGTGGTTCAACAACCATAAAGACAGAAAGGAGGTCGAAGCATGATCGAAAACATCATCCACAGCGACCTGTTCATGCTCACCGCCACCGTCGCCCTCTACTCGCTGGGCGGGGCCTTGTTCCGCCGCACACACTTCATCCTCCTGCATCCCGTATTGCTGACCTTCGTGGCCATGATCGGCATTCTGAACCTCTGCGGCATAGAGTACACCGAGTACAAGCAGGCCACCTCGATTTTGGATTTTGCCCTCGGACTGTCGGTCGTAGCATTGGGATACCTCATGTACGAACAGATGGAGCAGATCAAGGGCAATCTGATGCCTGTGGCCATATCGACCCTCGTAGGGTGCATCACGGGTATCCTCAGCGTGGTCTACATCGCGTCGGCCTTCGGAGCGGAGCGCGAGATCGTAACGTCGCTGGCCCCAAAGTCGGTCACCGTGCCGATTGCCGTGGCCGTAATCGAACCTCTGGGCGGAATCATCTCGATCACCTCGGTGGTGGTATTCTGTGTCGGGATCTTCGGGTCGTTGTTCGGCGAGTGGATTCTGAAAATCGCCCGCGTAAAAGACCCCATGGCTCTTGGATTCGCCCTCGGATCGGCTTCTCACGGTGTGGGTACGGCCCGAGCCATTGAGATCGGAGCTGTGGAAGGTGCACTCTCGGGATTGGCCATGGCCTTGATGGGTTTGACCACTGCCCTGCTTCTCCCCCTGATCGAACGATACTTATATTGATTCCTTGACCATCGAATCACAGGATACAATCCCCGCACGGAGCAATCTCCGCGAGGGGATTTTTCATGTTCGGGAATTAGGCTTCCTCTTACAACCCACAAAAAGATGCCCCGCAAACGGATCTTCAATCCATCCATTTGCGGGGCATCAAAAGTATATTACCCAAGCATAGACCCCAAAGTCCACACCGCCCTAAGGGGCTACAAACCCGTGATCTTCTTGATCTCATTGAGCTTGTTGAGTGCCTCGATCGGGGTCAGGGAGTTGATGTCCAGGCCCTTGATCTGATCGCGGATCTGCACCAGGACGGGATCGTCCAACTGGAACATCGACAGCTGCATATTCTGCGGCACGGCCTGCTCGGCGGCATCACGCACACCCCTGGCCGAGAGTTTATGTCCCTTGCCACGCTCCTTGAGGCTCTTCGTGGGAACGATCTCGTTGTTGCCGTAGACCTGTTCGAGGTTGCGCAGGATCTCGTCGGCACGCGACACCACCGGCAGGGGCATACCCGCCATACGGGCCACATGAATACCGAACGAATGTTCCGTGCCGCCCGGTTCGAGCTTGCGCAGGAAGACGATCTGATTGCCCACCTCCTTGATCGAGACGTGGAAGTTCTTCACCCGGGGGCACATCCCCTCCATCTCGTTCAACTCGTGGTAGTGGGTCGCAAAGAGCGTCTTGGCATGGGCCGTGGGGTGATTGTGGAGGTACTCGACCATAGCCCATGCGATCGAAATACCGTCGTAGGTACTCGTGCCGCGGCCGATCTCGTCCAGGAGGACGATACTGCGGTCCGAGATGTTGTTGAGAATCGAGGCCGACTCCAGCATCTCGACCATGAAGGTCGACTCGCCCTGGGAGATGTTGTCCGAAGCTCCCACACGCGTAAAGATCTTGTCCACCACGCCAATATGGGCCGAAGCCGCCGGTACGAACGACCCCATCTGGGCCATAAGGATGATGAGGGCCGTCTGACGCAGAAGGGCCGACTTACCCGACATATTGGGTCCCGTGATGATCATGATCTGCTGGTTCTCGTCGTCCAGCATCACGTCGTTGGGGATATACTCCTCGCCCACGGGCATCAGCGTCTCGATCACAGGGTGGCGGCCCTGTTTGATGTCGATGACCTTGCCCTCGTCCAGCTCCGGACGGACATAGTGCCGCTCCACAGCCAGCTCGGCAAACGACAGCAGGCAGTCGATACGGGCCACGGCCGCGGCATCGCCCAGAAGGATCTGAAGCGAACCGGAGATAAATTCGATGAGTTCGGTATAGATCTGCATTTCGAGCTGGAGCATCTGCTCCTCGGCCCCGAGGATCTTCTGCTCGTACTCCTTCAACTCTTCGGTGATATAGCGTTCGGCACTGGTCAGCGTCTGTTTGCGGATCCAGCTCTCGGGGACCTTGTCCTTATGGGTATTGCGCACCTCGATATAGTAGCCGAAGACGTTGTTATAGCCGATCTTCAGCGAGGGGATACCCGTAGCCTCGCTCTCGCGCTGCTGGATACGGGCCAGATAGTCCTTGCCGTGGAGCGCGATGCGGCGCAGGTCGTCCAGCTGGGCATTGACCCCGTCGGCAATCACGCCGCCCTTCTGGATCTGGTTGTTCTGCGGATCGGGGTAGATATCCGTGGCTATGCGGTCGCGGACAGCCGCCAGCGGATCAAGCTCGGCGGCCAGCTGCTTGAGGTGGCTCTCGTCGGAGGCCGCAAGGCGCGTTTTCAGAGCCTCGACCGCCGTGAGCGAGTCCTTGAGCTGCACCAGCTCGCGGGGCGTAACCCTCGATGTGGCAATACGCGAGGCAATACGCTCCATATCCCCCACCATCGCCACCTCCTCGCGGGCCGCGGCGGCCAGGTCGGATTTATGGACAAAGCGGTCCACCACATCGAGGCGGGCGTTGATCTTTTGGGGATCTTTCAGCGGCATGGAGATCCAGCGGCGCAGCATACGGCCACCCATCGGGGTCTGCGTGCGGTCGATCACGCCCGCAAAGCAACCCTTCACGTTGGATTCGTTGGTCGAGAAAAGCTCCAGATTGCGAATCGTGAATTTGTCGATCCACACCGAGTCGTCGCGGTCGATGCGCTTCAGGGAGCGGATATGGGCCGTGTCGCGATGTTCGGTGAAGTCCAGGTAATAGAGGATCGCACCCGCCGCCGAAATGCCGCTCGAAAAACGGTCCACGCCAAAGCCCTTCAGCGATTTGGTGCCCAGCTGCTTGCAGAGCTTCTCGCGGTTGATGTCCTCCGAAAAGACCCAATCGTCGAGGCGGTAGGTATAGTGGCGCGTGCCGAACGACTGCGAGAAACGGTCTTCGTAGCCGCGCTGGTAGATGATCTCCTTGGGGGCGAGATTCGAGATGAGCTTGTCGACATAGACGTCATCACCTTCCGACACGTAGAACTCTCCGGTCGAGATGTCGAGGAAGGCCACACCCGTCGTCTTGCTGCCGAAGCAGACCGACCCCAGGTAGGTGTTCTCCTTGTTAGAGAGGATGTTGTCGTTCATCGCCACACCGGGCGTCACCAGCTCGATGACCCCGCGCTTGACCAGTCCTTTGACCAGTTTGGGATCTTCCAGCTGCTCGCAGATGGCCACACGCTCACCCGCCCGCACCAATTTCGGGAGGTAGGTATCGATGGCGTGATAGGGAAATCCTGCCAACTCGACATAGGACGCCGCACCATTGGCCCGACGTGTGAGCGTAATGCCCAAAATGCCGCTCGCCTTGATGGCATCCTCGCCGAAGGTCTCGTAGAAGTCGCCCACACGGAACAACAAGACGGCATCGGGGTGCACCGCCTTGATCGAATAATATTGCTTCATAAGCGGGGTTTCGACATACCGCTTATTGTCCTTTTTCGTCTCTTTACTCTTTTTTTCCTGATCCTCAGCCACAACTGTCCTGTCTTAAAACGGAGTCGGTCATCCCGACACCCGGTTACCTATAAATATTCTTACAAAGATACTCTATTTTCCGCAGGGGAACAACATCCCGGCTTCACTTTTTTGCAATCACCCCACACTCTTCAAACATCGGGCGGTAGAACTCCGCCTTCCACTCCACGGGACGCGGATAGGCCCGCGAGGAGGAGGGCATACGCCAGAAGCGCAAATCGCGGCCGGCGTAGTGCATCCAACACCAGCACCCCACCTTCGGGTCGTCGCACCCCGTGATGCGGCACAGGGTGTCGGCTGCCTTCTGCCCCGTCACCACGATCGCCTCACACCGGGGAATACGCTCCAGGAGGGCCTTCAGATCGATCTCGCGCACGACCTGCAAAAACCGGTCCGAAGCATTGTCCTTCAGGCGGATGACCTCCTCGGCCGTATCGTAAAGGGCAATGCCTCGCTCACGGCAGAACGTCTCGATGCGTTCGCGGTCGAACTTCCGCCCGTCGGGAGTCAGGAAATGGGACTTGTCGCCCGTGTCCAGGTAGCCTACAATGCGCCACATATCGTTCTGGAGGTTGGGGTAAAAGAACTCCATCGACCAGCGTTTCTTCTGCGGCGGAAAACTGCCCAGCATCAGAACCCGCGCCCCCGAGGGCAGGAAAGGCGGCAACGGGTGGCGTTCGCTTGCGGGCTGTACGGGGGAAGACCCGTCTGAGGTGCCCCAAAAATTGTCATTCATAGAATCGTTCATCGAAATTAACCAAATAAAGTCGTTCGGAGGCTCGCGCCATGGCCGTATAGAGCCACCGCAACATATCGCGCGACATCTCCTCGTCGCCGAACAGACACCGGTCGACAAAGACCGCCCGCCACTGTCCACCCTGGGACTTATGGCAGGTGACGGCATAGGAGAACTTGACCTGCACGGCATTGTAGTGGGGATTCTCGCGGATCTCCTTGAAGCGTTTGATCTTGCTCTTGACGTCGAGGTAATCCTTCTCGACCTCGTAGAAAAGGCGCGTACTCTCCTCGCGGGTCAGCGACGGGGATTCCGACGTGATGGTGTCGAGCAGAATCTTGCAATCGAGTTCCATGCCCTCGTAGTCGGGAAATTCCAGCACGGCGTTGGCAAAGTGGAAGCCGTAGAAATCCTCGAAGCGGCGCAGGCGTTTCAGGCGAGCGATGTCGCCGTTGGCCATGAAGCTCATGGGGCAATCCTCGATCTGATCCGTGAAGTGGTAGTTGTTCTTGACCACCATCAGCATATCGCCGCTCTCGATCGCCTCCTCCGCCCCGAGGATGTTGTGGCGGATACCTTCATTATAACGGTTGGCCCGCTTGTTGGAGCGCGTGATGACGATCGTTTCATCACGGCCGTAGCGGTAGTAGCAGTCCTGCAAGGTCTCGAGCAGATCGCCCCCCTCCAGGGCCACGATGTCGGGAAAGTCCATCTTGAAATGCGGCACCTCGATGATGTTGTTTTCGAGCATACACCGCACCAGCGTGGCATTGAACAGGATGCCCGACTCGGCCTCCTGGCGCACCACCTCGTCCATCGTGCCGTAGATCACATTCCCGAAGCGCGACAGCGTCGGCACATCGAGCGCAGGACTGAAATCACACCCCACGGGCGGCAGCTGCGCACTGTCACCCACCAGGATCAGCCGGCAGTCGCGGCCGCTGCGCACATAGCACACCAGATCCTCCAGCAGCGACCCGCTCCCAAAGCGGAAACCGTCGGATGCACCGTCGGGGATCATCGAAGCCTCGTCGACGATAAACACCGCCCCCCGTTCGGGGTTGGGCGCCAGCGAGAATTTCGACTCATAGTCGGCATTGGTCCGCTCGCGGTAGATGCGCTTGTGGATCGTCAGGGCCTTCTGTCCAGTGTAGTGCGACAGCACTTTCGCCGCACGGCCCGTCGGAGCTAACAGCACGGTGCGCACACCCGACTCGGTCAATGCCCCGACCAGACCCGCAATCAGCGTCGTCTTTCCGGTGCCCGCATAGCCGTTCAGCACAAAAATTCTCGAAAAATCATCATCAGAAAGATAGTCAGACAACATTTCTATGATTTTTTTTTGCCCCGATGTTGTTTCAAAACAAATTTTAGCGTAAATTTGGGTCGCAATATGTGTATTCAGCATATCTGCATAAATTTTGTACAAACTTAATAACAAATATTAAAATGGTAAAAAAAATCTCTCAAATCGTCCTTGCTGCCCTGATCGTATGCCTGGTCTACGTTATCTACCAGCAGATTTCGACTCCCATCCGTTTCAAAGAGGTTGAGTTGAAAACCAAAAAATCCCAGGTTATCGACCGCATCAAAGACATCCGTACCGCTCAGCGTGCCTTCAAATCGAAGTATCAGCGTTTCACCGCTTCGTTCGATACGCTGACCGAGTTCCTCTTGAACGACAGCCTCGTGCTGGAGCGTAAACTGGTCGACGAGGATGACTCGGTTGCCATGGCTCAGCTGAAAAAAATGAAGAAAAAGAACGTCGAGGAGTTCACCGTTGCCGTTATCGACACGGTATTCTCGCCCAAACACCTCTCGGTCAACGACATCAAGAACCTCCGCTTCGTCCCCGGTACCGACAACAAGACTCAGTACATCCTCGAGGCAGGTATCATCACCACCGAGTCGAAGGTCGTGATCCCTGTCGTTGAGTGCCGCATTCCCTACAAACAGTTCCTCGACACCGTTGAGTATCGTCAGGAGATCATCAACCTGATCGACGACGAGGTCAACAACTTCAACCGTTACCCCGGTGTCAAGTTCGGTTCAATGGAAACTGGTAACAATGAGGCAGGTAACTGGGAAGACTAATCCCGCAATCCGCGACAATAAGGTGTCCATTCAGCTTCTGTTGGATGGACACTCTTTTTCAGTGAGGGGACTTGACTCGTTGTTGGAAGGTGACGCGGAGGTCGAAGTGTGCGTATATTCGCCCAAGACGGCCCTCGTGCCCACCAAATTCCTCGAAGGATCAAATCCCGCTCTACTGCTGGCCGCAAACGGCATGCCGCCCTTCGTGGACGAAGAGGTGGTGATCAGCCCCGTGAGCCACGAACCCGGAGGTTGCAACAAGGCGGCATCGAGGGAAAACACCGTGTCAGTCGTCGAAAACGAGGTCTGCGCCGTGATGGCTCTCAACCGTGCCGCCCTGGATCAGGTCCGCGAAAAGACACAGGACCGCCCCTTAAAATTCTCCTCCCCCCTGCTCCACCGCCCGGCATCGACCGAACGCACGATATGGATCGACCGCGAAGGAGACCTTATATATATTAAGGTATACCGCAGATCGCTCCTTATGGCCGAAGTGCTCCCGGCACAGAATGATGCCGATCTGAATCTGATCTTCGATCGGATGAACGCCGAATTTCCGGCCGGAGAACACGAATTGCAGCTGGCAGGCAGCGACACGAAACGCCTGCGCAAATTATTTGGGAAACGATTTATCAAAACCTTATGCGAATAGTCAGCGGTAAATACAAAGGACGCTCCATCAACCCGCCCCGCAACCTCAGAGCCCGTCCTACGACGGATTTCGCCAAAGAAAACCTGTTCAACGTATTGGGTAACCTCATCGACTTCGAGGAGTGCGATGTGCTGGATCTGTTCGCGGGAACGGGATCCATCAGCTATGAATTCGCCTCGCGCGGTGCCCGCAGCGTCACCTCCGTGGAGATCAACCCCGTACACTACGAGTTCATCCGCCACACGGCCAAAGAACTTGGTATGGAGAATTTCTACCCCGTAAAGGCCAATGTCTTCCGCTACATCAAGAGCTGCCCCAAGCAATTCGATCTGATTTTTTCCGACGCTCCCTACGATTTGGAAGGACTCGACGGAATCGTCAGCGAGGTTCTCGCAGGAGATCTGCTGCGCAAAGAGGGTATTTTCGTATTTGAGCACTCCAAAAAGTTGGATTTTTCCGATCACCCCGAGTTCTGGCAATTAAGAAGTTACGGAAGCGTGCAATTTTCCTTCTTCAAAAAGTTGTAAAAAAGTTTGGAGTTAACGAAATTTGTGCTACCTTTGCAATCGCAATCGGGAAACAAAACGAAAGCCGAAAGGTTATCGGGAGACAAACGAAAGCGAACATAAAACCACGGTGCGTTAGTTCAGCTGGTTAGAATACGTGCCTGTCACGCACGGGGTCAGG
>JAHHQK010000029.1 GCA_020026435.1 Alistipes sp. | reverse complement strand
TTTCCCCCGAATGGTCGAATAATCAGAACTGACTGACTCACAAATCATTTGCTATATCCTCTCATTTTTTGACCATTGAGGATAGATTTTTAAATAAAAAGCCTGCGAGTCCGCTGATTCGCAGGCTTTGAAAAATGGGATCGCAGGTCAACTATTTGTTGCCGCCGATGGCCCACCACAGCGGGGTAACGACAACATCCTCACCTCCGAGCAGCTCCAGCGCTTTGGCATAACCGGTCGGATCGGCATTCGCCAGGCTCGACGGGTATTTCATACGCTGCGAGAAATAACCGGGCTTCTGTGCTCCCTGATAGGAGGTTTCAGGATTGAACTCAGGCATGGTATTGATCGTAGTCGACGAGGCCGGAATCTCGAAGAACGGCAGACCGAGGCGACGGTGGTCGGACCAACTTTCCAGCGGCAGCCACGGCATGTTGGCGATGTACTTCTGGGTGATGATCTTCGTAATCTGGTCGTTGAGCTTCTTGCCCGGATAGAGAATCTTCGAGGCATCGGGATACTTGTAGGTAATCTTGCCTTTTTCGCCCGTATAACCGTTCACATAGTCCATCTCGACATTGGTCGGCTCGGTCGTATGTGTAAACTTCACGGAAGTACCTACGCGGTTGTAGTTCTCTCCCTCGATATAGGTTGCATAGTGTTTGCCCAAGCCGTTATACTCGAGACTGGCCTTAATACCGGCGTTGTAAGCTTCTTCGCCCGACATCTTGGTCGTCCAACCGCGGACAGCGGCCTCGGCCAACAGGAAGTAGGTCTCCCACGGACCGAAGAATACACGATAGTTATCGCTGCTGCGATACTCGTCCGCCAAAAGGGGATGACATCCGTAGACGGCCAAACCGCCCTTCCCATTGTATACACCATTATAGTTGGCCTTCGTGTCGTTCCAATAGCCTACGATCGGACCGTTCCAGCAGTAAGTAGCATCGATCTTAGTACCGGCAAGCGGGATCAACTCTCCTTCTACCTTCGGGTCATACATGGATTCTTCCTGAGTGAATTTCGGATGATTCCAGTAGGGAAACGCCGTGTTATGGATGCGGTCCTTCCAGTCGCCCGGCAAACAGAAGTAAACGATCATGCGCGGATCGAGTTTGCGGGGCAGACCGTCGAAGAAGAAGCCCTGCGTCGGGTTGTCGGTCGTTGCCAGAGAGTGCTTCTCGAAGCGCTTGCCCAAATAGGAAGAAGCATCCTTGATGTGGGAACGATAGCGCCCGGCATCGGGCTTCGTATAGATGTGGTCTGCGCTGGCCATTACATCGAGAATATCGGTACCGCCGAGGTTACAAGCCAGGTTGGCGATCGTCGCCGAATTGGACTGGTAGTTCCAGGTGCGGGTCATCACACCCGAAAGGGCATCCCATCCCGGTCTCTCCTTTACGCGGAAAGTCTCGTCCACAGCGGTGATACCGTCACCGGCGGCTACGGCAGCCTGGAATTCGGCCTTAGCTTTGGCCTCATCGACTATCGAAAGACGCATGGCCAGACGCATCCAGAGCGAAATACCGTACTTCTTCCACTTGGTAGCGTCGTATCCGTAAGCCGGATCACACTTCTTCTCCTGATCGGTCGGGGTGATGGTCGTTTTGATGGCGGCAATCGCCTCGGCCAGTTCCTTATACATATAGTAGTAAACCTCCTTTATGCTGTTGAACTCGGGGTTGACGCCCTGGAATCCGGCGACAGGCATCGGGCCGAAGCTGTCGGCAAATTCGCTCATCAGATAGGCACGCCAAATGCGGGCGAAAGCCGTCATGTTCTTCAGGAAGTTGACGTCGCGCTCACCCAGCGAACCCGAAGCAATCTGGATATCGCTCAAGGTAATGGCATCGGTACAGAGTTTCAGAGCCGTGTACATGTGGTTGTAGGAGGCATTGTTGTAGCCATCGTTGTAAGCCCCCATTTCACAGCCCGAACCATCGTACTGGCGGGCATGTGCCGCCCAGTTGATGACAAACAGGCGCTCTGCCGTATCGGGATTCTGCTGCGAGTAGATGATCGAATTGTTCAGCGCAAAGTAGGCCGGGGTCACCGTGGCGTCGGTCGCATGGGGATTCGTATTGACCTCTTCGAAATCCGAGCAGGAGACCACCACGAGCGAGGCACCGCCGAACAACGCGAGTGCTGCATGTTTCAATATATTTTTCATGTCAAGTCTTTTTTCGTGTGTTTAGAAACCGAGCGAGATGTTGAATACATAGCTACGCGAGGTAGGAAGTGCTCCGTACTCGAAACCGGTTGCGTTGGTCGAAGTCGCGAAGATGGATTCGGGGTCGACACCGTCCATGGCACTGTAAATCATGCAGACGTTCGTTACCGAGAAGCCCACCTTGATCGACTGGAAAATCTTCGTACGGGCCAGCAGCCGCTTGGGCAGCGAGTAAGCGATGGCGATGTTACGCAGACGGACGTTGGTGGCGTCGTAGAGGTTGGCCTCGGAGATACCCAGGTTGCCGCTGCTGCTCGTGATGGCCGACCAGTAATCCTGCACGGTGATCTCCTTGGTATTCTCCACCAAATTGCCATTGTCGTTGACGACACCCTTCAGAACGAAATTTTCGCGCTTGCCGTTCTTCACGGTCTTGGCAGCCGTACCGGAGCGCTGCATCATCTGTTGCGTACCCGAAAAGATCTTACCGCCGATGCGGGCATCCACCTGGAACGAGAACGACAGGTCTTTCCACTGGAACTGGTTGGTCCAGCCCAGGGTCACTTTCGTCTGCTGCGAACCGAGGCGATACTTGGAAGAGGTACCCTGCGGCAGACCCGAAGCGTCGAGCAGAAGCTGTCCGTAGTAGGGGCTCTCCTTGTCTTCCACGCGCTGGTACTTCGTACCGTAGATTTCACCGTAGTCACCACCGACCTCGGCAAATACCTGGAGGTTGTCGTAACCGCCCAACTGGTACTGCGAAACGCCGTCGGCCAGTTCGATGATCGTGTTCTTGTTATGGGCGATGTTAAAATTCGTCGACCAGCTGAAATTCCGGGTCTGAACGGGACGGGCGTTGATCATCGCCTCGATACCCTCGTTCTGGATATTACCGGCGTTGACTTTCTTCGAATTGTAGCCCGAAAGCGAGTTCATCGGCAGGTTGATCAGCTGGTTCGTCGCGTTGGACTTGTAGTAAGCCACGTCGAGACCCAAGCGGTTGTCGAAGAACTTCACTTCGAGACCGGCCTCCCACGATTTGATCAACTCGTTCTTCACATCGGCATTGAAGAGCGTGTCGCCCGACGAAGCGGTCGGATTGCCGTTGGGGTCGGTGCCTACGCTGTACGTATTGTAGAGCTGATAGGGATCCATGTCGTTACCCACCTGAGCATACGATGCACGGACCTTGGCATAGGTGAACCAGTCGGGCATCTTCCCGTATTTGTTGACCATGTCGCTGATCACCCACGAGAGCGAAACCGACGGATAGAAGAACGAACGGTTGGCCTTCGAGAGGGTCGACGTCCAGTCGTTACGGAACGTAGCATCGAAGAAGACGAAACCGCCGTAGTTGATCTGGGCCGTACCGTAGAGCGAATTCATCTTGCGGTGCGAGAAGGATTCGTTGACCGAAGGTTTCGAAATACCGTTGTTCAGGTCGAACAGGTCGGGGATGTTGAGCGGGTTGATGCTCGACGAGATGCCGCGGCTCTTGCGCTCCATCATGTTGCCACCGAAGGTCATGGCACCACCCCACTCGCCGAAGATGTTGTCTTTCTTGGCCGAGAAAAGGAACGAATAGTTGTTCTCGTAGAAACGGCTTTCGCCCAGCGAATAGGAACCGCGGCCCGAAGCGAGGTTGGTATTACCTCCGTAGGTCTTCGACTCGGTCTCGGTGAAATACATGTCGGTACCGGCACGGAGCTCGAGATCGAGCCAGTCGGTGAAGCGGTACTTGAGCGAGGCATTCATCAGGAAACGGTCGCGGGTATCCTCGTTCTGGTTGTAGCGAGCCAGCCAGTAGGGGTTGTTGCCGCCTTCGCTGTACCAGAACATGTTACCGTCCGCATCCACGGCATCTTCGAATTCGCGGATGTCAACCGAAATCGGCATCGTGTACATGCCCATCGAGACATTGGTGCCGTTGCTGCCCGAAATCGGGCGGTTGTTGGCACGGGCACGGATGTACTGCACCTTGGCATCGAAGCTCCAACGGTCGTTCTTGCCGAAAATCGTCGTACCGCGCAGCATGAGGTTGGTGCGGCGCAATTCGGCACCGGGGGTCATGCTGTCGTCGTTCAGACGGGTCAACGACGAGTAGATCGACGTCTTGCCGTACTGCTGCGAGAAGGTGATGTTCCCCTGGAGGTTCACACCCGTATCGAGGTAGTTCTCCAGGTTGTCGTAGTAGTGCATGCGGCCCGTTTCGCCGTCCCAGCGCTCATACTCCTGGCCTTCGATGCGGGGTCCCCAGCTCGAACCCGACTCCTTGTTATAAATACCGTTGCTGCCCTGACCGAAGATGGTCTGGTGGTCGGGACGCATGAAGCGGGTGGTCATCGTGGCGGTTCCCGAAACGGTGATACCCAGACCGGGCGTTTCACGGCCTTTCTTGGTGGTGATGAGGATGACACCGTTACCTGCCCGCGAACCGTACAGAGCAGCAGCTGAAGCTCCTTTCAGCACGGACATCGATTCAACGTCTTCGGGGTTGATATCCTGCAGACCGTTACCCATGTCGGCCGAAGGATTCCAGAAGTCGTTGTTGGCTGCTCCGGTGAAGTTATCCATCGGAATACCGTCGACTACGATAAGGGGTTGGTTCAGACCGGTAAGCGAGTTGTTACCGCGAAGTTGGATTTTTGACGAACCGCCGGGGCCGTTGCTCGAACGGATGATTTCCACACCGGCGATTTTACCGGTCAGGGCGTTGGCGATATTGATTTCGCGCGCCTCGACCAGCGATTCTCCCTTGACTTCCTGGATGGCGTAGCCCAGAGTTTTCTTTTCACGGCTGATACCGAGTGCGGTGACTACGACCTCTCCAATCGATTGAGAATCTTCAGCTAACGTGATTTTGAGCGAGGGGGGGGGATTTTTGCCGATCTGTATGGTCTGGGGAATGTAGCCGATAAACGATACTTCAAGGTCGCTGTTCGGACTTACGGAGATGGTGAAGGTGCCGTTGACGTCGGTGGATACACCGTTGGCCGTTCCGGGAACGATGACCGAAGCGCCCGGAAGCGGTGCTCCCTGAGCGTCCAATACCGTACCCTTAACTTGCAGCGTTTGGGCGGAAACCGAAGTTGCGACGAACAAAGCCGCAGTCATCAGTAAATAACGGCAAAAAGCAAACGCTTGTCGATTGTGTTTCATTCTGTTAATGATTCGTTAAAATTAGTAGATAATTAAGGTGTGTAGGTTGTTCCGATTTTTTATTTACATAGGCGGTATCTTTTAAGTTTAAACGTCATTTTCAGGTCGCCGAAATCAGGTTTTCGGTGGTTGCACGTCGTTATTTTTTAAAATTGAATTAAAATTATAAAAAAATAATTAAAACAACAAAAAAAATCAGCCGAAAAAAACTGTCATATAAATTTCACACAAACGATCGGATGGCAGATTTGCAGCGGTCCTCCTCCGGCCTTCCGGCAAAGGCCCTGTCCGAGGCGCGGGAGCGGGAGCGGGTCAGAATTGCAAACGCGGCCACGGGTCGTGAACCTGCAACCAGACGTGCTGCAAAACCGTCCATATACTTTATTGGGTGTAAAGTTGCATCCAGTTACAAAAAAAATATATCTTTGCAGATGAGTAACTCGTCGTAAATGGATTTTCGGAAAACGGAGCACGTCGTTTTTAATTCCAAATGCGATTCGGTTATGAAATTTTTACGATGGACGGCGCTTGTTGCCGTCATGATTCTTTTTTGTACGTGCGGCCGGGAAACGGGCATCTTCTCCGACAGAGCCTACCGCCGGCAGGTGCTTCAGGACCTGGAGCAGCGGCGGGAGATGCTGGCCCGCTGCGATGCGTTGCGCATTCTCGACGAGGCGTCGCTCACGGAGCGTGAACGCGAGGCGCTGCAATTCCTCTATGCCTATATGCCTTTGGGCGATGCCGTCAATTTCGACGGAGACTATTTCCTGCGGAACGTCCGGCTGAGCGAAGCGGCCCGCGAGCGGATGCCGTGGGGCGCGATCATTCCGGTGGATTACTACCGCCATTTTGTGCTGCCCGTACGGGTGAACAACGAAGATCTGGACGAGGCCCGCGGCGTCTTTTATGCGGAATTGAGCGAACGCGTGCAGGGACTTTCGATGCAGGAAGCCATCCTGGAGATCAACCACTGGTGCCATGAAAAGGCGGTCTATACGCCAACCGACTCGCGGACGAGCGCCCCGCTGGCCATGATTTGCACGGCGGCGGGCCGTTGCGGCGAGGAGTCGACCCTGCTGGTCGCCGCCCTGCGGGCCGTGGGTATCCCGGCCCGTCAGGTCTACACCCCCCGCTGGGCGCATACCGACGACAACCACGCCTGGGTCGAGGCTTGGGCCGACGGCGAATGGTATTTCCTGGGAGCCTGCGAGCCCGAACCCGTGCTCGACCTGGGGTGGTTCAATGCCCCGGCCAGCCGCGGAATGTTGCTGCACACAAACGTGTTCGGCCGCTACGAAGGCCCCGAGCAGGTGATGCGCCGCACCCCGCTGTTCACCGAGATCAACATCACGGAGAATTATGCGCCGACGGCTTCGGTCGCCGTGTCGGTGATCGAGGCCGACGGAACGCCCGCAGCCGATGCCCGCGTGGAATATAAGATCTACAACTATTCCGAGCTCTATTCGATCGCCTCGCAGCAGGCCGATGCACAGGGCCGCACGTCGGTGATTGCCGGACGCGGCGATGCCCTTGTCTGGGCCTCGAAAGAGGGCCGTTACGGCTTCGCCAAAGTTTCGTTCGGCAAGGACGAAGCGGTGACCGTGACTCTCGACAAAACGCCCGGAGCAACCTTTGCTTCTGAATTTTGCCTGGTTCCCCCACCCGAGAGCGGCGAACTGCCGCCCGTCACGGAAGAGCAGCGGGCCGAAAACACGCGCCGGATGATCTATGAGGATTCGTTGCGCAACGCCTATACGGCAACGTTCCGCACAACGGCGCAGGGCGAGGCCTTTGCCCGCAAACTGGGCCTCGATGCCACCCGGACGGCAGCCCTGCTGGTCGAGTCGAAAGGCAACTACGCCGCCATCGAGGCATTCCTCGAAGCTGCGGTGGGCGCCGGAAAGGGCGACCGGGCGTTGGCTCTGCTGGAGCAGGTGTCGCGGAAAGACCTCCACGATACGCCGCGCGAAGTATTCGACGACCATCTCTATCAGGCGGAAGGCGACCCGGCCCGCATAATGAATCCGCGCGTCGGGCTGGAGTTGCTGAGTGCCTATCGCGCCTACCTCCAGGAGCAGATCCCGGCAGCCGATGCCGCCCGGTTCCGCGAAGATCCGCAACAGCTGGTCGCCTGGTGCCGCGACAGCCTGCGCATGGAGTCTATGCACAACATGCGGCTGGTTCCCATTCGCCCGATCGGGGTCTGGGAGTCCCGGATCGTGGACCGGACCTCGCGCGACCTCTTCTTCATCGCCGTTTGCCGGAGTCTGGAGATTCCGGCCTGGCGCGACGAGGTGACCGGCAAAATCCGTTACAGCCATGCCGGGACCGATTACGACGTCGATTTCGAAGCTCCCGAACCGGCTCCGACCGACTACGGGACATTGAAGCTGACCCACACCCCTTCGGTCGCTGTCCCCGATCCCTATTATTACAAACACTTCACCCTTTCGCGCATCGAGGAGGGCCGGATGCGGCTGCTCCATTTCGGCGAGGGGAATACGTGGAACGGCCAGTTCCGCGAAGGGGTCCGCCTTGAAGCCGGCGACTATGCGCTGGTAAGCGGAACCCGCCTGAGCGGCGGCGAGGTGCTGACCGAGTTGCGGATTTTCACCATCGCCAAAGAGGCCGAAACGACGGTCGACCTGGTTCTTCCGGCCGAGCAGCGCTCGGGCGAGGTCTACGGGACCTTCGACACGGAACTCGAGTTCCAGACCCTCGACGGCCAGACGCGCGCACTGCATGCGTCGATGGGCGACGGATGCTGCGTCGTGGGTATTTTGGGCGCCGGCGAGGAGCCCACGAACCACGCCTTGAACGACATTGCGGCGTTTCGCGAAGCACTCGAGACGGCCGGCACACCGATCATCCTGCTGTTTGCCAGCGAGGAGAACGCCCGCCGGTTCGTGGCGGATGATTTCCCGGCAATGCCTTCGACCCTGCAATTCGGCATCGATGCCACGGGCGAACTCCGCACCCGGCTGGTTGCCGGAGCGGGGCTCACACGCGACGAGTTGCCGATCGTGGCCGTGACCGACGGATTCGGACGGATTCTCTTCCGCTCGTCGGGCTACTCGATCGGGCTGGGCGAACGCCTGGTAAAGGAGCTTGCCGCACAATAATTCAAGTTACCGACCTCGGAACCGGGAACCGGCTACGGCCGCGACTCAGATTCCGAGCAGGAATGCAACGCTGCGACCGACCGGTTTTGTCCGGTCGGTCGCAGCGCTTGTATCGCGTTGTCCGTCCGTGAGTTCAGGATCTTCAGGTTTTTGCAAAGGCCAATTTAGGTCCCAATCGCCCAGTTCCGGCAGGTTGATCGTGCGGTTGATCCAGAATTGGGCAAAGGAAATTTGTCGGATCAAACAGATCTCATCGGTCGTCACTTCCTACGTGCGGCTCGAATTTTATTGTTTGCCATTCGGTCCGTCGATGTTGTAAAAGCCGCGGCATTGTATGTAAAGGCGTTGATATTGTCATTTGCCGCGGTTGAACTCCAATAATTACCACTCAATGGAAATTCCTCATCCGACAAGGACGACTGTTCGGATGATGCCGGGAGATACCAATTTATATCCTGCTCCGCAATGACCGGAACATAATAGGTCACTGTTACTCCATTATCGGTTTCCGTTCTTTCCTCTTTCGAGAATTTATTTTTCAGGACAGCCATCTTCACGGCAAAATTTTGGACGGACTGGTAGTCGCCTCCACTTACGGTCTTACTATCCCAGGTTCCGGACCCAATAGTCATCCCATCCAGAATCGTCTCCATATCACTCACAGTGCCAATATCCTTGAAAAAATACAGGCTTCTGGTATTTGACAGACCATTCTCGGCAGCCATTCCAACATTCAGGCTGTTGCCAATCTTCGTATAATCAATAGTGGCGGTTGTCAAGGACTTGGGAGGGAAGATCGACGTAATGTTCCATGCAGTGGACAAATAGGACGCAGTATTCGCGTTTTCATAGTGACCTGCCACCCACTTGAACAGAAAAGCCCAAAATCCTTCATAACGGTACACCACCTTTCTATCCCATTTGAACCCGAACGGATAGCTTCCTCCGCCATTTTCCTCGATACGCTCATATCCGATGCCTCGGGAGTTCCAACTCGGGCAGAGTTGTCTCACAGAGGCAGTGGTCGAGGTTGCTCCAGCAACCTCAGGAGTAACCTGAAACTGGAGATCGCGGGCCGCATCACCAATATTCTCGGTTACATACACATGGTAAGTGAAACTCCCGCTGCCGGTACCAGAGATGGTTGACACACCCTTGTCCTCGTCAATCCAATAACCCCGCTTCTGCAAATCAGTTCTGGTTTGCGTGAAGAATACGTCATTCGCAAGATTGGATGTCAAAGTCCAGGTACCATCATAGTCTTTCACATTTATCGTGATGGGGAACGTGATGTAGTGAGCGTCCTGTGCTTCCTGCGGAACATCAATCGTAAAATCGTATTCAGGAGAGATGGAAAACTTATACGTCACCGTTTTACCCATCATCCATTCCGTATTTTCGATGGATGCAGTCAGGGTACGTTCCTTGTTACCGGCATTAACAAACACCACTTCCACCACGGCACCCGCGGGCAGTGTCTGCGGCAGCATCAGGAATGTGGCTGATCCGGAAGTAATTTCCGCGCCATTAGTTTCATTTCCGGTAGTTTCGCGGTTCAAAATCAGCGAGAAATCCGAGGTCGCATCACCAAGGGTCCATGTACCGGCCGTCATATCGTAAGTTCCTGTATTATAGACACCCTTCAAGGCCACGCTCTTGATCCGACCGGGCTGCATCCGGCTTCCCACGGCGAAACGGACCGCCGTACAGACATGCTTGAAGGTCAGCGGCACGGCCGCGTTGTTGTCGCCTTGTATTTTTCCCGTGGTCGCGACCACGATATCCCTCTGGTCGGCAACGGCTTCAGGAACAATGTATGCCAAAGACCTGTCCTGCGGAGAGGACGGAGCGGTCAAGCCTCCGGCATCTACCGGTGCCCAGGCATGGAACTGGAGCGAATGGTATGCTCCCGGCCAATAATAGATTTGCTCCGTACTCCAAACGGAACCGTTATTGGTGGCAACCTCGTCCATATAGAACCGACCGCCGACAAGCGTTCCGTTTTTATTCCAGTATGCCAGTACACGGAACTTGTCGTAGAAATTAGCATTTGTGACAGGCATACCGCGCGTCAAGGCCCGTTCGTCCTCGAAGCCGGACACGTCGATACCATCCGAAACAACGGTACGGACACAAAGCGTGTCAGCCGAGTGGTCCGACCGCAACACGAAACGGGCTGCGGCATATCCGTCGTCATGACTACGGTCATATCCCCTTGTCTGCATGTTCTTATCGGACGCAATCCCAAAACAGATCTTGCCGGAGGAGTTCTCCAGACTCCCGCTTTCGAGAAAGTCCCCGTTATTGCACGAGAAAAGCAGCGCACACGACAACATCGCGACCATGCCGCCTGCCAGCCAACTCGGATTTTTCTTTTGTACCTTCATTTCTTCCGTTTCATATTTGTTATCCCGGAGCAATACGCCCCCGGCTGTCAGAGAGTGTAAGGGAACACTCAATCCCCTTACACCCTGTAGGTAGATCGTCTATTCCGTGGATGATCATCCAAAATAAACGACGCAACCGGTCTTATGAAAGATGTCGAATTAGTTGCCGCCCCGGGTCGTGGGGACGTCCAATCCTTGGTCAACTTCGGTATTGTTCCAGTCTTCAATGCCGGCAACGTCAAACTCGATCGGATTAAGCGGTTGATCCGTTATATTTTCATGAGTCAAAGAGGCCTTGAAATCATAGCAGTAACCGAGTTTGAATGCAACATTCTCGATTTTCACACGATGGTCGTAAGAGCCCAACAATACATCATCCCGATACAATTCAACCGTGAAAGTCACAGTATATGCAGCAGTAGCATCCATCGGAATCATCAGCTTTTCGTGGTAGCTTTCAAGAGTTGCGGCATTAACGATGACAGCGGCTTCATCGGTGGTGGCACCATCAGCCACGACATTGCCGAAGTTCAATTCAAGGTTGTTCTCCGCTTGAGCGCTCCATGCGTTATTGGCGGCTGCGACAGTCAAAGTACCCGTTGAGTAGGCATCCGTGATTTTCACATTGCTTACTTTCACATTATAGCCCACACCCACTGCATTCTCGAACGAGAATTTCACCTTTGAAAGCTGGTGGTTGAATGTCATGGCGACCGCTCTTGTGTATGCCTCCGTTACCTCTGTTCCGGCAATTTGTGCGGGAGCAGCGTGAAGCAGATCGACCTGGGCTGCATCCGTGTTGGTGAAAGCAACCTCCATTTCGACCTTTGTACCGTTTTCAGGCAATGTCACATTGGAAACATTGGTCGCCACGCTGTAAGGCGCAATGGCTCCGAACGTGTAAGTGTTGCCCGGAACCCAGTACTGCAACACATCGTAGGACCATCCGGTAGAGGCCGAACCTCCTTTATACACCCTGTCACCCTTGAAGATCTGGCCGGTCTGCGTAAAGCCATACACAGCGAAATCCGCCAAAGATCGTGTCGTGAAACTCGGATCCACAATACTGCGCGTTCCGTTGTTCACGAACGTATTGCTGAAACCGATGGCCTTGGACCGGGCCATTTCCACCGTCTCGTCGTTGTTGCAACTCGCCAACATGGCCGTTGCGGCCAATCCGATTAAAAAGATTTTTTTCATTTGATTAAAAATTTATTTGTGAATAAAAATGTTTCGCCGACTCTTCAGGCAAATCAAAGAGGAAGTTCTATGTCCTCGTAATCACCCCAGTCTTCCACATCCACGTCAAAGCCGGAGCCTCCTTCCGTACCCTCTTCATCAGAGATTTCAATGCCCTTCACCACGATGACGCCTCCCTGCGGGTGTACCGCGACCTGATCGGTCACGTCGAAATCGAACGACTTGATTTTCCCGTTCTTCAAGCGTACTTCCAGATTCAGCCCGTACTTACGCCCGGCCCTTGCGCCATAGGGCCCGTTGGGAAACCCAGGGATTCCGAAAGAACGCACCAAAGCCTGTGCACCGAAATCCTCCACCGTACAATCGTACAGCACGGTAGCCTCCTCCCCCGAGGTTTGACCGCTATTCAGCCATACCGCCTGCGCCATACCCGCCAGTGCCCCGCGTGCCAGCGACACGTATTCCACCCCGCGGCTGAACTCGTAACGGACCAGATAGGTGAACACCAGCGGTTGCATGACAACAGGGATCACGTCGGTCTCGGTCGAAGGTTCCGCCACATACGAATCCATGTAACTGCCATAAAGCATGTCGGGCTGATTCACCGTGTTCTCCGACGCCGGTTCCATGTAGGAATTTCCAAGATAAGAAGAACGGGTACGGGTTCGCGTGGTGGCCTTTGCCGAAGTAAACGAATGCATCTCGTTGAACACGATGTATTCCGTGTCGTTGTTGTAGAACAGCAGGGAGTGTTTACCCGGTCGCATATACACGACATTCCCCTCGGGAGCAACGTTAATGATGTCCCCCGAACCGTCCGCGTTGTACACCTGCACACGTAACCCGCCCGGGATCTCAGGGCGCAGGTCATCGTATTCCATGCCGAAAGATTCCTGCCATGCGGGGTAATTCTTCCAGTCCGGAGCGTTCCCGTGGATATATTGCCACTCCTTCTCGTATTGCGCCTCTATGCGTACCTCGGATTTCGGGGCATGCACATCATGGTCGAAGCACAAGTCCTTGTGTTCGCAAGAAGAAAACAGCATGAGGATTCCAGCGAACAAAGGAGAACATTTCATCATCGTATTTTTCCCTTTCATTTCATGCCTCCCTTCCTATTGTTGCCATTGCCTCTGCCGAGGAGCCATACCAACGAAATTTCCGCCTTTGTGGGTCCGAACCAGTGGCGGTTTTTGGTGGTCTGCCATACATAGTGACCGTCCAGAGGAATGTACTCGTAATATTTTCCGCCCCAGTAACCCACGCCAAGCGTGAAGTCGATGTTCAGGCGATTTGCAACGGGTAGCGAGTAACCGTATTCCACGCCTGCCGCATAATTTGCCCTGTCCCAGAGCGTTCCGCCGGGTTCTCCGCCCATGTAACCTTTGCCGCCCCACTCGAAGTCGTAAGTGAACGCCTGCCCGTATATGCCTATATGGTGTCCCGTAAGCGGTTTTTCGCGGGCTTTCGTCCCGAACCAGTAATGCACGGCAAGGTCTCCGCCATAGATGCGCCAGTAACGGTGGCTGCTGTTCTTTTTCCACCAGCCGTAGATCCAGTTGCTGCAGATCGACCAGTTCTTGCCCAAGTAGAATTCCACCCCGATATTGGGAACAGCCAGCACGTCATAGAGCATGTTGGTCTTGAGGGCCATGTAGAAAGGTTTTGGAGGTTCAGGGGAAACCGCCACGAGCGTGTCCGCTTTCTCCACCACTACTGTCGTGTCGGTTGGAGCCGGCGCAACCGTCTCTACTCCGACAAGTATTTTTTTCGCGACTACCGGTTTTTGACGGACTGTCACGAGAATGACACAGGCATTCCGGATGCGGTCAAAAAAATGTTTGTGCAGGTAATGCCAGGTACGGCCATATTGCAGCTCCATCAGGTGTTTCTTGCGGCTGTCAACCAATACCCCTTTATGGTCATAGGTAAATTCGGGGACGTTGCGCAATACGTCCACCGCCGCCTCCTTGTGAGGCATGTCGGCCCCCTCGACCAGCTCCGCGAGGCGTTCCCAGGCAATAAGTCCTTCGGAACGCAAAACGATACTGTCCGGAAGCGATATGCGTTCTCGCACATAACGTTCCAGAGAATTGCGGCGCTTTTCCGCCAATTCCCTGTTTCTGGCAAAGCCGCCTTCGGGTGACGCGGAGCCGCAGAAAGAGACCTCTCTCAATTCGAGCGTACTGTCTTTTTTCACACGTTCCAAAAACAACTCCACGTCGGCCAGGCGCGCAGCATTGTCGCCATAAGCCGTGTCCAAAGTCGATTTGCCGACCGGAAATCCGATACAGACCTCCTTCCGGCTCTCTTGCCCGAATGCCCGGATATATCCGAGCAACATGAACGCTGATACTATCAAATATCTTATCCGCATACCGTTTTTAGATTAAGCCCTTCTCTTTGTAAGAAACGGATTCTAAACGCAACAGGCTACAAATCAACGAATCTCAATCATAAGAGAGTTTATTTTGTGTAATAAAAAATATATTCTTGAAGACATGTTGTAAAAGAATTTTATTTCAAAAACTTGCAATTCCGGATATTTTCATACCTTTGCTTCGGGAATCCGTTTCTTACAAAGAAATGGAGGTTTTACCCGACGGTCAATCCACTACAAATCTTTAACAATCAACTCGTTTGCCTCATCGATAACGGAAGCGTCGATCGAGGCGAGATATATCTGCGTGGTGGTAATGGAATCGTGCCCGAGGGCGTCCGAGATGACATGGACCGGAACGTTCTTCGACTTGGCGATGGTTGCCCAAGCATGGCGGCTGACATATGTCGTGAGCGTAACGGAAAGTTTTATCATTTCTGCTATGGTTTTAAGGGCCTTGTTCTCGCGACGCAATGCCGTCTCATACTGTCGGCGCTCGTCGATTCCGGGGCGTGTTATGACCGGAAGCAGGTAGGGCGAGTCCCTGTTCGCGAGGCGGTCAACTATTTCCTCGATCTGTTTGATGACCTTTATGTGCAGCAACTGGCCGGTCTTGTGGCGGCGATAGGTCAGCACCCCGTTTTGGACATCGGTCTTCTTCAGAAACACAGCGTCGATGAACGACATCCCCCTGCAGAAGAAAAGAAACAGGAATATGTCTCGGGCAAATTCAAGACCGGGTTTCAACGAGAGGTCAAGGTTCCTGATGCGTTTTATGTCACTGATCGATATGGCTCGTTTCGAAGTCTTCTCCGTTCCGGTGAATACGGAGCGGAAAGGATTTCGGTTTTTGGTCAGCCCCTGTTCAACGGCACGGTTGTAAACCGCACGGAGGATGCGCATATAAAAAGAGATGGAGTTGGACACAACCCCCATCGAAGCCAGGTATGCCTGATAGTCCTCGATGAGGATGTGATCTATTGCCTCCATCGGGAGATCCTCGTTATTCCGAAACCGCTTGAAACTGCCGAGAGCGGCACAATAATTCTTGGCTGTCCCGGAGTGGTTCAATTGCCGCAATCGTTCGATGACACGCTCCATGAAGAAGAAAAGGGCATTTTCCTTTCCGGAACGCCGAAACTCTTCCACCACATCATCCGATGAATAATTGCGGCTTTGGTCCTCGAAATGCTCTATGATTGCCGACAACCATTCCATATCCGAACCTAATTTTCGGATTATCGACTGCACGATGGGCATTCGCTCGTTTTTGGTTGACATGATCGGTTTGGAGCGTTTCTCGTCCCATTCATGGGGAAACACTTTGTAACCGGTCGCAATCTGCCGGATGGAACGGCGGTGGGTTACGACATAGACGATAGTGCCCGGACGGTCTTTGACCGTCGAGGGACGGAATTTTACTTTTACGGTAGTCATACTTATTTTGTTCAAATTGGTGATGTCCTCTGTCGTTGCTTTAACTTGCAGCACAAGAGAAAGTTCAGCACGACACAGATAGCCGGAAAACCTGCCGCACGGGACATGTTCCACAACACGACACCGTGCATGGGCCGGACGTCGGCCATGCAGGTGCAAATGGAAGTCGCCAAAAGAAAAATAATCATCACTATCGTCCACCCAAAAGTCGTGCCGGAAATGACCTCTCGGTCTCTCACAAACAGACGGCCAAGTAGTTTCGTGCCCCCACGGTCAACCCTCGCGGTCATCTTCCGGCAAATCGCCTCGCCTTCCGGCTCAAGCGTCCGCCAGGCTTCCTCGCTGGCAGCAACCCTGCTTGCCTCGTGCAGGGAAACGACAGTTCCGTCCAGTTCGGGCTGGATCTCCGAACGTCTGCGTCCGAATTTTTCCATCGTGTCGTTGTAAATTATCCTTGCCGTAAAATAGAAATTCCCAACTGAATGTCTTCCCTTTTTTCAGTCCTATTTTGCAAAAAAACAGGGCCCGATTCAATGTATTGACTTTTGTTCAATCAACCGGTAATGCATGGCCATCCCAACCATTATTACATGTCTGCCATAATATCCGATAATATGCCGCATCAGAATATCGGTGTTGATTAACCCTTCCGGAGTGTGTCCCGAAGTCACTGTCCGGAGCGCTTACCGGGAGTTTCTCGGGCGCTTCCGAGTGCTTTTTCAGGGAAGGGTGCTTTTCCGGAAAGTGCGGTGATCCGGGCGATATTTCAGCGCGTCATTCGTACGGTTCATCCCGCAAATAGGCGATTTCACCATTTTCCCCGACGGATCCCTCTGTCCGGGGACTACTTTTGCCCGAAATTCACAATTTCCGATACCATGTTTCAAGCCATAGTCCGCTTTGCGGTTACAAAAAAACTATTCATCGGCATAACGACCCTGTTCCTGCTCGCAGGCGGTATTTATTCGATGCTGACTCTTCCGGTGGACGCCGTGCCGGATATCACCAACAACCAGGTACAGATCGTTACCGTGTCTCCGACGCTGGCCCCCCAAGAGGTCGAGCAGCTCATCACATTCCCGATCGAGGTAGCCATGAGCAACATCATGAATGTCACGGAAATACGTTCCGTATCCCGCTTCGGACTGTCTGTCGTCACCGTTGTTTTCAAGGAAAGCGTCCCCGTGCTTGACGCCCGGCAGCTGATCAACGAGCAGATACAGACCGTGGCAGGCGAGATCCCGCAGGAACTCGGCACTCCGGAGATGATGCCGATCACGACGGGACTGGGCGAAATCTACCAATACACGCTCGAGGTGGCTCCGGGCTATGAGGGGCAATACGACCCGATGGAGTTGCGCACGATTCAGGACTGGATCGTGAAGCGCCAGCTCTCCGGAATCCCGGGCATCGTCGAGATCAACAGCTTCGGCGGCTATCTCAAACAATACGAGGTTGCGGTCGATCCCGACGCCCTCTACTCGCTCAACATCACGATCGGGGATGTGTTCGAGGCGCTGAGCCGCAACAACCAGAACACCGGAGGCAGCTACATCGAAAAGGCCGACCGGGCCTACTACATCCGCTCCGAAGGCATGATCTCATCGCTTGAGGATATCGGAAATATCGTTGTCACCAACCGCGGAGGGATCCCGATTCATATCAGCGACGTGGGGAGCGTCAGGTTCGGTTCGGCCAAACGGTTCGGAGCCATGACACGCGACGGCAAGGGAGAATGCGTGGGCGGAATCGCCATGATGCTCAAAGGGGCAAATGCCAATGCGGTGACCGAGGAGCTGGAAGCCCGTGTGGCGAAGATTCAGAAGATGCTGCCCGAAGGCGTGTCGATCAGTCCGTATCTGAATCGCTCGGAGCTCGTCAGCCGCAACATCGCGACCGTCATACGCAATCTGGTCGAGGGTGCCATAATCGTATTTCTGGTGCTGATCGTCTTCCTGGGGAACCTCCGCGCAGGGCTGATCGTGGCCTCGGTCATCCCCCTGGCCATGCTCTTCGCATTCATCCTCATGCGCGTGTTCGGCGTGTCGGCAAACCTGATGAGCCTGGGCGCCATCGACTTCGGGATCGTCGTCGACGGATCGATCGTCATCGTGGAGGGGATCCTCGCCTACCTGTACAGCCGGGAAAACTACGGCAAACGCCTCTCCCATGCGCAAATGGACGAGCAAATCATTGCGGGAGCCGGAAAGGTGGTGCGCTCGGCCACCTTTGCCGTCATCATCATCCTGATCGTCTTCTTCCCGATTCTCACACTGACGGGCATCGAGGGCAAGTATTTCACCCCTATGGCCAAGACGCTCGTATTCTGCATCATCGGGGCCCTGTTCCTCTCGCTGACCTACGTGCCAATGATGTCCTCGCTCTTCCTGAACCGCCGGATAAGCGCCAGGCCGACATTTGCTGACCGGTTCTTCGAGCGCCTGAACCGTATCTATCAAAAAGCGCTGGCCGGATGTTTCCGGTTCGGGTGGACGACCCTGGGAGTCTCGGTCGCGGCATTCATCGGCAGTCTGATGCTGTTCACAAGGTTGGGGGCTGAGTTCATCCCAACGCTCGACGAAGGCGATTTCGCGATGCAGATGACCCTCCCGGCCGGCAGTTCTCTGACCCAAAGCATTGCCCTCTCGGAGAAAGCCGAAAAAACGCTGATGGACAACTTCCCGGAGATCAAGCATGTGGTGGCAAAAATCGGAACCGCAGAGGTGCCGACGGACCCCATGGCTGTGGAGGATGCGGACATCATGATCGTCATGAAGCCCTTCGAAGAGTGGACGAGCGCCTCGTCGCGGGCCGAAATGGTCGAACGAATGAAGGCGGCCCTGGACAGCATCTCCGGCGCGGAGTTCAACTTCAGCCAGCCGATACAGCTGCGGTTCAACGAGTTGATGACCGGCGCCAAGGCCGACATCGCCATCAAGCTCTACGGCGAAGATATGGATGAGCTGTATGCCAAGGCCAGGGAGGCTGCGAAATATGTCGAACAGGTCCCCGGGGCTGCCGACGTGCTGGTCGAACAGGCCATGGGACTGCCGCAGCTGGTGGTGAATTACAACCGGTCGAAAATTGCCCGATACGGCATCAACATCGAAGAGCTGAACGGCATCATCCGATCCGCCTATGCCGGCGAGACGGCAGGGACGGTCTTCGAAAACGAGCGCCGTTTTGACCTGGTCGTGCGCCTTGACCAGCAAAAGGTCGCCGACCTGAATCTCGACCGGCTGTTCATCCGCACGGCCGAAGGCATCCAGCTCCCGGTCAGCGAAGTGGCCTCCATCGACCTGGTAAACGGACCCCTCCAAATCAATCGCGATGCCACGAAACGACGCGTGGTGATCGGCGTGAATGTCCGCGACGCCGATATCCAGCAGGTCGTATCGGAGATCCGCCGGACGCTGGAGCAGCATGTCGCGCTCCCATCGGGCTATTATTTTGAATACGGGGGCCAGTTCGAGAACCTGCAAAATGCGATCAGGACACTGCTCGTTGTGATCCCCGTCGCCCTGTTGCTGATTCTGCTGCTGCTCTTCTTCGCCTTCAAGAGCATGACATACACGCTGGCGGTCTTCTCAACCGTGCCGCTATCCCTGATCGGAGGGGTTCTGGCCCTGTGGCTGCGCGGCCTTCCGTTCAGCATCTCGGCCGGCGTGGGGTTCATCGCCCTGTTCGGAGTCGCTGTCCTCAACGGTATTCTCATGATCAACCATTTCAACGATTTGCGGGATATGAACAAGTATCACCTGTCGACGCGCCGCATCATCATGCGCGGCGCCTCACACCTGCTGCGCCCGGTATTCCTCACCGGCCTGGTCGCATCGCTGGGATTTGTGCCGATGGCCATCGCCACTACGGCCGGAGCCGAGGTGCAGCGCCCCCTGGCAACAGTTGTCATCGGCGGACTCATCGTGTCGACGCTCCTCGCCCTGTTTGTGGTTCCCGTATTCTACAAACTCGTGGCAACGACCGCCCTGGCGACCCGCCGGCCGGCAATCCGTCGACTCTTCCCCTTCCTGCTCCCGCTCCTGCTGGTTGCCGTCCCCGCAAACAGCCGGGCGCAGCAGGCCGTGACGCTCGACCAGACCATCGCCCTGGCCCTCGACAACCACCCCCGGCTCAAGGCCGCCGAGGCTTCGGTCGAACGGACCAGAGCCATGCGCGGGGAGTCGTGGGAACTGGGCCCGACGTCGATCGACTACTCCTTCGGACAGCTCAACGGCACGCAGCGCAACGACCGGGAGATCAGCATCACGCAATCCTTCGGGTCGCTGCTGACCCCCTTCTACAAGAATGCGCTCGTCCGACGCGAGACCGAGACGGGAGTTCTCTACGGGGAGCTCGTCCGGCGCGAGATCGTCGCCGAGGTCAAACGGGCCTGGTCCTACTACCTCTACACCCGGGAGCTTTGCGTGCTCTATGCCGATCAGAACGCCCTGGCCTCGGAACTTGCGCGGACCAGTAAAATCCGCTACGAACAGGGCGACATCACCCGCCTGGAGCAGAGCATGACAAAGACCATGGCCAACGAGATGCGCAACAAGCTCTTCCAGGCACAGGAGGAGCACAAGATTGCCTCGGCCCGCTTACAGTGGGCATGCTATGCCGACGCTCCGCTCATCCCGGCGGACAGCACGCTGGTGCGTTTCGCCCTGCCGGATACGGCCACGGCCGGGGCCGAACTCCATCGGGACTACTTCGAGTCCCAAGTCCGGGAGGCGGAGGCCCGCACCAGGGTGGAGAAGAGCCGCTTCTTCCCGGAGCTGTCCTTCGGCTTCCAGCGCCAGAACATCCTGCCCGACAAAGGTCTGAACGCCTATGTCGTCGGCGCCTCCTTCCCGATTTTCTTCAACACGCAGCGCAGCCGGATCCGCCAGGCCAAGGCCGATGTCCGCATAGCCCGCAACCAGGCCCAAATCCACCTGCGGACATTGAACAACCGGGTGACGGAACTGGAGGCCAACCTCCGCCAATACGGCGAGCGGCTGCGCTACTACACCCAGGCCGCACTTCCGGAGGCCGAGGCGCTGATGCGCGCGGCAAAACTCCAGTTGGCCCACAGCGAAACCAGCATCGCGGAGTACATCATGAGCATGAACACGGCTCTTGAAATCCGTCGCGCCTATGTCGAAACCCTCAACCAATACAACATCGCCATCCTCGAATACGAACTATACCGATAAATCCTTTTGTCATGAAAAAAATACTCATCCCGTGCGTCGCTCTCCTGTGCGCCTGCTCCAATCCGAAAACTCCGCCCGCTTCGGCTCCGTCGACACCCTCCGGAACCGAACAGAGCGCACCCGCCGACACGGACAAGGCCTCCATGCCGGCTTCGCAAACCGATGCGGCGTCGGGCGCTACGGCCGTGCCCAACCGCACCACCTTCAACGGGGTTCTTGTCACATCGCCCCAGCACCATGCCACCGTGACCCTGACCCTGGGAGGCTCGATCCGCAGCACCTCGCTGCTGCCGGGCGCCCGCGTGGAACAGGGCGCCGTGCTGGCCACACTCGAGAATCCCGACTTCATCACCCTGCAACAGACCTATCTGGACGCCCACGCCCAACACGAGTACCTGCTGTCCGAATTCCGGCGTCAGCAGGCCCTGTCCCGCGAGGAGGCCTCGTCGCACAAGCGCTTTCAGCAAAGCAAGGCGGAATACCTGTCCATGCGCAGCCGTATGGATGCGGCAGCCGCCCAGCTCGACCTGCTGGGGGTCGACACGGCACGCCTGCTCACCGAAGGCATCGTCCCCTGCCTCGCCATCAAGGCCCCGATCAGCGGCTATGTCGCCGACGTAAGGATGAACCTCGGAAAACACTTCAGCCCGGGGGAGCCTTTCTGCGAAATCGTGAATAAAAGCGCCCTGATGCTACGCCTGACGGCCTACGAAAAGGACCTGCCCCACCTGCAGGTCGGCGACAGCGTCGAGTTCTCCGTCAACGGACTCAGCGGCGAGCGTTTCCAGGGCACCGTTGCGACAATCGGCCAACAGGTCAACAGCGAGAACCGCTCGATCGAGGTCTATGTCCGCATCGCGAAGCAGAATCCGCAGTTTCGCCCCGGAATGTATGCAACAGCCCGGATATTGCGCAAATAATATTATTTTTGCAGCATGAAGGCACACCGCTCGTTCAGGGACAAATATCTGCTATCCACGCTGATCATTTCGGCCGTGGTTGCCGTCCTCACCCATTTTCCCGAGGTGCTGTCGCTCTCCGACCACTTCGAGCAGCACGCGCTGTTCCCCGGAATCAACCCTGTGGACGTCCTGAACGAAATTCTGTTCACGTTCCTTTCGCTGCTCTTCCTGTTCTGGATCAACGCCCGCATTTTCCGCTTCGGGACCTCGCTGGTCCGCGTCACAAAGGGCAAGATCACCCTTTCGTTCCTGCTGACCTGGGCGTTCAGCAGCCTGCTGGGCCAGCTCTTCGTGTGGCTCCACCACCGGTTCGACATTCCGGCCATCGACGCCATGGTCCACCACTACCTGCATCCGCTGCGTGACCTGATCATCGCCGGCATCATCGCCGGGAGCAATCAGATCATTCACCTGATCCACCGACAGCAGTGTATGGTTGTCGAAAACGAGGAACTGCATACGGAGAGTGTGCGGCATCAGTACGAGTCGCTGAAAAACCAGTTGAATCCGCACATGCTCTTCAATTCGCTCAACACGCTCCAGTCGCTGATCCGCGAATCGCCGCCCAAGGCCCTCGAATACACGCAGGAGCTCTCGCGCGTCCTCCGCTACTCGCTGCAGGACAACGACCAGCAGAGCGTGTCGCTGGCCGAGGAGATGCAGCGCAGCGAAGCCTACATGTTCCTGATGAAGATGCGCTATGAGGAGAATCTCGTCTTTGACATTGATATCGACGCGGCCCTGTCGGGGCTCCACCTGCCTCCGATGTCGGTCCAGCTGCTGATCGAGAACGCCATCAAGCACAACGAGATCAGCAACCGCAATCCGCTGACGATATCCATCCGCAGCGAATCGGGTCCGTCGCTCGTCGTCCGCAACCGCATACAGGCCAAACGTCAGGCATCGCCCGGTCCCGGCATCGGTCTGGACAATTTGGCCAAACGCTACCGCCTGCTGTGGCAGCAGGAGATCCAGATCTCGGCCGACGAGGAGATGTTCTGCGTCCGGATTCCGCTTCACCAACCCGACAATGCCCATGAAAGCACTCATCATTGAAGACGAAAAGGCTGCCGTACGCAACCTGAAGGCCCTGCTGAAGGAGGTCAGCCCCTCAACGGAGGTCATCGACGTGATCGACAGCGTCCGTGACGCCGTCGCCTGGTTCGGGACCCATCAGCGTCCGGACCTTGTCTTTCTGGATATCCATCTGGCCGACGGCTCCTCGTTCGAGATCTTCGACCATGTGCGGATTCCCGCCCCGGTCATCTTCACCACGGCCTACGACGAGTATGCACTCAAGGCCTTCAAGGTCAACAGCATCGACTACCTGCTCAAGCCGATCGGAGCCGCCGATCTGCGCCAGGCGCTCGCCAAGTTCGAGGAGCTACACAAGGCTCCGGATCCCGGGGAGTCGCTGGCCTCGCTCGTGCGGAGCATGCAACGGCACGAGCGCTTCAAGACCCATTTTCTGATTCCGTACAAGGGCGACAAGCTGATCCCGCTGGCCGTCAGCCAAGTGCAGTATTTCTGTATCGCCGACGGGACCACCAGGGCGGTGATCAGCGCCAGCGAATCGTATGTCCTTCCACACACGCTCGACGAACTGGCAGAGCGCATCGACCCCGATCAGTTTTTCCGGGCCAATCGCCAATACCTCATTTCGCGCCATGCCGTGCGGGATATAGACCTGTGGTTCAACAACCGCCTGTCGATCAACCTCCGGGTTCCGACCGAGGGGAAGATCCTCGTCAGCAAACTCCGCGTCAATGACTTCAAGACCTGGTTTGCGGGGTATAAATAGCAAGCCATAGCTGCCGGGCGACGGGGAGCCGGAGCGGCCCGGGCAGGCGACGACAGGAAGCCCGAGAGTAGACGGCGGCCGGAGACAGACAGCGGCGACGAGAAGCCCGGGAGGACGACGACGGGGAGCCGGCGGGGAGTAAAGCCCCAAAATCGGGAACACATCATCTCCAAAGCGAAAAAACAGACGATTTTACATCCAGTAATGAACATTGTCGTAGCCCCAAAAATTATATTTTTGCATGGCGTAAATAAATAATACAACTCTCATTCGGTCTCTGTTTATGTATGATTTCTGCGATTTACAATACACCGACGAACATCAGAATTGCATCTACTACACCAACGCGACACCCCAAAACCTGCTCACCAGGACACTGCGCAAAGGCGCATACATGACTCTCAAGGAAAACGACACGAACACACTGGTCTTCATCCTCGAGGGAAGCATCACCTCCGACATCGCCCGCTACAAGAACGTGACGGTCAACGAAGGCGAATTTATCTTTGCCGAAAACGGAAACGAAATGCTCATCAAGGCCTTGGCCGACTCCACCATCATATGGGCCGGCGTGAAGGGACAGATGAGTCTCTGCAACGAATACTCCTTCAAGGATTTGATGGCCTACTACAAGAAGAACAAACGCCGTCTGGGCAAAGAGACCGAACCGTTCAAACTGCCCATCAACCACATCCTCCGCAAGGAGCTGGAGAGCACCTGCGACACCCTCAACAAGGGAATGCTGTGCGCCCACTACCAGAAACTGAAGATCAACATCCTGCTGATGCTCCTCAGGGCCTTCTACACCAAGGACGACCTGGTGCGGCTCTTCCGCCCCATCCTCAACGAAGACAACGAATTCAAACACGCGGTGCAGGCGGCCTACAACGACCAGCTCAATGTGCAGGAGCTCATGACGGCACTCAACCTGTCGGAGAGCACCTTCAACCGCAAGTTCACCAAGGTCTTCGGCATGACGGCCGGCAAATACATTACCCGGCGCAAAAAGGACCAGGTGCTGCGCTATCTGCTCTTCTCCGACTTATCGGAGAAGGAGATTTCCGAGAAATTCAAATTCACACCCGGCTACATCGTGAAATTCAGCAAAAACCACTTCGGGAAAACACCCTCAGAGCTCCGGGCCGAACACGAAACGGAGTAGCCGAAGAAAAGAGCCGAAAACAGGACGCACGGTTGCAAACTTTTGTTTGCAACCGTGCGTTTTTTCGCGCAGGCGCCCTTTCGGTATTTCACCTTGCAATACAGAATTACATACCTGAAAATCAGAAAAATAAAGCGATCCAAAAGCAACCAGTCACCCGGTTCGGGCCCCGGATGGGAGGGTGACTGGAAATGATAACTTCCTGACTGAAAATGACAAGGCAAGTGTTCGGCCCGAATGCATTACATTCCGTAAATTTGCGCCCGGAAACCAACGAAATCGGATAGTCGAAGGGGCAATCGTCCCACCCACCGGAGCCAACGGCCGATTTCGGACAGCTCATCGCGCATGAAAAAATATGTAATATTGCTACTTACCCTCCTCGGCCTGGGACAGGCTGCCTCGGCGCAAAAGATCGCCGTGAAGACCAACGCCCTCTATTGGCTGACGACCACCATCAACGGCGGTGCGGAGATTGCCCTCCGTCCGCATTCGACCCTCGATCTGTCGGGCGCCTACAATCCGTGGAACTTCAGCGGCGGCGAAAAGATCCACTTCTGGCTCGCACAACCCGAATACCGCTATTGGTTCTGCGAGAAATTCGAGGGCCACTTCATGGGTATTCACGCCCATGGCGGACAATTCTTCGCAGCACTCGACGACAAGCGTTACGACGGTAATTTCGTGGGCGGTGGCCTCTCCTACGGCTTCGACTGGATTCTATCCCCGCACTGGAACATCGAGACCACCATCGGTGTGGGCTACGCCTACATCTGGTACAAGGAAGGGCCCTGGCTGCCCTGCATCAAGTGTCAGGAAAACAAGTACAAGCATTACATCGGCCCCACGAAGATCGGTGTGACATTCACTTACCTATTTTAGGACGACATGAAGAGTTGGATTTACAATATCGGAATTTGCGTCACGGCAACCGCCCTGATCACGGGCTGCGCCGCAGAGAAAAAGACTCCGCGACGCGTCAGTGTCACCCCGTCGCCCTGCGTGGTCACACCCGACGAACACAACCGCGTCACACTCGACATGACGATGCACGTGCCGGCAAACTATCTCTCCACGCGCTGCCGGCTGGTGATGACGCCCCACTTGCTGGTGGACGACTCGCTGCGCTGCGCCTACACCCCCTCAATGCTCGATGCCCCCATATTCGACAGGAAGATGGAGCGCCGCAAACGTCTGGAGGGCTATCAGGACCCCTATGCCGGTCGCACGGTGAAGATGGACAAGGTGCGAAAAGCCTATGACCTGCCCTACAACGAGACGATAACCCTCCCCGAGGATGTCGACGAGGGCCGCATCGTGGCGGTGGTCGAGGCCAACGGCTGCGGACGCTGCCGCACGATGGACACCGTAACGGTGGCTTCGGTGACCAACCCCGTGACCCTGATCCCCGAGGCCAAGGAGGCAATGCACCTCGACTGGATCGAGCCCGAATTCGTCATCCGGCCCAAGGTCGTGGAGGGCAGGGGCGTGGCACGCCTGCAATTCGCCATCAACAGCTACGGCATTGACCTCGAAATGGGCGACAACCGTTCGGAACTGGAACAGATGACCCGCACCCTCGCCCCCATTCTGGAGGATTCGCTGGCGACGCTCTCCTCGCTGAAGATCATAGGCATGGCCTCGGCCGACGGACGGCTCGCCACCAACTCCCGGCTGGCACACCAGCGTGCCGAAGCGGCGGCAAAGTGGCTGACCGCACAGCTCTCCCCCTCGCAGCAGACCCTGCACGGAATCAGCATCGGCAGCCGTCCCGAGGGCTGGCAGCCGGTCGTTGATGCCATGATCCAGGCCCAGGACAGGGACACGGCCGCCGTGTTGGGAGTGCTCCGCAAGTATGCCGACCGCGACGACGACGTGCAGGAGTACTTCATCCGCCGTCTGCCCTGCTGGCCGAAAATCAGAAACCGCTATCTGCAAAAAGACCGCAAGGTCGAGTACCTCTATACTTACCATATAAAGAGCTTCACCACCGACGAGGAGCTCAGGGCGATGTACTCCAGACGTCCCGATGCCTTCAACGAGGAGGAACTGCTGCGTGTCGCCACGCTCGCCCAAACCCCCGAAGAGAAGAAGGAGGTCTACCATACACTGCTCCACTACTTCCCCTCGTCGCAGGTGGCGGCCAACAATCTGGCGGTGCTCTACCTCCGCGAGGGCAACACCGAGGAGGCTCGACGCATCGTCGCCATCCCCGAATCCTGCTCCGAGGAGATGCTCAACACGCTGGCCGTAAGCTATGTCTACACCAACGACTACGAAAAGGCCGTGGAGCTGCTGCAGGAGATCGACTCCCCGCAGGCACGCTATAATCTGGGTATCATCCGCGCCAAGCAGCGCCAATTGACCGAAGCGCACGAGCTGCTGCAGCCGTTCCGCGACCTCAACAGCGCCATCTGCGCATTGAGTGTCAATCGGACGGAGGAAGCCGACGGGATCATGCGTCAGATTGACGACGAGCGTCCCGTGGCCGAGTATGTGAGGGCCCTCATTGCCGCCCGCCAAGGCGACGGGAAGGCCGTCATGCGCCACCTCGCCCCCGCCTGCCGCGAGGAGCGACTCCGCAAGAGAGCCGCCAACGAGGGGGTCTTCCTCCCCTACCACGAACTGGAGGAGTTCCGCAGCATCCTGGCTCCGGAGGCGGAGGATTTACAAACTGAGTTGCGAAAATGAGAAACGACACAACATACCGGATATTGTTGGCAGGAGGTCTCCTGCTGCTCGCCAGCTCCTGCATCAAGGACGAGGATTTGCGCCCCTGTCCGCCGCTGAAGGTAACCATCGAAGTGAAGGACAAGAACTACTTCAACATCGGGGCCGTGGAGTCGGAGCAGCGTCGCGACGAGAATCTCCCCTTCAAGGCCTATGTCCCCACGCTCTACTACCGCCTGCAACGGATCGACGACGACGGCACGGCAACGCTCATGACCGAGCACAGGCTGGCCGAGGTGGAGGGCGACGAGCGAAGCATCGAAGTGGTTTTTCCCGATGCCTATCCCCACGGAAAATACGTGATGACCACCTGGGGCGGTCTTCACGACATGGCGGCTCTCGACGAGAAGCGCGAACAGGTGACCTTTCACCCCCAGAACCGGGGCGGAGACGACATCTACATGTCGCACGACACTCTGATCTACGATGCCTACAGGCACGACTACTCCGTAGAACTCGAACGCACGAAAGGAAAACTCATTGTCGAGGGCAAGGACCTGCCTTTGGAAATCCACTACGCGACCAAACAGATCGCATCGGTAGCCCGTCACATGGATTTGGCCTTCCGCTACTGGGAACCGACCTTCCTCCATGAGGAGAACGACTGGGAGGGACAACAGCATGTGGTCTTCAAGACCCTGGCCTCGCCCTCACTGACCGAGCACGGCACGCAGGTGACCATCAGGTGCTACGACTCTCCGCAGCACGACGTGGCACTCCTCTCGCCGCCGCCCGTGAAGCTGAGCATCGAGCGGAACCGGCTCTCCGCCATACGCTACGTCTACGAGGGACAGGACCGATTCAAGGTCTACGTGCTGGTAAACGACAACTGGGAGCTGATTCACGACATGGACATCGAATGACACAAGCAACACATACATATACACCAATTCAATCACTTAACAAACAACATCATGAAAAAAAGCAATTTACTTTTCATGCTCGCAGCAGGAGCGTTGACGCTCACGGCCTGCAGCAACGACGATCCCATCGCCAAGGAAGGTAATGGTGCAGGCAATGATGCCCAGCAGATTGTCCTCCAGGTGGCCAACGGTGGCGATGCACTCACGACACGTGCCGGACGCCCGCTCTTGAGCTCCCAGGCCAAGCAGAGCATCGAGAACGTCCACATCATCATCACCACCACAGACGGTACGGTTGTCGACCACCAGAATGTGGAGAACTGGAACACCGAGTCGACCCCCTATACGGGCAGCAGCAACGGTCGCGAGAAGATTGTCACGCTGAACAAGAAACTCGAAGCAGGTTCCTACCGCATCTACGCCGTAGGCCACAGCAACTCCACGGCTTACACCTTTGAGGATCAGGGCACGAAGAAATTTGGTCCCAACGCCATCCTCACCATGACCAAGTCGGGCGACAAGACCGTCGCCGAAGAGATTTTCGCGGGTTCGGTCGATCAGACCGTTGAAGCAGGCAAGGGTTTCCGCCCCACCATCGTTCTTCACCGTCAGGTAGCAGGTATCTTCACCTACATGTCGAACATCCCCTACTACCACGAGGGCAACGCCGACAAAGGTGTTACCGGCACACAACTGCGTCTCTACGCTGTTGCCAACAGCCCCAAGCTGGTATTGGGTAACTTTATCAGCCAGGAACTCACGGCAAACGGCACCAACACGACGACCAACGTCATCAACGGCGCCGGTCAGACGACCGAGAAGACGCTGATTTACACCATCGAGCTCAACAAATGGTTCAAGACGATCAAGGATGCCAACAACGACCGCCTGATCGATACCTATGTGACCGAAGAGGGGAAGTTCGACAACTGGCAGAACCCCTACAAGAAGACCACTTCCGACGGCAAGACCTACTACGAGTCGACCTTCGTCAAGGGTTCGGTATTCGGCGGCGAGTTCATCATCCCCTTCCAGTCGGTAGCCGACAACAACACCTTCGTTCTGGAGATGACCAACGACGACGGCAGCCACTCGTTCCAGAGCTGGGTCATCAAACTCGGAGCGAGCGATGCTCCTGCAACCAGCGCAATGATCTGGGCCGAGAACACATTCTCTCCCGCATCTGAGTTCAAGGATACGGAGACCAGCTACAGCGTATTCCGCAACCACCTCTATGGCGTAGGTACCAAGGTTAAGGACGGCGAGACCTCGCCCGAGCAGCCCTCGCCCGAGC
>JAHHQK010000028.1 GCA_020026435.1 Alistipes sp. | reverse complement strand
AACCCCTATGTCATGCGTGAGAGGCATGTATCCTAGCCCTTAGATGAATCCACCGTTTGATTTTGATGGTGCAAAGATAAGACCTTCTTTTTTATCTCCAAAATTTTAGAGCAAAAAAATGCAAAAAAAATCGTGTTTTTTTGAAAAACGCCCCCGAAAACCTCATCTTAGAGGGGTGAAACATCCGATTCTGAACGATCTACGCCGTGAAAAAACTCCGTTCGGGGGCGGATTTACGTGGCCTGTTCCTGTCTTTGCCTTCGTTTTACATTCGTCCCGGGCTTTGGTCCGATCCCGTTTTGCCACCGCTTGTCCTTGTCCTTGCTACCGCTTAACTTGCAATTCCGAATATTTCCGAGCCGCATGCCTTACGTTTTTGGGGCGCGCCCCAAAAATCAGGGGTAGAGCAGATACTTCTGCCGAAGGGTGCGATACTCCTCCAGCTCCTGCTGCCAGCGGGCCGCGATCTCCTCCTCGGAGCATCCCGCCATGATCATCTTGCGGACATAGTCCACGCCCACCAACTTCTCGAACATCGGGGTGAAGAACCGCTCGCCGAGCTGTAACCCGCGGTAGCACTCGATCACATAGCGCAGGGTGAAGCCCACCTGACGGGCCTCCTCCAGCGGCATGGTCGAGAGGTCGCGTCCGCGGCAAAGACGTCCCTCCAGCGGGGGGTGCTTTGCTCCGGGCATCGGTCGTGGTGTGAACTCGAAGGGAGAATCCCCGCGGGCGAAGAGATCGGGGTGGCCGAACACCTCGAACGGCATCCGGGTGCCACGTCCCACGCTTACGGGCGTCCCCTCGAAGAGGCAGAGCGAGGCGTAGAGGTAGATCGACCGCTGGGAGGGCAGGTTGGGCGAGGGGGCGATCGGGAGGATGTATTCACGCGAGTGGTCGTAGTTGCGGCAGGGGATCACCCTCAGGTCGCACCGGGCGACCCAGCCTTCGCCCCGGGCCATCATGGCGATTTCGCCCATCGTCAGACCGTGGAGCACCGGTACGGGGATTGCACCCACCCCCGACTTGAATCTCATGTCGAGCCGCGGGCCTGCGATGTGGCCGCCGTTGGGATTGGGGCGGTCGAGGACGATCACCTGTTTGTGGAAATCGGCCGCGGCCTCCATCATCCTCAGCATACTTATATAATAGGTGTAGAACCTCAGCCCCACATCCTGCATATCGACCACCAGTACGTCGAACGAACCCATTACTTCGTCCGACGGACGGAGCGTGTGCCCGTTGTAGAGCGAGCGGATGGGCACTCCCGTACGTTCGTCCACCGAATTTCGGACCTTCTCCCCCGCATCGGCATCCCCGCGGAATCCGTGCTCGGGCGAGAAGATGGCCCGAAGATCCATGCCGCGGTCGTGGAGCAGGTCGACCAGGTGGATCGACCTCTGTCCTTCACCCCACGAGGCCACTGACGTGCGATTGGCCAGGACGGCTACTCTCTGTCCCTTGAGCAGCGGGAAGTAGGCCGCCGTGTCGGTCATGCCGACCCGGATCCCGGAATCATCGTCCGGGCAGGGGCGGAGCAGGTCGGCCGCATCTGCGGCCCGGGGCTCTGCGCTTTGGCGTGTCGCAACATCCCGTGCAGTCCGAGCCGCAGCCGGAAGGCCACACCATAGCCCCAGTACCAGCAAAAGGGCCGAAAGAAGACGCATCGGATTCGTTTTCATCATCGGGGAAGGGGTGTTTAGTGGTTTATTCTCCGCCGAATTCCATGAGGTAGGCCTTGATGAAGGCATCCAGATCGCCGTCCATCACGGCCTCCACGGCCGAGGTTTGCACATTCGTGCGGTGGTCCTTCACGCGGCGGTCATCGAAAACATAGGAACGGATTTGCGAACCCCACTCGATCTTCTTTTTCGAGGCTTCGAGGGCCTGCTGCATGGCCATCCGCTTGTCCAACTCCCTCTGGTAAAGCTTCGAGCGGAGCAGCCGCATGGCGTTTTCGCGGTTCATCGACTGGGAGCGGGTCTCCATGTTCTCGATCAGATATTCGATCGGCTCGCCCGTGTCGGCGTCCTTGCCGTGGTAACGCAGACGCACGGCCGTCTCGACCTTGTTGACGTTCTGTCCGCCCGCACCCGACGAACGGAACGTGTCCCATTCGATGTCGGCGGGGTTAATCTTGATCTCGATCGAGTCGTCGACGGCCGGCGATACGAATACCGAGGCGAAGGTCGTCTGACGTTTGTTGTTGGCATTGAACGGCGAGAGACGCACCATGCGGTGGACGCCGTTCTCGCTCTTGAGGTATCCGTAGGCGAAGTCGCCCTCGAATTCCATCGTGCAGGACTTCACGCCCACCTCGTCGCCGGCCTGGTAGTCCATCATGCGGATCTTGTAGCCGTGGGCCTCGCCCCAGCGCGTGTACATACGCATCAGCATCGAGGCCCAGTCCAGGGCCTCCGTGCCGCCGGCTCCGGCGTTGATGTCGACAATCGCGCCGAGCTTGTCCTCCTCGCGGCGCAGCATGTTCTTCAGTTCGAGTGCTTCGATGTTCTCGAGCGTCTGGCGGTACTGCGCGTCCATCTCCTCCTCCGAGACCACGCCCTCGCGGATGAAGTCGGGCATGAGCTGCAGGTCCTCCACCTCGCGGCGGATCCTGTCGTAGTTTTCGACCCACGACTTGATGGCGGCCACCTTGCGCAGTTGTTCGCGGGCGGCGTCGGGGTTTTCCCAGAAATCGGGTTCCTGGGTCTTTTCCTCCTCGTTGACCAGGTCGATGCGTTTCTGCTCGATGTTCAGACACTTTTCGAGTGCCTCGCGCCGGGTCTCCAGCTCTTTGATCTGTTCTGCAAGTATCATTGATTCGTGTTGTTTCCTTGAAATATAGTGTGTTGCCTTGGTTTGTTGCGGGCTTTTGACAAAACGGGCGACCGCCCGCGCCGGATCAGCATTCCGGAGCCGTGAGCGGTCGCTTGATGCGGCCTCCGCCCCCGAAGGCGGGCGGAGGTCTTGTCATGGGTTTATTTTTCGAGTTCCCAGTCCGTGCCGTTTTTGCCGTCCTTGACGCGGATTCCGGCGGCGGCCAGTCCGTCGCGGATGCGGTCCGAAGCGGCCCAGTCCTTGGCGGCGCGGGCCTTGACGCGCTCTTCGAGGAGCATCTCCACCAGCGGGGTCACATAGTCGCGGCCCGCACCGGACGTGTTGCCGGCCGAAAGCTCATTCCTCAGACCGAGGATGTCGAACACCCACATGTCTACCGTCTCGCGCAACGACTTGAGATCCTGCTCGTTGATCGTCTCCTTGCCGTCGGCCAGGAGGTTGATCGTGCGCACCCAGTCGAACAGGGCCGAGATCACCTGCGGCGAGTTCAGATCGTCGTTCATGGCGGCGAAGCAACGCTCACGCAGCTCCTCGGGGTTGACTGTCGAGGAGGCCGAGGGTTGGATCTTGCCCAGCGTCTCGATGCCCTTCATCAGTCGGTCGAGACCCTTCTCGGCGGCTTGCAGGGCCTCGTTCGAGAAGTCGAGCGTCGAGCGGTAGTGGGCCTGAAGCACGAAGAAGCGGATGGTCATCGGCGAGTAGGCCTTTTCGAGCAGGGTGTGTGTGCCGTTGAACAGCTCCTCGAGGGTGATGAAGTTGCCGAGCGACTTGCCCATCTTGCGGCCGTTGATCGTGATCATGTTGTTGTGGACCCAGAAGCGTGCCGAGTCGTGGCCCAGGGCGGCCGTCGACTGGGCGATCTCGCACTCGTGGTGGGGGAACATGAGGTCCATGCCTCCGCCGTGGATGTCGAAACGCTCGCCCAGGTAGCGGGTGCTCATCGTCGAGCACTCGATGTGCCAGCCGGGGAAACCGTCGCTCCAGGGCGAGGGCCAGCGCATGATGTGTTCGGGCGAGGCCTTCTTCCACAGGGCGAAGTCGTAGGAGTGGCGTTTGTCGCTTTGGCCGTCCAGTTCGCGGGTGTTCTCGACAATATCGTCGAGGTTGCGGCCCGAGAGACGGCCGTAGTTGAACTTTTGGTTGTATTTCTCGACATCGAAATAGACCGATCCGTTGGAGATGTAGGCGAAGCCCTCGTCGAGGATCTTCTTGGTGAATTCGATCTGCTCGATGATGTGACCCGAGGCGTGGGGCTCGATCGAGGGGCTTAGGACATTGAGCGAGTCCATGGCGCGGTGGTAGCGTTCGGTGTAGTACTGTGCCACCTCCATGGGTTCGAGCTGTTCGAGACGGGCCTTCTTCTGGATCTTGTCCTCGCCCTCGTCGGCGTCGTGTTCGAGGTGACCCACATCGGTGATGTTGCGCACGTAGCGCACCTTGTAGCCCAGCGACTTGAAGTAGCGGAACATCAGATCGAAGGTGACCGACGGGCGGGCGTGACCCAGGTGGGGATCGCCGTAGACCGTGGGACCGCAGACATAGATACCCACGCGACCGGGGGTAATCGGCTCGAACTCCTCCTTGCGGCGGGTGAGCGTATTGTAGAGTGTCAGTTTGGAATCAATCATAGTGCGATGTATTATCGTTTTTTGAAGTAGTAAAATTACAAAATTCGGGGGATATACCAATATATATCCTCCAAAAAAGCACTTCTCGGTGCAAAAATACGAAATTATCGGTTGAGATCCTTCCCCGGCCGCGGATTTTTTGGGGGAGGGGAGTGTACAAAAAGTCTGTTTTACACCTTTTAAGGGTAATAATGGTCGGAATTCAGCGTTATTTTTTTAATTTTGCACCAATAATCGTTTTGCAAAACTCTTTTTTAGGGAAATAACAGCAAGAAAACAGAATATGGAACTTTTCAAACGTTGGAACACCATCGTCGGCTGGAGCGTCTTTGCCATTGCGGCTGCGGTCTATCTGATGACGATGGAACCGGTTTCGAGCCTTTGGGACTGCTCGGAATTCATTGCCACCTCCTACAAACTCGAGGTGGGACACCCCCCCGGAGCACCGCTCTACATGATGCTCGCACGACTGGCCACCCTCTTTGCGGGAGGAAATCCCGACTATGTGGGCCTTACGGTCAACGCCATGAACTCGCTGGTGAGTGCCTTCTGTATCCTCTTCCTCTTTTGGACGATCACCCATCTGGGACGACGCCTCCTGACGCGGAACGGCGAGCAGATGTCGCCGGCCAATGTCTGGGCCGTGCTCGGTGCCGGTGCGGTGGGTGCCCTGGCCTACACTTTCACCGACACGTTCTGGTTCTCGGCCATCGAGGGTGAGGTCTATGCCCTCTCGTCGATGTTCACGGCCCTGGTACTGTGGCTCATGCTCCGTTGGGAGGAGCAGGCCGACGAGCCGCGTTCGTCGCGCTGGATCGTGCTGATCGCCTACTTGATGGGCCTCTCGATCGGCGTGCATCTGCTCAACCTGCTGACGATCCCCGCCCTGGCCTTTGTCTACTACTTCCGCAAGACGCGGCAGGTGACCCTCAAGGGAATTTTCTACACGCTGCTGGCCGGAGGTGCGCTGGTGGTGCTGATCAACAATCTGATCATCCCCTACACCGTTTGGGCGGGTGCCATGCTCGACGTCTTCTTCGTCAATGCACTGGGACTGCCCGTCAACTCGGGCATGGTGGTCTTTGCGCTGGCGCTGATCGGCGGAATGGCCTATGCCACATGGCGTTCGCACTGCAAGGGACAGGTGCGTCTGAACATCTTTCTGCTGTCGGTGACGATGATCCTCGTGGGATTCTCCTCCTACGCCTCGGTGACGATCCGCGCGTTGGCCAATCCCCCGATGAACTCCAACAACCCGAACAACCCCCAGGCCCTGCTCTCCTTCCTGAACCGCGACCAGTACGGTGACAAACCCCTGCTGCGCGGTGCCTACTTCTCCTCGCCGCGTCTGTCGGGCGAGTTCAAGACCAAGACGGTCTACTATCTCAACGAGGAGGGCAAGTATGAGAAGGCCTCGATCGGTACGGGCTATGAGTACGCCCCGCAATTCATCCACCTCTTCCCCCGTATGTGGGATCCGCGCCGCACGGAGCGCGAGTTCAAGCAGTGGGCGGCCTACCGCACCAAGATCGAGACGCTGCGCGACGACAAGGGGCAGGTGCGTGTCGACGCTCAGGGTCGTCCCCTGCGCGGCGAGGTGCTGGACTTCGGCCGCAAGAGCGTCTACACCGACGAATACGGCGAGATGCGCACGGCCTTCGAGCCGACCTTCGGGGAGAACATCTCGTTCTTTGTCAATTACCAGCTCAATTATATGTACTGGCGTTACTTCCTGTGGAATTTCGTGGGCCGTCAGAGTGATATCCAGCCTCTGAGGTCGGTGATCACCGACGGCAACTGGCTCTCGGGCATCAAGTGGATCGACCGCCTGTATCTCGGTCCGCAGGAGGGCCTCCCGCGCGAGGTGGAGGAAAACCGCGGCCGGAATACCTACTATTTCCTGCCCTTCCTGCTGGGTCTGCTGGGTCTGCTCTACCAGCTGAACCGCGATCAGCGCAATTTCTCGATCGTCATGATGCTCTTCATCATGACGGGTATTGCCCTGGTGTTCTACTTCAACACCCAGCCCAACGAGCCGCGCGAGCGTGACTACGTCTACGCCGGATCGTTCTATGCCTTCTCCATCTGGATCGGATTCGGAGCCCTGGCCCTGTACCGTCTGCTGGCGCACCTGCTCAAGCGCAAGTCGGTTGGCCTGGCTGCCGTGGCCACCTTGGTGGGTATGGGCGTGCCGGCGATCCTGGCCGCCGAGAACTGGGACGACCACGACCGTTCGGGCCGTTACATGGCGCGGGACATCGGTTGGAACTACCTCCAGTCGACCCTCCCCAACTCGATCATCCTGAACTTCGGCGACAACGATACCTTCCCCCTGTGGAACAATCAGGAGATCTATGATGTGCGCCCCGATGTGCGCATCATGAACACCTCCTATCTCAATGGCGACTGGTACATCGACGAGATGAAGCACAAGGCCAACGATGCCGAGGGGGTGCCCTTCTCGCTGCCGAAGCACAAATATACGATGCGCAACGACTGGATTCCGGTGGTGGAGCGTGTGGATCGTCCGCTGGAGCTGCGCGAGGTGATCGACCTGGTGCGCAGTGACGACCGCCGCACGCAGCTGCGTCTGGACAACGGTACGCCCGAGGGCGAGTGGTGCGATTTCATCCCCACCAAACGTATCGCCCTGCCCGTCAACAAGGAGAACGCCATTGCCGCGGGCATCGTCAAGGAGGAGGACCGCGATCTGATGGTCGACACGATCTACATGAACCTTCGGAAGGATGTGCTGGACAAGAGCCAGCTGATGTTGCTCGATATGCTGGCCCATTTCGATTGGAAGCGTCCGATTTACCTCACGCAGGTGTTCATCCTCCAGGATCTGGGGCTGATGGACTATGTCCAGTTCGACGGCTATGCCTACCGTCTGGTGCCGATTCTCACGCCCGTGAGCCAGTCCTCCGACGGCGAGGTGGGACGCATCGACCCGGATTATGCCGCACCGCTTCTGCGCGATGTCTTCCGCTACGGCAATCTGGCTGATCCGAAGGTTTATGTCGATTTCTTCACGCAGTATAACCTCTCCTCGTCGAAGGCCCGCACGGCGTTTGCCCGTGTGGCGAAGGAGCTGATCCGCCGAGGCCGCATCGACGAGGGCGTAGAACTGCTCGACCTGGGACTGGAGAAGCTGCCCGCGTCGCAGATCCGCTTCACCGACGCCAACACCTATCCTCTGCTCGAGGGTTACTACCTGGCCGCCCTGTCCGGCAACGACGAGGCCGGCCGTAAGGGTGATGCCCTGGCGCGGGAGTACATCCAGACGCTGATCGAATACGTGGAGTATTACCTCACGTTCGAGGGTGTGCAGGGTGATATGGTTACTCCGCTGTGGAACGAGAAGCTCGACGAGCTGGGCAATGTCTACTACCTGGCCGTGGAGGCCAAGCGCAACGATCTGATAGCCGAGATCAACGCCTACTACCGTACGTTGGGCGTCTCGGAGGACAGTCTGGTCGATGTGGGCGACAAGCCCCAGGTGGTGGATCAGACTGCGATTGGCGAGTAATCCGGCGAAGAGGGGCACATCCGACGTCCCTTGACCCTTAAAATTCGTAAAATCCTGTCGCAAACGGTATACAGGCCGTTTACGACAGGATTTTTTTATTTCTTTTTGGGAAATCTGTGCTTTTTTGGGGGGGGGACTGCGTCCGGCTTGTTGTTGGCTCCCGGCCTTTTTATTTTCAGAGGCTCCATTATTTGGGGTCTCTGAGTCTTCCGGCCTTCCTGTGCCTCGTATTTCTGCAGTCTGAGCCCTTTATTTCGGTATTCTTTCTCCTTGCCCTCACCTCTCTGTCTTGGGGCTTATTCGTCTTCGGTAGTTTCGCCTGTACCATCCGTGGATCGGAAAATGAAAAAAAAGGTTCTTCCTTTTTGGGAGAACCTTTTTTTATGTCATTTTGATATGGGATTGTCTATGCCCGACAGTGTATGTCGCTTACGGATTACCCGTCCGCGTGGCCTGCCGTTTGACGATCTGCGTGGTCAGCCGATTTTTCGGTCCGTATATCCAGCCTCGTACCCGTCTGCGTATTTTGTCCGATTGCCTGTTTGCAGGGTCTGAAGGTCGCAAGACCAACTGCCCCTGCCGATTGCCCGTCTGTATTTCCGGGTCTGTCGTTGGGGAACTATGGTCTTATGTTGGGGGGGGCGGCTCTGTATGGCCGATTCCGGCTTGAGAACTCCTCAGAAGGGCGGATCTGCGGGTTTGCGGGCGGGAGCGAATGCTCCGGAGGATTTATTCCTGCTTTTCGAGTTTTTTCCAGGTCCGCTCCGAGAGCCGTATGCCGTACTCATAGAGTCCGAACAGGGGACACAGCACCAGCACCATGCTGAAGGCGTCGGGCGGCGTGATGACGGCCGACACCACCGCCAGGATCACAAAGGCGTGACGGCGGTAGGTACGCAGAAACCGGGGGGTGACAATGCCCATGCGTGTGAGGAAATAGACCAGAAGAGGCAGTTGGAATACCACGGCGCAGGCGAGCGATACATTCAGTACGGTCGACAGGTAGGATCCGATGTCGATCATGTTGACCACCTCCGCACTGACCTGATACTGGGTGAGAAACCCGATGGTCAGCGGTGCGATCATGAAATATCCGAAGGCCAGTCCTGCAAAGAATCCCAGCGAGACGTAGAACACGAAACTGCGGCAGGCCTTTAGCTCGCGGGGCGTGAGTGCCGGCTTGATGAATCGCCACAGTTCCCATAATATATAGGGGAATCCCAGGGCGAAGGCCGTTGCCAGGGAGATCGAGAGGTGGAGGTTGAACTGTCCGGCCATCGAGGTGTTGACCAGCTGGAAATTCTGCGTCGAGGGTGCGGCGTATTCGATTCCCGAAAGTTTGCCCATCCAGGCCAGCATTCTGTTCGTGGGAAACCAGTCGGAGATGGGACCGAACAAGACGCAATCGACAATGAAGCCCTTGCTGCAGAACGCTACAAGGCCGATGACGAGTATGGCCAAAGCACCCCGTACCAGATGCGGACGGAGTGCTTCGATGTGGTCGCCGAAGGTCTGCTCCTCGGGCGAGGAGGGTGTCGGAGTGTCGGACATTCTGCGGGTTTAGTTCTTCGCGTCCGACTCCTTGTCCTGTTCGGGGGCCTTGGGGGCTGCAGCCGACGGTTTCTCCTCGGGCTTGGTCTCCATGGCGTCCTTGAATTCGCGCACGCCCTGGCCCATGCCGCGCATTAGCTCGGGAATCTTCTTGCCGCCGAATACGATGATGACGATAACGAGGATGATCAGAATTTCGGGCATGCCGATATTTCCTAAAAAAAGTGGATACATAGCGGGTCGGTTTTACTGTTTGTTATTTTGAACAAAAATAATAATAAAAATGTTCCCTGCGCATAAAATATGTCTCAAAATGAACTGTCAGGTGTCTTATTTTCCGATCGGAAGACTTGGAATTAAACAAAAATGATATTGAATTGAACAAAATTGAAGATTAATTCGTCGGTTTTTAAAATGAATTGAGCAATTCTCGGCCTTGATTCGCAAGTGAATGAGTAATTTTGCGAAGTTGAAATAAAGAAAACACAAAATAAATCCGTTTATGAAAAAACATTTACACTTTCTGGTTGGTCTGACCGCTCTGTTGGCGGTGGGCTGCTCGACCCCGACCGATTCCAAGATCGAGATCGTCAAGCGCGGCATCGACCATGCCCGCTATCAGTTGACCCAGGCTGCCGCCGAGTTCGATACTTTGGCCGGCTTCCCCCGTTCGCTGATGCCCAAATTCAAGGAGGTCGCTCCCAAGGACTGGACCAGCGGTTTCTTTCCCGGTTCGCTGTGGCTGGGCTATGAACTGACCGGTGACGAGAACTTGCGCGCTGAGGCCGAGAAATACACCAAGCGTCTGGAGGGCATCCAGTTCTATAAGGGTACTCACGACCTGGGCTTCATGGTCTTCTGTTCGTTCGGACACCAGCAGCTCAACCTCAAGGACGAGCATTCGGCCGAGGTGATTGTCGAGGCTTCTAAGAGCCTTATTTCGCGTTGCGATCCCAAGGTCGGTCTGATCCGTTCGTGGGACTTCGGTAAGTGGAACTACCCGGTGATCATCGACAACATGATGAACCTCGAGATGCTTTTCTGGGCGTCGAAGCACACGGGCGATCCCGTCTACCGCGATGTGGCCGTGCGTCACGCCGACATCACGATGGTGAACCACTTCCGTGAGGATGCCAGCTCGTACCACGTGGTAAGCTACAACAACGACGGTACGGTCGAGAGCCAGGGTACGTTCCAGGGCTATGCCGATGATTCGGCCTGGGCACGTGGCCAGGGCTGGGGTCTGTACGGCTACACGATGTGTTTCCGCGAGACGGGCGACCGCAAGTACCTGGATCACGCCGAGCGCATCGCTCAGTTTGTCATGAACCACCCCGCAACCCCCGAGGACCGCATTCCCTACTGGGATTACAACGCTCCCGACATCCCGGCCGCTCCGCGCGACGCTTCGGCTGCTGCCGTTATGGCTTCGGGTCTGTTCGAACTGTCGACCCTGGTCGAGGACGGTCAGAAGTACTTCGACTATGCCGAGCAGCTGCTCCTGACGCTCAGCTCCGACAAATACCTCGCTGCCAAGGGTACCAACGGCGGTTTCGTGCTGATGCACAGCGTGGGTCACTGGCCCGCAACCAGCGAGATCGACACTCCGCTGAACTATGCCGACTACTATTATCTGGAGGCTGTGTCGCGCTATTTGAAGCTGCGCGGCATCGACCCCCGCACGATCTAAGACCAATCTAAAAACAACCAATGATGAAGAACATCTTCAGGAAGATCCTCATGGGTGCGGGTGTGCTGGCGCTGACCTTTGGCGCTGCGGCCTGCTCGGATGATGAGGATCTCGAATCGGGAGGCGATTCCGGTTCTTCGCAGGTCGATCCCGACGGCGGAGAAGGGGAGGGCACTCCGGATCAGTTCGGAGGCCGTGTCTTCGAGGTCATCAACCTCGATTATCCGGGTTTGGAGCGTGTCAAGTCGCTCTATGAGGCCGGTAATCGTCGTGAGGCCGCCGAGGCGCTGCTGACCTACTTCCGTTACCGCACCGAGCGTGTGAATCCCGCGGTAAGCCCCTTCCCTTCAGTCAGTTCGAAGGATATGGCCTATGCCCGGGCGGCATTGAAGGAGAACAAGTATCGTTTCCTGTCGATCGAGTCGGTCAACGAGAAGGAGAACACGCCTCAGTCCTACTGGAACGACAAGGAGAAGAAGATCGACTGGCGTTTCTGGCCCAAGGACAGCAAGGGCAACCGCTCGAATGAGTCTCGCTACCAGGTGCACCGTCACTATTGGTTCAACAAGCAGGCGCGCGCCTACGCTTCGACCGGTGACGAGAAGTTCGCCCAGGGATGGATGGAGGTTTACTCCGACTGGATGGTGCAGAACCCGCGTCCGACCGAGGCTCTGGACTACTCGAAAGACCCCTCGTGGGCCGATGTCGATGAGGACACCAAGAATGCCATGTTCGCATGGCGTCCGCTGGAGGTGGCCCACCGTGTGCAGGATCAGACCGAGTTGATCTACTATTTCTCCAATTCCAAGTCGCTGACCGCCGAGTTCTGGGCCAAGCTGCTCGTCAGTTTTGCCGAGCAGGTGCAGCACATCATCGACTTCATGACTCCCGAGGGTAACCACCGTCTCTCGCAGGGTACGGCCGTGTTCTACGCCGGAATGCTCTGCCCCGAGTTCAAGGATGCCGAGAAGTGGCTGCAGAAGGGTACCGAGGTGCTCAACGAAGCCGTTGTGGCACAGTTCCATGCCGACGGTATGCACCGCGAGCTGGATCTGGGTTACCACATGGGTGCCCTGGCTGATTTCCTGGACCTGCTGGATCTGGCCCGCGTCAACAACATCAACCCCTTCACTCCGGAATACATGCATCAGGTGGAGAACATGGTGGGTGCGGTGATGGATCTGACCTATCCCGATTATACGATTCCCAATATGAACGATACCCGCCATCAGGGCACGGGCAAGCGCTCGGTCATGCAGCGTAACCACCGCCGCTACTTCAAGACCTTCCCCGACATGCAAGGTCTCGAGTGGCGTGCCACGCAGGGCAAGTCGGGCGAGCGTCCCGCACACCTGGCGGCTGCCTATGATCAGTCGGGTTACTACGTGCTGCGTACGGGTTGGGATGCAAATTCCACGATGATGATTCTGAAGAACGGTCCCGAGGGTCTCGGCAGTAACTTCCACAACCAGCCCGACAACGGTACGTTCGAACTTTATATCAACGGCCGCAACTTCTTTGTGGATTCGGGCTGCTACGCCTACTCGGGCGACTCGCAGACCATCGCCATGCGCAACTGGTTCCGTGCTACGCGCGTACATAATACAATGACCTGCGGCGAGGAGGATCCTTCGGCCGTGACGCGCAACAACATCAAGTCGCAGAACGGCAAGCTGATCGCTCTGAGTGAGCATCAGAGTTTCGGTGACAGGCTGTTCGACGTCCTGGTGACCGAGAACCAGGGCTATGCCGATCTGAAGCACCGCCGTACGGTTTACTTCGCCCAGGATCTGATCGTCCTGTTCGACGAGGGTATCGGTTCGGCTGCGGCTCCCGTCAATGTCAACTACCATTTCTGCGACAAGAAGGATTTCGTGACGGTCGATGAGGCCCGTAACGCAACCTCGACGTCGTTCTCCGACGGCAACAATATCTCGCTGAAGGTATTCTCCAACGAGGCACTCCGCACGCGCAAGTTCGAGGGTCGCTACTCGATCGACACGGGCAAGAGCTCGCCGCGCTGGGGGCAGACCTCCACGATCGACAAGAAGGCCGGCGAACGCGCCTGCTTCGTGACGGTCATCACCTCGGGTCAGCTCTTCGGTAAGGAGGTCGAGGCCCGGATCACGCCCGACACCCAGGCGGCCCAGTGTATGGTGCGCGTCGACGGCCGGGAGTACAGCCTCTCCAACAATCTTGAATAAAACCTTTAATTATTAATAATAGTATGAGCTTGAAAAATTACTTACTGCATTTCTGTGCATGGTCGGTAATCGCGGCATCCGCTTTGTCGGCTGCGGCGTGCTCCGACGATGAGACGAGTGATGCTCCTGCAACGCTGTACTACCCCGAGGTGGTGAATATCGCCCCGACGGTGGATTTTGTCATGGCGCAAGGCCCCGATTTCCAGGGTCCCATGCCTACCGACTACGAGATTGCAGGCATCACGTGTGATGGCCAGGCGGTTCAGACCGATCTGTTCTCGATTAACCCCGAGACGGGAGCTGTGTCGTTCCGCCACGCCGAAGAGGGCGAGGAAATTCCCCTGGGAACCTACCTGCTGTCGATTGGTTGTAAGGTCAACGGCAACTACCACGTCTATCCCGACGTACTGATTGTCAAGATGGTGGCCTCGCTGCCTGCTGCTGTCATCGCTACGCCTTCCGAGGTGAAGGTCGCTTATGAGGCCGTGCTCAACCCCGAGGGCGAACTTCCGACCGTGGAACTTTCGGTCGAGAAGGGTGCTTCGATCTCGGTCAAGAGCTGGGAGTTCCCCGCGGAGGCTGTCAACAACAATCCTTTCTATGCTTATTTCAAGATCTCGAAAAACGGTGTCATCTCGCTGAACACCTCCTCGAAAGTCCTCCCCGGACACTTCGAGCTGGATGTGCAGGTGAACACGTCGGCCGGTGAGAAGGGTATCTTCGAGAAGGTCGTCAGCTTTGACATCCAAAGCAAGCCCCTCACGCTGACCTACGCCGAGAATCTGCTCGTCGAGGCCGGAAGCGCATTGACGCTGCCCGAGCCCAAGTATGTGGGTTCGCTCGACGGTGTGAGTTTCTCGATCGCCAAGGTTACCCCCGTGGGTGAGGCTCCCCAGACTTCGGACTTCAAGATCGACGCCCAGACGGGTTGTGTTTCGGTCGAGGAGGGCAACACGTTGCAGCCCGATACGGAGTACGATCTGGATGTGCTGGTGAAGAACGATTTTGGTGAGCAGCTCTTCGAGAAGGCGCTCCACGTGACGGTTACGGCCGTGGTTGCTTCCATCAAGAACTTCAAGTACGAGCCGCTGTCGATTGCCCGTTTCCTGAGCTTCACGGTCGAGAAGGCCGCCGGCTTCAAGGGTGACAACGTATCCTACGAATTCAAGGGCCTGCCCGCCGAGCTTGAGGGGCTGCTCTCGATCGACCGTCTGACGGGTGTGATCACCACCACCAAGCAGGTGGAGGCTCCCATCAACCTGGATCGTCCCTCGTTCGAGATTCCCGCAGGCGAGTACGATGTCGTTGTGCTGGCCAAGAACATGAAGGCTCCCGAGGGTGTGGAGGCCGTGTTGAAACTGTCGGTTGTGGAGTCGAAGGCTTACTTCACGAAGTTCGGCTATGGCAACAACCTCAATCTGCCTAAGACCGAGGCCAACCAGTTCCGCTATGTTTATTCCTCGGCCGAGGGTGCTACGGAGACCATTGCTCTGGATGCCTCGCTGGGCGATATCCCCTCGGGTCAGAAGGTTGTGTTCTCGATCACCCAGCCCGATAAATTCAAGCAGCCGTTCGGCTCGTGCTCGATCAACGAGACTTCGGGTGAGGTGAAACTCGCGATGAAGGGCGAGGATCCCAATGCCTGTGGTATGGTGTTGGTTCGTGCCACGGTCGGTGAGGGTGCCGAGACGTTCTTCCGCACCATCCCCCTGTTCGTCGCTTCGGAGAACAAGGACAACATACTCTCGTTCACTCCCTTCGTCATGAAGGTCAACCCAGTGAAGGGCGGACGTTCGGTTCAGGCCGTATCGCACAAGGGCGACAAGCTGCTGTTCGACTACCGTCGAAACGCCACCTACCAGAACCTCTACGCTTCGGAGGAGGAGTTCCCCAGCGGAAAGGTCGGTGTCAATAACAACTTCCTTTCGCAGATGTGGGACAAGTACGCACTGTGGAAGGGCGGCAAGGTCAACTACGGTGCCAAGGCTCCGCTGTCGTACTTTGAGAACGAGTCGGCCGGCCTGCAGAACGCATGGCTCTATATCGACAACAACCTGGGCAGCCAGTCCGAGCGTTGGACTATGGTCGTGACCCCCAATGCCTGGATCGGTTCTGAGGGCAACCCCGCGAGCGGTGTATGGTGCGGCGGTATGACGGCTGTGACCAACGGCAATGTTGCGAACGTCAATAAAGGTACGCAGATCTGGCCGATCATGGTGTGGTTCGACGAACGATTCTAAAATTAACCTGAAATAAATTTGAGAACTATGTTTGAAAAATTATACAGGGCAGTGAGCTTGCGAGGGTTGTTGACCCTCGTGGCTCTGGTGCTCACTTTCGGAGCATTCGCCCAGTCGACGGTCAACGGTAAGGTTGTCGACGAAAACAAATTGCCGGTGATCGGTGCCAATGTGATCGTCAACGGAACGACCCAGGGTGTGGCTACCGACATCAACGGAACGTTCACCATTTCGGTGAATAAAAACGCCAAGATTTCGGTTTCGTATCTGGGTTACAAGACCCAGGAGGTCGCCGTCAACGGCCGCACGCAGATCGACGTGCAGCTCGTCCCCGACACCAACGTCATGGAGGAGGTCGTCGTGACGGGTTACGGCTCGCAGAAGAAGAGCGACCTGACGGGAGCCATCTCGTCGGTATCGGCCAAGGATGTGGCCGGCTATAAGTCGGGATCGGTGGTTGAGGCTCTGGGCGGCCAGGTGGCCGGTGTGCAGATCACCTCGACCGACGGTACGCCGGGTGCCGGTTTCGACATCAAGGTCCGCGGTATCGGTACGGTCAACGGTGACGCCAGCCCGCTCTACATCGTCGACGGTTTCCAGGTCGACAACATCGACTACCTGTCGAACTCCGACATCGAGTCGATCCAGGTGTTGAAGGATGCTTCGTCGTCGGCCATCTACGGTGCCCGTGCCGCCAACGGTGTGGTTATGGTTACCACCAAATCGGGTAAGGTCGGCACGCCGTCGCTTTCGTACAGCGGTTCGTTCACCTTCCGCAAGGTGGCCAAGCACCTCGACGTGATGAATCCCTACCAGTTCGTCAATCTCCAGCAGGAGTTGATGGATCAGGAGGAGATGAAGATCTACTTTCGTCCGGGTAACGACGAGAACGGTCAGCCCTATCGCTATCAGACCATCGACGACTATATCGGCGTGGGCGGTATCGACTGGCAGGATCAGACCTTCCGCTCGACCTGGTCGCAGGACCACAACCTCGCACTGACGGGTGGTAACAAGAACACGAAATATTCGTTCAGTTTCTCGGATTTCTCGGAGGACGGTGTCTTCAAGAACAGCGACTTCGAAAAGATCACGGCCAAGATGCGTATCAACCAGCGTATCACCAAGCATATCTCGGTTGATGCCACATTGAACTACGCCAACACCAACCGCAGCGGTGTGGGTACGTCGGCCGATAACGGTCGTTTCAACATGCTGGCCCAGATCCTGTCGGCACGCCCCACGGGCGGTATCCGCATGACGGACCAGGAGCTGCTGGAGGCTGCCATCGACCCCCTGATCGAGGAGAAGGAGGGTACGGTAGCCCAGGTGAACCCCGTCAAGCAGGCCGAGTCGGTAAACAACACCAAGCGCGCCGAGATGTGGACGGGTAACCTTTCGGTGAACATCGAGTTGGCCAAGGGCCTCACGCTGCGTTCGGCCGGATCCTACTCGACGACCAATACCCGCTACGATGTCTTCTATCGCAACGGTTCCAAAGAGGCTTACCGCAACGGTAAGCATCCCTACGGTCAGACCCAGATGGGCCGCGACCTGCGTTGGGCTCAGTTCAACTACCTGACCTACAAACTCCGCAAGAAAGATCACTCGTTCGAGGCTATGCTCGGTGAGGAGATGACCTACCGCAGCTCGGAGTTCGTGCTGGCTGCCTCGAAAGACTTCCCGACCGACGCTTTGGGTAACCACAACCTCGGTATGGGTGCTACGCCCGACCGTACGACGTCGGGATTCACGAGCTCGCGTCTGATCTCTTTCTTCACGCGTTTGAATTACAGTTACAAGGACCGCTATCTGTTCATCGCTACGTTGCGTGCCGATGGTTCGACGGTCTTCAGCGAGGACAACAAGTGGGGCTTCTTCCCCTCGTTCTCGGCCGCATGGCGTATCTCGGAGGAGAACTTCATGAAACGTCAGGATGTGATCTCGAACCTCAAGCTGCGTCTGGGTTGGGGTACCGTGGGTAACGACCGCATCAACAGCAACCTCTCGCTCAATCTCTATGATGTTCACCACCTGGGTATGGGTAGCTCGAGTGTTTCGGTACTCCAGCCCAAGCACCTGGCTTCGAATCTGAAGTGGGAGGGTTCGCAGACGCTGAACCTCGGTTTGGATCTGGGCTTCCTGCACAACCGACTCAACTTCACCCTCGATATGTTCCAGAAGGATACCAAGGACCTGCTGATGGCCAAGAACCTGCCCCTCGTGACGGGATTCGCCACCCAGTGGCAGAACGTGGGTAAGATCCGCAACCGCGGTCTGGAGTTGCAGATCAGCAGCACCAACTTCAATACCCGCAGCGGTTTCGTATGGCGCACGGATTTCAACATCTCGTTCATCCAGAACGAACTCCGCCAGCTGGTGTCGGGTGACAACTACATCGAGACCAACTCGGGCTTCGACTCCAACTTCAAGAGCAACGACTACCGCGCATCGGTGGGTTCGTCGCTGGGTCAGATGTGGGGCTACGAGTTCGACGGCATCTACCAGCAGTCGGATTTCGAGGTTGACGCCACCACGGGTGAGTACCACGTCAAGGACGGTGTGGTCGATATGTCGAACCGCTATCCCAAGGCCTGGGGCCCCGGTTGTGTGAAGTATAAGGATATAAACGGTGACGGCCGCATCACGCCCGAGGACCGTACGGTGATCGGTAACGGTACGCCGAAGTGGTTCGGTGGTATCACCAACACGTTTGCTTACAAAGGCTTGGATCTGAGCATCATGTTCCAGTTCAACTACGGCAACGACGTCTACAACGCCACGCGTCTGTACTCCACGCAGAGTACCATGCGCCGTGCGAACATGATGGCCGAGGTGGCTGACCGCTGGACGCCTCAGAATGCGTCGAACTCCGTGCCCAAGTACAACGGTTACATTCAGAACGATATCTACTCGCGTTTCATCGAGGACGGATCGTTCCTGCGTCTGAAGAACCTGACGATCGGTTACACCCTGCCCAAGACCTGGACGCGCAAGGTCTATATCAGCAAGCTGCGTGTTTACTTCACGGGTCAGAATCTGTGGCTCTTGTCTGACTATAAGGGCTTCGATCCCGAGGTCAGCATGCGTGCCTCCAACCCGATGACTCCGTCGCTGGACTGGGGTGCTTATCCCAAGAGCCGCGTATTCACCTTTGGTATTGACGTTACATTCTAATCCACGAATCAATTATGAAAAAGATATTTTATCTGGTAATGTCGCTCCTGCTGGTGGGAGGTGTGACCACCTCCTGCGATGACCTCCTGGAGGAGAAATCCCACACGGACATCGACAAAAACGAATTCATGAACAATGCGCAGGAAGCCGAGCAGGTGCTGCTGGGTACCTACCGCGCGTTGGTCACCAACGGCTGCTACGGTTATCACCTGTCGCTGCTGTTCAACATCTCGACCGACCTGGCTCAGTGCGAGGGTTCGAGCACGGAGCGTTTCCGCGCCATCCCGACCAACTTCTTCAACCAGACCCATGCCGAGATCCAGACCACCTGGGGCGACCTCTACTTTGCCGTCTATACGGCCAACGACTTCCTGAGCGGCATCCAGAAGCATCTGGACAGCTACTCGGTCGAGGACCGCAAGCTGGCCGATATCTATATGGGCGAGGCGCGTGCCTTGCGTGCGTTGTGCTACTTCGAGCTGGTACGCTGGTGGGGTCATGTTCCTCTGATGAAGACTTCGGAGGACTCGCTCAAACCGGCCGACAGCTTCGAGCAGGCTGATCCCAAGGATGTGTATGCCTTCATCGAGGAGGATCTGAAATATGCCGTCGAGGTTCTGCCCTGGTGGGATGAGGATCCCCGCAAGGCTCCCGAGTACCGTCTGACGAAGGCATCGGCTGCCGGACTGCTGACCCGTGTCTATGCCACCTGGGCCGGTTTCCCGCTCAAGGACGAGTCGAAGTGGGCCGAGGCCGCCAAGATGGCCGAGCTGGTTATCAAGTCCAATAAGCACTCTCTGCTGCCCGAATACCGCGACGTATGGAACAACACCTGCAACGGTATCTGGGCTCCGAAGGAGAGTCTGATCGAGGTGAGCTTCTACTCGCCCACCTATACGGGGCACTCTTCGCCCGTGGGCCGTATCGGCAAGTGGAACGGTGTGAAGGGCCGCAACAAGGCCGGCATCAATAACGCCGGAAACTGGAAGGTGCTCTATCCCTTCATGCGCAAGTGGATGAACTGGCAGATCTCGAAGGGCGGTTCGTATGAGAAGCCTATCGACCTGCGTTACGAGTTGTCGATTGCCGACTATATGTACAGCAACGGCGACAAGAGCTACTACACGAAGATCAACAAGGACAAGGAGCCGATCGACCGCAAGACCTATTTCAATATTCCGGACGGTGCTCCCGAGGATATCTCGGATGATCCCAAGGTACAGGGTCAGATCAACGACCTTAAGTTCGCCTGCCAGATCTTCACGCCCCGCAAATGGGATACGGGCGAGTACGTGAAGGACGGTCTGGTCAACAACGACTACTCGAACATCAACTGGTACATCATGCGTTACTCCGACCTGCTGCTGCTCTACGCCGAGGCAGTCAACGAGAGTCAGGGTCCCACGGCTTCGGCAGTGGAGGCATTGAACCGTGTGCGTCGTCGTGGTTTCGGCCAGGATCAGAACTCGCCCAACTCCGCAATCGACACTCCCGCAAGCGTTTCGCAGGAGGAGTTGCGCCAGATCATCCGTGATGAGCGTGCCTACGAGCTTTGCTTCGAGGGCCATCGTCGTCAGGACCTGATCCGTTGGGGTATCTACTACGAGACGATCAAGAATACCGGTAAGGAGGTCTGGACCTGGTATCCCCGTGGTGAGAACGGTCACCGTGGCGGCAACTACACCGTATTCGACTACACGACTCTCGGCAAGAACGAGTTGTTCCCCATTCCGTTGCGCGAGCTGGATATCATGCCGCGTCTGAAGCAGAATCCCGGATGGTAGTCCGATGGTGATCTGACCATATTTTAATGCAAAAGCCCCCTTTGAAGTACTTCGGTGCTTCGGAGGGGACTTTTTTTGTGCCTGCACGGGAGGGGTGAGGTGAGGATGGTGCGGATGAGGAAACGTGGTGCGGAGCGGGGGCAGATGCTGAATGGAGTGAAGTGCGGATGCCGGGCGGAGCGGGGAAAAGGGCTGTGAAAAGTGGATGAGGCAGAAATAGAGGCCGGGATGTAGACGCAAAGGTAAGAGGGGAAGGAGAGCGAAAACGGCATGGAAATCGGCCGACGGGAGGCCTGGGGAGGATTGACCGGATCGGGTGTAAAAAAGGTGATGATGCAGGAAGTTGCGGGTAGATCAATAAACGGTGAATCTGTTTGAAGTTGTGACGATAAAAATACAGAAGATCCCCCCTGCCGCAAATATCTGCGGCAGGGGGGATCTTATAAGAGGGTTTTGACACTCCCTCGTTTACCGATCCGCGTAGTGCGGGGAGGGTTTATCGGCTTTGTCAGTGTCGGCCTTCGGAGCGGGGAATTTGTCAGGCGCTCTTGTTGCCGTTTTCACCGCCGGGGGATGACGTCCGGAGACTGTTGTTTCCCGACCTTGCGGCTCCCCGGGGCTGTTCCGAATCCAAAGACTTACGGATTACTTGTTGCTTTTATCCTCCTTGTGGACGGCATCGGGCTGGTTGCCCTGTTGTCCGCGTTTGTTGTAGAGGAAGCGGCGGATCTTGTGCGTGGGGGTCATTACGAATTCTTCCTTCTCCTCGACCACCTCCGAGATGCGCGAGAAGCGGTTGACCTTGGAGTTCACAAACTCGACCAGATCACGCTTGAGCTCCTCGATCTTGGCATCCCATTCCTCCTTCTTGGACTCCAGATCCTCCTTCAGATCATAGAACATACGCTCCAGCTCCTCGGTGTTGAAGTGCACGAGCGCCACCAGCCGGCCCTCCTGCTCCGTCACGAGCGAGTCGGCGATGCAGACGTGGGAATTCAGTACGCTCTCGATGTCCTCGGGGTAGATGTTCTCGCCGCCCGGGCCCAGGATCATGTTCTTCAGACGGCCCTTGATGAACAGATAACCGTCCTTGTCGAACTCACCGAGGTCGCCCGTACGGAACCATCCGTCCTCGGTGAACACCTCTTGGGTGGCCTCGGGGTTCTTGTAGTATCCGACCATGACACTCGGTGAGAGGGCTACGATTTCGCCCTGGTGGGTGTCGGGGTTGATGTTCTCCAGACGCAGCTTGACCAGCGGCACGGCCGGGCCTGTGGAGCCCAGACGCGTACCCTCGGGGGAGGCTCCGGCCAGCAGGGGTGCGGTCTCCGTCAGACCGTAACCGATGGCGTAGGGGATCTTCGCCTCGTTGAGGAACTGCTCGGCCAAAGGGTCGAGCTTGGCACCTCCGATGCCGAGGAAGCGCAGGCGGCCGCCGAATACCTTCAGCAGCTTGCGGCCGGCCAGACGGTGGAAGAACCGACGCATGAAACCGATCTTATAGATGGTTCTCCAGGCCTTCGTGGAGTTGAATTTGGCGAGTACCTGGTGGCGGAATATCTTTTCGATGACCAGCGGCACGATGAGCATCACCGATGGGCGGACGGCCTTCAGGGCGGGCATCAGGGCCGAGGCCGTGGGCGGACGGTTGAGATACGTCACGCGGGCGCCCATCGAGAAGGGATAGATCATGCCGATCGAGCATTCGTAGGTGTGCGACAGAGGCAGCACCGAAAGGCAGGTGTCGTCGGGGTTGACGGGGAAGATGGCGGCGTCGATCTGCACTTGGGTGCAGAGGGCCTTGTGGGTCAGCATCACGCCCTTGGGTTTGGAAGTTGTGCCCGAGGTGTAGATGATGACGGCTACGTCGTCGGGTTTGGGGATTCCGAGATGACCCTTACCGGTGTGGTTGCGGGCGATGACGCCCAGGTTTTTGGTACGCATCACGACGTTGAGGCGCGAGATGGTTTCCTTCGAGATTTTGGTAAAGAGTTTGTCGGATACCAGGAGTGCTTTGGCCTCGGAGTGGGCGATGATCATGTCGAGTTCCTCACCCGAGAAGTCGGGCAGGATCGGCACGGCGATCATTCCGGCCGTGGTTACGGCGAAATAGCAGGCTCCCCAGTTGGGCATGTTGCTGCTCAGCAGAGCTACCTTGTCGCCCGGTTCGAGTCCTGCATCGACGAGGATCTCCTGGATTTTGGCAATACGGCGACCCACTTCGGCATAGGTGACGTCCTCGCCCTGGAACATCGTGTAGGCGACTCTCGAGGCGAACTTCTCCAAGCTGTTGTGAACCAGTTCGTAAAGTGTGTTGATGGTCATATTTTTTTACCCTTTAGCAATGTGCAAAATTTGCAATATTCAAGGCAAAAGTACTAATTTTTGACTAAAAAATACTATTTTTGGAACAAAATCTCTTGCTCGGATGCTGGATTCCCATTTTATCAAAAAACTTGCCGGCGATCACGGTTTCGATTTATGCGGTCTGACCCCCTGTCGTCACCTGGCCGGGAACGAGGGGCGTTTCCGCGAATGGATCGCCCGCGGCTACCACTCCTCGCTGGATTATCTGGAGCGCAACACCGAAAAAAGATTCAACCCGCGGTTGCTGGTCGACAAGGCGCAGACGGTGGTGGTGTGTGCCGTTTCCTACAAGAACATGGTCTCCTGCGGCTATGCGCCCGGGACGCGGTGCAAGGTGGCCTCCTATGCCCTCACGGGGGATTATCACAAGACGATCAAGCAGATGCTCTTCGGAATGTTCAAGGACTTGGTCGGGAGGTATCCCGATCTTGGGGGGCGGGCCTTTGTCGACTCGGCACCCCTGGCCGAGAAGCAGCTGGCCGTCGATGCGGGTCTGGGGTGGATCGGGCGGCAGTCGCTGCTGGTAACCCCTCGTCTGGGAACGTTTGTCCTCCTGGGGGAGCTGGTGCTGACCGATCGGGCCGACGCCTACGACGAGCCTTACGAGGGGGTGGGGTGTGGCAACTGCTACCGGTGTGTGAATCATTGCCCGACGGGAGCGATCCTGGGCGACAGGATGATCGACACGGGGCGTTGCATCTCTTGCCACACGATCGAGAAGGAGCCGCCCGAGGGGATCGACCTCCACGGTTGGATCTTCGGCTGCGATTGCTGTCAGAACTGTTGTCCCTACAACCGCTACACGCCCCTTCATGTGAATCCTGAGTTCGATCCCGTGTTTGATCCCCTGGAGATGACCGCGGAGCGGTGGCTGGCCCTTTCGGACGAGGAGTTTGCCCGGCGTTTCAAGCCCACGCCCCTTGCGCGGAGCGGTCTGGAGCGGATCCGGAAGAATGTGCGGATCGGGCTGGAGACGGCTGTCGGGGAGTAGGGCGTTCTGAGTTGCGGGGAGGATTGCCGCCCTTAGGAAAAAACGCGTATATTTGCAGCGTGGGGGGAGTGTCCGGCAGGTTTTTCCCTTAGGGAAGAGTCCTGCATAAGGTCATTGTCCGCCATGTAGGTTACCGAAATATTCAGGTTATAAAAAATAGGAATCACAATGAAAAAACTTATCTTCCTGGCGATTGTTTCGCTCTTTGCCATGACCACGGTGTCGGCACAGGATCGCGGCCAATGGGCCGTAACCCCTCAGATCGGGGTCTATACCAATATGGGCAACGGTGACGGTGTGTTTGCCTTTACGGCATCCGCGCGTTACGGCATTTTGGAGAATCTCCGCGTGCAGCCCGGTCTGGCGATTTTCTTCGAGGACGGTTGCTCGGTGGACATCAGCGCCGATCTGCAACGGCTGTGGATCGATACGCGGGTTTTCAGTGTATATTCGGCCCTGGGGCTGAGTGCCAACGACATCTTCGGGTGGTCGTGCGGTATCAACCTCGGTGGTGGTGTCGATCTGCATCTGACCAGGAACTGGGATCTGACGGCCAACATGAAATGGATGATTCAGACCGCAAGCAATCATCCCAATCCTTTGGCATTCAACATCGGAGCATCTTTTAAATTCTGATAGGCGGATTTATTTCGCCAAAGCGGCCCTTTTCTGAAGGGTCGCTTTTTTTGTGCCTTGAGGGGCGGGTGGATAAGAAACCGTGAGTCTGAAGATCGGTCTGTGAGGTGAAAATCACCCGGCAAGAATTCCTGAGAGAGAAGGGCTTATGGTGTTTTGGAGGAACGAAAGTCGTCAGGGAGGGATTCTCGCATAAAAAAATCCGGATGTTCCTTTAACGGGAGCATCCGGATTGGAATGTATCACAGGATTCGAGAAAGGAGTGCCCCTTCCCGAATCTTGGGAAAATGCTATTTCTGGGTCAGAGCGGCATGAGCGGCAGCCAGACGTGCGATAGGCACGCGGAAAGGTGAGCAGCTGACGTAGTTCAGACCGGCGAAGTGGCAGAACTCGACCGACGAAGGTTCGCCGCCGTGCTCGCCGCAGATACCGCACTTGAGCTGGGGACGGGTTCCGCGGCCCTTGAATACGGCCTCGCGGATCAGTTGACCCACACCGTTGCGGTCGAGGATCTGGAACGGGTCGTTCTTCAAGATACCCTTTTCGAGGTAGACGGGCAGGAACTTGCTGATGTCGTCGCGCGAGAATCCCAGGGTCATCTGCGTGAGGTCGTTGGTACCGAACGAGAAGAACTCGGCAACCTCGGCGATCTGGTTGGCCGTGACGGCTGCACGCGGAACCTCGATCATCGTACCGACCAGATAGTCGATCTTGTCGTTGCGCTCGATGAACACCTGCTCGGCCGTGTGGTCGATGATGTTCTTCTGGTAGCGCAGCTCCTTGTGGTTACCCACCAGCGGAACCATGATCTCGACATGGACGGGAATACCCGAAGCCTTGACGTTCATGGCAGCCTCGATGATGGCGCGGGTCTGCATCTCGGTGATCTCGGGGTAGGTGTTGCCCAGACGGCAGCCGCGGTGACCCAGCATCGGGTTGAACTCAGCCAGAGTCTCGATCTTGGAGATGATCTGCTTGACAGGTACGCCCATCTCGCGAGCCATCTCCTCCTGACCCTTCAGATCATGGGGTACGAACTCATGTAAGGGGGGGTCGAGCAGACGGACCGTCACGGAGTATCCCTTCATGGCCTTGAACAGCCCCTCGAAGTCGCCGCGCTGGATCGGCAGCAGCTTGGCCAACGCCACACGGCGGCCGGCCTCGTCCTCGGCGAGGATCATCTCGCGGATGGCCTTGATGCGGTCACCTTCGAAGAACATGTGCTCCGTACGGCACAGACCGATACCCTCGGCTCCGAAGGCGAAGGCCTGGGCGGCATCCTTCGGGGTGTCGGCATTGGCGCGGACCTTCAGCACGGCGTATTTGCCGGCCAGATCCATCAAGTGGGCGAAATCGCCGCTCAAATCGGCTGCGCGGGTGGCTACCTGACCCAGGTAAACCTCTCCGGTCGAACCGTTCAGTGAGATCCAATCCTGTTCCTTGACCGTTACGCCACCCACCTTGATCGTGCGGGCTTTGTAGTCGATTTCCAGTTCACCGGCACCCGACACGCAGCATTTGCCCATACCGCGGGCAACAACGGCGGCGTGAGAGGTCATACCTCCGCGGGCGGTGAGGATACCTGCGGCATCCAACATACCCTTCAGATCCTCGGGCGAGGTTTCGATACGCACCAGAATGGCACGCTGACCCGTGGCCATGAATACCTTCTCGGCGTCCTCGGCGAAGAATACGACGGGACCCGTGGCGGCACCCGGCGAGGCGGGCAGACCCTTGGTGATGACCTGGGCGTTCTTGATGGCTTCCTTGTCGAATACGGGGTGGAGCAGCTCGTCGAGCTTGGCCGGCTCACAACGCAAGACGGCGGTCTTCTCGTCGATCAGACCCTCGCGGAGCATATCCATGGCAATCTTCACCATGGCGGCACCCGTGCGCTTGCCGTTGCGGCACTGCAACATCCACAGTTTGCCGTCCTGGATCGTGAACTCGATGTCCTGCATGTCGGTGAAGTACTGCTCCAGGTGGTGCTGGATCTCGTTCAGCTCGGCATAGACCGTCGGCATGACCTCCTCGAGCGAGGGGTATTTGGTCTTGCGCTCCTCCTCGGAGATGTTCTGGGCCTTGGCCCAGCGGCGCGATCCCTCGATGGTGATCTGCTGGGGCGTGCGGACACCGGCCACGACATCCTCGCCCTGGGCATTGATCAGGTACTCGCCATTGAAGATATTTTCACCCGTAGCGGCGTCGCGCGAGAAGGCGACACCCGTAGCGGAGTTGTTACCCATGTTACCGAAGACCATGGCCTGTACCGACACGGCCGTACCCCACTCCGAGGGGATGTTGTTGAGCTTGCGGTAGAGGATGGCGCGCTCGTTCATCCACGATCCGAACACGGCGCAGATGGCTCCCCAGAGCTGATCCCACGGGTTGATCGGGAAGTCCTCTCCGGTGCGGCGCTTGACAGCCTCCTTGAACTGCGAGACCAGCTCCTTGAGGTCGTCGGTCGTCAGTTCGGTGTCGTTCTTCACACCGCGTTTTTCCTTCTGGGCGTCGATGATCTCCTCGAAGGGATCGTGATCCTCCTTCGAGACGGGTTTCATGCCGAGGACCACGTCGCCGTACATCTGCACGAAGCGGCGGTAGGAGTCCCATGCGAAACGAGGGTTGCCCGTGCGCTTGGCGACAGCCTCGACGGCCTGGTCGTTCATACCCAGGTTGAGGATGGTGTCCATCATACCGGGCATCGAGGCGCGGGCACCCGAGCGGACCGATACCAGCAGGGGCATATCCTTGTCGCCGAACTTCATGCCGGTGAGGTTTTCGATATTTTTCATGGCCTTTTCCACGTCGGGACGCAGCATCTCGATGACGGCTGCCTTACCGTGGGCGTAGTATTCGGCACAGACTTCGGTGGTGATGGTGAATCCGGGAGGGACGGGAATGCCGATCAGGTTCATCTCCGCCAGGTTGGCACCTTTGCCTCCAAGCAGTTCTCGCATTTTGCCGTTACCCTCGGCCTCTTTGTTGCCGAAGGTGTAGACTCGTTTTACGTCTGCCATAATAGTTTTGAATTTTAAAATCTTTTTATTAGTAGTTTCTTCTTTATAAAGGGCAAAAAACACGGACAGGACCGCTTTTGGCGTCCTTTCCGTCACAGTTTTTTGCTTGGGGTTGCGTCGCTCTCGCCGACCACGAATCCCGGCCCGAAGGCTTGGGAAAAATCTCCTCTCAAAAAATATGCGGTCGGCCTACAACAAAGGGTAGGTTGTGTCCCGTTTGTAGAACAAATATACAAATTTATTTTCATTTATTGCAAATAATTCGTCCGAATGTAGACAAATATCGGCAATATGCCGCCAAAACCCTCCTTTTTGCGGCCCTTGAGTGTCGGAGAAATTGGCTTACCTGTCTTTGAATCAATCATATAGGGGCGTATGTAGACTCCGCTGCGGAGGACTTTCAGCCTCGGGTCCGTCCAGATATGGTCGCGCATCGACCATCGTTTTCCCCACATCCGGTTGCCCTCGCCCCTGAGTTCGGCGGCGTGCAGGGCGTTGTGGTAGGGGCGCAGGATGGCGGCCGACGGATCCATCCCGCCCATGAGGATCACCGGGATGTCGCCGTTGCGCCTGTGCAGGCGGATCAGTTCGGCGCGGGCCTCTCCCGGGTCGTGGCTCAAGATGAGGGCGAGGGGTCGGTGGCGGCCGCCACCGAAGTCGAGCAGGAAGCCGTCGACGGTGAGGCTGCGGCGTTGGGTGGTGACGTGGTGGGGCGAGAATCGGTCGGCGTGGTAGAGCAGTGCGAAATCCATGCCGTCGTAGGTGTCGAGCGTGCGGTGCAGGTAGGAGTAGTCGCCGTTGAGGGTTCGGACCAGATCACGCACGACCTCCTCGTTTTCCACGCCCCACAGGACGATCAGCGGCAGAGAGAGTGAGTCGATCACGGCGGCCGTGTGGCGGATGCGGGAGTGGTAGCGGCGGGAGGTCCACGCGAAACGTCCCTCGGGGGTGAATGCCGAATCGTTGTAGAAGAGCGAGGGGAGGGTATCGTGCAGGCGGTTGACGTCGAAATAGGCCAAGCCGATCTGCTGGGCCTGCGGTGCAGAGCAGGTGGCCGTGAGCAGGAAAAGTATGGCGAGCAGTCGTTTCATGGAGATTAAAATTACGATTTTCGGACCAAATATGCAACATTTGTGTCTGAATTTATCATTCAGAAGTTGCGGATGTGGGTTTTGGCACGGGGTTCGGGCGGCGGTTCTGAGATGATTCCTGCATGGATTTCCGCCTGGATTTCCGTCGGGTGCAGAGCGGGGAAGGGGTACTTTTTCTGACTTTTTCCGGGCGGCATTGCTGGGCGGAGGATGTTTCGGACGGGGTGTTTCGGACCTTCGTGCGGTCTTCTCCGAGAGATCGGGCAGGGTGTTTCCGCGGAGAGGCAGGTAGAGGGGTTGGGGGACGAGTTCGGGGCTTGCCTCCTCCGGGAGCGGAGGGTCGGGTAGGAGAAATAAAAAAGAATGAGGGGAGAGAGTGAGGGGTTCAATGAAATTTTGTAACTTTACCCACTAATATATAATTATTTACAACCAAAAGATGAAACGAATATTGTTTTTGCTCTTGAGCTGGATGCTGCCGGCCCTCGGAGGGGTACGCGCCGAGTCGATAGATGTGGAACGTTGGGTCGTGGAGGATTCCTCGGACAAGGCCCGTGTCAGCATGGTGGGGGACGAGCTGGATGTGGTCTCGCCTGACGGACTGACGCTGTGGTACGACCAGCGGCTGGATGGCGACTACGAGATCAGCTACCGGATCAAGGTGGTGATGGAGGGCGGCAAGTACGACCGCTTGAGTGACATGAATTGTTTCTGGGGCGCTCGTGACCCGAAGCACCCCGATGATATTTACGCCCGTGCCAAATGGCGTCACGGTGTGTTCCGCAACTACAACACCCTCGATCTGTTCTATGTGGGTCATGGCGGCAACGACAACGGCACGACCCGTTTCCGCCGCTACATGGGTCTCAATCACGACAAGGGTGTCGAGCAGAACAAGCCCGTCATCGGCGAATACACCGATGAGGACCACCTGCTCAAGGCGAACCACTGGTACGAGATCGTGATCAACGTCCGCGACGGCCGCACGTCGTACAGTTGCGACGGCGAGGTGTTCTTTGAGCGCGAGGCCACGCGGGAGCAGACCGACGGATATTTTGCCATCCGTCTGTGGATCAACCACGTTCGTGTGCGCGACCTGATGATCCGCCGCGGCGCGGAGCAATACGCCTGGCAGAACTACCGCCGCTATCAGTCGGAGGCCGATAAAGCCTTTGATCCCGAGCGCGGGGAGAGCGTGGAGCAGTTACGCCGTCGTTTCGAGGAGAAACCCTACCGTGTGGACCGTCACTTCCGCTCGAAGGGAGCGGAGCATTACCTCGCACTGCTGGGCGAGGACGGCCGATTCGAGGACATGATCCCCGAGGAGGAGCGTTTGGAACGGGAGGATGCCTACAACCGTAATTACCGCAATACGACAGATGATGGCGTGGGGCGCTTCCTGGGCGAGGCCATGAACCGCCTCTATACGATCACGGGGTCGGATCATGCCGACTCTTCGTCGGATAAGGTTCTGCGGGCGATTCTGCACTATGCCCGCAAGGAGATTGCGCGTCCGAATGACCGCACGCGCTTCCACGCCTCGTGTTTTGCCCTGCCGCAGGGGGCGGTGAACATTTATTTCAACCTGCGCGAGCGGATGGATGCCGCCGAGCGGGGCGAGGAGAGCCTGCTCTGCCGCGATGCCATGCAGATGCTCAAGGTGCTGGCTCTCCAGGCCTACACCCAGCCGCTCAGACACGATGCGACGGATCTCGATGTGGTCTCTACGGAGCGTTTCCGCAATCATGTGTGGTGGGTCGGCGGCAATGCCCTGGCCTACCGTTCGCTGCTGCCCGTGGCGGCGATGTACCGCTCGATGCCGATGCTCGACGTGTTGTCGGCGGTGGCACGCCGCAGCATCAGCCCCACCTCGCAGCACACCCTGGGCGATGCCTTCTGGACCGAAGGTTTCACGGCCGACGGTGCGGGCTGGGGGCATGGTCGGCAGTGCCTGATTTGGGGCTATCCGATCGACGGCACCTCGTCGGCGTTGAATATGCTCTCGATGCTCAAGGGTACGCCCTGGGCGCAACAGTTGGACCGCGA
>JAHHQK010000027.1 GCA_020026435.1 Alistipes sp. | reverse complement strand
CCCCCCCGCAGGCCAAAAAGAAAGGCGGAAACGCCCCACAAAAGGGTATTTCCGCCTTTGGAATCCGAATCCGCCCGCCTATTTTTCGGCCGGCTCGATATAGAACTGGAAGATCAACGGCTCGAACGAGGGGATCTCCGTGGTGACGGTTTTGGTCGTCACCGTCGGGGTGGAATTGTCGTAACCGTAACCGCCGTAGTAGTTGTCGTAATAACCGCCATAGTAGCCGCCCATACCGCCGAAACCACCGTAGTAATTATCGTAGTAGCCGCCGTAATAGCCGTTATAGTAGCTGTTGACATAGTTCAGGTAGTTGAAATAATCAGCACTGCTCATTCCGCCGCCCGAGGTGGTGGTCGTCGTGCTGCCCTGTTTGCCACCTGCTCCGTAGGCATAGGTCGAAACGGTGATGAGCGACGCCCACTGCCCGAACTTCAGATTCGGCACCGTATAGTAGAACGCTTGAACCAAACCTCCCGCACTGGGCGTGTAGGAAAGTACAGAACCCTCGGTGTAGCCCTTGTCGTAGATCAGCTCCTTGACCTCGTCAATGTTCGTATCGAAGATGAATCCGTCCATGAAACGGCCGATGTACCAGATCTTGGCCGTGCCGTCCAGTTTCACCGAGTCGCTGCCCTCCAACTTACCCACACCGGGGTAGGCCTTGTCCTTGTGGAAACGCTTCACCAGAGCCTCCGAAATCTTCTTGTCCAGCTCGGCGTCGTTATAGGGCGCATAACCCACATTGTAGGGATTGGTGTATTGGAAACGATCCTTGGCCGGATCGAAACGGTAGTTCACATAGAGCTGGGCAATGGTATCGCTGGCCGACACCCACCGCTTGGAGGTCTCCTGATAGGGGTGCGACGGGAGCGTGGGATCGGTCGGACGCAGGTTGTCCTTCTTGTCGTAGATCGTCAGTCCGCCGTTCTGCTCACAGAAGGCATCGACCGAGACTCCCTCCTCGCGCAGGGGGTTCTTCACCGTGTCGCAGATCGACATCTCGAAACGCACCGGACGCTGGGCCTCCAGCACCTCCTGACCCTCATAACCGCCCGAGCCCTCGAAGCCTTGCGATCCGGTCAGGACCGACGGCAGGTAAAGCACCACCTTCGAGCCCTCGCGGAGTTCCACCTCACGGGAAGTGAAGCCGCGCTCGTCCTTATATTTATTGAAGTACTCCTCGCTCAGCTTCAGCTTGCGCGTCATGGCCAGGTAGGCTCCCTCCATGAAGTCGTTGCTACCGGTCTTGCAATAGCGGTAATAGGGGACATAGCGCGTGTATTTGGTGAAGGTATTGAGCAATTTGGCCTCGTGGGCATTGCGCGTGAAGACGATGTTGCCCTGGAGGTCGCGGGCCGAGATGTCGAACCGCACCCACATATCGTCGTTGGAAATGGCCGACGAGGAGGCCTTGCCCGCTTCGAGCACATCGAAATAGAAACCGTACTTCCCGTCGTCGGTCACCACATAGTTGTCGACCAGCTCGGGCTTGTGCTGCGTCATCCACGCCTGCAGGGCCATGGGTTCGTATTTGGAATAATCCACCTCGTTGTCGTCGGCACACGATCCGAGCAGGACGGCCGGCAGGAGGCTTGCCAAAAGCAATTTCTTGAGTGATTTCATATTTTACAGTTCGCTTTTACTCAACTTTGTTGACGGTGAAAAATATCGCCACGGGACTCTCCTTGGGCACGATGCTGAAATCGTCCTCGCCATAGGCCATGTTGTAGGTCATGTAGACCTCCACCTGGTCATTCTCGCGGCATCCCTCCAGCGCGATGCGCAGACCCTCGAGGATCCTGCCGCCCGCCAGATCCAGCGTCAGCGGCTCGAAGGACCAGGCTCCGGGCGTCAGTCCCTGCTCCTCGTAGAAGAACTTCTCCAGCTCGGGATCGTTCGTGAAGTAGGGAATCGTGCGGTCCGTGATCCCCGTATAGGCGAAGACATAGGCACGGAACGTGATCGAAACCTTCGACGAAGGGCCCACCTCTTTCCAGTTCTTGCGGTCGGGGTTGTAGTAGCTCTCGATGTAGCGGTAGGAGCTGTTGCCGCGCAGGACATAGAACGGTTGCCGGGCATCCTCCTCCAGGTCCTGTTCCGAGACCAGGCGCGGGGTGTGTCCCGAGGTGAGGAATTGCACGATGCGTTTCTGCTGATCGGGCAGAATCTCATCCTCCTCGGTGCAGCCCCAAAACACGAGGGGCAGCAAAAAGAGTAGTATATGGAGTCGTCTCATGGGCATATAATTGCGCAAATTTACAAAAACAATCCGATTTCCACGAAAATAACGGGATTTTTTGCCCGATCATATCCCGGAGCGTATATTTTTTCATGATTTTTCACCTTCGGGGCCTTCCGCCCGCAGCTGTCGGCGGGTATTGCCGCCACCTTTCCGGGAGCCGTCAAATCCCGCCTTTCCACAGAGAAGCCCGACCTCTCTCAAAGCCCGCCTTTTCCTCAAAAGCCACGCCTCCGCCTGACCGCCTGCCTGCCCCGAAAAATCCGCATGACCACCATCCTCCCTCAAGATTCCGACTCCCCCATCCGCAAAAAGCCGACCGGAGCATACACCTCCGATCGGCCCAGGACCAATGCCTTCCGCCCGCGCAGGCCGGAAGTGCTATAACATTTTCAGCGACTTGCGCACCAGATCCTCCACCGAATCCGCAGGCGAGGAGCGCATCACCTGCCGCACCACCTTCTCGGCGGCCGACTTGGCGAATCCCAGCATCACGAGAGCCTCAACGGCCTCCGCCGCATCGTTGCCCGCGACACCCTCCGCCCCGGCGGCAGCCCCCAGAACCAGGTTGGCGCACTTGCCGCTCAACTCGACGATGATCTTCTGTGCGGTCTTCAGTCCCAGTCCCTTGACATTCTTCAGCAGGACGGCATTGCCCGTCGAGATGATATTCTGCAACTCGCGCGGCGAATAGGTCGAGAGGACCATCCGCGCCGTGTTGCCGCCCACGCCCGACACCGAAATCAGCAGCCGAAACAGTTCCCGTTCGGTCTTGTCGGCAAAGCCGTAGAGCAACTGCGCATCCTCGCGCACGATATAATGGACGTAGAGTTTCACCTCCCTGCTGTGTTCGATGGCGGTGAACGTTTCGAGCGATATATGAAGGTAGTATCCCACCCCTCCCACATCTATAACGGCATAAGCCGGAGCAACTTCGGCCAAATTGCCGCTAAGGTATTCATACATGGAATTTAAAATTTATGAGTCGTCACACAAATATAAAGATTTTTTTTTACCTTTGTGTTTCAAACGACGAAAATCAATAAAAACCTATAAAAACACACATGATGAAAAAAACGCTTTTCACGGCTTTAGTTGCAGCCCTGGCTTTGGTTGCCTGCAATAACCAGCCGACAACCACCGCCACCACGGAAAATGTAGTAACCCGTGAAACCGGTTCGAGCGATATCGCCTATGTTCAGGTCGAGGCCGTGCTGGCCCAGTGCGATCTGTTCCTCAAGGAAGGTGCCGCGCTCCAGGAGAAAACCGAAAAGGCTCAGAAAAGCTGGGCTCAGCGCGAGCAGAACCTCCAGGCCGAGGCCGCTCAGCTCCAGGAAAAGTATCAGAAGGGTCTGATCACCACCAACGACGCCCAGCTCAAGCAGCAGAGCATCGAGAAACGGGCCGCTTCCTACCAGAGCTCCATGCAGAAGGAGGCCAAGAAACTCGAGGAGGAGAATTTCGTATTCACCAACCGTGCCCAGGATCTCCTGCAGCGTGCCGTCCACGACATCAACGCCGACCACCGCTACAAGCTCATCGTCAACGCTTCGGCCCTGATCGATGCCGACTCGACACTCAACATCACGTCGATCGTCCTGAACAAGGTCAACGAACTCTACGCCGCCGAGCAGAAATAAATCGCCCAATCAAGGCTTTGAGATCAAATGATCAAATTCCGGCCGTTCCGAAAAGGAAAAGCCGGAATTTTTTTGTACTTTTGTCAGCGTAAAGTAACCATTTCCCCGGATCCGCCACCCTTCTGCCGCCCCACTTCCGGGCCGCTGCAGGCCCCGGACGCGATCCGAGCATAAAATTCAGCGGCATCATGGGTTTCGTACCATTCACATTCATCGACTTTATCGACATCATCCTGGTGGCTTTGATCATGTATTGGATCTACCGCATGACCAAGGGCACCAACGCTCCCTACATACTCTCGGGAATCATCGCCACCTATCTGCTGTGGGTCGTGGTGAAAACGCTGAACATGGAGCTTTTGTCCTCGATCCTGGGCCAGTTGATCTCGGTGGGTACCATCGCACTGATCATCGTCTTCCAACCCGAGCTGCGACGCTTCCTCCAGGAGATCGGCAAACGACAGGAGCGGTTCAACTTCATCATGCACATCTTCTCGAACAAGGTGGCCGAGCGGATGCAGACCGACATCGAACCCATCGTGTCGGCCTGCCGCGAGATGGCCGACACGAAGACCGGAGCCCTGATCGTCATCGGCCGCCAGAGCGACCTGCGACTGATCGTCGAGGGCGGCATCACGCTCGACGCCAAGGTCTCAAACCCCCTGCTCAAGAACATCTTCTTCAAGAACGCCCCCCTGCACGACGGAGCCGTGATCATCAAGAACGACCGCGTCGTGGCCGCCAAGTGTATCCTGCCAGTCACCCAGACCGACGTCCCGAAGGCCTACGGCACACGCCACCGCGCGGCCATCGGCATGAGCGAGATCTCCGACGCACTGATCGTCGTGGTCTCGGAGGAAACGGGCCACATCGCCGTGGCTTTTGGCGGCGCACTCCACCGCAACCTCTCCACCCAACAGCTGATCAACTTCCTGCACAGCCACCTGGTGCTCCACAAACACTCCCCCAAAGAGGTCGAGGAGTAATCCGATCGGACCATTTGTCTGACCCCACCAAAATCTTATAAGCAAAATGAAAAAAACGACTTTTCTATTCGCACTGATCCTGGTTTTAGGCATGAGTCAGACTTTCGCCCGGAGCTACAGGATCGTCTCTCCCGACACACGGCTTTCGGCCGAGATCAACGTCGGCAAGACACTCCGCTACAACATCACGCTGAACGGCCGCCTGCTTCTGAGCTCGACTCCGGCTCTGGAACTGGACAACGGTGAGGTGTGGGGCGAGGATTGCCGCACACCCAAAGCGACAGAGGACTCCTTCAACCACCTGTTCCAGTCGCCTCTGCACAAGAACGAAAACTCGGAAAACCAATACAACAGCCTGATCCTGAAGTTCAGAAACTGGGCCGTGGAATTCAGAGCCTACAACGGGGGCATAGCCTACAGGTTTGTCAACAGGAGCAGCAAGAAATTCAATATTGTCAACGAGCAGGTGAATTTCGTATTTGAAAAGAACCACAGTGTCTATGCTCCCTATGTCAACCACTACCGGGAGGGCCAAACCTTCGAGGATCAGTATTTCAACTCTTTCGAGAATCACTACACCCACACGACATTATCCGACCTGGACAGACACCGTCTGATCTTCCTGCCCATGGCCGTGGAAGCCGACAACGGAGTGAAACTCTGTTTCTCGGAATCGAATCTGGAGAACTATCCCGGCCTGTATCTGGTGGGCGACCCCGACTCGGAACACTCCCTGAAGGGACATTTCGCCCCTTATCCCAAAACCGAAGAACAGGGCGGGCACAATATGCTGCAAATGTGTGTGACCGAGCGCGAAAATTTCATCGCCAAGGTCGAGGCTCCGCGTAATTTCCCGTGGCGCATCGTGGCCGTCTCGGAGCAGGACAGGGAATTGGCGGAAAACGACATGACCTATCTGCTGGCTGACGAATCCCGCATCGGGGACATTTCGTGGATCAAGCCGGGAAAAGTCGCCTGGGAATGGTGGAATGCAATGAATCTCAGCAATGTCGATTTCCAAACGGGTATCAATAACGAGACCTATCTATACTATATAGATTTCGCCGCGGCACACGGTATCGAATATGTGATTATGGATGAGGGCTGGGCCGTAAACCTCAAGGCCGACCTCAAGCAGGTTGTCCCCGAAATCGACCTGCCCGCCCTGGTGGCTCATGCCCGGGAGAAGGGCGTGGGAATCATCCTTTGGGCCGGATACCATGCCTTTGAACGCGACATGGAGGAGGTCTGCCGCCATTATTCCGAGATGGGCATCAAGGGTTTCAAGATCGATTTCATGGACCGCGACGACCAGAAGATGACGGCCTTCAACTACCGGGCAGCGGAGACGGCCGCAAAATACAAGCTCGTACTGGATCTGCACGGAACCCACAAGCCCGCCGGCATCAATCGCACCTGGCCCAATGTTCTGAACAACGAGGGCGTCTTCGGGCTGGAGCAGATGAAGGGTTGCCCGCAGGATCTGGATCAGATGGAATACGATGTACTTATCCCCTTCATCCGCCAATTCGCCGGACCGATGGACTACACGCAGGGTGCCATGTATAACGCCAACCGGACCAACTTCAACAGCTGTTTTACGGAGCCGATGAGCCAGGGCACACGCTGCCACCAGCTCGGATTATACATGGTTCTGGATTCACCGCTGAATATGCTGTGCGACTCCCCGTCGAACTATATGCGCGAAGAGGAATGCACGCGATTCATTGCCGAAATCCCCACGGTTTGGGATCAGACCATGGTTTTGGACGGAGTGATGGGCGAATACATCATCACGGCCCGACGCAGCGGGAACACATGGTATGTCGGCGGCATCACCGACTGGAACGCCCGGGATTTGGAGTTCGAGCTCCCCTTCCTGCGCGCGGATGAAACCCCGGCACGGATCTTCCGCGACGGGAAGAATGCCGACAAAGTGGGCCGGGATTACAAATGCGGGAACCTTACGCTGAAGAGGGGTGAGAAGGTGCGTGTCCATCTGGCTCCCGGCGGCGGTTTTGCCCTGAAAATCGAAATGAAGTAAGGTCGAAAGATTCTTTATCGGGAGGGTGCGGATTCTCGCACCCTCCTTTTGCATGAATACGGTCCTCATCCGCGGACGGGTACGCTCTCAAAGACAGCCCCGGAACCCATAAGGCCCAATTCCCAGGACGGAATGGAATCCCGTCATTTCATATTATTCTTCCGAAAGCAGTCCGTATTTGAATCTGTTTTCGTATCTTTGCTCCAAAATCAAAGAGTTATGCAGATACGTAAAGCCGAATTCAAATGCTCCTCGGAGCGCATCTCGCAAGTACCCAAGGACTCGCTGAAGGACATCGCCTTCATCGGGCGCAGCAATGTGGGCAAATCATCGCTGATCAATATGCTGACCAACCATTCGGGGCTGGCCAAGGTCTCGGGAACTCCCGGCAAGACCAAGCTCATCAACCACTTCCTGATCAACAACGAGTGGTACCTGGTCGACCTGCCGGGCTACGGCTACGCCCGCACCTCGAAGAGCCAGCGGAGCGACTTCGGAAAGATCATCACCGACTATGTGCTCAAGTGCGAGAAGATGCACTTCCTGTTCGTGCTGGTCGACGTAAGACTCGAACCGCAGAAAATCGACCTCCGATTCATCGAGATGCTCGGCGAAAACGGCGTGCCCTTCGGCATCATCTTCACCAAGGCCGACAAACTCTCCAAAAACCAGTGCGCCCAAAGCATCGCCCGCTACAAAAAGCAGCTCGCCGAGCAGTGGGAGGAGCTGCCCCCCATGCTGCTCACCTCGTCGGAAGCGGCCACGGGACGCGATGAAGTGCTGAATTTCATCGGAGAATGCCTGAATGTTTAACCAATGTTAAAAAACTGTTACCAAAAAAGGCTGTTTTCTCGACCGTTTGTCCTATATTTGCAAAGTCTTAAATCCGTACTCTATGGCTATCCATAAAATTAAAATTTTTGCAGGCTGTGGTTCCGAGTATCTGGCAACCAAAATCGCCGCAAGTTTTGGAACGTCTTTGGGTCAGTCTGAGGTCCTGCGCTTCAGCGATGGCGAGTTCCAACCCTGCTTCAATGAGTCAATCCGTGGCTGCACGGTCTTTATCGTTCAATCCACCTTCCCGCCTTCGGACAACCTCATGGAGCTGCTCATGATGATCGACGCCGCACGTCGTGCTTCGGCTTACAAGGTCGTGGCCGTCATGCCCTACTTCGGCTGGGCCCGTCAGGACCGCAAGGACCGTCCGCGTGTGCCGATCGGTGCCAAGCTGGTGGCTAACCTGCTGATGGCCGCCGGTGTGGACCGCATCATGACCATGGACCTCCACGCCGACCAAATCCAGGGCTTCTTCGATGTGCCGGTGGACGCCCTCTACGCCAGCGGTATCTTCGTGCCCTACATCAAGAGCCTCAACATCGAGGACCTCTCGATCGCCGCTCCCGACATGGGCGGTGCCAAACGCGCCAACACCTATGCCAAGTTGCTGGGTACGCCCATCATCATCTCCCACAAGGAGCGTGCGAAACCCAACGTCGTGGGCAAGATGACCGCCATCGGCGATGTCGAGGGTCGTAACATCCTGATCGTCGACGACATGATCGATACCGCAGGTACGATCTGCATGGCCGCCGATATGCTGATGGCACGCGGTGCCAAGAGCGTACGTTGCGCCATCACCCACCCCGTGCTCTCGGGTCCGGCCTATGACCGCATCAACCAGAGCTCACTCGAGGAGGTGATCGTCACCGACACCATTCCGCTGAACCCCGACCGCGATCTGCACAAGTTCACGGTGCTCTCGATTGCCGACCTCTTTGCTGATGTCATCGAGCGCGTCTACAACTACAAAGAGATCTCGTCGATCTTCTTCAAATAGAAGTCGATTCATACGATACTCCTGCCGAAGACCCCGTTGTGAGGTCTTCGGCTTTTTTATCCCCCCCACCAAGCCGCCACAAGCCGCCACAAAAAAAATTTCATATCAAATCCGAATTTTTTTTGATTTTTATTTGGTTTATATTATAAACTACTTTATATTTGCATCAGAAAAAGAAACAAAGCCGGCAAATACAAAAAAACAAACACCTAAAAAAAAGACAAGACCATGAAAGACCAAGAACTCAATCCGATGGAGAGTCTGGAGCTGATCGACCGCACGATCACTGCGACTCGCAAAAAATTGGCCCGCAATGCCGCCATTCCGATGTTAACGTGGGGTTACTCCACCCTGATCACCATTCTAATCGTGTGGTTCGCCTTCCGACTGACCGACTCCCCCTATTGCGCAGCACTGTGGTTGTTAATCCCCGTTTTCGGGCTGATCTCGACCAAGATGTTCTTCCATAAGCCTACCGAAGAAAGTGCCAACACCCTGCTCGATACCGTCATCAGCAAATTGTGGATTGTAATCGGAGCAATCGTCGTCATCTTCACCCCGATTGCCATCTATGGCGCCCTCGACGAAGAAAATTCGAATCTTATGTTCTATATCACCTCCTGCTATAACCTTACGGCTATCCTGTTGCTGCTCGGCGTAGGCCACACCATCACGGGCTACATCCTCAACTTCCGGCCCTTAATCATCGGCGGAATCTTAGCCTTAGCCCTCATTCCCGTCATCCAGTATGCCATGGTATCGGGCACAGCCTTCACATTCGTCGTCCTCACGGTAATATTTATGTTCATGGAAATCATCCCGGGTCACATACTCATCAACCAAACCAAACGCCAGTAATCATGTTCAAAGAATTAAATCCGCTTTTGCACTCCGAACTGCGGCTGGCCGTCATGTCGATACTCATCGAGGCGGAAGAAGCCAACTTCGTGTACCTCAGGGAGGAGACGGGTGCCACGGCAGGCAATCTGTCCGTGCAGATCGATAAATTGGCTCAGGCGGGATATATCGTGGTGGAAAAGACCTTTCAAGGGAAGAAGCCCCAGACCTTATGCCGGATCACCGACATAGGACGCCAAGCCTTTGCCGAATATGTCGATGCCCTGAAAAGTTACATCGTAAAATAGATTCGCACCACACACCTAAAAAAACCGACCTGTCTTCTGAATTTTGAAGACAGGTCGGTTTTTCATTACGGAAATTCCGAGCGGGTACTTTCCCCGCTTTTATTCGGCATCAGGATCAATGTCCTTTCCGTGGGGTTTTTCCGAATCTTTCTCCGGCTTCTTCCCCGAATCCGAAGCCGTAACATTCTGCGCGGTCTTGCGCGAAGCGGACGCACGTCCACCCCGTTTCAGAGTCACGGCATGACGTTCCGAAGCGGCAGCCTCCTCGCGGTTGTTTGTCGGGGCCTCCTTCTTCGAGTGGGAATCAGCCGTCGCAGTCCCCTTCTTCATCGAAGATTTCGCCGAAAGTGTCGTGCGGACAGATTTTTCGGAATCACCGTTACCGCGCACAGAGGTCGACTCGTCCTTCATGAGCTCGAAAGATTCACTTGCGGCGACCTCTCCGACCATGGATTCCTCGGCCGCTTTCGAGGACTTACCACCCCGATGCGAACGCTTCGAAGAGGGTTCCGAAGTAACCGATATCTCGGCTTCGACCTTGGAACGGTTGCGCAGATACTCCGTCGGGAGACACCCCACGTGCTTCTTGAAGCTGGTGGCGAAGTACGACGGGGAGTTGAATCCCACCATCGAACTGATCTCGGCGATCGAATGCTTGCGCTCCAGGAGCAGTCTGCAGGCGTAGTTGAAGCGGATCTTGCGGATGAACTTCGTGGCCGACTCTCCGGTGATGGACTTCATCTTGAGGTGGAGATTTGAACGGCTCATGCAGAGCGCCTTGCTAAAGTCGTTGGACGAGAATTCCTCGTTGTCCATGTTCTCCTCGACGATACGGATGGCCTTCTTGAGGAACTCGCCGTCCATCGAGTTGGAGGTGATCTTCTCGGGATCGATCTCAGCATCGTCGGAGTAGTGATGGCGCATCCGATAACGCGCCTTGAGCAGGTTCTGGACCTTGGCCCGGAGCAACGACACCGAAAGCGGCATCGGCAGATATCCGTCTGCACCCGCCTCGATGCCGGTGATCTGTTCCTCGACCCCTCCGTCAGGAGCGAGCAGGATCACGGGGATGTGACACGTGCGGATATTCTGCTTGATGGCCTGGCAGAGCCTCAGTCCATCCATGCCGGGGAGCATACGGTCGGCGATGACCAGATCGGGTTCGATGTCCTTGAGGCGTTCGAGGGCGTCGTTGCCGTCGGAGACGATCTTCACCTCGTAGCGCGAGTTGAAATGCTCGGCGATATAGTGCGACACCTCGGTGTTGGCCTCCACCAGGAGGATCACCTCGTGTTTCTCCTCCGTGTCGATCGTGTCGTGAACCAGCTCCACGATCTCCTCGTCGCTCGACCACTCGTCGGGCAGGACGGCATCGCGGATGATCGACCCGCGCAGGTCGTCCTCACGAGCGTGCTTCTCCCGCGGGTAGGCCTCCATGCTGTCGGGCAGGGTGACGACAAATTCGCAGAACTTGCCCTCCTCGCTGTCGAGCGTGATCGTACCCTCGTGCATCTCGACGATGCGGTGGACGATCGAAAGTCCCAGTCCGCCGCTCGTCGGCCCGTCCTCCTTGCGGTAGAAACGGTCGAAGGCGTGTCGTTGCAGCTCGGGGCTCATACCCACGCCGTTGTCGCGCACCGTGAGGCTGAACGAACCCACCCCGCGCTGCAACGACACCCGGATGATGCCGCCGTTAGGCGTGAACTTGAAGGCATTGGAGAGCAGGTTGGTCAGGATCATCTCGATGAACATACGGTCCACGGGCAGCAGTTCGCCCTTGAGGTCGGAGCTGAGTATGTAGTCCATGTCGCGGTTCTGAGCACGGTCCTCGAACATCGAGAACACCTCGCCCACGATAGCATCGACGTCCTGCATGGCGACCCTCATGCGGAAGACGCCCTGCTCGGCCTTGCGGTAGTCGATGAGCTGGTTGACCAGGTGGAGCAGCTTGAGGCTGTTGCGGTAGATATAGTTCAGACGCGAGCCCACATACTTGTCGACCATGCCGTGTTCGCGAATCTCCTGCAAGGGGGACATGATGAGGGTCAGCGGCGTGCGCAGTTCATGCGAAAGGTTGATGTAAAAGCGGATCTTCTCCTGGCTCAGGTCGCCGATCTGCTGCTTCTCCATACGCTCCAGTCTCAGCTGCATCTTCATCTTCAGACGCCACAGCACCGCCCAGATCATCGCACCCAGCACCCCGATGACCAGCAACACCCACAGGATGCGGGCCGCGAGCGTCTGCCACCACATGGGCAGCACGCAGATCTCGGTCACCACCTCCTCATTGTTCCAGCGTCCGTCGTTGTTGGCCGCACGCACGAGGAAGCGGTAGGTACCGGGACTGAGGTTCGAGTAGGTCACCTCGCGGTTGGAGGTCTCATACCAGCGGTTGTTGAAGCCCTCCAGACAATAGGAATAGGTATTGTGACCGTCGGAGAGGGGATTCATCACGGCAAAATCCACCGTAAAGATGTTCCTGCGGAAGGGAAACTCCGCCCGGACAACCCGTCCGTAATCGTCGCGCGTGATGCGGGTATGGCGGTCGGCATCGAGCACGCGCACATCGAGGATCTGCGGCTGGGGCGTGAAGGGATTGTCGACCAGTTCGTGGGGACGGAAGCACGTCAGACCGCCGATACCGCCGAAGTAGAACATTCCGTCGTGGCCCTTGAAGTAGGCATAGGGGTTGAACTGGCTGTTGGCGATTCCGTCGCGCACGGTGTAGTTGCGGAAGAAGTCCTTTTCGACATTGAAGCACGACAGTCCCCCGTTGGTCGAGATCCACAGTCGCGACAACTCGTCCTCGAGGATTCCATAGACGATGTTGTTCGGCAGACCGTCCTTGACCGTATAGCGGTCGAACTTCTTCTCGGCCTCCTTGTAGCGGTAGAGGCCCTGACGCGTACCGATCCAGATGTTGTGGCGCGAATCCTCCATGATGCCCATCACCGCCACCTCGTAGGGAATGCTGCCCCCCTCGCCGAGCGTGGCGTTGAGATTGAGCGACAACACCTCGCGGCTCTCGGGCAGGTAGAGGTAAAGGCCCGACGGAGTACCGATCCACACGCGGCGCTTCGAGTCGCGCCTCAAGGAGTTGATTTGTAAAGATTTCAATCGAGGTTCCAGCTCCGTGACGGGATGGGCCGTAAAACGTCCCGTACGACTGTCGAAGCGAAGCAAACCGTTGAGCGAACCAACCCACAGACCCTCGCCCTCGTCCTTCATCAGGGCATAGCAACTGTTGTTGATCGGGATATTGGCATTGATCGGGAAATGGCGCACCTGCCGGGAGGCGATATCCAGGCAGCTCAGACCTCCGGCATGAGTTCCGATCCAAAGTTTGCCGCGATCCGGCAGCAGGCTCTTGATGTTGTTCGAGAGCAGCTTGCGGTTGCCCACCGAGAAATTCTCGAAACGCCAGGTGCGGGCCTCGTAGAAGTTCAGACCGTTGTCGTTCGTTCCGATCCACAGGTTGTGGTCGTCGTCCTCCGAGATGCAGTCTACGGTATTGTCCATCATCGTGTTACCCGACTGCAAATGCCGCTCCGCAAAGAAACGGCGGGCCAGGGGATGGTAGTAGCTCACACCTCCGTAGTAGGTGCCGAGCCACACGCCCTGCTGGCGGTCGATGAACATCGAGCGGATCGAGTTGTGGCTCAGCGAGCCTTCGCGGCGGGTATGGACATAGGACTCGAACGCTCCGGTGAGGGGGTCGCGCAGGGAAAGTCCGTCGAAAGTACCCACCCACAAGCGTTTATGGTCATCGATTTTCAAGATGCGGACGTAGTTCGACACCAGACCGGGGCTGTCCACCGTCGTGTAGTGGGCCACCACGCGGCGTTTGTTGTTCAGGCGGAAGAGTCCGTCGCCGTGGGTTCCGATCCAGAAGCCCTCGTCGTCGCTGATGATCGACACCACATCGGCCCGCGCCATCTGCGGCAGGATGCGCTCCATCGTGCCGTAGGCCAGCGAGAAATTATAGACGCCCTCCGAAGTTCCCACCAGGAAACCCATGCCCGCGGGGTGGATCGTGCGTACGACGACATTCTTCATGAAGACCTTGATCTCGATCTTGTGCGTCGCGCGGTCGAAGATCACCACACCCAGATCCGTGGCCAAAAGCAGGCACGTATCGCAGGGCACGATGTCGAATACCTGCATGGGACGCCCCTCCAGGTAGAAATTCTCGAACGAATCGGTCGCGGCATCGTAGCACGACAATCCCACCGAGGTACCGATCCACATCCGCCCGCCGTCCGAAAGGAGCGAGTTGATGAAGTTGTCACCCAGGCTCCCGGGGTCGTTTTCGTCGTGGCGGAAGAGCGTGAAGGAGTAGCCGTCGTAGCGGTTCAGACCGTCCTGCGTACCCATCCACATCCGCCCCAGCGGATCCTCCGAAAGTGCCAATACCGTATTCTGCGACAACCCGTCGTTGACCGACAAGGTGCGAAAATCCAAAGACGCAGCCGCCGATGCCGCCACCTGACCAAGGAGCAGGATCGAGAGCAGTATATATTTCAATTTTTGCATAAGTCCGTTTCCGACCTTTAGCAGTCGGTTTTGAAGGATAAAGTTACTACTTTTTTTTGTAATTCCGTCTTTTCGAACGACACACCCACAAAAAAAGTGCTGTCCGACCTCATTACGGACAGCACTTTCGACTTTTCGGATTTATATTTTTACTCCTTCGAGCGGGAGAAAAGCTCCGAGAATTTCACCCGGCGGTTCTCCACCAGGGGTTTCGACCAAAAGGCGATGCTGATGATGTAACCGATTGTCAGGCAGAGGAACAGCATGGCCATTCTCAGTCCGACCAAATCGCCCAGCCAGCCCACGACCACCGGTCCTACGGCACCTCCGGCGATACCCGAGCAGAGGATTCCGGCGAACGATCCGTGGTAACGCTCCACGGAGTTCAGAGCCGTCGACATGATGATGGAGAACATCACCGAAATCGCGAATCCGATGGCCGGGAAGCACCATATCGACACCTCACGGCTGCCGAACAAAGCCCCTGCGAGCAACACCAGCGCCATTCCACCGAAGACCTTCAGCACATTCTTGGCGTTCCACAGCTTCAGGGCCACCAGTCCCACCAGGCATCCCAGCGACATATAGCCCCAGAAGCGTCCCACGATGGCCGCACCGACCTCTTGGGGATCCAGTCCGTGGTAGGTTTCGAGGAACTTCGAAATCCAGTTGGCCACGCCCTGTTCGGTGGCCACATAGCAGAAGATGCCCAGGAAGAACAGATAGACATACTTGTTGCGGAGCAACTCCCTGTAAGCTACGATGCCGTCGCTGCGCTCATCGTCCTGCAACTCGATGCAGGGGAAGTGCACGGCCAGCACCACGAGAATCACACCCACCAGGATGAAGACAAACAACCAGTAGAGCGACACCCAGGGCAGCTCCGCCGGGGTGAGCGACTGCAACACACCCGTGAATCCGCCAAGCGGCTCACCCGATCCGAGCTTCGAGACCAGATCCGTGTAGACCAGCGGGCTGACGAACGACGCGGCACCGAAGACCAGCTGTCCGAGCACCGAGAAAAAGGCAAAATTCTCGCCTCCACCCGCGGCACGGGTCAGCGGGTTAATCGTCGTCTGCAACATGGCCATACCCAGACCGATGGTGAACGACGAGGCCAGCAACACGGAATAGGTCGGGCTCAGGGCGAAGAGCAGCGAGCCGACCAGCGGCAGGGCAAAGCCCAGGCTCAGGACGAACTTCTGGCTGAAACGCTCGATGAGCAATCCCGCGGGGATCGACATGATGCCGTAGGCCAGGAAGAACGACATGGGGATGAATCCCGCCATGGCCAGGTGCGAAAGGCGGAAGTTGTCGATGATGTCGGGGATCAGCGGGCCGATGATGTTGGTGATGAACGAAATCACGAACCAGAAGCCCATGATCAGGGCCACTATTGCGTAATTATGCTGTTTCATCGCTCCTGAAGTTTTTCGTGGAGCAGCAGTCCGGCCGCACCCAGGCGTCCGGCGGCATTGCCCAGCTCGGCGGGCAGGATCTCCACACCCTCGGCGCAGACGTCGATGGCACGACGTGCCACGCGCTCGCGCACGGCATCGAAATAGAACGCTCCGGCCTCGGAGATACCACCTCCGATGACGATTTTCTGCGGGGCGAAGATGTTGATCAGACTTGCCACGCCACAGGCGACGAAGTCCCAATGCTCCTCCATCGACTCGACGGCCATACGGTCACCGGCATGATAGAGGGCCACCAGCGCCTCACCGTCGCGGGCCTTGACCTCCTGTCCCTCCCGTTCGCAACGCTCCTTGTAGCGGCGCACGAGGGCCGATGTCGAGGCGTAGTGCTCGAAGCAGCCCACACTGCCGCAGGCACACGGCTCACCGTCGTATTTCAGGGTGATGTGCCCCAGCTCCGTACCCCGGTTGCGGTAGCCGCCGAACAGGTGTCCGCCGATCAGCACACCGCCGCCGATACCCGTACCGATCGTGAGGAACACCACGTCGGATGCTCCGCGACCGGCTCCGAACATCGTCTCGGCCAGGGCCATGAGGTTGGCGTCGTTCTCCACACGCGTGCGCAGGCCCGTGGCCTCGGAGAGCAGCTGTGCGATGTCGACCTGCTCCCATCCCGGGATATTCTCCGCACCGCCGACGACCACTCCTTCAGGAGTGACCACACCGGGAGTACCCACACCCACGCCCAGTAGTGCCACGCCGTGCAGACGGGCATACTCACAGCAGGCCCGTGCGGCACGCACCAGCTGTTCCTTGACCGCTGCGGCGCCTTCCTCGGCTCTTGCGGGCAATTTGCCGGAGAAGATCTCCTCTCCTCCGGCTTCGACTATTGCATATTTCACCGCCGTACCGCCCAAGTCGATACCCACGGCATAACGTTTACTGATTGCCATACGTCACTAAGCTCTTTCGACCCATACGGGTGTCGACCAGCCCCACTGTCCGTCGCGCTGGCGCACACGCACGTAATAGTAATCGGTATCGCGCTCGGCCTTGTCGTCGACCATGTAGTGGCTTACGGCAAATCCCGAAACGGGAACGGCACGCTCGAACTGAATGGCCTCCGAGAGCCATCCGCGCAGGAAGTGGGCACGTGCACCCTCCAGCAGCTCGTCCAGCGTATAGGAATAGGTGTGACCGTTGAACTCGGCAACGATCTTGCCATTGCGCGGCATCTCCACGTCGAGGATCACGCCCTGCATGGCGGGAGTCACCACATTGGGGTTCTTCGAGGAGTACATATCGAGTACCAGACGTTTCTCGTCGTGCTCCAGCACGCGGTTCACGCGCGTATGGAAGGCCGTCTCGCCGGGCTGGGGCGAGGTGAAGGCAGCACCGCGGAAGCAGGTCTGGAAGTCGTTGATGCGACCCTCGCTCAGGCGGACATTACCCTGCCAGTGGATATACTCCTCCTCGCGGTTCCAGCCGAAGTTGATCTTCACCTTGGCGCGGATCACCTCCTCCTGGGGAACAACCGTGCGGTGGGGTGCACCCAAGCGGGCCACACACTCGCCGTTCTTGACGATATCGATATAATCCAGGTGGTTTTGAGCCTCGACATTGAGGAAAATCTCGCGCTTACCGCCGCCCTTGACCACATCGCCCGGACGTGCGCCGTTAAGACGGAAGTCGATCTTGATCTTGTCGCCCGTCACACCGCACACGTGGCGTTTGCCCATGGCCTCCCAGATCGCATCGCGGTCCAGCGAATCGGCATAGACACCGATACGGCCGTCACCGTAGCTGCCCGGGTAACCGGCGTGCTGGTCGGTCGAGCACATCAGACCGAACTTGTGGCCCTGCTCCAGACCGTAGAGGATAGAGCCCTCCCACACGCGGGGACCCATATCGTGGAGGTAGTTGTAGTCGCCCGAGTCGCTCTCGGCAAGACCGTGGCGCGAGAACATCTCGACGAAGGGCGTCTGCTTGTCCTCCTTGAAAGCCTCCCAGTTGTAGCCGCGGAAGCCCGTGATGTAGCCCATGTGGTGGGGCGTAATGTAGCAGTTGTAATCCTTGAGTTTCTCCTTCAGATCGGGCACCGAGGTACACTCCACCAGGGGAGCGTTGTAGTCGTGGAACAGAGCCACGTGGTCACCGTGCTCCATACTGTGGCACTCGTAGGAGGGGAACGTGAGGAACTCACCCGGACGGTTGGCCTGCTCGACAGCCTTCAGATACTTGTCATAGCCACCCTTGCGCAGACGGCGGAAAGCCTCCGTGTGATAGTCGATCACCCAGCTCAGACGCGGATCGTTCTTGCCGGGGATGTCGGGCCACATGGCGTGGGGTGTCACTGACACGAAGTCGAGCTGCTCGCGGGCTGCGGCCAGGGCATCCGACAGATCGCCGTGGCCGTAGGTCACGTTGCAGTGGTTGTGCACATCACCCCAGAACACCTTCATGTTCTTCAGATCGGGGAAACCCTTCTTCACCTCGTCGGGCAACGATTTCTTGTCACCCGTGAAAGCCGTACATCCGGGAATTGCGCTCACGGCCGCCAGGCCGAGCAGGCTCCATCCCGAAGTCTTCAAAAATTCTCTTCTGTCCATTTTATCGTAAGTTTTTTAATTATTTTTCAGTTAATGAGGCCATTAAAGCGTTGCGGCACCCTTAAAGAACTCGAATTTCTTCTCCTGGGGGTCGTTGTCGCCGCACTCCTGCTGCAGCACCTCCATCAGGGCGTGCATCTGGTGGCGGATCTGGGCATAGGCCGGATCGTCGTAGACGTTGACCTGCTCGACGGGATGCTTGCGCAGATCGTAGAGCTCCCACTCATCGACGTCGTTGTAGAAGTGGATGAGTTTGAAGTCGTTCGAGCGCACTCCGTAGTGGCGTTTAACCATGTGCCACGAGGGGTACTCGTAGTAGTGGTAGTAGACGCCCTTGCGCCAGTCGGCCGGAGTCTTGCCCTCGTTGCAGAGCACCTCCTTGAGCGAACGGCCCTGCATGTCGGCGGGAATCTCCAGTCCGGCCATGTCAACAAACGTCGGGGCGAAGTCGATGTTCATGGCCAGGGCCTTCGATCTCGAGCCGGCCTTCACGGCCTTGGGGTAACGCACCAGAAGCGGCGTGCGCTGGCACTCCTCATACATGAATCGCTTGTCGAACCATCCATGCTCGCCCAGGAAGAAGCCCTGGTCGGAGGTATAGACGATGATCGTGTTGTCCAGCTCGCCGATCTCCTCGAGGTGTTTCAACAGGCGGCCCACATTCTCGTCCACGCCCTTGATCACGGCACAGTAGTCCTTCATGTACTGCTGGTATTTCCAGCGGATGATCTCCTCGCGCGAGGCCTTGCCCTTCATCTGCTCCCACTCGGCGATACGCGGTGCGAAAGCCTTGTCCCAGGCCTCTTTCTCGCTGTCGGTCATGCGGTTGTAGGCGGCAATATACTGTTTGATGCTGCTCTTGTGGTCGTTGGCGCGCTTCACGTCGTCCTTGTTGGCGTCGCCCGAATCGGTCAGCCCCTGCTCCTCACGCTCGAAGCGGGCAATGGCCTCGGGGCTCATGAGTTTGAGGTCCCACTCGGGCCACATATCGCGGCCGATCTCCATGGCCTGCTCGCGGGCGGCCGAACCCAAACCCTCGTAGTTGTCCAAAAGACTTACGGGTTCGGGGAAGACCTTGTCGTCGAAGATACCCAGGTGACGCTGTGCGGGCATCCAGTTGCGGTGGGGGGCCTTGTGGTAGTAGAGCATGGCGAAGGGACGGTCCTTGTCACAGTTGTCGATAAAGTCGATGGCCTTGTCGGTAATCACGTCGGTGACATAACCCGGAGTGGTGACCTCCTTGCCGTTCTCGATGAAGAGCGGCGAATAGTACTCGCCCTGACCGACCAGGATGCTCCAGAAGTCGAAGCCCTGGGGATCGGAGTTCAAGTGCCACTTACCGATCATGGCCGTCTGATAGCCAGCCTCGTGCAACACCTTGGGGAAGGTCTGCTGATCACCGTCAAATGTACGCGAGTTATCCGTGAAACCGTTCACATGGCTGTATTTACCCGTGAGGATGCAGGCACGCGAAGGGCCGGAAATGGCGTTCGAGACATAGCAGTTCTCGAACAGCATACCCTCCCGGGCCAGGCGGTCAAGGTTGGGCGTCTCGACCAGTCCGCTACCGTAGCAGCTCATGGCCTGAGCCGTGTGGTCGTCGGTCATCATGATGATGATGTTGGGGCGTTTGGGCTGCGTATCGGCGCAACCCGTCAAAGCCGCTGCCGTAAGGGGCAGGGCTGCATAACGCATACCCTGTGTGAGATAGGATTTGTTCTTCATCTCTGGGAATAAAGGTTAATAGTTATTTATTTTATTATTGTTTTGTTTTTCAATGTCCTTTCGGGAAAAGGCTCACGGACGAAAGGGTTTTCCGACTTCCCGGTGACCTTTCCAAAGCCGGGCGGCACAACCGTCTGTCCTGCGGCCCGACGGGAGGAATCCACCCCTCCGCCCCCCGCACGACCCGTCCCGGGATCACCGCCCTTCGGGACCGGCTACTTGTCCTTCTCGACGAAATGTTTCAGGTTGCGCACCAGTTTCTTCTCGCCGATCTTCACGCCCCAATCGTACATCTTGCGGCGCAGACGCTGAAGTTCGGGGGCATACTGACGGTCAACGGCCAGGTTGAGCATCTCGCCGCGATCCTCCTCCAGATCGTAGAGCTGTTCGCGGTTGCGGCCCCACTGGTAGAGGACATACTTGTAGCGGCCCTCGATGATGCTCCATCCGCGAATGCCGACTCCCGACAGCAGCGTCTCGACAAAGACCTCGTCGTGAAGTCCGGTCTGACGACCCTCCACCACCGGACGCAGGCTGCGGCCGCGGTAACGCTCCGTGTCGAGCTTCACACCCGCATAGTCGGCCACCGTAGCGTAGAGATCCAGACCCACGTTGGAGAGCGCCTCGTCGTTCTTCACACCCGTCAGACCCTCGCCTTTGGGAGCCTTGACGATCAGCGGCACGTTGATCGCCTCCTCAAACAGCGCCCACTTCTGATTCCAGCGGTGGGCAGCCACTCCGTCACCGTGATCCGAAAGGAAGATGATGACCGCCTTGTCGTAGATACCGTGGCGTTTGAGCACCTCGGTCAGACGACCCACCTCGCGGTCCACGCGCTCCACCAACCGGTAGTAGGCGTAGAGGTAGCGGCGCCAGTCATCCTGCGTATAAGTATATGTATCGTGATAGCGCGGCGAGGAGCGGTGCTCCAGCTCCAGAGCCTCGGCCTCGTAGGTCGAGGGCATGAAGTTGCGCGGGAGATTCGGGCAGTCGTCGATCGTATAGGAATCCAGTTCGCCGTATTTGAGCGACTCGAAACGTCCGTGCTCGCAGATCTCGTGGGGATCGAGGAACGAGGCCACCAGGAAGAGCGGCTTGCGGCCGTCGTACTCGCCCAGGGCCTTGTCGCAGGCCGAGGCCAGACCCGGGTCATCCAGATTGGAGATCTTGCGGAAGCCCGTACCCGTCTCGGGGATGTTGACCTCCGGCACGTGCCATTTTCCGGCGTAGAGGCACTCGTAGCCCGCAGCTGCCATACGGTTGCCGATACCCTGCTGCATATCCTCCTCATGGGGACGGATGTCGTTGTCGAAAGCACCCACCTCGTAGGGCATACGGCCCGTCACGAGCGAGGCGCGGCACGGACCGCTCAAGGGATAGGGACAATAGCCACGCGAGAAGTTCACGCCGTCGTCGGCCAGGGCATCCATCGCAGGAGTCGCCACATGGGGGTTGCCGGCACACGACATGGCGCGGGCCGTCTGCTGGTCGGTCATGATCACCACGATCGGAGGTCGCTCCTCCGACTTGCGGTTCTGTTTTTCGGGGGCGGGCTGCACGGCTGCCGAAGCTGCGGCCACCGTGAAGATCTCCCCTCCGAGGAGGGTTGCGCCCATCAGGATTTTCGAGTTCATATTTTTCATCGTTTTTTTGTTTTACGACACCATTCGGACCACAGCCGCCACACTCCCGGACAGGAGTCGGCACACTCTGATCCATTATCTACAAAATTACAATAAAAAAGCAGGCCCACATTAATTAATTGTTGCCAAAAACACCACGTGTGTACAAAAACATTTCGTTTTTGTGCAAACGGATTTTAAATTTGTTTTACAACACTCCCTCACGGCCCTTCATAAGCCCCGATTCTACAAAATCGACATTCGACTGCACAAATTTAAGATTCACTTATATAATATTAACCAAACTTTAGGCATTATTTAAAGCCTGCAATGCGCGTTTTTAGTATCTTTGTAACGTGAAATTAGGCCTGAACAGTTCATCCGCCCCTCCAGATCGGACAATGCACCGAGCACGGATCCCAACCGAAAAAAACTACTGAAATATGCGTATAAAATTACTCTTTACCCTACTCATCGTAACCCTTCCCGGCATCTCGCTCCGGGCTCAAAACACCGACCGTCAGTACACCCCGAAAGATGGTGAGGCCGTACAGGTCCGCACCATCCCCAAACACGTTTTCGACCCCTTCGATCTGATCGACCTGGACCGCCCCGGACTGGAGCGCGTGGCCCGCATCCTGCATGAGGGCACCCAGCCCAAAAAGAGCCTGGCCCAGATGCTGAACTCCTCGCAGGAGATGGTCCGTCTCCAGACCGAAGAGACCCAGTTGGAGCGCACGGCCGCCGCCACGGAAGCACTCGTGGAGTATTACCGCACACGCAACGGCGTGGTCTTCCCCGATGTCGACCTTACACATATATTAATAACGCCCGACGAGCAGCGTTGGGCCGACGAGGCCCTGCGCCACCAGTTTTTCGTCCACGTGGGCTACCAACCCTCCTACTTCTACGGCGACGACATCGACTGGGAGTACTGGCCCGTCAAGGACAACGAGCTGCGCTGGCAGCTGCACCGCACCAAATGGTGGGTGCCGATGGGCAAGGCCTACCGTCTGTCGGGTGACGAGAAGTACGCCCGCGAGTGGAGCCAGGAATATCTGGACTGGATCAAGAAGAACCCGCTGACCAAGTACGACCCCGCCGAGGCCAAGGACTGGACCCACGCCGACAATGTCTACTTCGCATGGCGTCCGCTGGAGGTGAGCGACCGTCTGGAGTTCCAGATCCACCAGTTCCTCTACTTCCTGCCCTCACCCTCGTTCGACGGCTACTTCCTGGCGCGTTTCCTGGACAACTACCACCGTCACGCCCAGCACATCACCCGCCATTTCTCCCCCTCGGGCAACCACCTCCTGTTCCAGGCCCAGCGTCTGATCTTCGCCGGAGTGTTCTTCCCCGAGTTCAAGGACGCCGCCTCGTGGCGCAAGACCGGTGTCGAGATCCTCAACCGCGAGATCCAGAAGCAGGTCTACGCCGACGGTATGCAGTATGAGCTGGACCCCCACTACCACTGGGAGTCAATCAACATCTTCTACAAGGCCCTGCGCCTGATGGTCGCCAACGGCTACCGCGGCGACTTCCCCGAGGAGTACCTCCAAACGGTGGAGCGCATGATCGAGATCCACGCCAACTATATGTTCCCCGACTACACGATGCCGATGTTCAGCGACGCCAAGCTGCACACGCGCGAAACCCTCGGTCCCGACTTCAAGGTCTGGGAGGAGGTCTACCCCGAGAACCGTCTGATCCGCTACTACTCCTCGGACCAGACCTCGGAATGCCCCGACTACCTCTCGCGTGCCTTCCTCACCTCGGGATTCTACACCCTGCGCAACGGCTGGGACATGGAATCGACGGTCATGGTCCTCAAGGCCGGCCCCAAGGCCTTCTGGCACTGCCAGCCCGACAACGGCACCTTTGAACTGTGGTCCCGCGGCCGCAACTTCTTCCCCGACTCGGGCAGCTTCGTCTACGGCGGCGACAAGGAGGTGATGAAGCTCCGCAACCTGTTCCGCGAGACCCGTATGCACAACACCATGACCCTCGACGGCCGCAACCTCCAACACACGAGTTCCCGCAACGTGAAGTGGCAGAGCGAGGAGGACTTCGACCGCGTGACGGTCGAGACCCCCGGCTACGACAGCCTCACGCACCGCCGCACGGTGTGGTTCGTCGACCGCAAGTTCTACGTCCTGCTCGACGAGGCCGAGGGCAAGGCCCTCGGCAATGTGGAGCTGAACTACCACCTCGTGGAGTCCGACCCTGCGGAGGATGCCGACCGGTGCCGCGTGGCCACACGTTTCGACGACGGCAACAATCTGCTGATGCAGGTATTCGCCCCCAAGGTCTCGATGAAGCGTTGGGACGGATGGGTATCACGCACCTACCGCCACCGCGAAGCTCGCCCCAGCTACACGTTCACGGTATCGAAACAGGATGACACCCCCGTGCGTTTTGTCACGGTGATCATCCCCTCGGCCTCGGGATCGGAGAAGATCTCGGCCAAGGTCGCCAAGAACGGCGATGTAAGGGTGAAGGTCAACGGCCGGAAATACGATCTGAAATATTAAACTCAAAATAATTGTCAACACGATGAAGAAAATCTTTTTGACCCTTGCCGTCGTACTCCTTGGTGTGGCCATAGGAACGGCCGCACCCAAGAAGTCGAGCCACATCGTCGGCGAGCCCCAAGCCCTCTACGAGCTGATCGACCTGGAACGTCCCGGACTGGAGGATGTGAAGAAAGCCTGCAACAAAGGCGATTTCAAGGCTGCCGACAAAGCCCTGCTGAAGTATTTCCGCTCGCGCAAAGGCATCACGCTGACCGACGTCAACCTGGACAAGGTCACCATCAAGAAAGACGAACAGCGTTGGGCTGACGAGTCGCTGGAACACAAATTCTACGCCCACAAGGGCTACCAGCCGTCGTACTTCTACGGCGACGACATCGACTGGCGCTACTGGCCCGTCAAGGACAACGAGCTGCGCTGGCAGCTCCACCGCCACTACTGGTTCATTCCCCTGACCAAGGCCTACTACATCACGCGCGATCCCAAGTACATCGACGCCTGGATCGAGCAGTACACCGACTGGATCATCAAGAACCCGCTCGACGGTGTGGAGCGTCTCCAGGCCGCCGGAGCCTCCGAAGAGGAGATCAAGGCCGAAAAGGAGAACATCCGTTTCGCATGGCGCCCGATGGAGGCTGCCCGCCGTCTGCAGGACCAGCTCTCGGAGTTTGCCCTCACGATCCAATCGTCACGTTTCTCGGCCAACTTCCTGAACCTCTTCCTCAGAATGTTCCACCAGCACGCCGACTTCGTCATGCACCACTTCTCGAAGCAGGGCAACCACCTGCTCTTCGAGGCCCAGCGCATGATCTTTGCCGGAATCTACTTCCCCGAATTCAAGGAGTCCGAGAACTGGCGCAAGACCGGTATCGAGATCCTCAACCGCGAGATCGGCGTACAGGTCTATGACGACGGTATGCAGTTCGAGCTGGACTTCGGCTACCACGCCGCCTCGATCGACATCTTCCTCAAGGCCCTGCGCATGGCCCGCGCCAACAACATGGAGCAGGAGTTTCCCCAAAGCTACATCGAGACCGTGGAGAAGATGGCCGTAATCACCTACAACCTCCTCTTCCCCGACTACGAGAACCCCATGTTCGGTGACACCAAGGCCCATGACAAAAGCTCGCTGACGCGTCAGTTCCGCCAGTGGAGCCACTTCTTCAAGGACAACGAACAGTTGCCCTGGTTCGCCACCTCGGGCAAAAAGGGTGTGATGCCGCCCTACACCTCGCGCGCCTTCAAGACCTCGGGATACTACGTCCTGCGTACGGGTTGGGACAAGCAGGCCACCGTCACCATCGTCAAGGCAGGTCCTCCGGCCTTCTGGCACAACCAGCCCGACAACGGTACCTTCGACTACTGGCACAAGGGCCGCAACTTCTTCCCCGATTCGGGCTGCTATGTCTATGGCGGCGACTCGGAGGTGATGAAGCTCCGCAACTGGTTCCGCCAGACCCGCGTCCACAACACCGTGACGCTCGACAACAAGGATCTGGAGAAAACCGACTCGAAACTCCTGCTTTGGGACGACAACGAGAAGATGACGATCCTCGTCACGGAGAACCCCTCGTATGAGGGCATGACGCACCGCCGTTCGATGTTCTTCCCCGGCGACGGCGTGCTGATCATCGCCGACCAAGTCTGCGGCGAGGCTGCCGGCAAGGTGGGCGTACACTTCAACCTCTGCCCCTCGCAGATCAACTTCTCGAAGGACGGAACGCTCTCGACCCTCTTCCAGGACGGCAACAACATCCGCATCAAGACCTCCTGCAACCGCCCGGCCCGCATCGCCATGGAGGAAGGTTGGGTTTCGACCCACTACCGCAAGCGCGAGGAGCGTCCGGCCTATGTGGTCGAGGCCGACAAGACGGCCGGTGAGGAGATGATCTTCATCACGGTGATCACCCCCACCGATCAGGAGCACAACGGCTCGATCGCCATCGTCTCGAAAGAGAATGCCATGAGCGACAAACTCTCGTTCGCCATAAGAGTGGGTGCCAAAGTTTACGAACTGGGCTACGAACTTAAATAAATATAGAGAAACACATCTATGAAATCTATCTGTTTGACTCTCCTGGCCGCCCTCGGCATCTCGGCCACGGCTTCGGCCCAGGAAGAAGGACTTGTGCCGATCACCGCACGCGTCAACGTACAGGCCGACTCGGCCCGCATGGATCAGGTGATCGACGGCCGCTGGGTGGCTGTCGGCACCAACAAGAAGCAGGCCATCCTGCGCGACTACACCCGTCCCTACAAGGGTCAGCCTTCGGTGCGCTTCACCCTGGGCCGCAATGACAACACCCTCCAGGGTTACGCCCCCGGTGAGACCAAGGGCCGCGCCGAGTTCTCGTTCTGCTACGCCACGGCTCAGGATTTCGAGGGCGTATCGTCGAAAGACTACGAGGCCGCACAGCGCATCAAGACCGTCTATCACCACGGCAAGGGCATCTGCCCCCAGGCCACGAAGTGGACCTACACGTTCGCCGTCTACATCCCCTCGACCCTCAATCGGGAAGTATCGACGATCTTCGCCCAGTGGCACGGAATGCCCGACCGCACGCTGGTCACCACGCCTACGGGTGAGGTGAAGCGTCTGCCGATCGAGGAGTTCCTCAGCATGGCTGACACCGTGATCATCAAGAAGGACACCGCCTTCGAGCGCATCGAAACCACCACCAAGGAGGGCAAGAAGCGCATCAAGGCCGGAAAACCCACCGGATGGAAGGTCGAGCAGGGCGGATACCCGCCCCTGGCCTTCGGATTCTCGGGCGGATGGTTCTACATCAAGGCCAACTCCGACCGCCGCTGGTTCTCCGACAAGACCGACCGCTGCAACGCCAGCGCCGCCAAGACCGGATGCATGGAATCCGTATCGTCGGAGTTCAAGACATCGACGATCGCCTACCGCGAACCCTTCGAGGAGTTCCCGAAGGATTGCTGGATCCGCTTCACCGTCGAGATCGACTGGACGAAGTACAGCGGCGAGAGCCAGAAGGTCGTGGAGAACGGTCGTCTCGATGTGAAGATGTCCTACGAGCAGCAGGACCGCAAGGGCCGCACCAAGCAGATCGACCGCCACATCGTCAACAACGAACCGATCGAGATCGGACGTAACGACAAGGACGGCTACTACTTCAAATACGGAATCTACCGTGTGGGCGGCAGCACCGCTCCCGTAAGCTACAACCTGGCCGATTACGAGCAGGTGGAGCGCAAGTAGATCCTCCGAAAAGATAAAATCGCAGGAAAAGGTCGATTTTATTTTAAATATTTTAATAAAAAGAGCGGGACGACGCAAATCGTCCCGCTCTTTTTATGTTTTCGCAACTTACAATTCGCAGGCAGACAACCCCCGGGAGCATCATTTTGTTAAAACAAACCAAAATATTTGTTTTATTCATTAATTAATGTTTATATTTGTATAGGCTTTAACCAAAATTACTCATTAAACCTCGATACTTATGGAAAAAAATTCTGTGAAAGAGTTGCAGGATGTTGTGATCCGATTCTCCGGAGACTCGGGAGACGGTATGCAACTCACCGGAACACTTTTCTCCGACACATCGGCTCTTGTCGGTAACGGAACCTCGACTTTCCCCGACTACCCCGCCGAAATCCGTGCCCCGCAGGGTACTGTCGCCGGAGTCTCCGGATTCCAAGTACACTTTGGAGATCATCGCGAGTTGAACCCGGGTGACTACTGCGACGTGCTGGTGGCCATGAACCCCGCCGCACTCAAGGCCAACCGCAAATGGCTCAAGGCAGGCGCCACCGTCATCCTCGACGGCGACTCGGTGACCGAAGAACACCTCAAACGCGCAGGATTCCAAACCCTCGACCCGCTGGCCGAACTCAAACTCGATGAGTACAACGTCATCGTCCCCGATATCACGTCGCTCACGCGCGAAGCCCTGAAGGATACGGGCCTGGACAACAAATCGGTGGTAAAATGCAAGAATATGTTCGCCCTGGGCATCTGCTTCTGGATGTTCGACCGTCCCGAGGAGCACGCCATCCGATATATCGACAACAAGTTCCTGAAGAAAAAGCCCGAAATCGCCGCCGCCAACAAGCTCGCCCTGAAGGCCGGCTACGATTACGCCGCCAATACCCACCAATTCGCCAACACCTACTCCGTGGCCCCCGCTCCCCGCGAGAAGGGCACCTACCGCTCCATCAGCGGTAACGTCGCCACGGCATGGGGTCTGTGCGCCGCCGCCGAGAAGGCCAACCTGCCGCTGTTCTGCGGTTCGTATCCCATCACCCCCGCAACGGTCATCCTCGAAGAGCTGGCCAAGCGCAAGGATCTGGGTGTGAAGACCGTACAGGCCGAAGACGAGATCGCGGGCGTATGTACCGCCATCGGTGCCGCCTTCGCCGGCAACTTCGCCGTCACCTCCACATCGGGTCCGGGTCTCTCGCTCAAGAGCGAGGCTCTGGGTCTGGCCGTGATGGTCGAGCTGCCGCTGGTGGTCGTCGACGTACAGCGTGGAGGCCCCTCGACGGGTCTGCCCACAAAAACCGAGCAGAGCGACCTGCAACAGGCCCTCTACGGCCGTAACGGCGAGTGCCCCGTGGCCATCGTCGCCGCATCGTCGCCCAGCGACTGCTTCCACTACGCCTTCGAGGCCGGACGTATCGCCATGGAGCACATGACCCCCGTCATCCTGCTCTCCGACGGTTTCATCGCCAACGGTTCCGAGCCGTGGCGCATCCCCTCGATGAAGGATTATCCCCGGATCACGCCCCCGATCGTGGACAAGGCTCCCGAGGGCGGATTCATGCCCTATGTGCGTAACGAAAACCTCGCCCGCGGATGGGCCTTCCCCGGCAAGACGGGACTGGAACACCGCATCGGCGGTTTGGAGAAGGACGCCGTCAAGGGCAGCATCTCCCACGACCCGGCCAACCACCAGCTGATGGTTGACACACGTGCCGCCAAGGTGGCCAAGATCGCCGAGGACATCCCCGTGCAGACGGTATTCGGCGACGAAGAGGGCGGCGAGCTGCTGGTTGTCGGCTGGGGCGGAACCCGCGGACACCTCCAGAATGCCGTCACCGAGATGCGCAAAGAGGGCAAGAGCGTGTCGCTGTGCCACTTCAACTACATCAACCCGCTGCCGAGAGGCGTCCGCGAGATCTTCTCGAAGTTCAAGAAGATCGTCGTCTGCGAGCTCAACGAGGGCCAGTTTGCCAATTACCTGCGCCAGAGTTTCCAGGAATTCCACTACGAGCAGTATAACAAGTGCCAGGGTCAACCCTTCACGATCGTTGAATTGAAACAAAAGTTTGAATCCTTATTGAAGTAAAGTTATGGCAGATTTCAAATATACCCCCACGGATTTCAAAAGCGACCAGGAGGTGCGCTGGTGCCCCGGATGCGGTGACCACGCCATCCTCAACGCCGTGCAACGCGCCCTGCCCGAAATCGCAGACGCCACGGATACCCCCCACAACCTCTTTACGTTCATCTCGGGTATCGGTTGCTCGTCGCGCTTCATCTATTACATGAAGACCTTCGGATTCCACACCATCCACGGCCGAGCCAATGCCATCGCCACGGGTGTCAAAGTGGCCAATCCGCGTCTGTCGGTGTGGGTCACCACCGGTGACGGCGACTCGCTGGCCATCGGCGGAAACCACTTCATCCACGCCATCCGCCGCAACGTGAACCTCAACGTCATACTCTTCAACAACGAGATCTACGGTCTGACAAAAGGGCAGTACTCCCCCACCTCGAAGCTCGGCAAGATCACCAAAACCTCGCCCTACGGAACGGTCGAGAAACCGTTCAACCCCGGCGAGCTGGTCATCGGTGCCAAGGGTACGTTCTTCGCGCGCTCGGTCGACATGGAGGTACAGCTCTCGAAGGAATGTATGGTCGCTGCGGCCAAGCACAAGGGTATGGCCGTGATCGAGGAGTTGCAGAACTGCGTGATCTTCAACGACAAGACTCATGCGCTCTATGCCGGTGACAAGGCTACGCGTGCCGAGCATACGATCACCCTGCGTCACGGCGAGAAGATGCTCTTCGGTGCCAACAAGGACAAGGGTCTGGTCTTCGAGAAGATGAAGCTGAAGGTGGTGACCGTGGGTCAGGACGGCTACACGCTGGACGATATACTGGTACACGATGCCCACGAGCGCGACACGACGCTCCACATGATGCTCGCCGCCATGAAATATCCCGATTATCCGGTAGCATTGGGTGTGATCCGCTCGGTGGAGGACGAAACGGTCTATGATCTGGCCGTGGAGCAGCAGCTCGAAGAGGTTGCCGCCAAGAGTCCGATCCACAGCGTCGACGACCTGCTCCGTTCGGGTGCCACCTGGGAGGTGGAATAGGACGTACCGATCTTAAAAACAGAAAATTTTTACCCCGAAAGGGATTTTTACAAACCAACGGGCACTCACCCCCACACTCAAGTGGATGGGGGTGGGTGTCCGTTTGGCGTTTTTCTAAGGCGGGGAATAGAGGGTGTAGTAGATTCGGGGCAGTAGCAGAAAAACAAGCGGAAACGGGTGGGAAGCCAAGTGGAGAAGAAAGCGGAGAGGAAGGCTAAGACCTGGAAATACGAAAACTCAAATGGGGTTTTAAGGTGTTGTCCGGCTGGAAATTTAGAGGCATCAAGACACTCAGGAAGAGGAAGAGGAAGAGGAAGAGGAAGAGGAAGAGGAAGAGGAAGAGGAAGAGG
>JAHHQK010000026.1 GCA_020026435.1 Alistipes sp. | reverse complement strand
CGGTGTGGCTTTTGCGGCCTGTGCGGTGGGTCGAAAGGACGGCAGAGGTGTGTGGTGGGGGGGGATGGTGGAGCGAGGCGGAAAAAGTGCGGAATGGGAAGGAGAGGGTGGTGAGCAAGTGGAATGGTAGGTTGTCGGGGCGAAGACTGATAGAATGGCGGGGCGGGTGGTTCAGACTGTTACTCGGGCGAATGGATCGAAAGACCGAAACGCAGGGGAAGGGATGGGGGGGACCGAAGAGACAGGGGAGGAACGCGTGAAAGAAGGGTCTTTGGTTGGTGTTATCGGACCGTCAGCCGGCTCAAAGGCAGATCGAGCGTGACGGTGTGTGGGCGAAAGAACGAGTGAAGGAGAATGAGTGTGTGTCCGGTTGTCGATACGGGGAAAGAGACAACGAAAAAACCGAAACCGCGGCATACAGACTGTGGCTTCGGTTGGTAAGTGTTTGGAAACTGTCGGAACTGTCGCACGGACGAATCCCTTCCGACAAGAAGGTGTCAAAACCCTTTTCAAGGAAATCACCCCTGTCACAGACAACTGCGGCAGGGGTGATTTGGAGTATTTTGTCCTTGTGACACACGCTTCTATTTCTGGCGGAAATAGATCTGAAGGGGCACGCCCGAGAAATCCCAATGTTCGCGGAGGTTGTTCTCCAGGAATCGGCGGTAGGGCTCCTTGATGTACTGGGGCAGGTTGACGAAGAAGGCGAACTGAGGTGTCGGCGTCGGCAACTGCGTGACGTACTTGATGCGGATGTACTTGCCCTTGGTTGCGGGGGGCGGGTAGTTCTCGATCAGCGGCAGGAGATACTCGTTCAGCTCGGAGGTCGCGATGCGGCGTTTGCGCGACTGGTAGACGCGGATGGCCGTCTGCAATACATCGAGGATGCGCTGCTTGTTGAGTACCGAGGTGAAGATGATCGGAATGTCGTTGAACGGAGCCAGACGCTTCTTCAGATACTCGGTCCACTCCTTCATCGTGTTGCTGCTCTTCTCGATCAGATCCCACTTGTTGACCACGATGACACAACCCTTGCGGTTGCGTACCACGAGGTTGTGGATGTTGAGGTCCTGCTGCTCCAGACCCTGCTGGGCGTCGAGCATCAGGATGCAGACGTCGGAGGACTCGATGGCCCGGATCGAACGCATCACGGAGTAGAACTCCAGATCCTCCATGTCCTTGTTCTTCTTGCGCAGACCGGCCGTATCGACCAGGTAGAAGTCCATGCCGTACTTGTTGTAGCGCGTGTGGATCGAGTCGCGGGTGGTTCCGGCCATCGAGGTGACGATGTTGCGCTCGGTGCCGAGCAGGGCGTTGGTCAGCGACGACTTGCCCACGTTGGGACGGCCGACGATGGTGATGCGGGGGAGGTTCTCCTCCTCCTCGAAACGGGTCTCTTCGGGCAGCTGCTCGAGGATGGCGTCCATCAGGTCACCCGTGCCGCTTCCCGACATCGACGAGATGCAGAACGGCGTGCCGAGTCCCAGCGAGTAGAACTCGTGGGAGGAGTATATCTGGTCGTTGTTGTCGACCTTGTTGCAGACCAGCAGGACTTTCTTCGACGTGCGGCGCAGGATGTCGGCCATCATGTCGTCCAGGTCGGTGATTCCGGTCGTCACCTCCACCAGGAAGAGGATCAGGTCGGCCTCATCGATGGCGAGGAGGACCTGGCGACGGATTTCGTCTTCAAAGATGTCGTCAGAGTTTACGGTATAACCGCCGGTATCGATCACCGAGAATTCACGTCCGTTCCAATCGGTTTTGCCGTAGTGGCGGTCGCGGGTGGTGCCGGCCGTCGAGTCGACGATGGCTTTGCGCTCGCCAACCAAGCGGTTGAAGAGGGTCGATTTGCCCACGTTGGGGCGTCCGACAATTGCTACGAGGCTCATATATGCAAAATTATTATATTTCGATAATGGGTATAAATCGCTGCAAAGATAGTGTAAAGCCGATGTAAATGCAAACCTGCGAGGAAAATAAGCCTCCGATCGTGTCATATTTCGGCATTCGGGGGTAAAATAAGTCATAAATTGCGAAAAAATGGTCTTCAGTGAAGGACGAGAGGAAGGTATTCGCACGGGTGGGGGAGTGGGGCATCGGTGAGGCCGGGGGCTTCGGTGAGGACGGTTTCCGCAAGGGGACGGGCTCTTCGGCATGGATGAGCGGACGGTTTCCGCAAGGGGTGGTGAGGCGGCCTTCAGTGTGGGGGGGACAAAGGCACTCCCTGCCGGAGTCGGCTCGCAAAGAGAGGGGTGTGCGAAGTCGGCAGGGACAGGGAGTGCGCGTCGGAACCCAATCAAACCCCTGGAGGGGCGATGATGTTTCTTGCGGGGGGAGATCCTCCCGCTCCTCGTGTCTGGATTTTTTTACGTTTTCCGCCCGATTCCTCAGCGGTGTTTGCCAAAAAAGAAAGTGTGGAGTCGATTTCGTTTATCAGTCAGAAGGTTGTGGTAGAACCCCAAGGAAATAAACGATGCAATACCCCACACTTGACTATCAAAGTCGAAGGTAGGGATTGCAAGAATCCTACCCTTCCTTCAAATCAATCAAGATGAGTGTTGTCCGTTGTCCTTCCTTTTGAAAACTACCACATTCTCTAACCTGGACGTGCGAAAACACTTTCTATGTGCTTGTCAAAACGTTGACCGTACAAAGATAAGTATTTCGTCGAAAAGGAACAACACTCTTTGCAGGGTATTGCAAAAAAAGTTGAAATAAAATCAATGATCGGACCCGATTTTGTCGTAAAAAATATATTACGACGAATCCGAGCATCGGAATGGGGGGAATTTTTTCCCTCTTAATCCGTTACGCGGTTCGGAATACCGAACTTTTATATCTTTCAAATGTATGAAAAATAAATTGAAAATTTACTCCTGTCCTAATATTTATTTGTGGCGCAGGAAACGGGTCCGGGGCGGTTCGTTGTGTCGGAATCCGCTTTGAAAACTCCCGCGTGTGGATCAATATGCGGGGAAACAGTCTGTTATCGTCCCGTGACCGCCCCCTGCGGATGGAAAAACAGAGGCGTAAACCAAATAAAAAAACGAGGAATCGGGATTATTTGATTAAAAAAACGTATCTTTGAAAGATTGATTTAGTGTAATATTTATAGTGTAATGAATTCCGTAAAAGTAGACAAACGTCTGTTGATGCCTGTATTGGCAGGCTTTTTCATCATGGGATTTTGTGACATTGTCGCCCCGCTGACAGGCAACATCATCGTCAACGACTTCCCCTCCGACAGCAATGTGTATTATCTCCCGTCGATGGTCTTTCTGTGGTTTCTGCTGCTTTCGACCCCGATCGCGGCTTTCATGAACCGTCACGGACGCAAGATAACCGCCCTGATCGGCTACCTGCTCACGTGTGTTGGTCTGATCATCCCCTACCTCTCGGGCGAATCCTATTCCCTGGGGTGGCTCTTCGCAGGCTTCGGCGTGCTGGGCCTGGGCAATACGTTCGTCCAGGTGGCCGTCAACCCGATGCTGGCGACGATCGTCCCCGGCGAACGCATGACGAGCTATCTGACCGTGGGACAGATCTTCCGCAATACGGCCCTGATGCTCGTGGGCCCGCTGGTGACCCTGCTGATGGCCTTTACCGACAACTGGCTCAACGTCCTGCCCGTCTATGCCCTGCTGACGGTCGTGGGCGGGGTGTGGCTGCAGCTGACCTCGGTGCCCGAACCCCGGTCCGAGGTTCGCACCGCCGGCCTTGTCGACTGCTTCCGCCTGCTCCGCAACAGCCGCGTGCTGATCTCGGCGGTGGGTATCGCCACGTTCATCGCGGCCGACATCAGTATCAACTTCGTCGCCGGAAACCTCATCGACACCTCCTCCTCGATCCTCACCTCGACGGGCTTCTACGCCTGCCGTATCGTGGGTACGCTGGTCGGAGCGTGGGTGCTGGTGCATTACTCCGACGTCAAGTACCTGCGCTGGAACATGGGCGTGGCCCTGCTGCTGTGCCTGCTGCTGATCTTCGTGCAGACGCCCCTGCTGGTCTATGTGGTGATGGGTGTCCTGGGCTTCGTCATGTCGTGTGTCTTCGCCACGTTCTACGCCGTGGCCACCAAGGCCGTTCCCGAACAGGCCAACGGTGTGGCCGGACTGATGATCCTGGCCATCTCGGGCGGTGCCGTGGCCTGCCCCGCGAGCGGCCTGCTCATCGAGTGGACGGGGGTGAATGCCTGCGGACTGCTCTTCCCGGTGGCGTGCCTGTGCTATATGTTCTGGGCGGCCCTGAAACTCGGATTCGACAACAATAAATAAAAACGAAGAAACATGACTCGTAAACTGATACTTACCCTGCTGCTGGCGATGACGACGGCAACACTGTGGGCTCGCCCGCCGCGTGTGCGTATCGAGTGGGGTGTGCTGGGCGGTGTGAACATCGCCGATTATTCGACCAATATGGGCGACATCGACGTCAAGGACCGCCTCGGCTGGCAGGTCGGCATCATGACGGCCGTCAACTGGGGAGCCGTAGCCCTCGAACCCCAGATCCTGTTCGTGCGCCAGGGCTTGAAGATTCGTCCCGAGGGGGTGGAGCAGATCCGCCTGCGCTCCCACTCGATCGAAATCCCGGTGCTGGCCTCGCTACGCATACTCAAACCCCTGCGTTTCTATCTGGGCCCGGTATTCACGGTGATGAACGACTGCAAGGACAAGCAGGGCGACAACCTCATCGACTTCGGCCGCGTGCGCCCCACGGTGTCGTTTGCCGGAGGTCTGGGCATACAGCTCAACCGCCATATGCTCATCGACCTGCGCTATAACGGACAGCTGCGCAGCAAACACAATGTGGCTCTGCCCGACGGACGCATGATCGACAAGATGCGTATGTTCAACGTGGCTTTTTCGTTCGGCTATATTTTCTAAGAGACCATGGCAGAAGATTACGTTAGTCGCGAAATACGCCTCGAGGGGATCGATCCCCGCGAACTCTACGGCGTGCAGGACACCTGGCTGGAACAGATCAAGGAACTGCACCCCACACTCAAGATCGTGGCCCGGGGATCGTCGCTCAAGGTCCTGGGCGCGGAACCCGACACCCTGCGTTTTGAAAAACGCATGAAGGGACTGGCCGAGTATTATCTCAAGTACGGTCACATCTCCACCGAGGTGGTCGATCAGTGCTTCCGCGGGGTGGAGATGGAGGTTGAGTCGGCCGTCGACAAGGAGGTCCTGGTCTATGGCACGAACGGCAACATCATCCGTCCGCGTACGGTCAACCAGGAGCTGATGGTCAAACTCTTCGACAAGAACGACCTGCTCTTTGCCGTCGGTCCCGCAGGATCGGGCAAGACCTATACGGCTATTGCGCTGGCCGTGAGGGCATTGAAGGAGCGTGAGGTGCGCCGCATCATCCTGACGCGTCCGGCCGTTGAGGCGGGCGAGAAACTGGGCTTTCTGCCCGGCGACATGAAGGAGAAGCTCGATCCCTACCTGCAACCCCTCTACGACGCGCTCAACGACATGATCCCCGCGGCCAAACTCCAGAAGTTCCTCGAGGACGGCACCGTGCAGATCGCCCCGCTGGCCTATATGCGCGGCCGCACGCTTGACAATGCCTTCGTGATCCTGGACGAGGCCCAGAATACGACCCTTTCGCAGATCAAGATGTTCCTGACGCGTATGGGTCGCAATGCCCGCTTCATCGTCACGGGCGACGTGACGCAGATCGATCTGCCGAAGAAGTCGGACAGCGGTCTGGTGCGGGCGATGGAGATCCTGAGAAACGTCCCCGGCATAGGAATTGTCGAATTCGACAAGCGCGACATCGTGCGCCATGCCCTGGTCAAGAAGATCGTGGCTGCGTTCGACCGCAACACCGAGGGCCGGGTGTGGGAGATCCACCCTTCGGTGCCTCACCCCGACCACCCCGAAAACGAGAAATAACAGAAACATAAAAATAGCAACCTTTTAAAATCAGAATCTTATGGATAAGAATTTGAAGGCTTTGAAACCCGAGTTGGTTTGGAAGCATTTTGCAGAGATTACCCGAATTCCGCGACCCTCGCACCACGAGGAGAAGATGCGCGAATATCTGATCGCCTTTGCCAAGGAGCAGGGCCTGGAATGGAAGGAAGACGAGGCGCACAATGTCTATATGCGTAAACCCGCCTCCGAGGGAATGGAGAATCGCAAGGGCGTGATCATGCAGGCCCACTGCGACATGGTTCCCCAGAAGAATAACGACAAGGTGTTCGATTTCGAGAAGGATGCCATCGAAGCCTACATCGACGGCGATTGGGTGACGGCCGACGGTACGACCCTGGGTGCCGATGACGGTATCGGTGTGGCTGCCATCCTGGCTGTCCTGGAGGACGATACGCTGGTTCACGGCCCGATCGAGGCCCTCTTTACGGCTACCGAGGAGACCGGCATGGACGGAGCTTTCGGACTGAAGGGCGGACTCTTGCAGGGCGACATCCTGCTCAATCTCGACTCCGAGACCGAGGGTGAACTCTATGTGGGTTGCGCCGGAGGTCTGGATGCCAACATCACCTTCGACTATACGGCCGAAAAGACCCCCGCTGAGGGTTATGTGGCCGCCCGCATCACGGCCAAGGGCATGAAGGGCGGACACTCCGGAATCCAGATCATCTGCCAGCGTGCCAACGCCAACAAGGTGTTGTTCCGCTTGCTGGATGCCGCCATGCAGAAACGCGAGCTGCTCCTGGCCGAGGTCGATGGCGGCGGTCTTCGCAATGCCATCCCGCGTGAGGCCGAGGCTGTGGTGCTGGTCAAGGCCGGCGAGTTGGAGTCGCTCAAGGAGGAGGTCAAGGCCTACGAGCAGACTGTCATCCGCGAGTTCGAGGGCATCGAGGATTCGGTGTCGATCCGTATCGAGGAGTGCGCTCTCCCGGCCGAGATGATCGACCGCAAGACGGCTCAGTCGTTGATCAAGGCCGTGACGGCCTGTGTCGACGGCGTATGGCACATGTCGATGGCCATGCCCGGACTGGTGCAGACTTCCACGAACCTGGCGCGCGTGGTGTCGGACGGCAAGACCATCAAGCTGCAGTGCCTGATGCGCAGCTCGGTCGATAGCGAGAAGGAGGCCCTGGGCCGCCAGATGTCGGCCGTGTTCGAGCTGGCCGGAGCCCGCACGATCGAGCTCTCGGGCAGTTACAGCGGCTGGAATCCCAATATGGCCTCGCCGATTCTCAAGGCCATGACCCTCTCCTATGAGGAGCTTTACGGTGTGAAACCTTCGGTGACGGCGATCCATGCCGGTTTGGAGTGCGGCATCATCGGTGCCAAGTACCCCAACCTGGACATGATCTCGTTCGGCCCGACGATCTGCTACCCCCACTCGCCCGACGAGAAGGTGGAGATCGCCTCGGTGAAGAAGTTCTACGACTTCCTGGTCCACACGCTCCGCAATACGCCCACAAAGTAAGGCAAGAGGGTGGAAGCCATACAGAAAAAATGGTTTGTGATCGTCAATCCCGTGGCCGGAGGCGGCCGCGGGCTTGACGATTTTCCGCAAATATCGAAGTGCCTGCGCGATGCCGAGATTCACTGCGAACCGGTCTTTACGGAGCATAAGTTCCACGCCACGGAGCTTACGGTCAAGGCCGTGAACGAGGGCTACCGCCACATTATCGTGGTGGGTGGCGACGGTACGCTGCACGAGGTGGTCAACGGATTGTTCATCCAGCAGAAGGTCAACCCCAACGAGGTGCTGCTGGCCGTGATCGCCGTGGGGTCGGGCAACGACTGGGTGCGTACGTTCGGCATCTCGAACCGCATTCCCGAGGCTGTGAAGGCCATCAAGGAGGAGTATTCCTTCCTTCAGGACGTGGGGGAGGTCTCCTACGAGGAGGCCCACTACCGCCAAAGCCGCTATATGGCCAATGTGTCGGGTGCGGGATTCGACGCCTTTGTGGTCAAGCGCGTGTCGCACCTCAAGAAGAAGATGAGGGCGAGCCGCTGGCGCTATCTGTGGTGCATGGTGCGTTCGTTCTTCCGCTATAAGTCGACGGGCATGAAGGTGTGGGTCGACGGCAAGATCGTCTTCAATGACCTGTTGCTGTCGGTGGCCGTGGGTGTCTGCAAGTACAACGGCGGCGGTATGCAACAGCTGCCCGAGGCGGTGGCCGATGACGGATTCTTCGATCTGTCGCTGATCCGCCCGGTTCACTTCTGGCATATCCTCTTCCGGTTCCACTACCTGTTCAACGGAGGGATCTACCGCATCGGCCATGTCATGAAGTGCCGCGGACAGCATATCCGCATCGAGTCTTCACCCGAGATCTCGGTCGAGGTCGACGGCGAACAGCTCGGAGGTACGCCCCTCGAATTCACCATCCGCCACAAGGCCATCCGCATTGTGGTGGGCGAGGATTTCTACAACCGCTGGCTCGACGATCCCGACCGCAGGAAGGATTAAGCCCCTCCGGCTGGGACCTATACATACATATGGGGCTTCCGCCCCGTTCCCTGATCTTCGGACGAGATACCTCAAGGTGTCCCGTCCGATTTTTTTTTCATGGATATTGCCCCCCTTGCCCTCCGTATTGTTTCCTCCGCTTTACTTCCCCTCCCTTGTTCCTCCCATGCCGTTTCCCGCAGGCTCATCTTGCAGGCCCGACCGCCTTGGCTTCCTCCAGGCAGAACCGCCTCCCGCCTCCTTGAAAAAGTCTCGAATATGACGGAAAATGATTGAAATATGGAACTGTGTGCGAACACACTTGGTATTTCGGAGGCTATTGCTTATCTTTGCGGCAAACCCCCTCAATGCCGAAAATTATGATTCGGGAGAAGAAAACCAAAGTTCGTATCATAGATATTGCCCGCATGGCCGGTGTGTCGGCCGGCACGGTGGATCGCGTGATCCATAATCGGGGCAAGGTCTCGGAGGATAACCTCATCAAGGTCCGCCGGGTGCTGGATCATGTCGATTATCAACCCAACATGATGGCCCGTTCGCTGGCCTCGGGTCGCGAGTATGTGATCTATGTCGTCATCCCGGCTTTCCGCGAGGGGGAGTACTGGGCCGATGTCAACGAGGGGTGTGCCCGTGCCGCCGGCGAGGTGGCGGCGTTCAACGTCTCGGTGCGCCTGCTCTTCTTCGACCAGTACGACGAGCAGTCGTTCGACCGGATCGTGGAGACGCTCCGCAGGAAGAATTTCGACGGAGTGCTGGTTGCCACGCTGTTTGCCGAACGGGTGGCGGCCTGGAGCGTGGAGCTGGACTGCCGCGGGATACCCTATGTATTTATCGACGCTGCCATAGAGGGGTGTAACAACCTGGCCTACTTCGGGATCTCGTCGTTCGATGCCGGGATGGTGGGGGCGCGTATGCTGCTCGCACGGTTCGACACCCGGTCCGATATCGTCGTGGGGCAGATGGCCTACCGCGGCACCAACGGATCGAACCAGTGGCGTCTGCGCGAGGAGGGATTCCACCACTACCTGCGTCAGAGAGGCTTCACGGGCCGAATCCACCACGCTTTGCTTGACATCCATACCCCGGAGCGTAATTTTGAGGTTCTGGACCGACTTTTCGAGGAGTATCCCGCCATCGAGGGGGCCATTACGTTCAACTCCACATGCTATATCCTGGGCAATTACCTCCGTGCGCGGGTGCGGGAACGGGTGCGGCTGGTGGGCTACGACCTTATCCCGCGCAACGAGCAGATGTTGCGCGAAGGGGTGATCGACGTGTTGGTGGCCCAGCGCCCCGAGTCGCAGGGCTACCACGGGGTGATGGCCCTTGAGGAGTATCTGATCGGCGGGCGCAAGATCAACAAGGTCAACAATATGCCGATCGACATATTGATGAAGGAGAATATCCAATACTATAAAAACAATAACATCTGAAACTATTATGGGAAATCTGTTTGACATCAAGGGACGTGTGGTCGTGGTGACCGGCGGTACGGGCATCCTGGGACGCAGCATCTGTGCTTACCTGGCCGGAGAAGGTGCCCGGGTGGTGGTGCTGGGCCGCAACGAGGCGGCGGGTGAGGAACTCGTCGGGAAGATCCGCAACGAGGGCGGCGAGGCCATGTTCCTGGTCACCGATGTGATGAATCGTGAGAAACTGGAGGCCAACCGCGAGGAGATTCTCCGTGCATACGGCCGTATCGACATCCTGCTCAACGCTGCGGGCGGCAACATGGGCGGTGCGACGATTCCGCCCGAGAAGACGATCTTCGACCTTCAGGTCGATGCCTTCCGGCAGGTGGTCGATCTGAACCTCTTCGGCACGGTTCTTCCCACGATGGTGTTCCTGGAGGCCATGCTGCCCAACCGCAAGGGCTGTATCGTCAACTTCTGCTCGGAGTCGGCCCTGCGTCCTCTGACGCGCGTGGTGGGCTACGGCTCGGCCAAGGCCGCCATTGCCAACTATACGAAGTATATGGCCGGGGAGCTGGCCCGGAAGTTCGGCGAGGGCTTCCGCGTGAATGCCATCACTCCGGGATTCTTCCTCACGGAGCAGAACCGCACGCTGCTGACCAATCCCGACGGATCCTATACCGACCGTGCCAAGACCATCATCGCCCACACGCCGTTTGCCCGTTTCGGCAGACCGGAGGAGCTGTGCGGCACGATCCACTACCTGATCAGCGATGCCTCGGCCTTTGTGACGGGTACGCTGGCGGTGGTCGACGGAGGCTTTGATGCCTTCTCGATCTAGAGAATACGTAAAACCTTAAAAATCATAGAAATCATGTATCTTTGTGAACAAACCTGGCGCTGGTACGGACCCTCCGATCCCGTCTCGCTGCAGGATATACGACAGGCCGGGGCCACGGGTATCGTGACAGCCCTGCACCACATCCCCAACGGCGAGGTGTGGAGCGTGGAGGAGATCCGCAAACGTCAGCAGATCGTGGCCGATGCCGGTCTGGTGTGGTCGGTGGTGGAGAGTGTCCCGGTCCACGAACACATCAAGACCCGCACGGGTAACTTCCGACAGTATATCGAGAACTATAAGCAGTCGATCCGCAATCTGGCGGCGTGCGGCATCCGCGTGATCACCTATAACTTCATGCCGGTACTCGACTGGACACGTACCAACCTGGCCTTCACGATGAAGGACGGATCGAAGGGACTCCGTTTCGAGCGTGCCGCCTTCGTGGCCTTCGACCTCTTCATCCTGAAACGCCCCGGAGCCGAACAGGACTACACGGCCGAGGAGCAGGCCCGGGCCCGGGCCCGTTTCGAGCAGATGGATCAGGCCGAGATCGAGCTGATCACCCGCAACATGATCGCCGGATTGCCCGGTTCGGAGGAGAGCTTCACGCTGGAGCAGTTCCAGAAGGAGCTGGACCGTTACCGTGATGTCGACGCCGAGACCCTGCGCCACAATCTGATTCTCTTCCTGGAGGAGATCTGCCCCGTGGCCGATGAGGTGGGGGCCGTGATGGCCATCCACCCCGACGATCCTCCCTTCTCGATCCTGGGTCTGCCGCGCATCATGAGCACCGAGGCCGATTTTGAGGCCTTGACGGCCGCCGTACCCAACAAATCCAACGGTCTGTGCCTTTGCACGGGTTCACTGGGCGTATCGGCCAAAAACGACCTCCCTGGCATGATGCTCCGTCAAGCCGATCGTGTCTACTTCGTCCACCTGCGCTCCACGCAGCGCGACGAGGAGGGTAACTTCTTTGAGGCCAACCACCTGGAGGGAGATGTCGATATGTATAACGTGATGAAAAACCTGCTGGAGATCCAGCAGCGCCGTCGGGTGTCGATCCCGATGCGTCCGGACCACGGACATCAGATGATCGACGATCTGAAGAAAAAGACCAATCCCGGATACTCCTGTCTGGGTCGCCTGCGCGGTCTGGCCGAGTTGCGCGGTTTGGAGATGGGTATCGCCAAGTCGCTGTTCGACAAATAGATTGCCTTGAGTGGAGGGGCCTTCCGCGTTGCTGGGGATTGCTGCCCTCCTTGCCTTCCTTGTTCTCTTAGTCGTCTTGCTCCTTGTTACCTTGTCGGTTTGTCGTGGCGGGAGAATTCGAGAGGGAGAATTCGGGCATGAGGCTTCGGTATAAAGATACGGGTTCGGAAATCAGAATTTCCGAACCCGTATCTTTTTTTTTGCCCGTGCGCAATGGGGGGTGTTCGTTTGCTCACACACCTATTCATTTATTCATTCATCAGTCCGCCCGCTTTACGGTTGCCCGCTCGCCCGACATCCCTCGTCTGCCTGTCCGTCCGATATTCGCCGGTTCGCTTGCCCGAATGAAAATTCGCCCGTTCGTTGGAAAAATATAAAAAAAGACCGCCCGGAATCGAGCGGCCTTTGAATGCGTTAAATCCTGTGACAGAAATCCTTGAGCGGTTTCTGCTGCGCCTTTTACTCTTTGACCGAGAACCGATAGACGGTTTTCTGACAATAGAGTGTTCCGGCCTTCAGCAGCGGCGAGGGGAATTCGGGGTGGTTGACCGCATCGGGGAAATTCTGACAGATTAGCGCCACTCCGGCGTGATCCTCGTAGTGAACTCCCGACTTCGAGAGCGCAGCCCCGCCCCCGATGAAGTTGGCCGTGTCGACCACCACGGAAGCCTGCGACGAAAGCAGCTCCAGGTGACGTCCCGATCGCGGATCGTATAATTCGCCCACCTGGCCCAGGATGTTGGGTTTCCAGCCCTCCACCTCAAACGGATGAGCCAGTCCCCGCTGGTCGGCTATGTGGTTCAGCTCGGCCTCCACCACCTCGGCGAGGGGCTTGGAGGAGGAGAAATCGGCGGGCGTATCCCCGATGGGGATCATGCGCCCCGTGGGGACGAGGTAGGGATCGACCTCGGCCATCTGCGTGGCCCGGAGGCGGAGGCACTGGTCGAGGGCATGGCCCGAAGCCTCACCCCCGAGGTTGAAGTAGATCGAGTGGGCCAGATTGACGACGGTCAGCTCCTCGGATTTGGCCATGTAGGTGATTTCAAACGAGTTGTCGTCGTCAAAATCGAAGACCACCTCAGTGTAGAGCGTTGCGGGGTAGTTCTGGTCTCCCTCCTCCGACATCAGATCCATCACCACACGGTTGGTCTCCACGCGGCTCTCCCACACCTTGGACGAGAAACCCTGTGTGCCACCGTTGAGGTGGTTGCGGCCCTCGTTGCGGTCCAGCGAGATCTGCTTCCCGTCGATCGTCATGCGTCCCAAAGCCGTGCGTCCGGCCATGCGACCCAGACATTTACCCATGTAGACGCTGTCGTCGATGTAGGCTGCCGCGTCGTTGTAACCGAGGACCACGTCCTCCATTTTACCCGCGCGGTCGGGTAGGGTGATGCCCACCACAGCCGCACCCAGATTCGTGAGCCGTACCTCGGCTCCCGATCCGTTGCGCATTGTGTAGCGGATTACGGCTTCACCCTCGGGCGTCATGCCCCAAAGTTCTTGTTCGATCGAGATCATGTTGTTCTATGCTTTGTCGGGCGATCGCGGAGCTTGTGGCGAGGATCGGGAAGAGCCTCGAACGAAGGTCTTCCTTCGGGAAAAATCCTGCAAAGGAAAAAGACCGCCCCTCGGAAGAGCTATCTCACTTGGGAAAGACCGCTCTTCACCGAAAGATCCTCCTCGGTCAAGGATCGGTCTTCCGGAATGTGCCGTTCTCGGAAAGGCTGATCCTCGAAAAGGCCGCCTATCGGAAGAGATGTCCTCCTCAGAGGATGCCCCTGCCTCGGAACTCTGCCTGGGACATTCCCTCTCCCGAGCCGATGTGCCGGCCGGGGTGCGGGGCAAAAAGTCCGGATCGCTGAAAAAAAAGCGGAGAAAAGCACCTTGCCCGTTTCGGGTTCAGACCTTTCTCCGCCGGAATTCATTCTTTTGGGATTATCGGGTGGAAGGAAACCTACTCGGCGGGCTGTACACGCTCGAAGAGGTTGTCGATACGCTTCAGACACTCCTCCTTGCCGATGAACGACGTCACGTCATACATGCCGGGGCCCTTTCCTGCACCGACCAATGCCAGACGCAGGGTGTTCATCACCTGGCCCATGCCGTAGCCCTTTTCCTCGATCCAGGCGTGGACGATCTTCTCGGTGTTCTCCAGCGAGAAGTCCTCGATCGACGCCAGCACCTCGCGTACCTCCTTGAGGATGGCGGGGTTCTGCCCCTTCCAGTACTTCTTGGTCTGCTTGGCCTCGTACTCCTCGGGAGCCACGAAGAAGAACGACGTGAGATCCCACAGATCGGTCGTCAGCGAGGCGCGCTCCTTCATGATCGAGGCGGCCTTGCCGGCCAGTTCGTCCGAAACCTCGATGCCGTGGGCCTTGAGGATCGGCTGGTAGATGACGGAGAGTTCCTGCACCGATTTGTGGTGCATGTACTGGGCATTGAACCACTTGGCCTTGTCGGGCTGGAAGCGTGCGCCCGATTTCGAGACGCGGTCCAGCGAGAAGTTGTCGATCAGCTCCTGCATCGTGAAGAGCTCCTGCTCCGTGCCGGGATTCCAGCCCAGGAGGGCCAGCATATTGATGAATGCCTCGGGAAAATATCCGTCCTCGCGGTATCCGTGGGCGGTTTCACCCGTGGCGGGCGATTTCCAGAAGAGCGGGAATACGGGGAATCCCATCTTGTCGCCGTCGCGCTTCGAGAGCTTGCCGCCGCCCGTGGGCTTGAGCAGCAGGGGCAGGTGGGCGAACTCGGGCTGCGAGTCCTGCCATCCGAATGCCTCGTAGAGCAGGTAGTGCAGCGGCAGCGAAGGCAACCACTCCTCGCCGCGGATCACGTGGGAGATCTCCATCAGGTGGTCATCGACGATATTGGCCAGGTGGTAGGTGGGCAGTGCATCGGCCGACTTGTAGAGCACCTTGTCGTCCAGCGTCGAGGAATCGACCTCGACGTGGCCGCGGATCAGGTCGTCCATCTTGACGATGCGACCCACCGGCATCTTGAATCGGATGACCCACTGGTCGCCTCGCTCGATGCGCTCCTTCACCTCCTCGGGCGACAGACGCAGCGAGGTAGCCAGCTTCTCGCGCACCGTGTGGTCGTAGGCGAAGACATGACCCTCGGCTTCGGCTTCCTTGCGCAACTCGTCGAGTTCCTCGGCCGTGTCGAAGGCGTAGTAGGCCCAACCTGCCTCGACGAGCTGGAGGGCATACTTCAGATAGATTTCGCGACGCTCGCTCTGGCGGTAGGGGGCGTGGGGACCGCCTACGCCGACGCCCTCGTCGATCTCGATGCCGCACCATTTGAGCGACTCCATGATGTAGTCCTCGGCTCCGGGTACGAAGCGGTGCGAATCGGTGTCCTCGATACGCAGGATCATCTTGCCGCCGTGTTTGCGGGCGAACAAATAGTTATAAAGTGCCGTGCGAACACCTCCGATGTGCAAAGGTCCCGTGGGGCTGGGTGCAAATCGCACGCGAATAGCTCTTTCCATTACTTTACTGTATCTTTAAAATGTTATTTTTTTGATGTCGTTTTATTTGATCCGGAACTCGATTTTCATCGTGATCCGGGCCTTCTTGATCCGGCTGGAGGTGTTGAACGATCCTCCGGCCGAAAATTCCTCGTTGGAATTTGCGCCCGTGATCTGGATCACACCCTGGCGGGCCGAGGCGACCTTGCCCAGGTCCATGCCGGCGTTTTCGGCGATCTTCTCGGCTCGGAGGCGGGCGTTGGCCGAGGCCTTCTCGATGAGTCCCAGCTTCACGTCCTCGAGCCGGGTGTAGTAGTACGACGGAGCCGAAGCCTCGATGGCCACACCCCGGGCAATGAGTGACGAGATCTCACGCGAGACGGTCTCGATGAGGTCTATGTCGTGCGATTCGATCGTGAAGGTCTGCGCAAGGCGGTAACCCGTGAAGCGCTGTCCGGCCCAGTTGCCGTTGTTGTAGACCGACTCGTACTGCTTTTCGGTGTTGACGAATCCGAAGATTACGGTCGAGGTGTCGACGCCCTTCGACTTGAGGAATTCGACGACCTTTTCCTTGCTTTGCTCGATCCGGGCGTATCCCGCCATCGTGTTGTCGGCCTCGCTGGTGATTGCGCCCGACCACACGATCAGATCCGACTCGAAGGTCTCCTCGCCAAGTCCGGTCACCACTACGGTGTCCTGTGCCCTATATTTATAGGTGTAGGCGCGGCCCAGAATAAATGAACATACGAGTAATCCGATTCCCAGAATCAGTGATGTTGCTGTTTTCATGGCTCTATCTGTTTTTTTAGGTTCGTCTCTTTCCTGAATCGCCGCAAGGTCCGTCCCCGTCGGAAACCGACCCTCCGAAATCACCTCCTCCGAAGTTGGCGGCCCTCCCGAAATTTCCCGTGGGCCTCACCCCATCATGGGGGGCCTAGGGATCAGACGTTGAACAGGAAGTGCATGATGTCGCCGTCCTGCACGACGTATTCCTTGCCCTCGATGCCGATCTTTCCGGCATCGCGGCAGGCCTTCTCCGATCCGAGTGCGGTGTAATCGTCGTATTTGATCACCTCGGCGCGGATGAATCCCTTCTCGAAGTCGGTGTGGATGATACCGGCGGTCTTTGGTGCCTTCATGCCGCGGATGTAGGTCCAGGCGCGGGTCTCGTCGGCACCCGTGGTGAAGAAGGTTTCCAGATTGAGGAGCTTGTAGGCGGCCTTGATCAGACGGGCCACACCCGACTCCTTGAGTCCCAGATCCTCCAGAAACATCTGACGCTCCTCGAACGACTCCAGCTCGGCGATGTCGGCCTCGGTGGCGGCGGCCACGATCAGCATCTCGGCCTTCTCGTTAGCGATGGCTTTCTTCACGGCCTCGGTGTAGGCGTTGCCCGTCACGGCGCTCTTCTCGTCGACGTTGCAGACGTAGAGCACGGGTTTGTCGGTGAGCAGCTCCAGATCGGCGACCAGCTTGCGGTCCTCCTTGTCGAGTTCCACGGTGCGGGCGCTCAGGCCTTTTTCGAGCACGGTCTTGTACTGGAGGAGCAGTTCAACGGCGCGTTTGGCGTTCTTGTCGCCGCCCGAGGTGGCTTGCTTCTGGGTTTTGGCCAGACGGTTCTCGATGGTTTCGAGGTCCTTGAGCTGCAACTCGGTGTCGATGATTTCCTTGTCACGCACGGGGTCGATCGAGCCGTCGACGTGGGTGATGTTGCCGTTGTCGAAGCAGCGCAGGACGTGGATGATGGCGTTGGTGGTGCGGATGTTGGCCAGGAACTTGTTGCCGAGGCCCTCGCCCTTCGATGCGCCCTTGACCAGACCGGCGATGTCGACGATCTCGATTGTGGTGGGGATGACGCGCTTGGGGTGGTCGATTTCGGCCAGACGGACCAGTCGCTCGTCAGGTACGGTGATCACACCCACGTTGGGTTCGATGGTGCAGAAGGGGAAGTTGGCTGCCTGAGCCTTAGCGTTTGACAGGCAGTTGAAAAGCGTCGACTTTCCCACGTTGGGAAGGCCTACGATGCCGCATTGTAATGCCATGTTTGTATCTTTCTATTGAGTTTAAATATTCCTAATCCAAAAACTTCGGGGTCGGCCTTCGATCCGCGAAATATTGTGCAAAGATACGAATTTCTTTTGAGATTGTGTCACGGAAAAGCCTCGGAGATACACAATCTCCTTAAATTAAAGTGCCGGGCGGGTTGGTGCAGGGGTTTGTCCTCTTCGTCGGAAAGTTGGACAGGGGGCCCGGGGAGGTTGTGACAATAGAAAAAAATTTATATATTTGCGGAATATAGAGGCCGTTCTGTAAAGGCGATTTCGGGCTGGGAGACCCCTCGGAGGCTTTTCACGCGCCTTGCCACTATGATATTTTTTTGTAGATAAAACTTTGCGGACATGGATTTGGCCAACATACGGGAAGAGTTGCGACGATTGATGGCGATGGTCGACGACTGGACTGAGCGTCAGGAGGTAAGCTCGATCGAAAGGGATTGGGCACTGGAAAAATTGCGCATTTTATATGAAGCGGTTCGTTTTGCCGAGGTGTCCGAATCCCCGGCCGGGCACCGCTCCGAGGCTACGCTCGACGGGTCGCCGTTGGTGGGCCCGGAAGTGGCTTCGCGCCACGAATCCCGCGGGGTGAAACCCTCGGACGGGGAGATGGCGAAGACCCGTGAATCCGCATCGGGAACCGACGAAAATCCCATGTCGGTGGATTTCGACATGGACAAGATGCTGGCGGTGGATCTCGATTCGGAGGGCCCCTCGTCGGAGGACGAAGATGCTGTGTTCGAGGTGGTTTCGGATGTTCCGGTGGCTCCTGCCCGCGAGAAACGGACGGATGCCCCGGTAGGAACCCCCGCACCGCAGACCGCCGGTCCGTCGGCGGAAGGTTCGGCAGTGTCGCCCGATGTGAAGTCCGATGCTGCACACAATCAAACTGATATAACAAACGCACAGAATCCCGCGGCGGGAGATGAGACCTCGATGCGGGAGCGTTCCACCTTGCCGGGCGGAGTCGTGGTCGAAGAAGCTATGATCTCGCAGACGACTGGTGCTTCGGAAGACGCAGCCCCCACTCGCGATACGGTCGGGAATGCAGTTCCGGCCGAAAGTATGGACGGGAAAGCCGATCGGCCTGTTCCAAATGGCGTGACGGAGGGGAAAACCCCCGCAGAGGAGGTTTTTGAGGTGGTGACCGATGTTGCCGTCTCGAAATCCCCGGTGTCGTTCCACGCGGCCAAGGCCGCCTTGTCGCGCCGCCTTGAGGCCACGCTTTTCGGTATGGAGGAGGAGTCGATGCGTCACCGCCATAAACAACGCGTGATCATGTCGTTATACGGTTCGGATGAGGAGATTCCCGCCCTCGAACCGAAGGCCGACACGTCCGATCACCGCCACCTGCATCATACCGCCGAGGAGGAGAATGCCGAGGTGAATTTCACCCTGGAGACCGTGCGCACGGCACCTGTGGCCGATATTTGGAGCGAGCCGGTGGCTCCCGAGGCTCTGAGTGAGAAGTCCCAGGCCGAGGAGGTTGCCCCTAAGGACGAATCCGCGGCCGAGATCCCGTCGGCCGATCGTCTTGCCCCCGAGGAACGGGAGATGGAAATGACGATCGTGGAACTTGAGCCCGAGCCCGACGAGTTCCTTCCGGCTGATGGCGAGGGGGCGGTAGCCGATATTCCCGCCGAGGTTTTTGCCGGGGATACGACTCCTGCCGAGGTCGTCACCGAAGAAGTTCCCTCCTCGGTTGCAGCCGAAGAGGCCGCTACGGCTGCGGTTGAAACAGAGACGGAAGTTGAGATCGAAACCCCTGCCTCGGTTGAACGTCAGGACGTTGCCCGCACCGAGGGCGGGACTTCCGCCAGCACATTGGCCGAAGCTGCGGTTATGACCGAGCCTGAGATCGAAACTGAAACACCGGCCGAGTCCCCGACCGACATTTTGACCGCCGATTCCTCGACCGAAGCCTCTGTCGAACAGATGAGCGAAACTCCGGCCGATGTTCTTGTCGATACCCCCGCCGCCGATTCCGAAGAGGATCTGGAGGCACTCTATAAAGAGATTTGCGAGGAGGCATCCCGCGAGGATGATCCCGCGAATGAGACCCTTACGAGTGACGAGGTCGGATCTTTGGCTCACGAGATCAACTCCGTGGAGCGTGATACCCTGCACAGACCCGTCAAGATCCTGGAGTGGAATCTCGAGGAGGAGGGCTTCGAGGAGGAGCCCGAAAGTCCGGTGGCGAGGAAAACCTCGCCCGAGGTGTCTTCTTCCGGGGAATTGCAGGCCGAGGCGCACGCTCTGATGTCGGACGCCGCACATGAAACGGCTTCGGACTCCGTATCTGCACCTGCGGCAATGCCCGCGTCCGAATCGGGTGAATATCCCGTGGAGCAATCCCTTCCGACGGATGGCCGCTTCGGGGAGAATCCTGTCGGGGAATCTTCCGAAGAGGGCTTTGGCCGAGAAACGGATCATCCGATGGGGGAGGAGACTTCCGCAACGGATGTGGGGGATTCCACCGAGGACTCCGTCGGAGAGGATGAACCTCTGTTTGAGGAGTTTGAGGTGGAGACGGTGGCGACAGCACCCGCCGAAACTGAATCTGTTCCCTGTGCGGAAAACGCCTCCGATGTCGATCCCGATACGGCTACGGACGAGGATGACGAGGTGTCGTTCGATGAGATAACGCTGGAAAAAGTCTCCGTAGCCTCTGCCTCCGTCGCAGAATCGGAGGAGAAACCTGCCACGGAAACCGAATCCGCAACTTTCCCCACGGTCGCCCCTGCCGCAACCCCTGCAACCGTCCCCGTTGCAGACCCCGCAGCCTCTGTTGCCGCCCTTGACGCGAATCCTGCGGAGGATCCCGCCCTGTCGCCTGCTGCCGCACCTTTTGCCGCACCTGCGTCTGCCGAGATCTCTGCCGCAGAACCCGTTCCCGTGGATCACGCAGCGGACGGACCGGAAGAATCAGCCGGGCCCCGTTACCGCTCGGCCGTGGAGAGATTTTATAACGAAGGTTACGCCGCCGAGGGCTTCAACACAGAGGATCGCACCGCAGAGAACGTCGAAGGTCGCACCACAGAGAACTTCCGCCATGAAGCAGAGTCCGTCAACGATGTCAGCGACGGGCGTTTCAACGACGAAGAGGGCTTCGAGGAGGAAGAGATTGACCCGAACCAAGCCTTCCCCGAGATCTATCCCACCCCGTCCTCCCTGCCGCATCATAACGATGCCGTTCTGGGTGAGGTGATCAACCCTCATGTCCAGACGCTGGGCGATGTGATCGAACCCCGCCGGGATATGGCTACTCAGATCAGCCACCTGACCCCCGTCACGGATCTGGAGCAGGCCATCGGCATCAACGACAAATTCCTGTTGATCCGCGACCTGTTCGACGGCGATCCCGATGCCTACCGCGAGGCAATCCGCAGTCTGAACTCCTTCGACGATCTGGACGACTGCCTGATCCACATTGCCGAAAACTATTCCTGGAACCCCAATTCCGACGGAGCGAAACTCCTGATGGATTTACTTGAAAGAAAATTTGTATAGCCGATGGCCAAACTTTATATCGTACCGACACCGATCGGTAATCTCGACGACATCACGTTGCGTGCCGTCAATGTCTTGCGCGAGGTGGACTTCATCTTAGCTGAAGATACCCGCACCTCGTCCTTCCTGCTCAAACACCTGGGGATCGAGAAGAAACTCTATGCCCACCATAAGTTCAACGAACACGGAACCGTCAAGATGGTGGCCGAATGGATCGCCGCGGGGCGTGATGCCGCCCTGGTCTCCGATGCGGGTACGCCCGGAATCTCGGATCCGGGATTCCTGCTGGTGCGCACCTGTGTCGAGGAAGGCATCGAGGTGGTGACCCTGCCCGGCGCCACGGCGCTGATCCCAGCCCTGGTGCAGAGCGGATTTCCCTGCGACAGATTCTGTTTCGAGGGCTTCCTCCCGCAGAAGAAGGGCCGCATGAAACACCTCCAGTCGCTTGTCGACGAGACACGTACGATGATCTTCTACGAGTCGCCCTACCGTGTGGTCAAGTGCCTGGAGCAGTTCGCCGGGGTGTTTGGCGAGGATCGTCCCGTGTCGGTGTCGAGGGAGATCACCAAGGTCTTCGAGCAGACCGTGCGCGGTACGGTGGGAGAGGTGCTGGCCCATTTCCGCGAGACTCCTCCCAAGGGAGAGTTTGTGATTGTCCTGGGCGGAAAACCCAAAGAGAAGAGTCCCTCGGCCCGTATGGAGGAGACAGATGAGGATGAAGAATAAAAACAAATAAGATACATGGAGAACAATAACTTGGAACAGGACGCCACCTTCTTGAAACGGTGGTCGGCGGATCTGCGTGATTTCATGAGGGGACGCTTCAGTCTCGATGAGGACAAGGCCTCCCAGGAGGAGGTGGTGGCTACAATCACCAAAGGCGTGGTATTCCGGGGGGTAAACCTCTGGGTGCTGATCTTCGCCACGATGATTGCTTCGCTGGGTCTGAATGTCAACTCGGCGGCCGTGATCATCGGCGCGATGTTGGTATCGCCGATCATGGGCCCGATCATGGGTGTGGGCCTTTCGCTGGGAATCAACGACTTCGAGCTGCTGAAGAAGTCGCTGCGCAACCTGGTGCTGATGTTTATCGTTGCGATCATCACCTCGACGGTCTATTTCCTGGTTTCGCCCCTCTCGTCGAACAGCAGCGAGCTCCTGGCACGTACTGTGCCGACGACCTACGACGTGCTGATCGCCTTCTTCGGCGGTCTGGCCGGATTCGTGGCTCAGACCCGCACGGACCGCACCTCGACCGTCATTCCGGGTGTGGCCATCGCCACGGCCCTGATCCCCCCCCTCTGTACGTCGGGATTCGGTATCGCCACCGGACAGCCCCGCATTTTCATCGGTGCGTTCTATCTGTTCTTCATCAACTCGGTGTTCATCGCCTTGGCCACTTATGCCGTGGTGCATTTCCTGAAGTATGAGAAGAAGGCCTTTGTCAATAAGGTGCGCGAGCGCAATGTCAAGCGTCTGATGATGATCATCACGCTGGTGACGTTCATCCCCAGCGTTTTCGTGGGATTCAACATGGTGCGCCGCTCGCTGTTCGATGCCATGGCCGATAAATACGTGTCGACGGTCTTCAAGTTCCCTCACACGCGCGTCATCGAGTGCAACAAGCACTACGCCTCGCACGACACCCCCTCGCAGATCGAGTTGGTGTTGCTGGGTGAGACGCTGGAGGAGTCGGTGATCGAGAATGCCCGTCTTCAGATGGAGGGCTTCGGACTGGAGGACGTGGAGCTGATCGTCCGCCAGGCCAGCAAGGGCGACGAGGTGAACGTAGCCTCGTTGCAGGCCAGCTATACGGATCTTCTGGCCGAGAAGAACCGCCGCATCGAGCAGATGACCTCCCAGCTGAAACGCTACCGGGTGACCAATGTCGAGGTGGACGACATCTCGCGCGAGGTGGGCACGGTGATGCCCGTGATCAAGACCATCTCGCTGATGAAGGGTATCACGTTCGACGTGCAGGGCACGCCGCTCGACACCACGCTGGTGTGTGTCGTGAAACCCACCGTCCCCAACGCCGTGATCGACCGCAACGTGCTGGTCAACTGGCTGAGGGTGCGCACCAAGGTGATGAATGTCAAGCTCTTCGTGGAGTCTGCTGCCAATGCCTCCTTGGAGCCTTCGGCCGCAGCCGTCGCCTCCGAGAAATCGGCCCGTAAGACCGCCAAGACAACTCCCGCTAGGTAATGAGAACGGGAGCGATGAAGTGGTATCAGCGTCTGTTGCTGGAGGTGGCGTGGGGAGCTGCCTGGTTGTTCTCGATCCTGCCGTATTGGTTCAAATATTATGTGGTCGAGGAGGTGCTCTTCTTCCTGCTGTATCATGTGTTGCATTACCGCCGCAAGGTGGTGCTGACCAATCTCGAAAATTCATTCCCCGACAAGAGCGAGGCCGAGCGGCGCGATATTTGCCGTAAGTTCTACCGCACGCTGGCCGAGATGTTCATCGATACGATCAACATGGCCCATATGCCCGAGCGGAAGGCCAAGCGGGTCTTCTGCATGAAGGACTTCGAGACCCAGCGCCGTGCCGTCCACGGCCGCGACTGGATCGCCATGACGGCCCATTTCGGATGCTGGGAGTACTGCTCCTATTGGAGTACCTACGAGCAGTCGCAGGTGCTGGCGGCGGTTTATCATCCGTTGCACAGCGTGGTGATTGAGGAGCTCTACCACCGCCTGCGCCGTTCGGATCATGTGGTGACGGTGCCGATGCGCGAGAGCCTGAGGTTCTATCTGCGTAACCGCGGCAAGGAACCCCAGGGACGCAACCTGGTCATCGGACTCATTGCCGACCAAAATCCACCGTTCCGTCCCGACAGCCATTGGTTCCGCTTTCTGAATCAGGATACGATCTTCTTCGACGGCGGCGAGAAACTGGCCGTGAAGTGTCACCTGCCGGTCTATTTCGTCAAGATGAAACGCCTTTGCAGAGGCCGTTACGAGGCGTTGTTCGAGAAGATCTACGACGGTGAGAGCGAGGTGCAGCCCAACGAGATTACTGAAAGCTATGTGCGCAAACTCGAAGCGATGATCTGCGAATGTCCCGAATTATGGATGTGGTCGCACCGCCGCTGGAAATACATACGTCCCCATGATGCAGACTAAAATTGTCATATTGAACTGGAACGGCGAGGGTCACCTGCGCCGTTTTTTGCCCGGAGTGCTCGATGCTGCGCCGGGGGGGGTGGGGGTCGTCGTGGCCGACAACGGATCGACGGACGGATCGGTGGAGATGCTCCGCCGGGAGTTTCCCACGGTGGAGTTGGTACTGATGGACCGCAACTATGGATTTGCCGGGGGCTATAACCGGGCCCTGGAGCAGGTTGAGGCGGATATCTACGTGCTGCTGAACTCCGATGTGGAGACTCCGCGCGGATGGTTGGAACCGATCCTGGAGATGATGGAGCGGAATCCCGATGTGGCGGCCGCCGCACCCAAACTGCGCTCGCTGGTTGAGCCCGACAAATTTGAATATGCCGGGGCATCGGGCGGATATATCGACTTCTTGGGCTATCCCTTCTGCCGCGGGCGCATCCTGCGCTGCACGGAGCGGGACGAGGGGCAGTATGACGACGGACGCGATCTGTTTTGGGTCAGCGGGGCGGCTTTCTGTTGCCGCAGTGCGGTGTTCCGTAAGCTGGGCGGCTTCGATGCCGACTTCTTCGCTCATATGGAGGAGATCGATCTCTGCTGGCGGATGCAGCTGGCGGGCTACCGCATAAGGATCGAACCCCGGAGTGCGGTCTACCACCTCGGGGGCGGGACTCTGTCGACGGATTCCCCGCGTAAGGTCTTCTTCAACCACCGCAACAATCTGGCGATGCTCTATAAATGTTCCTCCACGGGCCAACGCCTGGTGGTGGCCGTTGTGCGTCCGCCGCTCGATATGCTGGCGGCGGTGTCCTACCTGGTGCAGGGGCATTGGGCCAATTTCTGCGCGGTGTTCCGTGCCTACCGTGATTTTGTGCTGTGGCATGGGGACTTGTCGCGAAAACGCCGTGCGATCCGCCGTGAGGCCAAGCAGAAAAACATCGGAACGATCTACCGCGGGTCGATCCTCGTGCGCTATCTGTTCGGAAAACGCCATTTCGGAAATATGATGTAGCGGAGCGTGCGCTCTACGGCGGAGGAATGTTTTGGGAGATTTTAGGTCTTCGAGATGTATTGTGTCCTTCCGCCATCTTCCCGCGCGGGATTCTTTTTGAGAAGATTTTTACACTTGATCCGCTATAATTTGCCTTACCCCCAAGCCGGGCCTTCCCGCCGCTTGGGGTGTTTTGTGTGTCGGGCATGACCCCACGGGCCGGCGGTTGAGGAAAATCCGCCCCCTAACTGCTGGCCTCGGAATGTCTTCGGTCAGGGGCTGTGGGGAAGGATATATATAGGTGGGGCGGATCTTGCCGAAGGGGGGCATTCCGCGGAGAATACCTTGCCGAATGTCGGGTGTGGAATCCCGAGGAAAGACTTGGTAGAGAACCGGGAGGGGAATCTCCGTGGAAAGACCTTGCAAAGGGAAGATTTGCAGAAAGATTTTTAGAGCAACTTGCGGAAAACCTTTCCATGGGGAGAGGGCGTCGGGAGAATCGGTCGGAAAGTGTCAACCGGGACGGCCTGTCCGGAAACCTTGCCCGAGAGTGGTGGGGAAAAGCAAAAAAAGTCCGTTTGGAAGCCAAAACCTCACAAACGGGCATAAAAAAAACGGGTGAGCGACTTATATCGCACCGCTACAACCACATACCCTTGCTCGATTCCTCGCCTGGGGGATTCTGTAGGAGCTGGTCGTATAAGACTCACCCGCGGTACAAAAGTAGGAATTTTTTATATCTTTGCAAAAAAAATCGGAAAAATGAATAAAAAATTTTTAATATACTCCCTCCTTACGCTTCTTGTTATGGGGTGTATTGTGGTGGTTGTCAGCCTGATGCAGTTCAAGGGCAATGCCGTGAAGCAGCAGACGGAATTATTTGTGAGCAGTCGCGATGATTATGCCCGCCTGCTGGATTCCCTGCTCCCGAAGATCAAACACCACACGGCATTCGGGATTTATGCCCGTCGGCTTGACCTCGAAAACCGTTTCAAGGCCGGACACTATGTCCTCAAACCTGGCATGAATGTCGTGGATATCACGCGGATGTTCGTCCTCGGGTTGCAGACTCCGGTGAAGGTGTCGATCAACAATGTCCGCATCCCGGGGCAGCTGGCCGCGAAGCTGGCCCGTCAGATCGATGCCGATTCGGTGTCGCTGCATCGTGCGATCACCTCTCCGGAACTGGCCGTGGAGCTGGGCTTCGACAGTGTGACCCTCTTTTCGATGTTCATCCCCGACACCTACGAATTCTATTGGACCGTGTCGCCCGAGGATCTTGTGCGGCGCATGAAGCGCGAGTACGACCGCTTTTGGAGCGAGCGTCGGGACGGCCTGCGCGAGCGTAGCGGCCTGAGCCGTCTGGAGGTGATGACCCTCGCCTCGATCGTCTATGAGGAGACGCGCAAGACCGACGAGATGCCCCGCATCGCCGGTGCCTACATCAACCGGCTGAAGAAGGGGATCCCCCTCCAGGCCGACCCTACGGTGAAGTTCGCCATGCAGGATTTCGGTCTGCGCCGCATCCTCTACCGCCATTTGAAGTACGATTCGCCCTACAATACCTACGTCAACCGCGGTCTGCCCCCCTCGCCGATCTGTATGCCGGGGCAGAATGCCATCGACGCCGTGCTCAACTTCGAGCGTCATAACTATATCTTCTTCTGTGCCCGTCCCACGTTCGACGGCTACCACAACTTTGCGGAGACTCTCCGCGAACACAACGCCAACGCCCGGGCCTATGCTCGGGAGCTGAACCGCCGCAAGATAAAATAAGGAGACCACTGGCCTAACCCAAAAGGGGAGTGCGTCCCGCCTGCCCGCGGAAAAAACGGCCCCGATGGCGGATGGCCCGTCGCCTCGCCGAAACGATGGATGAGGCGGGCCGGGGGTGGAAAATGGAAAAATTGCATACACCATTTGTTTCTGCGCTTCACTTTTCGTACATTTGTAGGATGTAGAAACCGGATTTCCTCCCCGGGGCGGATTTCGGACGTGGAGGCGTGGGATGACTTCCCGCCGCCCGTTGCTGCCGACAGGGGGAGATCTCACCTGTTTTTTATAGCCATGCTTACGAAGATTTACGCGGAAAATCCCTCCCCCAAGGAGTTGCAGCGGGTGGCCGATGTCCTCGCGCGCGACGGATTGGTGATCTATCCCACCGATAGCGTCTATGCCATCGGGTGCTTGCTCCATTCGGCCAGGGGCGTGGAGCGGCTCAAGAAGATCAAGGGCGGAGACGACTTCTCGGTGCTCTTCGAGAGCATCGCCCGCATCGCGGAGTACTGCCGTGTGGACAACGAGACGTTCCGCATACTGAAACGCAACCTCCCCGGAGCCTTCACCTTCGTGCTGAACGCTTCGTCGCGCGTGCCGGCCAAGACCCTCGGCAAGCGCAAGACCATCGGGGTGAGGATGCCGGACAACCCCATCCTGAAGGCCATCATCGAGCAGGTGGGCGAGCCTTTGGCCTCGGTGTCGGTGCGTGACGATGCCGAACCGGAATATATGACTGACCCCGACCTGCTCCACGAGCGTTACCGCAATGTGGCGGATCTGGTCGTCGACGGAGGACCGGGGCGGGATGTGCCCTCGACAGTCGTGGATCTGACGGGCGACGAGGTGCTGATCCTGCGCGAGGGCGGTGGCGAATTGGAGTAAAAACCTAAGACAATCAACTTATAAAGATGGAAAAGAACAATTTTTGGAACGATGCCGCCCGTTGTGGTGCGATCCTGGGAGTGTTGCTCTCCCTGTCGTTCGTCGTGGAAACCTATTTTACGCTTTCAGGTAAGGCGGCACTCTATACGCTCTACCTGGTGGAGTGGCTCACGGTGGTGGGACTGCACTACTACCTGCTGCATCGCTACACGCGTTCTCGTTCGAGACTTTATACGGCGAGCGAAGGATTCTCCTTCATGCAGGGGTACACGTTTGTCCTGTGTATTTCGGCCTTCGCGGGTATCATTCAGGGCGTTGTTACCTATATATTCCAGCATGTGGTGATCGGCTATGACAAATACATCGAGATGCTGTCCAATTCGATTGTCAGTCTGACTTCGGTGCAGCAGGGCACAAATTCTTCGGTGATGGAGCAGACCTTGTTCAACACCATCTCGATGCTGGAGGATGCCCCCGAACCCACGCTGTTGCAGGTGGTGTGGAGCGGGTTGTTCACGAGCCTGCTTTTCGGTGCGATCTTCGGACTGATCATCGCCGGAACGACATCGTGTGCCCCCCGTCCCTTTGATACGGAATTAAACGAACAGGATGATAATGAATAAATTGGATGTATCGGTCGTCGTGCCGCTCTATAACGAGGAGGAATCGCTTCCCGAACTGGTGGCGTGGATCGACCGTGTGATGACGCGCGAGCGGCTCACTTACGAGGTGATCATGATCGACGACGGCTCGGACGACGGGTCGTGGGAGGTCATCGAACGGCTCAAGAAGACCTTTGATTCGATCCGAGGATTGAGATTCGCACGCAACTACGGCAAATCGGCGGCGTTGTACTGCGGTTTCGAGGCGGCCGGGGGCGAGGTGGTCATCACGATGGATGCCGACTTGCAGGATTCGCCCGACGAGATCCCCGAGCTGCGCCGTATGATCCTCGAGGAGGGCTACGACCTGGTCTCGGGCTGGAAACGGAAACGCTATGACCCGATCGGCAAACGCTGGCCGAGCAAGTTCTTCAACTGGACGGCCCGCCGCGCTTCGGGCATCGTCCTCCACGACTTCAACTGCGGACTGAAGGCCTACCGCCGCAAGGTGGTCAAGGCCATCGAGGTCTATGGCGAGATGCACCGCTTCATCCCGATCCTGGCCCGAAAGGCCGGTTTCCGCCATATCGGCGAGAAGGTCGTCGAGCACCACGCCCGCAAGTACGGATACTCGAAATTCGGACTGGAGCGCATGGTCAAGGGCTACCTGGACCTGATCTCGGTGATGTTCATGTCGCACTTCGGCCGCTCGCCGATGTACTTCTTCGGAGGACTCGGCACGCTGATGTTCCTCTTCGGAGGGGGTACGACGATGTGGATCATCGCGGCCAAGATCTGGAAGCAGTGCCATGGCCTGCCGTTGCGTCCCGTCACCGACCAGCCGCTTTTCTACCTGGCCATCATGGCGGTGATCCTGGGCGTGCAGCTTTTCCTGGCGGGTTTTCTCGGGGAGCTGATCAACCGCGGATCGAGCGACCGCAACAAATACCTCATTGACGAAAAATTATAACCACTAAACGAATCAAGATGATACAACGTATTCAAACCGTCTACCTCTTGCTGGTTTCGATTCTGCTCGGAATCACCCTCTTCGCGCCGCTGGCCTGGTTCGGCATCGGCAACGAGATCTATATGCTGAGAGCTTTCTCGGTGGAGTCGCCCGCGGGCGAGACCGTACAAAGCCCCGCTTTCTGGACCGGAATCCTGTTGGCGTGCAGTGCCGTATTGCCCATCCTGACCATTTTTCTCTATAAACGCCGTATGTTGCAGATCCGCCTCTGCGCCGTGGAGTTCGTGCTGCTGGTGGGTTGCGTGGCGATGCTGGCCTGCTCGTATTTCGGCCACGGAGAGGTCGATGCCCAGGGAATGAAACCGGCCATTTTCCTGCCCGTTGTGGCTATGTTGCTGGTCTTTTTGGCAGGTCGCGCGATCTTCAGAGACGAAATCCTGGTGAAATCGTTGGATCGGATCCGATAGCGATCTTTAAATTTTAGATTAAATCCCGGCGGAGCGTGCGTTTTTCGTGCGCTCCGCTTTTTTTATGTTCCGAATTTATTAAAATATTAAGCAATTAAAACAGAGCCTTATAATTTGGTTCGTCCAAAAAAAAAACTTATTTTTGTTTCCCATTTCCCTGCTCAAATCCAAATGGAAATCCTGGACGGGAATTTGTAAATATAAAATTTAAAGATGATGACGAGATACCAAAACCAACAAAAAAACCGTTTGCTCATGGATAAATAATTACTAATTAAAACCTTAAAACCGGACACTTTGACAGAACAAAAGTAACAATCAATCCTAATATCAATTTTTTATGAAACATTTACATCTATTTCGGATGTTGTTCGCCACGATGTTCGTGTCGGCCGTAACGGCTTTCACGGCTTGTACGGATAATGACGACACCGATTTTAGTATTCCGTCGATCGCGGTTTCGGCCACCGATATGACGTTTGACAAGGATGGTGGTGCGCAGTCGTTCGACATTGTCACCAACGGTACTTGGAAGATTACCGGCACGGAAGATGCCAACTGGATGACCGTAAAACCCGCCTTGGAGGGTACCGGTAACGAGACCATCACGGTCAATGTGGCTGCTTTGGCCGCAGGTGAGGGCGGTCACTCGGCCAACCTCAAGATTTCGCTCTACGCCACGGTCTACGGCGTCCACAAGTTGGTGGATACCAAGGAGGTGAAGGTGGCTCAGACCATCGATGGAGAGGAGATCTCCGACGAGGCCATCTATAAGAACAACTTCGACAAGGCTCCCGCCGAGAAGCAGGGCAACTACTGGCCTTATCTGGATCAGACCGACGTGTGGAAGAACCAGGAGGGTACGGGTGCTGCCAATGTGGAATACTCGACGAAGGGTTGCTCGGTTCGTACGACGGGTGCGAGCGGCGGCTATCTGAACGCTTCGGGTGTCAACAAGATCTACTTCGGCGAGGAGTTCGTCATCGGTCAGATCGCACTGCCCGAGGGCAAGACCAACTACAGCTTGAAGTTCGGTGCCAACTACTTCAACTACGACAACAAGGAAGCTACCTTCGACTATACGAAGTTCTCGGTTGCCGTGGGTAACGGTACGAACTGGACGGAGGTTCCCTATAAGATGATCGACGGCAGCGAGACGCAGGATCCCAAGTGGATGCTGATGGAGGTCGGCTTCACGTTGAAGGAGGCTGCCGAGAACCTGTCGGTGAAGTTCATCGCCAAGGAAAAATCGCGCTACTCGATCGACGATGTCCTTCTGACGGAAGGTGTCGGCGGTGTTGTGGTCGACCTGAACGAGGGGTCGGTTGATCCCGAGCCGGAGCCGGAGCCGGAGCCTCAGCCTACGGACGCCATCTATGCCAACAACTTCGACAAGGCCGATGCCGTGAAGGGCGACAAGG
>JAHHQK010000025.1 GCA_020026435.1 Alistipes sp. | reverse complement strand
TGGGCGCCATTCTGACCCTGCTGTCACTGCGCTACCTGCTGCGTATCGACGTGCACCGGGAGGAAGAGGCTGCCGGACTGGGGACGGATGCCCTGAAGGACCTGACGACCCGCTGTCTCTCGGTCGAGATCAGCAATCCGGCCGTCGAGGGGAAAAGCATTGCCGCAGTTCGGCGTCTGGCCCTGCGCGATTTCGTGGTTTCGCGCATCTGCCACCCGGGCAAAACGCCCGAACTGGCCGACGCTGCGACGCTGCTCCACGGCGGTGACCGGATTTTGCTCGTGGCGGCGCCCAAAGATGTCGAGGCGCTGGTGGCCCTGCTCGGCCGGGAGGTCGACTCCGAGCCGATGGTTCTGGACAAAACGATGATTTCGCGGCGCATCCTGATCACCAAGCCCGAACTCAACGGCAAGACCCTCGCCGAACTGCGGGTGCGCTCGACCTGCGGCGTGACGATCACGCGCATCAACCGTTCGGGCATCGATCTGGTTGCCTCCGGGAACCTGCAGCTCCAAATCGGCGACCGGGTGACGGTCGTGGGCCCTGAATTGTCGGTGGCGCATGCCGAGCGGCTTTTCGGCAACTCGCTCAAGCGGCTCAACCACCCCAACCTGATCCCCATCTTCATCGGCATCGCGCTGGGTGTTCTGCTGGGCAGCATTTCGTTCTGGATTCCGGGCATCCCCCAGCCCGTCAAGCTGGGACTTGCCGGCGGACCGCTGATCGTGGCCATCCTCATCGGCCGCTACGGGCCTCGCTACAAGCTGGTCACCTACACGACCATGTCGGCCAACCTGATGCTGCGCGAGGTGGGTATCTCGCTCTTCCTGGCGGGAGTCGGGCTGGGTGCCGGCGAGGAGTTCGTGCCGACGCTCCTGGCGGGCGGATATGTCTGGATCGCCTACGGCGCGGCCATTACGATCATACCGCTTCTGCTGGCCGGATTTTTCGGGCGCTTTTACTACAAACTCAACTATTACACGCTGATCGGCGTACTTTCGGGAGCATCGACCAATCCTCCCGCCCTGGCCTATTCGACCGAGCAGACCGCAACCGACGCCCCGTCGGTGGGATATGCCATGGTCTATCCGCTGTCGATGTTCCTGCGGGTGCTGGCGGCCCAACTCTTGATTCTGATTTTCGGATAAACCAAAAAAGACGCGGCAAAACAAGACAAATCATTCGCCCAATTTCTGGAGCTCTCTCTTCGGTAACTCATGGGGAGGGCTTCACCGCTGCAAAATTTGCTCTCTGAGCGGGGAGAGTGCCATTCGGGTGCAGGGATCTACCCTGCGCCCGTTTTTTTTGTGACAGATCGGAAAACAGCCCGGATCCATTCCGGGCTGTCTGGTCTTCGGGCGGCTCCCCCGTCGTCGGGCAAAAAGAGGAATCGGGCCGGAACTGGCTGTGGTTCGGAGAGGAGAGAGACAGCCCGCGTGACTGCGCCGGGCCGGACGGCGGCAGGACAGACGGGGAAATTCGCAGATCCCGAATAGGCGTTTTAAAGGCCTGCAAGGCCGTTTTCTGAAAATAATTCGTTTTCCGATGCTATTATTCGGGATTAAACTTTATATTTGTCCCAGATTTGGTTCTCCGCTTTTCGCACGAAAAGGGAGATGAAAAGGGAATCGGGTGCAAATCCCGGACAGTCCCGCTGCTGTGAAACTCCGCGAAAGTTTCGAACATCTCGCCACTGGTCCGCAAGGATCGGGAAGGCTTCGGAACAGGAGCAAGTCAGAAGACCTGCCAAGTCGATTCGACGTCGAAGGACCCCGAGGGATGGGCATTCGATATCGGTTGTGTATTGCTTTATATGTTTTTTGAACCCGACGCTGTCGCGGGATTGACCTGCCGTTTTCGGTATGCAGGTTTTGTTTCGCGGGCGGATGTCGGCATAAAAGGGATTCGGTATGGAACTAATCGAACGATTGCTATTTGGCTCCGACTCGCTGTGGGGCGGCGGCGTCGCCCACTCGGTGGTGATACTGGCGCTGGTCATCGCCTTCGGTGTCATATTGGGCAAGGTGAAGATCTCCGGCGTGTCGCTGGGGGTGACGGGCATCCTGTTCGTCGGCATCGCCTTCAGCTATTTCGGGATGAACATCGACGAACACCTGATGCACTTCCTCAAGGAGTTCGGCCTGATTCTCTTCGTCTATTCGATCGGCCTGCAGGTCGGACCCGGGTTTTTCTCCTCATTCCGCAAGGGCGGCATCACGCTGAACAAACTGGCGGTGCTGGTGGTTGTGCTGGGTGTCGTCACGACGGTGCTACTCTATTACGCGACGGGATTACCCATGACAACGATGGTCGGCGTGATGTCGGGTGCCGTGACCAATACGCCCGGGCTGGGCGCCGCACAGCAGGCATTCAGCGACCTGCATGCCGGGGCCGATGCTCCGGATATTGCCACGGGTTATGCCGTGGCCTACCCGCTGGGAGTCGTGGGCGCCATTCTGACCCTGCTGTCGCTGCGCTACCTGCTGCGCATCGACGTGCACCGGGAGGAAGAGGCCGCCGGACTGGGGACGGATGCCCTGAAGGACCTGACGACCCGCTGTCTCTCGGTCGAGATCAGCAATCCGGCCGTCGAGGGGAAAAGCATTGCCGCAGTTCGGCGTCTGGCCCTGCGCGATTTCGTGGTTTCGCGCATCTGCCACCCGGGCAAAACGCCCGAACTGGCCGACGCTGCGACGCTGCTCCACGGCGGTGACCGGATTTTGCTCGTGGCGGCGCCCAAAGATGTCGAGGCGCTGGTGGCCCTGCTCGGCCGGGAGGTCGACTCCGAGCCGATGGTTCTGGACAAAACGATGATTTCGCGGCGCATCCTGATCACCAAGCCCGAACTCAACGGCAAGACCCTCGCCGAACTGCGGGTGCGCTCGACCTGCGGCGTGACGATCACGCGCATCAACCGTTCGGGCATCGATCTGGTTGCCTCCGGGAACCTGCAGCTCCAAATCGGCGACCGGGTGACGGTCGTGGGCCCTGAATTGTCGGTGGCGCATGCCGAGCGGCTTTTCGGCAACTCGCTCAAGCGGCTCAACCACCCCAACCTGATCCCCATCTTCATCGGCATCGCGCTGGGTGTTCTGCTGGGAAGCATTTCGTTCTGGATTCCGGGCGTTCCCCAGCCCGTCAAGCTGGGACTTGCCGGCGGGCCGCTGATCGTGGCCATCCTCATCGGCCGCTACGGGCCCCGCTACAAGCTGGTCACCTACACAACCATGTCGGCCAATCTGATGCTGCGCGAGGTGGGTATCTCGTTCTTCCTGGCGGGAGTCGGGCTGGGTGCCGGCGAGGAGTTTGTACCGACGCTCCTGGCGGGCGGATATGTCTGGATCGCCTACGGAGCGGCCATTACGATCATACCGCTTCTGCTGGCCGGACTTTTCGGGCGTTTTTACTACAAACTCAACTATTACACGCTGATCGGCGTGCTTTCGGGAGCGTCGACCAATCCGCCCGCCCTGGCCTATTCGGCCGAGCAGACCGCGACCGATGCCCCGTCGGTGGGATATGCCACGGTCTATCCGCTGGCGATGTTCCTGCGGGTGCTGGCGGCCCAACTCTTGATTCTGATTTTCGGATAAACCAAAAAAGACGCGGCAAAACAAGGATTTGTTACTGCCATAACTGTCATTGCATCGAGATTAGTAGTCGGCCGCGTCTTTTTTTAATTTTAAAATTATGAATATCGTTTTATACGGAGTTACGGCGGATGTCGCCGAACGGATTGCCGAACGCTACGGATTGAAAGTGGTGAATTCTCCGGACAAATTCGATGCGTCGGGAACGATCGTACTTGTCCCGTCGATAAACGCCCCGCGCTACCTGCTGGCTTTCTACAACGCCATGCTGCGCCACGAGGAGGATGTCGATGCGGTCATCATCTGCGGAGCCGACTCCTGCGCGGCCGTCAGCACCGTGCACTACTGCACCCCGCAGGGGAAATTCTTTACCCTGAACGGCGATCTGGATGCCGGAGAACTGCTGGCGGAACTTTACCAGCTCCTCGATTCGCTGTTCGCCGAGGGAAATCAAATCAATTTTTAGCAATGGAGACCAAAGGCTATCTACACGTTTACACCGGCAACGGCAAAGGCAAGACCACGGCGGCATTCGGCCTGGCCCTGCGGGCGCTGTGCAGCGGGAAGGACGTCTATGTCGGGCAGTTCGTCAAATCGATGAAGTACAACGAAACGAAGGTCGAAGGGCTGTTCGACGGCACGAATCCGGCATTCGGACGCATCCGCATCGAACAACTGGGGCGCGGATGCTTCATCGGGAGAGATCCCGAGCCGGCCGATGCCGAGGCGGCACACAAGGGATGGAGTCGTTGCGCGGAGCTGCTCCGAAGCGGCGAATACGCGGTGGTGATCCTCGACGAATTGACCATCGCCCTGCATTTCGGGCTGCTTTCGACCGCCGTCGTGCTGGATGTGCTGCGCAACCGCCATCCGGCTGTCGAGGTGGTCATCACGGGACGCTATGCGCCGCAGGGACTGATCGACGCGGCCGACCTGGTAACCGACATGTGCGAGGTGAAGCACTACTACCGGCTGGGGCTTCTTTCGCGCGACGGCATCGACCGCTGATTATTCAAGCCTCCGGTAGTAGTAGGTTTCCCGGTCATTTTCGTCCAGCACCTCGGGGTGCAGGATCGCGATCAGGTCGTGCAGGACGACATCGGGCCGCACGACGCCCGATTCCCAGTAGTCGTTGCCTCCGGCGGCGTTCATCCGTCTGTTGCAGTTGTAGACCGCTCCGTTTTGCACACACCGGGTCCGGGCGAATTTGGGATACAGCTCTTTCAGTTCGTCGAGCGACGAGGCATTGCCCGTGTTGAGCCACACGTCGGCCGCCGAGGTCAGCATATAGGCCTCTTCCAGGTCGATGGGCAGCGAACGGTTCGAGGTGTTCTTCGTGTAGATGTAGTCGCCTCCGGCGTCGGCGATCAGTCGGGCGACGTAGCTCTCGGTCGACGCCATGAACCACGAACCGGCATAGGGGGCGTTGATCATCACTTTGGGGTTTTCCGAAGTCGCCGCTGCGACTTTTTCCTTCAGTGCATCGTATCTCCGGGGAATCGGCGCAAAAACCGATTCGCCCTTTTCGCGGCTGTCGGTAATTTCCGACACGGCGACCAGCCATTCGGCTTTGCCGAGCGGCGACTCCTCGAGATATTCGCCGACATAGCAGAACGGGATCCCCATCTCCCGCAGCTTCGGCTCCATGCCGCTGGCGCCGCTGATGCCGAACAACAGGACCAGATCGGGCTTTTGGGCCAGCAGCAGCTCGTAATCGACATTCCCGTCGAATCCGACGTCGGCCACCGTCCCGGCATGGGTCGTCACATACTCGTTCGTGACATAGTCCCGGCCCGAAACGCCGACGATCCTGTCCGTTTGTCCCAGCGCATCGAGCATCGCCACATAGGTCGACGACATGCAGACGATACGCCGTGCTCCGGCTCCCACGACCTGACCCGTAAATCCGGCCGGGGCCTTTTCGCCGTTGCGGGCGATGAAGAGCATCGTTTCGCTGTCCTCGGCGCCCTGCCACGGACTCTTCGTCTTCAGCAAGGTGCTCTGCATCCCCTCGGCGCCGGAGATCCCGAAGCCCGATGCATGGGAGGGTGTGTAGACCGGAAGCGTGTAATCGTCCACTCCGGCGGTTTGCTGCCCGCAGGCAGTGATCAGGGCCATTGCGGCCGCCAATCCGAATTTCAAAAAGTTTTTCATCGGCTCAAAATTACAAAATAAACTGCGAAAACCGGAGTTTGAATCGTTTCAGAACAAAGAAACGCACGTCAATCTCCAACTTCGGTTTTCGCAGCGTGTCAAAGAACGGCGGCGGGAATGAATTACGAAGAAGGGTTTGCAATGGTTCACCGTGATCAAGGAACCCGCCGCCGATTGATTATCCATAAGTCCCGAACGCCATTTCCGGGGCCCGGGAAACCGGAACGCTCCGGTTGTTCCGGCCTTAGGGCCGTGTAGCTATGCTCTGCTTCAGCAGATGCAGGTCTTCGACACCCATGATTTCGGTCGAACACTCCCCGAGCCAACCGTTCTCTTGATTGATGCCGGTGTAGATTTTTATGTAATCGACACCCGGCAGGTTGACTTTGCTGCCGCTCGAATCGACCGCCCAGCTTATGTCGATCGCCGAATCGTCGAGGTTGTTGATCTCGTTGTCCGCATAGCCGTAGCGGAATTTGTAAAGCACGAAATAGCTCCCCGCACCGCTCTCGTCAATCGCATTCTGGGGCAGGCACGTTCCCGTGAAGGACAGCGTTTCTCCGGCCCACTGCGGATAATAGGGCTGCGCGTGGTACTGATTCTTCACTTTGTAGCCGGAGTTGCCCTGATTGTCCTCCCATTTAATATAGGTATCCCATTCTTCGCTCGATGCCGGCTCGCTTTCGGGGCGGTAATAGGTTATCCGGTAATTGAAATGGGTCTCCACATCGTTGCCTTTGCCCTTGGCCATTTCATACCACGCCTCTTGGGTCGGATCGACATGGGCGCTGCCCTGTATCTCATACCACTGCACCTTGTCCGGCCCGAGGTTGTCGGGATCGTAGGCCACCATGATGACTCCCGGCTCGCAACTTCCGCCCTCGGCCGGAGCATCCGGATTGGGGTTGGCATTTGCGTAAAAGGCATTGCCCAGGACCCGGAAGTCGCGCAAGCCTTCGACATTTTGGATCGTATGGTCGAAACCGACCGTCACATAGCCGCCGAATCCGCCGAGGGTGATCATTCCGCGCTTGTTTTCGCCAATGGCGTCCAGCACCTTCCGGTTCATATCCTCCTGCGTGTCCCCTTCCTCATACTTCGGAAGTTCGTTGGTAAACTGCCCGACAGCAGGCATGTAGTCGAAGACTTTGGTGACATAGGGATTCGACCCCTCGGCAGGCGGGTCGACAGGAGCGTATTCGACAAAAACCGTGAAATGATAGTCGAAGGAGATATCGCCCTGCGAGACCGTCAGCTTCATGCCGATGGATCCGCCGTGTGAAAACATGTGCTCAAGATTCTTGGTCTGTGCAACCTGCTCCTCGTCCTCGAACCAGGTATAAGAGATCCCTTCGTCGGAGACGCTGGTCACATTGACCCGGAACAGCTGATCGACCTTGGCCCGAAATCCTCCTTCCGGCTCTTCGATGGTTATGTCCTCCTCTTTGAGTACGTAATCGCTGCTTACCGTGACCTCGAAATCATAGTCGAAGACGGTCGTTCCCTGGCTGGCCTGCAGCCTGAGGGTGAATGTGCCCAGCGACGTGAAGGTGTATTCCAGATTCTTCGTGTCGGCAATCTTCGACTCGCCGAGCGACCATGCGTAGGAAACGCCCTCGTCCGAGACGCTTTTCACCTCGATCCGGAACGGCTTCCTGATCAGAGCCTTGAATCCCCCTTCGGGCTGGCTCACGGAGATATCCTCCTTTTTCAGCAAATAGACATCGGTACCCTTGTCGGAGTCGCTGCACCCGGCAAGAAACCCGATTGAAAGCAATGCCGACACAAGCAGCAAGACAATTCGTGTGTAATTTGTTTTCATACCCAAGAATATTAAGTTAGTTTTTCAGAGGTTGCAGTTTTTTACGGGTGAAGACGATATGCGCCGGAATGTTTCCGGTGCTTATCGACCACTTCCGCTTCCCGTCCGGACCGAAGCAGTGCAGGGTCCCGGCCCGGACGTAATCCTTGGCGTCGGTAACCAGAAACTCCCCGGTGTTCGGGTTGACGGCAATTCCATAAGGTGTCTGGATGCGCTCTTCGGTCCCGTCCTTGATGAAGTTGCGCGTGACGATCTCCCGCGTGCGCGTGTCTACGATGGCATAGGATACCGTCCAGTCGTTGGTTATGTAACTCCATTCGGTGCTGTAGAGGAACAGCGAATCCCGGCACAGGGTCATCTGCGTGTTGGGCAGGTTCTCGAACTCGTAGGTCACTTTGTCCGTCGAGGTGTCGATGATGAATGTCTTGGAGGGCACTTCGTAATAGTCTCCGCGGGAGGAGACGTACAGATTGCCGTAATTGTCCGGCTGTATCCGGTGCAGGTTGATGGCGACGTCTATTTTCTTTTCTTCCGTGAAAGTCTTCAGATTGATGACCGACACGGTGCGGTCGTAATTGGGGACCCGGTAGCCGCCCGAATTGGCGACATAGAGTTTGTCGCCCACAATAGCCATCTCCTCGGGCTGATAACCCACGATACACTCGTCGACGACCTGAAGCGTGGCCGTGTCGATTTTGGCCACATAGCCGATCCGGGCATCCGGGGCTATTTGCACGGGACCCGCATAAGCGCTCACATAGGCATATTTGCCTTTGAAGGCGAGGTAGCGGCAGTTGGGGATCGCAATTTTGGCGATGTGCCTGACCGTATTGACATCCATCACCTCGACGTAGTTCGAGCAATTGATGACCGCCCAGAGCTTGTCGCCGTAGATTTGAATGTCGTTTCCCACGTCGCCCAGGTCCTTCACTTCGTAAGGGTTGCGCTCGCCGTAAATATTCCGCGTATAGACGCCCGTTTCATAGTCGTAATAGTCGAGCGATGCCTGATTCGTCCCCATGTTGCCTTCGTTGAGCAGGAAAAAGCCGTATATGTCGCCCGTCACCTGCTCCCACGGGTTTACCAGGGTCGGCTCGGAGGGCAGGATCGGATCGTCCTTGCGGCAGGAGGCGGCAAGGAGGAGCACGCAACTGAAAGCAATGAGCCTCTTAAAATAAAACCTGTTCATAATGTAAGACTTAGAATAATCTTGAAATTGGTCCCCGGCATGGGATACCACTTGACCACCTCGTATTGCTGGTTGAAAATGTTGTTCACCTCGGCCGTGATGCGGAGCCGGGCGCGTTTGAATGGAATATCCCGCGACAGCGACATGTCGTGCGTGTACCACGGCTGGATGTAGTTGACCGGGATATTGTTTCCGAGCATATAACGCTCTCCCGTGTAGATGAAGCTGTAATTGAAATCCCACTTCCGGAAGGAGGCGTTAAGCACCGCCGAGCCGCTGTGCCACGGAATATAGGGTATCTGGTCGCCATATCCGTCCATGACGTTCTCCTCCCATCCTTCATCCTTCTCCCTGGTAAAATCCTGCGCCTTTTGATAGGTGTAGCTCAACCGGGCATCCAGCGTCAGTCCGCCTATCCGGAAACTGGGATTGAACGTCACATCCACCCCGCGGATCTCCACATACCCGAGATTCACCATCGTCCAGACGAGCTGATTGGAGGTCGGCGTGGCGATTATCTTGTCTTTCACCTCGTTGTAGTAGGCATCCACCGAAAGATTGAGCGCCGAGAGCACTCCTTTGCCGAATTGTCTGGTGTAGACAACTCCCACGTTGTACTGCGTGGCGTACTCCGGCTTCAGAAGCCGGTTGCCCAACTGGACGTAATAGAGGTCGTTGAAGGTTGGCATGCGGAATATCTCCTTGTAAAAGGCCCTTATGTCGAGCCCGATCCTTTTAAACGGACGGTACGAGGCGATCAGCGTGGGCGAGAAGATGTTCTTGTCGGGCGCCGTTTCCATCCTCCGGGCGCTCCGGTCGTGCACATAGGTGTAAAGCAGGCTGGCCTGCATGCTGAACCGGTTGAAGTTGACCGATGTGGCCAGGGCGCCCAGCAGCGTGCAGCGTCGCGGTTCGATGAAATGGGCATTGAACATGTCGGTGCCGTCCGCATCGAGTTTGTTCCACTGGAAATCGGTCGACAGATTCGCCGTCCACCACGGGGTGAGCACAAACAGATTGGCCGCCGTGACATAGACCTCCTGCTGCCAATAGTGATTGTCCATCGGTTGGACGGTACTCTCGGGCGGCATGATGTAGTTCATGTAATCGTTGGCATATTTGGCCTGAATCCTGTAACTGTAGAAATCCGTCACCTCCTGTCGTAAGGAACCCTGGACGAAAAAGTTGCGGTCCCGCTGCCGGTCTTCGTTCAGCAGCGAAATTCCGTAGTCCTTCTTCACGGCGGCACCGGGATACCCCCGCTCGGAGTTGTAGAAGTAGCCTTTCACCTGCCATTCGCCGCGCCGGATCCTGCCGAAGAGGGCCGCCTCGGCGCGGAGGAACCATACATCCCCGTTGCGCCGGACTTCGGTGGTGTCATAGCCGCCGTCCTTGTGGTAGCGGAATTTGTATTTTCCGGAAGTGTTCAGATATTCGATATTGGCCGACGACGAAAGGTTTTTGCCGATTCGATGCTCCCAGAGGGCGGAGGCGTTGATCAGATCGAAGGATCCGCCCTTGAGTTTCACGTTGAAGCGGTTGTTGCGTCCGCCCGGGAAAACGGGCCTGCGCGTCACCATATATACCGCACTTGCCGAGGCAAAGTCGCGTGCGGACTGGAATATGTCGCTTTTCTGACCGTTGTAAACCGAGACCAATTCCATGTTGTCGAGCGAAAACTTGCCGAGGTCCACCGTTCCATTCTGGGCGTTGCCGATCTGTATGCCGTCGTAAAACACCCCCACGTGCTGGCTGCCCATGCTGCGGATGTTGACGGTCTTCAAGCCTCCGATCCCTCCGTAGTCCTTGATCTGCACGCCGGAGAAATAGCGCAGCGCATCCGACACGGAATGCGAGTTGAGCCTTTGCAGCTTCTCGCCCGAGAGAATCTGCGCCGGGACAACCGTCCGGTTCTGCCTGCCGAGCACCGTCACCTCGTTGATGGCCAGTGTGCGGATCGAATCCGGATATTGCCGGCTCCCGACATCCTGAGCATGCGCGAAGCCGCTGACGAGAAGGTGGAACAGGATCCAAATTGCCGATATTCTTTTCACTTCCTGATACCGTTTGTTTGTTCATATGGAGTGCCGGGATTTTTCGGTCCCGACACTCCGGTTATTTGGCACAAATGGGGGCCGCCCTATTCGAATCGCACCGCCAGGTCGTCCCACGCGAAATAGGCCGGTTGGCTGAATCCGTAACCGTTGTCGCTGTCACCCGTGACATTGAATTCGATCCGGCTCACCTTCCCCAACTCGGAGAGATCCCACTTCTGCCAGTCGATGACGGTGCGTTTGTAATTGGCGATTTCGAAAGTCGGTCGCACGGAAGTGATCTCCTTGCCTTCGGCGTCGAATCCGATTGCCACCAGTCGGACAAATCCGTCCGGTCCGACGGGGTCGGTGAGGCCGTTGCCGCTTACCACACACTTGAGCAGATAGGTGGTCGCCGTAACGTACATGTGGTCGACGACACGTGCTGTGCCGTCTTTGAACCAGATGGCCTGGAGCTTGGTACCTCCATAGCCGGACTCGTCCCGATAGCCATAATGGACGCAGAAATTCCGGGAACCGTTGTGACCTCCAAACCCGGTTTCGGGGTGCCGGTAATAAACAGCCAGCTGGCGCTCGAAAGTGCCGTTGTCGATATTCGTCTCCACATAGTTGGAGATGGCTTCGCCGCCACCCCAGTATTTGTGGTCGCCCCATTCGTCGGTCAGCTGATGCATGATTTCCGTGTTGCCCTGATCATACCAGTTGTAAACCTTGTCTGTGGACGGATAAAGCAGCGGCCCGTTGTACTGGGGCGTATCGATCAGCGAGGACCAGTAGTTGGCCCCCTGCGCTCCCTTGTAATCATCGTCCTCAAAAGTGAGGTATCGCAGTTCATAGCTGCCTGCGGAGACATATATCGAGGCTGTTGCCACGGCACCGTCGCTGCCGACAACACTCACGGTTACGGTCCCTTCGAGTTCCCATCCATCCGACTTCGGCGCTATGATGCGCAGACGTCCCTTATTCTCTTTAAAACTTGCGCTGACCGTCCAGTCCATAGGCCCGGTGGCTCCTCCGGCGAGGGCCACTGCATTCTCGGTTGCGAATTGGAAAACACGCGTTTGGCCGTATTGGAAATATTCGGTCGGCTCGGCGTCTATCTCGATGCTTGCATTCAATCGTTTCACCACGTCGATCGTAGTCCCGTCGGCAAGATGGAACGTGTAATAGCGGCCATTGTCCACGACATCGGTGAAAAGATAGGTATACCCTTCGGTTGTGGCCGGCAAATCCTTCCCGTTCCACTGAACCCGGACACCGTTTACCGTCCAGTAACCTTCTGCGTCTACACCGATCTCCGGAGTGGCTCCGTCCTTGCCCGTAACAGGGATCTTCTGGGTTTTGGCATCGTCGGCATACATGAAATCGGTTTTTCCGTCGATCGTGACAGCCCAATAGTAGATCCCTTCTTCTTCCTGCACGGTAATTATCGGAGCTTGGGCATCCTTTCCGTTTTGTCCGTCCTTTCCGTGATACAGCTCGATGATTTTTCCGCTGGCGAAGGTTACGATCCAGCCTTTTCCGGAATCCATTGCGGAAAATCCCGTAATGGGGTCGCCGACATCTATCGCATTGATCAGTCCCTCAAGCCGGATGATATCCTTGTTCATTTGAGCGAGGGTATTTTCCAGGCTGCTCACCCGACCGTCCAGGTCGTTCACTTTGTTCCACAGGTCGTCGTCGTCATACGAGCAACTCCACATCGCAACGCCGAACAGGGCAATTGCCAAAAGGGTACATAGTTTTTTCACCTCTGTTGTATTTTAAGTTTGACAAATAAAAAAACCACCCGGAACCCCTTCGGGATACGGAACAACAGAATTTCAAAACGGATTCACCTCCTTTCGCAGGACTGTCTCGGAAAGCTCATTTTGGACTGGCATGCAGGATGCAGGGGTAATCGCAGTTTTGATTTTCACCCGTACTCCCGCAGGTTGCAAATCCTAATAAGGCATCGGCAGGTCTTCTGACTCGTTCCGGTTTCACGCCTTCCCGGCCCAGCGGCCAGTGGCAAAGAATGTAAAACCTTTTGCGCCCCATCTTCGGGGCAGGAACTCACAGCAACGGGTATTGTCGCAGATTCTCACTGCATTCCCTTTTCATTCCTCGTCGCGCAACCGGCGATTCGGAAACCTTTGCAACAGCAAATATATAAAAAAAAAGATGAAAAACAACATTTGTCGCAACTCTTGCCGTCCGAAAGGGACCCAAAGACCGGTTCAGGACGGAAAACGGGAATAACAACCAATTAGAAATCAATGCGTTTTCCTATTTAAAAAGTCCGAAAAATAAATCTCTGACGGGATGTATTTCCTTTTCGGATGCCGGAAAAGGGTGCGGTCGGTCGCACGAAAAGTCGCCCGAATCCCTGCAAACCGTTTGCAGTTGTCGAAATATTTTACGAATATTGCATACAGGTTGTGCATACGTGAGTTGGCCATCAATTGATTGAATGCGGACAATAGGCTGATAATCAGCCTGCACGCGACTTTTTAGGCATGAGCCCTTTTTAATTTTAATTCCGCCAACGGCTTTTCACATATATTTGTTTTATGAAGCAGGACGCATTTTATATGATTCATGGAGATTCTGGACGACAATAGATTGACCAGTGCGGAATTGAGCACGATTTACTCCGAATATTATCAGAAACTTGTCATTATAGCACTCAGATACGTACGGGCGAAATCCGCCGCTGAGGACATAGTGACAGACAGTTTCGTGTCGTTTTGGGAGCATCGTGACAAATTCACGCGCGCGGACAACAAAATCGGCTATCTGTTGACCATCGTCAAGCACAACTGCATGAACTACCTGCACCGCCAGCAGAATTTCTACAAAATCGAGCAACAGCTCGGCCGCGAGAACCAACGGATGCTCAACGAAAGCATCCGCGCACTGGGAAACTTCGAACCCACGACCTTCTACGCCACGGAGGTGCAGCAAATCATACGCCGCGAACTCGACAAACTGCCCGAACTGACACGCAAGATATTCGAGCAAAACCGTTTTATGGACAAAACCTACGACGAAATAGCCGAAGAACTGGGCATCACACGCCGCAAAGTCACATCCGAGATCCAAAACGTATTGGCCATCATGAGAAAAGCCTTGGCCGAATACCTTCCCGTTGCAGGCCTTATCTCGGTTATCCTGAACAACTTACACAAATATTAATTTATTTAAAATATTATTAAATATATTTATTTTGCAAAAACCCTTATTTTCGATGTAAGGTTTTTGTACAGAATTGTTATATAAAAGTATGGACAACGAAACATTATTGAAATATTTAAAATGCGAGACCTCTGCCGAGGAGGAGAAGGCCGTTCTCGACTGGCTCGATGAAGACGAGGCACACCGCCGCGAACTCGACGCCCTGAGCGTGATTTTTTCGGCCATGGTGCTGAACATGCCCCCGAAATCCCCGGCGACGGGCCTCCGCCGCCCGTTCTGGCGACGCATCGCAAACCGTGCGGCTGCTGTTGCGGCCGTGATAGCCCTCGCGGCGGGTGTCGGCTTCCAGGTCTCCAACAACCGGATAGAACGCCTCGCACAACAAATGGTGACTGTGGAGGTGCCCAAAGGGCACAGAATGGATATGACCCTGCCCGACGGCACGGAAATCCGCCTGAATGCAGGATCCAAATTGGAATATCCGACGCTATTTTCGTCCGAAAGCCGCCGCGTCAAACTGTCGGGCGAAGCCGTGTTCGATGTGGCCAGGGACACGAAACGCCCCTTCACGGTCAATACCTACGCGTGTGACATCAAAGTCCTGGGCACGAAATTCTGCGTCAATGCCGACGAAGCCAACGAGCGCTTCACGACCCTGCTCATGAGGGGTTGCGTCAAGATCGAGCACCTGCTCACCGGCGATGCCGACATCATCATGTATCCCTATGACTATGTGAAACTGGAAGGCAAGACCCTCAAGCGGCAGCGGGTCGATCATTTCGATTCGGTATTGTGGACCGACGGAATCATCAGCCTGCAGGACACCTCGTTCGAGGAGCTTATCGCCCGCTTCGAGAAGGCCTACAACATCGACATCATCGTCCAGAGAGACCGTCTCCCCCACTTGTACTGTCGCGGCAAGATCCACATCTCCGACGGTATCGAACACGCCATGAAGATTCTCCAGATAGACGCCGACTTCGACTACGAATACGATGCCAACGCGGCACGTCTGATTATCCGATAACGCACAACCGAAAAACCAACATCCGTAACCTGCTAAAAACAAGAAGCCTATGTAACACACCAACCCGATGAGCCCAACAAACCGTGGATAAAAAAGAGGCTGTGAATCTCAACCATTCGCAGCCCCGAGCCACTAAAAACTACATCCAGAATGATTTTTAATGACTTTTAACCGTAAAATTATGAATAAAAAGAGTATTCAGCAAATAAAAATGCTGTTTACATTCCTGTTCGCCTTTGTAGTGACATTCGTCCCCGACATGGTAATGGGTCAGAATGTCAAAGTGACACTGAACGAGTCCAATGTCCCTCTGGAGCAGGTAATGAATGATATCGAAAAGCAGACCAAGTATCTTTTCATCCACCACGAGAATCTGGATCTGCAACATTCGTGCAGCATTAATGCCGACAACGAACCCCTGCACTCGGTTCTGAACAAAATGTTTACCCGGTTCGACATCGCTTATACCATTACAGGCACCAACATCATCCTGAAGCAGCTGTCGAACGAACCCGTCAAGGTCTTAGGCCGCATTGTCGACGGCAACAACATGCCCATCGTCGGAGCGAGCGTGCTGGTGAAGGGTACCACCATCGGAACCACCACCGACATCGACGGCAACTACGAAATCACCGTCCCCGGCCCTGCCAACGCCAAGGAGCTGGAGGCCAGCTACCTCGGCTACGAAACCGTGGCACAGACGGTCGGCACCCGCACGCGCATCGACTTCACGCTGCAGGACGCCGCAACATCGGTCGACGCCGTGGTTATCACCGCACTGGGTATCAAGCGTTCGGAGAAGGCCCTCTCGTACAACGTGCAGAAGGTCGGTGCCGACGATATCATCAGCGCCAAGGACGCCAACTTCATGAACTCGCTGAACGGCAAGGTTGCCGGCGTCAACATCTCGAAGAGCTCCAGCGGTGTGGGCGGCGCAACACGAGTCGTCATGCGAGGCAACAAGTCCATTGCCGGCAGCAACAACGTATTGTATGTGATCGACGGTGTCCCCATCGGCAACCAGGCCGACCGCGAGGGCGACGGTTCGACGTTCGAATCCCCGGCATCGGGCGAGGGTATCGCCAACTTCAACCCCGACGACATCGAATCCATCTCGGTGCTGACCGGACCTTCGGCAGCCGCTCTTTACGGTGCAAACGCCGCCAACGGTGTGATTCTGATCAACACCAAGAAAGGTAAGGAGGGCGATCTGAAAGTCAACTTCTCGACCGCCGTGGAGATGTCGAATCCCTACATCCTGCCCGAGTTCCAGAACACCTACGGCAACCTCGCGGGCCAGTACACCTCCTGGGGAGACCGGCAGCCTTCCAGCGGCTTTGCCCCCGTGGACTTTTTCCAGACCGGAGTCACCTTCAACAACTCGGTGAACCTCTCGGCCGGTACGGAGAAGAACCAGACCTATTTCTCGGCTTCGGCCGTCAATGCGGAGGGCAACGTCGAGAACAACAAGTACCACCGCTACAACGTGACGTTCCGCAACACCGCCAGGATGGTCAAGGACAAGCTGACCCTCGACCTGAGCGCCAACTACGTGCGCGAGTTCTCCAACAACATGGTATCGTCGGGACGTTACTTCAACCCCATCGTCGGCGTGTATCTCTATCCGCGAGGCATGAACTTCGCCTCGGAACGCTATTTCGAGCGCTACGATGCGGAGGTGGGCTACAACCGTCAGGTCTGGGGCCCCGGCTCGATGGGTCTCGACGTGCAGAACCCCTACTGGATCATGTATCGCAACATCCGCCCCGTGACCAAGGACCGCTACATGATTACCGGTAGCCTGAAGTGGCAGATTATCGACTGCCTGAACCTCACGACCCGTGTGCGTATGGACAATACCTACACCGAAAGCGAGGACAAGCGCTATGCCTCCACGATGAAGACCTTTGCCGCGGAGAAGGGCCGTTACAAGTACACCAGCGAGATCTACCGCCAGAAGTATGCCGACATCATGCTGAACTTCGACAAGCAGTTCGCCGAGAAATACCACGCGACCATCAATGCCGGTGTTTCGTTCGAGGAGTACGACTCCAAAGGACACGGCTTCGGCGGAGAGCTGCTCACCCTGCCCAATGTCTTCACCTGGGGCAACGTCAACCACGGTCTGGCCCAGGCATTCCAAACCGGCGGCAACAGCCGTACCAACAACTTCGCCTCGTTCCTGTCGGCCGAGTTGTCGTGGAACGCAGCCCTCTACCTCACCCTCACGGGCCGTGCCGACAAGCCTTCGCAGCTGGTCAACGCCAAGAACGAGTGGGTGCTCTATCCCTCGGTAGGCCTTTCGGCCATCGTCACCGAGCTGCTGCCCTCCTCCTGGAAGGAGCGGATGGCCAGGACGCTGACCTTCTTCAAGGTTCGCGGTTCCTACACCGAGGTGGGTTCTCCCATTCCCTTCACGGGTCTTACCCCCGGCACCGTGACCCACGAGATCGAGGGCGGAGCCATCAAGCCCTTCGAGTTCTATCCGCTGAATAACTTCAAGCCGGAACGCACCCGTTCGTGGGAGGTAGGTTTCGACTCCCGCTGGTTCAACAGCATGGTGACCCTGAGTGTGACCTACTACCACTCGAACACCCTCAACCAGTTGCTGAAGGCCGACCTGCCGATTTCGTCGGGCTACAAGTACATGTACTTCCAGGCGGGCAACGTGCAGAACTGCGGTCTTGAGATGACTTTGGGCTTTGACAAGACCTGGGGCAAGTTCAACTACAACACCACCTTCACCGCCACCACCAACAAGAACGAGATCAAGAAGCTGGCATCGAACGTGAAGAACCCCGTCACGGGCGAAATCATGGACCTCAGCGACATCAAGATGGGCCGTTTCCGTCTGCGCGAGGGCGGTCAGATCGGCGACATGTACGACGAGCGCCGCGTGGCACGCGACGAGGAGGGCTACATCGCCTACACCCCCGGTCAGAAAATCAACCTCGAGACCACCGATCCCTACAAAATCGGCACCGTGAATCCCAAGTGGAATCTGGGCTGGAGAAACGGCTTCAGCTACAAGGGCTTCCACCTCAATGCGCTGTTCACGGCCCGCATCGGCGGCCATGCGATCTCCCACACCCAGGACTACATGGACTACTTCGGCGTGTCGAAGGCTTCGGCCGACGCCCGCGACCTGGGCTACGTCATGCTGGGCAACATCAAGATGGAGCCCAAGGACTTCTACGACACCGTACACGGTCTGGACGCCTACCACGTATATTCGGCGACCAACGTCCGCCTACAGGAGCTGACCTTCGGCTACACCTTCCCCAACCGGTGGTTCCGCAACGTGCTGAAGAATGTCACCCTGTCGTTCTACGGCACCAACCTCTGGATGATATACAACAAGGCGCCGTTCGATCCCGAGTTGACCGCAGCCACCGGCACCTACGGTCAGGGGCTCGACTACTTCATGAACCCCAGCAACCGCACCTACGGCTTCAGCCTGAAGTTCTCATTCTAACAACAACGAACCTGAAACTTAGCAGATCATGAAAATCACAAAATATTTTTTGGCCCTCGCCGTGGCTGTTGCAGGCATCTCTTGCGATGACTTCGAAGACATCAACAAGAGTACCACCGGCGTCACCGACAAGGAACTGGGCACCCTGCTCTATCAGACCAAGCTGACCGAAATCCAGAAATACGTCATTCCGATCGGCAGCCCCGCACAGACGACCGGTCCGGGTAACGATTTGGGTGTTACCGACGTCATGTCGTCGGGCAGCTACATCGGCTACTTCGGCATGAACAACAACTGGGGCTTCGGAACGGAGGCTACCTGGGATTTCAAGCCCAACCGCATGGACTACGCGCTGGAGATCCTCTATGCAAAGCTTTACAGCATCTGGACCACCATTGCTCCCCTGCGCGAATCGACCGATGTTGCCGACCAGAATGTCGTGGCTCTTTTCGACCTGATCAAGATCGCCGGCTGGCTGCGTACCACCGATGTTTTCGGCCCCATGGTCTACACCAATGCCGGCAGCGGAGACATCGCTCCGAAGCTCGATTCGCAGGAGACCGTCTACAAGGCGATGCTCGCCGATCTCGAAAAGATTTCGAAGACCCTCAATGCCGCTACCGCACGCATCATGGCCAATGCCGACATGATTTACGCCGGTGATCCCCAGAAGTGGACCAGGTTCGCCAACTCGCTGATGTTGCGCCTTGCCGTCCGCACCCACTTCGTCGATGAGGGGCTGGCACGCCAGTATATCGAAAAGGCACTCGATCCGGCAAACGGAGGTGTCATCGAGAGCATGGAAGACGAGGCCCGCCTGGGCGACTCCGGAGCCTTCCCCCTGCTCAACCCCTTCATCGCCATCATCGACTACAACGAGGAGCGGATGGGTGCAACCGCCTGGCACTACCTCAAGGGCTACAACGATCCCCGCATCGAAAAGTATTACACCAAGGGGGTGTGGAGAAATCGGGAAGAGTTTTTCTGTGTATGTCCTTCAAACAACGAAGGGAAGGCCGAGGGTAAAAACTCTCCTGAATTCGCATCAAAGCCTAATTTCGAGCCGAAGAGCCCCATCTACTGGTTCCGTGCTTCGGAAACGTTCTTCCTCAAGGCCGAGGCTGCTCTTTACAACTTGACCGATGGCGACGCACAGTCGTTCTACGAACAGGGAGTCAGGATGTCGTTGAAGGAGTGGGGAGTCGATGGCGAAGCCAACAGATACCTCAACCAGCAGAATGTTCGTATTCCCAAGCTCTCGAATACCGACTTCGATAACCCCACTTACGTTTATGGCTACGGATACTATAACTCGAATATCAACGAAGGCAACGTATCCCCCAAGTGGAGCAGCGAGAGTTCCGAGGAAAAACACCTGCAGCAGATTATCACCCAGAAGTACCTGGCACTCTACCCCAACGCCATCGAGGCTTGGACCGAGTACCGCCGTACAGGCTATCCCTTCCTGGCCAACAATCTGGTGGATTTCAGCCGCAAAATCAATAGCGACAAGTCGATCCGCACTCCCGAGCGTTTTATTTATTCGCCCAAAGAGTACTCGACCAACCCCAACATGCAGAAAGTGACCGAACTGCTGGGAGGTCCCGACGAAGGCGGCACCAAACTCTGGTGGGTGCGTAGCGACCGTCCGAAGCAGAACTAACAACTTACTAAACACTAAATCATCTTGACACTATGAAATTGCATCAATATATATTGTTCGGTATGATGTCCCTCGGAGCCGTATCCTGCTCGGATTGGACCGAAATAGAACGCGAGACATTCCCCGGGCAGGAGCAGATAAGCCGTTATATCCCGCTCATCGAGGCACAGTCGGAAGAGGATCTGACCCCCAAACAGCGCGAATTCTACAAGAAGTTGCGCGAGGAGTACCGGCCCTCGCCCCACGTGAAGGGCTTCGGCTGGTACGGTAACTGGACTGGCAAGGGTACCAATGCACAAAACTACCTGAAGATGCTGCCCGACAGCGTCGATTTCGTATCGTTGTGGGGAACTCGCGGCAACCTCTCGAAGGAGCAGAAGGCAGACCTGAAGTTCTTCCAGGATGTCAAGGGCGGTCAGGCGCTGCTCTGCTGGATTTGTCAGGACATCGGCTCGGCCATCACTCCCGAAGGCGAAGACATGAACACCTACTGGCATGAGTTGGCCAAGAAAAATGGAGCTACGGGAGGGTTCAAAGATATCGCCAACGAGGCTGCCAAACTTTATGCCCATGCCATCGCCGACACCGTGGTGAAGTACAACCTCGACGGGTTCGATATCGACTGGGAGCCCGGCTATGGTCACAGCGGTTCGCTGGCTACATCAGCAAGCCGCTCATCTATCGGCGAGGATAAGTATAATACCGAGGCTTACTGGTTCATCAAGACCCTGCGCGACCGTTTCGACGCGTTCGAGAAGACTCCCGAACGCAACGGCCGCCCCATGTTGCTCGTAATGGACGGCGAACCTTACTGTGCCGATACCGAAACATCGAAGATGCTCGACCACTACATCTACCAGGCATACTGGGAGGGGAGCCATCAAGCCGTGAAGAGTAAGATCAACCATCCCCATCTTGACGAGTGGGAACGCAAGACCATCATCACGGTGGAGTTCGAGCAATTGTGGCGCCAGGGCGGTAAGGTCGGCTACCGACCTGCCAACGAAGACTTGAAGAAGTACATCAATCTCAGCCAGTCCGTACAGTTGTTGGACTACGCCTGCATGGATCTCCCCAGTGGAAAGCGTATTGGCGGTGTGGGTACCTACCACATGGAGTACGACTTCAAGAACAGCCCCGAATACAAGTGGTTGCGCCTGGCACTCTATGTCGGCAACCAGGAATATCCCGGCAATTTCCAGTAACAGTTAAAATCTATTTGAACACGAATCATGAAAAAGATATTGATGACATTGGCAGCCGGAGTCATGGCGCTTACGGCTTGTCAAAATGAGTTATACAACAATCCTTTGGAGGATTTTGTGGCAGACCAGGGTGCCTACATCGACACCGAAGGTCCTATTCAGATCTTCGTCGAGGAAAACAAGGAGTATCACCTCAAGGATATCAAGATAGGACTCTCACAGAAGAAAGAGACGAATAACTTCGTATCGCTTACTGCCGGTAGCCAGGAACAACTTGACCGCTACAATGCAGCCAATGGCACTTCCTATCTGATGTTGCCCCCCGAAATGTATGATATTCCCTCCGAAATGGAGTTTAAGGCATCGGTAACCAAGCAGATCCTCCCTGTAGTCCTCAAGGACATCACCTTTTCGCTCAAGGGCGAGTATGCACTCCCCATCAAGGTTTCCGGCGGCAGTGTACAGGCCATTCCCGGCTCGAACGAGGGTATTGTCATCCTCGAGAAACTGACCCGCACCAAAGTACTTCGGTTCAACGGCAGTGGCTCCGAGAATGCGCAGATGTTCCCCAACGATTTCAAGGTTGACTACTGGACCCTGGAGTTCATGATCAACCGGGATGAATACTTCCTGAACAATATGGCCATTGCCGGCACCAAGCTGGTAGAAAATGCCGGTCCCCACGACGAGATTTACACCCGTTTCGGTGACGTGACCATCGATCCCAACCAGTTCCAAATCAAGACCGGTTCGTCGCAGATCGATGTCGACAAGAAGCTGTTCGCCGCCCAGCCCAACACCTGGTACATGATTTCGATCGTCTATGACGGTAAATTCCACCGCATCTATGTCAATGGCGGTCTGGTGGCCGAGCAGGAGATTCGTTCGGGAGCTTACGGGCTGGTCGGATTCTGGATTTCGGGTAAAAACCAATACATCCGCGAGGTACGTTTCTGGGATTCGCCCCGTACCGAGCAGCAGGTGAAGAACTACGTTTGGAAGATGGTCAACCCCGAGGATGAAGGTCTGTTGCTCTACTATCCTTGCAACGGCAAGAAGCGCGACATGGACGGCAACATCACCGAGGATGTAAGCATGATTTGGAACTGGGCCACCAAGTACAAGAAGACGCATCCCGATGCGAACCTCGACCTTCCGGCCCAGGGCAGCTACCCTGAAAAAGAGTTCGTCTTCCCCTTGCAGAACGAGTAATTCCAAGTCGTCGTCAGGACGACACCCGCTACCCTCCCCCGCTGTTCCCGCAACATCGGGGGTTTTTATTGGCCTCTCCGAGGCCCCCCCCACCTGTCACTCCCCTGACATCTATTGCGCCCCTCCTTCTTCTCCGACGCAGCCCCGCTGAAGACGAAATACAGCCCCGGGACACGATCTTGCCGCGCAGATCAAAAGCCTCCTCGGATTGTAATTTGTGCCGAATAAACCCTAATTTTAGGTATTGCACGGCAATAAATAAAATGAGACCTTTGTAAACAAATTACGATACGATTTAAAATCTATTTATCCCGAACAAAAATGACTGAATTTTATACACCTGCGATATTGGCTCTCGGCTTGTGCTGTGCGTCATGCCACGAAGACGAAGGCCTCTCCTACAGTCGGGAGCCGATGATAAATAGTGAAAATTGAAGATAATCCTCGCCCAGCGGGGATCCCTGTTCTGCAACGACGGGGGACTGCGGTTGGATGATTTGGCGAAAAATACGAGAACACCCGGCCTTCCGGAACGCGTATCCCCACAGAAGTCCTGCCCGAACTCTCCGTATTCCCGAAAAGGATAAAGCCGGCCGTTTGGCAAAGAGAGGGTGTTTGTTGATAAAACAAACGAAACAAGCCGTTTGGTGGAAATAACGAATGTTTTTATATATAATGTTTAATTCTTAATTTAAATTTTTCATGGAAAAAGAAAATCCTATTTTGTGTTGCTCTTGTAGCAAATATTGTAATGCGAGTGAGTGTCAATACCCAAATATTGGTAGGCGATCATGTCTTTAACGGGACATTGCCAAACACCACTCGGCAGTATGCCAGAAACTGACAATATTGATTTAATGGTAAAATCGTGTAATATTTAAAGATCCGGGGAGAAATTCCGACAAGTACTTCTTCCCAACTCTTTATCCTTATTGAAGAACCTCTAACAAACATAAAAATGAATAACAAATTGAAAATCTACACATATATAATGCTCCTTTTCATGGCCGTTGCAGGGCTGACATCGTGCGAAAGCAATGACTCCAAGCAGGGTGATCCTCGGACTCAAGGATATCTGGCCAAGGCCAAGGAAATACTCAATGAAGAAATCGTGCTTTCCACCCGCACAACCATGAACGGCGTGGACAAGACCCTGCTCGAAAGAGGTTGTCCCACCAAGTTCAAGTTCGAGTGGAATGAGGACGGAGGCATGATCCTCAATCTAAACAACTTCACCGTGGGAGCCATGCCCTTCGGCATCACTTTCCGCAGCACCACCAAATTCACGAATCTCAATAATTGGGAACAGGACGAGTATCCCGGTAATGGCTGGGTTAAATTTGTGGGCACGGACGGCAAAGTGACCATCGGCCGTAGCAATGCCAAGGGTGACAAGGGGGGAAGCGGAGCCAGTGTTACCGGCTTCCTGAACGTGAACACCAAGCAAGTGGAGTTCATCATAGACTATAACATGATGAACGTGCGTATCGAAACCTTCCTCCAGACCATCGACAAGACGCGCATTAGCCGCTTCGACGAAGAATTCGCACAGTATGAGAAAGACCTCGAAGAAGCGAAGAAAGAGCAGGGGAAGAATTAAACAGGGCCATTTGGAATTGTCGAAGGAAGGGCACAAGGACAGAACGTGCCCTTTCTTTTAATGTTATAAAGAACCGATAGATGAAACAAATTAAACTCCTCATACTGCTGCTGGCCCTATGTGTCTGTATGGATGCTGCAGCCCAGCAGATCTTCAGATTGACGGTGCTGGAGAAAGGGACGGAGCTGCCGGTTATAGCCGCCAATGTGACCTATGCCGACAATCCGGAACTGAGGAACGCGATGCACGCCATCACGAATTTGGACGGACAGGCCGTGCTGGAACTCGCCGCGAAAGGCAGTTGCTACTATAAGGTGACATACATCAGTTTTGTGCCGCAGACAGGAAAGGTAGGAGCTTCCGAAACAGAAAAGACCGTCTATATGGAAGAGGATGCGTTGGGTCTGAACGAAGTGGTCGTGACGGGTTCACGCTCGGCCCGTCCCCTCAAACTTTCCCCCATCACCACGCAGGTCTTGGGCGGCAAGCAGCTGGTTGATGCCGGATATGCCAATCTGCAGCAGGCGCTCCAGCAGGAGACCCCCGGACTGAACATCCAGAAAGTGGGCTTCGGCAACGAAATCTCGATGCAGGGACTGGATGCCCGCCACGTGCTGTTTCTGATGGACGGCGAACGCATGACGGGCGACATGGCGGGCAACCTGGATTATGAACGCTTCAACCTCCACGCCATCGACCGCATCGAGATCGTGAAGGGCGCCAGCTCCACCCTCTACGGAAGCCGCGCGGCGGGAGCTGTCATCAACCTGATCACCAAAAAGACGTTCAAACCGCTGTCGATCGACGCCGGAGTGCGCTACGGGCAGATGAACGAACGCAACTACAAGAATCCGCAGCCAAGCGACTTCCTGTACATGTTCGAGCAGAATGCCGACCGTCCCAACCTGCAAGGCTGGGTTTCCGCGGGCTTCAATGCGGGCAAGGTAACCTCGCAGACCGACGTATGGTACAGTTCCACCGACGCCTTCTACATGTATCAGGCCGAGAACGACAAGAAGGTCTACACGCAGGAGGCCAACCCCTTTTTGCCCCATGACATTACGGTGATCAGTGCCGCAGCCCGCCCGCCGATGGGCATCGAGGGCAAGGAGCACATCACGATGTCGCAGAAGGTGTATTACGACCCGCTGCCGGGCTTGTCCGTGCTGATCTATGGCGGAGGGTTCTTTATGAACACCTACGACCTGATACAGGACATGACCTTCAGCCAGGCGAACGAATGGAATGCCGGAGCCAAGGTGACTTACCGCGTAAAGGACTGGTTCAGCGTGACCGGAAGCTTTCATTCCGACTTCTACAACCGCTACAAGCGCCACGAACGCATCAACACCCGCCGAAAGGATTACGAGAGCAGCATCTGGCAGCCCCGCCTGACCATTACAAGCGACTATTTCGACGGCCACAGCCTGATTTTCGGCATCGAACACACGTCGGACGAACTGACCAGCGACCGTTTCTCGGGCAATGCCAACCACGACCTGAAAACCCGAGCCTTGAAAGAGACGGAGTATTTTCTTCAGGACGAATGGACCATCAATCCCCGATGGATGGTCTCTGCCGGAATCCGCACCAACTTTTCGCGGGCTTTCGGATTCATGGCGATGCCCAAGGTGGCCGCCAAGTATTCGCCCGACGAGCATTGGAGCCTCCGCGCCAACTATTCGATGGGCTACCGCTCGCCGAGCATCAAGGAACTCTTCTTCAATTGGGACCACCTGGGGATGTTCATGATCCGCGGCAACGAGAATATGCAGCCGGAGAAGAACAATTACTTTTCGCTCGGTGCGGAGTATAGCAACGACCGCCTGTTCGTGTCCGCCACGGCCTACGGCAACTATTTCCGCGACAAGATCGAGGGCGTGTGGCGCGTCTACGACATGCAGTACAACTTCGAGTACACCAACCTGAACAGGCAACGCCTGCTGGGAGTCGAAGCCCTGTTGCGCTGGCGTGCGCTGGACTGCCTGACGCTGAATGGAACCTACAGTTTTGTCGATGTGAGCAAGAACCAGGGCGTGCAGGTCAACACCACTTCTCCCCATGCCGCCACCGCCAGCCTGGACTACAAGTTCACGCGGAAGAACTACCGGCTGAACGCGGTGTTCAGCGCCTCCTATATGGGAGGCAAGAAGTTCGACGTGCAGGATCGCGTGTTCGTGGAAGAGGACAGCAAGAGCTATGACGCCTATTTCCGCTGCGACCTGCCTTCTTATGTGCTGTGCAACCTGTCCGTGTCGCAGACGTTCTGGAACAAGGTGAAGCTGACCTTCGGGCTGGACAACCTGTTCAACTACGTGCCGAAAACCCTCGGGTCAGGCATTACCATGTTCAACGTCCCGGCCACTGCCGGAATCAACGGGTGGGTGCAGCTGGAGTTCATGCTTGACGATGTGATTAACGCTTTGAAGAAACGGAAATGAAAGGTTTTGACATAAAAACAATAACTTTGGTGTTGGGTTGCCTGCTCCTGTCCTCGTGTGTGGACTATGACGACATACGGCCTTTCACCGGGAAGACCCTGCCGCGCAAGTCGGGCTATTCCACCGGAGTGACGAACGACTGGATCTATTTCAACCTGCGCACCGGGCAGATGTTCAATGCCCAGAAGGTGAATATGGATATCCAGGAAGGCAAACAGTTCAACCGCACGGACTGGGATCTGGCCTTCTGCGGCTATGTGCTGCGAACCAACAGCGGAACGAGCGGAATAGGTCGTGGAGGCGCCGCCGACCTGGGATACGGCGCATACGACAAATGGACGAGCGTTGCTCAGTTGCCGACGGATCTGGAGTGGACGGTTGACAATGGCGAGGTCAGCGTGACCATGTCTCAGAACGACTGGAACCACTATCTGGTGGAAAACGGACTGGATTTTAATTCCAACCCCTGGTTCGACCCGAACAACGGACCGCAAAGGACCAAAACGAATGCCAATCCGCTGCTGGCCAAGGCGATGACGTTTGCCGGACCACCTCCCGTATATACTCCGTCGTTACACACCTATGTGGTGCGTACGGCCGACGGGAAACGCTACTTTAAAATACAGATTATCAGCTGGTACAACGCCAACGTGGAGATTGGTGACGAAGGCGGAAGAATCAGCTATTATTGCGACGAATTGAAATAAGAAAAAAGATATGGAAAAAGCAAAAAGATACTGGTGGAAAGCCTCCGCTTCATTTCTGATGGTCCTGTTTACCATGCCGCTCGGTCATGCCGTGATGATCCTGATGGAACATTTTATGGACGAGACCACGCTGCATTATTCCGCATTTGCCATGGGGGCCGTCGGTATGCTGATGGTCATTGCGGGCGTCTTTGCCAAGGGAGATACGCGCCAGACCCTGTGGGGGCTGTTCGGCGGCCTGCTCTTCTGGACCGGATGGGTTGAATTCCTGTTTATGTATTTTGCCAACCGCTTCGGCACACAGCCGGAACTCGACCCCGCGACGGGCGAGATCGTGACCCGCCCCGAGTACCTGATCCTTCCGGCCTCCTTCGGATTCTGGATGATGGTGATGGTGATGTATCTGTTCAGCACGCGCAACGGCTGCAACTTCATCAACTGGTGGCAGCGTCTGCTGTTCCGGGGGCGGAAGCACGAGATCGCCGCACGCCCCATGACACGCCATACGAGCATCGTCACCTTCATGGAGCTGATGATGATTCTGTGGGCTTCCTACCTGCTGCTGATGTTCTGCTACGACGATGTATTCCTGGGCGAGAATCATCTCGTGACGGCGTTTGTGGGCCTGGGCTGCCTGATCGGCTCGTTCTTCATCTTCGCCAAGCAGCTGCGCATCGCTTCGTGGGGGCCCAATATCCGCATGTCCATCGCTACGGTCATTGTTTTCTGGACTCCGGTGGAGATTCTGGGCCGCATGGACCTCTTCAGCGAAATATGGACAGACCCGCTCAACCACGTTGCGGAGATGGGAATCATCCTGATGGTGTTTGTGATATTGGCCTTCTATCTCTGGTATGTGGCGGCCAGGAAGAAAACGGTTGTATCCGAATGAAGAGGATAGGAAACCGGAAGACAACCGGAAAACCCGTGCACTGGGTCAAGGCGACAGTGTCCATTGCGGTGACTCTGGCGGCAATGCCCCTTACACATATCCTCGCGCGCCTGCTGAAGGACGGGACTACGGGAGTGGAGCAGTTCTATGCCGGAATGGGCATGGGACTGGTCGGTCTGGGACTGGTCGTCGCGGGGGTATTCGTAAAGGGAGACGTCCGCCAGAGCCTGCTGGGCCTGTTCGGCGGCATGTTCTACTGGATGGGAGCCATCGATTTTCTGTTCATGTATTATGCCGAACGCTTCGGCACCCGGGCGCAGCTCGATCCCGTGACCGGCGAGATCGTCAGCCGCCCGGAGTACCTGATCCTTCCGGCGACCTTCGGTTTCTGGGCTATGGTGATGCTGCTGTACCTGTTCTGCACGGCCAACGGCTGCAACTTCCTGAACTGGTGGCAGCGTCGGTTCTTCGGCAGGCACAAGAAGGAGATCGCAGCGCGGCCAATGACGCGGCACACCAGCATTGTTGCCTTTATGGAAGTGATGACGATGCTGTGGACGTGCTACCTCACCCTGATGTTCTGCTACGACGAACGCTTCCTGGGCGACCACCATCCGATCACACTGCTTGTGGGGATGCTGGGACTGATTGGCTCGCTGTTCATGTTTGCCCGCCTGCTGCGTTATGCCTCCTGGGGCATCAGCCTGCGCTACGGTTTCGCTACGGTCATCATTTTCTGGATCGCCGTGGAGGTCTTCGACCGCATCCACCTGCTCGAAGGCTTGTGGTCGGCGCCCCTGGCGCACATCGATCAGCTGGTCATCATCGGCCTGTCCTTTCTGGCTACGGCATCCGGTCTTCTCTATAACCATTACGCAAGAAACGGAACGCATCGCCATGAAACGGGCAACCTGGAGAAAACATCATAAGTGGCTGGGTATTGTCTTCAGCTTTTTCCTGATGATGTTCTGCCTGTCGGGCATCGTCCTGAACCATCGGGAAGCCGTCCGGGAGATCGACATCAGCCGCAAGTGGCTGCCGTCCCGTTACGAATACAGACGCTGGAACAACGGATTGCTGCGCGGCACATTGTCCTATACGGACAATGACCGCGGGCGCCGTGTGTTGGTCTACGGAACGGGCGGCCTCTGGCAAACGGACTCTTCGGCCTCCGCATTTGCGGACTTCAACCCGGGGCTTCCCCAGGGCGCCGACAGCCGACAAATACGCGCCGCAATCCAGACGGCGGACAGCCGCCTCTATGCGCTCAGCCCGTTCGGACTCTACCGCCACGACATCAATGCCGGCTGGCAGCATGTTTCGCTTCCCGAGGGCGACGGCGAGATGCTTACGGACATGACTTGCCGGGGAGATACGCTGGTGGTGCTGGGGCGTTCGCACCTCTATGTCGCGGAGCGATCCTGCGACCGATTCCGGAAGATCCGGCTGCAGGCCCCAACGGACTACGAGGGCCGAATCTCCCTGTTCCGCACGGTGTGGATGCTGCACACGGGCGAATTGTTCGGCCTGCCGGGCAAACTCGTCATGGATGCCGTAGCTGTGATTCTGATGCTGCTCTGTGCGACGGGTATCCTCTGCTGGCTGTTGCCCGAATACATGCAGCGCAGACGCAGCCAGGGCCGGACTGCGACCACGGCGGCACGCTGGACCCGCCTTTCGCTGTTGTGGCACGACAAGATCGGGCGCATGACCCTTGTCCTGACCCTGCTCATCGCCGCAACAGGATGGAGCCTGCGCCCTCCCGTACTGATAGCCCTCGCATCATGCACCACGCCCGCCCTGCCCGGCAGCTCCCTCGACAGCCCCAATCCGTGGAACGACAAACTGCGCATGATACGCTACGATGCGGCCTGCGGCGAGTGGCTGCTATCCACATCCGAGGGCTTCTACACCCTAAAATCGATTGACGGCGTTCCCCAAAAGCTGGAGCATACGCCGCCTGTCAGCGTGATGGGGTTGAACGTATGGCAGCAAGACGCCCAGGGCCGATGGCTTTGCGGATCTTTCAGCGGCCTGTTTGTGTGGGACCGGGCTCACGACACGGTCACCGACTGGTTTACGGGCGAAGCGCCCGAATGCGAGGTCGGCCCACCATTCGGCAAAAGAGCCATATCCGGTTTCAGTGCCGACCTGGGCGACGAAGCGTTTGCCGTGGAGTATTCCGACGGAACGGCCGCGCTTCCCCAGCCGGAATACCTTGCCATGCTGCCCATGTCGCTCTGGAACCTTGCTCTGGAGGTGCATAACGGACGAATCTACATCGGCACCGCCGCTACCTATGTGTTTGTCTTCTTCACCGGACTTGCCATTGTGTGGATCCTGTGGAGCGGATGGAAGCTACGGCGCAGGAACAAGCTCCGACAGGACTGAAATGCAACCCGCCCCGAATCCGGCAGTCTTTTGCTTTCTCAGGCAGACAACCCCAAAACAAAAAGCCTTGTAAACAAAGCGTTTACAAGGCTTCTGTTTTTCCGGGTCTTTCTCCGGTCTCTTCCGACCTTCTCCGAGGAACTCTTCGACCCTCTTAGGCCTCCTCGCCTCCACATCCTTTAGGAGCGGCCAACCTTTCCCGGGTTCTATTACACGAGAACGAAGTAATCTCCCGTCTATAAATTACCGGCGACTTGCTTGCAGATGTTTGGAGATTTTGCGATATTGCCTGTAGGTTGTGCATACGATATTTGTCCATTAAAAGTTTAGCCGCATTTAATTTGATAAATATCATCAATACACACTTTTTATACATAAATCTTTTATCAATTTCAGTAATTCAAAGATTGGTTATAAGTCGTATAACCCCAAGGATGGGAAACATTATGAAGAATACAATTTATTGGAAGGTATATCCGTTTTTGGATTAAGCACAATGACCATGCTGTATTACATCTGCCTGTACAATAATAAGTAAAATGAGACCATTATTTCGTATTTCCTGTATTCTGCTTTGTCTGTTGTGCGTTACACCCGTCATGCAGGCCCAGCAACCTCCCGTCCCTGTCCCCGCCTCCTCCGGATTCAACCTCACGGCGGAGGATCTGAAGGATCCCCGTGCCGTCGGAAATCTCGAAACGCTCTGCCGCGTCTGGGGCTATGTAAAGTATCACCATCCGGTCTTCTGCGACACGCTGCGCCGTGTCGATGTCG
>JAHHQK010000024.1 GCA_020026435.1 Alistipes sp. | reverse complement strand
TGTGCTTGGCAACGATCTGGGCCTCGACCGATACGGCCTGACCCTCTCCGCCCTTGATGATGTCGGCAATCGAATTACCGGGCGTGGGCTCGGGCTCGGGTTCGGGATCAACCGATCCGTCGAACGAGATGGCCTGACCGCCCTGACCCTCGGCCAGAACCACGTCATCGATGGCAAATACCGAAGCCTGCTCGGCCGAGAACTTGATCGACAGGGTCTTGGTGCCCTCGGGAAGGGTGAAGTCGGCGGCAAAGAGCGTCCAGTAGGGATCTACCTCGTCGCTGCCCTCGATCTTCGTATAGGTGATATTACCCGACCAACCCGTACCGTTGCCGAGCCGGATGGGCATCTTGCTGACGTCGAACGTGTTCGACTTGGCGCTGAAATCGTAGTAGTTTCCGCCGAACGTCAGGCGGAAGTTCTTCTTGCCGGCGGGCAGCGTGATGTCCTTGATCACGAACTCGTTGGGCATGCTTCCGAAGAAGATCTTGTTGTGGGCCGAAGCACCCGTGTAACCGCCGCTCAACTTGCCCGACTGGCGTACCGAAACGCTCTTCGACTCATAGGACACGGTCGAGGCTCCCGAACCGGTCTGGTTCTGCCATACATCGGTCTGATCCAGATAGGGCCAGCCCTTGTCGCCCTTCACGGCATCGGCCTTGTCGAAGTTGTTGGCATAGATGGCGTCACCCACGGGACCCGGGGTCTCGCCCTTGACGGCCTGTTTTACCGTCACCTTCTGCGGCTCAAGATCGGCATAGGTGATCTCCAGGACGGTCGAACGCTCCTCGACGGTATTCTCCGTCACGTGGAAAGCGATCTTGCCGAATTTCGAGTTGTCGATCTGCTCGACCCACTCGCCACCGGCGGCTACCTGAACCTTGGGCAGAAGATCGCCCACGGGGTTCACCACATCGTAGAGAATCTCATAAGAGGCAGCATCACCCGACAGCTCCATGGGGTTCTTGCTCGTGATCTCAAACACGATCTCACCGGGAGCGACCTCCTTGGTCTTGAAGGTGAAGGCGGCACCCTGAATGCGCGAGTTGCTCATTCGGAGGAAGGGGTTGGCCTGATAGGTCGTGTTGGGCGTCAGATGCGTCAGACGGGCCTTGATCGTCTTGCCGCCGATGATCTGGCAATCCTCCGAGTCCCTCGACTCACCCAGCGAACCGTCCTCCTTCACGGGAGCATAGCTCACACCCGCATTCTCTGCGGTCAATACGCCCTGGGCGAAATTCGTCGGGCAAATCACATAAGCCGATGTTCCGGTCACGTTCTCGGTCTGAGCCGGGCCGAACCAGTCTGCATCGGGCGTGGTATTATCGTCGCTACACGACACGAAGAGTGCGGCGGCGATAAAAAGCCATGAAATGAATAATTTTCTCATATATTAAAAATTTGATTTGTTTTTCAACTTCCATTGTTTTTGTCTATCGGTTCTTCGAGTCGATCCAGATGGTCACCGGACCGTCGTTCACCAGCTCCACCTTCATGTCGGCGCCAAACTCTCCGGTCGGCACCTCGCGGCCCAACAACTCGCCCACACGGCGCGTAAAACGCTCGTAGAGGGGTTTCGAGACGGCTTCGGGCGCCGCCTTCACATAGGAGGGGCGGTTGCCCTTGCGCGTGGAGGCCATCAGCGTGAACTGGCTCACGACCAGCACCTCGCCCCCGACCTGGTTGATGTCGAGGTTCATCACCCCGGCCTCGTCGTCGAAGATTCTCAATCGGCTCAGCTTGCCGGCCAGATATTCGATATCCTCGTCGGTATCTTCCTTGCCCACACCCAGCAGGACCAGCATTCCGTGACCGATGCGGGATTTGACTTCGGAGTCGATGGTAACCGATGCACGGGTTACCCGTTGGATCAATATACGCATGATTCCGTGTAGGTTAGAAGTCCTTGAATGTAGCCCAGAGGTTATCGCCCTTCGGCACGGGAGCCGTCACGGCCACGGGTTCGCGGCGCACCGGATGCTCAAACTCCACACGACGCGAATGCAGCGAGATGCCTCCGTCGGGATTCGAGCGTTTGGCCCCGTATTTCAGATCGCCGCGGATCGGGCATCCGATCTTCGAGAGCTGGGCGCGGATCTGGTGGTGGCGTCCCGTCAGCAGTTCGACCTCGACCAGGGTGTAGTGGACCGAAGCACCAAGGGTCTTGTAGTTGAGCCGAGCCTCGCGGCAGTCGCCCTTGGGGGCGTTGTAGGCACGCGAGCGGTTGGTGCGCGCATCGCGCACGATGTAGTGGGTCAACGCCCCCGATTCGGGTTCGGGACGCTCCTCGGTCAGGGCCCAGTAGGTCTTGTGGATGCGGCCCTCGCGGATCATCTCGTTCAGACGGGTCAACGCCTTGGAGGTCTTGGCAAAGACCACTGCACCGCTCACCGGACGGTCTATACGGTGAACCACACCCAGAAACACCGCCCCGGGTTTCGAATCGCGCTGCTTGATGTAGGCCTTGATCTGATCCTCCAGTGCGGAGCATCCCGACGGATCGGGCTGCACCAGATCGCCGCAGTGTTTGTTGACCACCATCAGGTGGTTGTCTTCATAGAGTATATCTTCGGGTGAAAACATCCTGTATCGTTCTCAATCGTTTATAATACAAAGGTAAAGGGCAGCAGCAGGGTGGCCGAATCGACCATGGTGGCCGTATCCCGGCTGCTCATGATCACCCGGAAGGGGCTTCCCTGGCGGCGTTCGACGTCGACCAGCACCTGGCGGCACTGTCCGCAGGGGTAGCACTCGCGCTCCGCAGGATCGGAGGCGATGGCCAGGACCTCGATCGGGTCATCGGCATAGTTGGCCTCCAGATAAAAGAGCAGAGAACGCTCGGCGCACAATCCGGCGGGGTAGACCTCGCTCTCGAAATTGCTGGCCGAAAGGATCTTGCCGCTACGCAGGCGGGCAGCCGCTCCTACGTGGAAGTGGGAATAGGGTGCATGGGCCTTGGCCGTGGCCTTGCGGGCCTCGGCGACCACTTCGCGATCCGACTCGGAAAGTTCCGAAAGGTGGTCGCAATGTTCGTACTTGAAACTTAACTGCTTTTCCATAACTCCTTTTCTGAGGTGTGAACTACAAAGATAGTAAAATTTTCAAAAACCGACCGTGCCTGTTCGCTTTTTTTCACAATCAAGCAGATACGCCGCTTTACATTATCCAAAATCTATTCCAAAAGGGGCGGAATCTTTTACTTTTCGGCAGATCTTCGCCCCGAAATGCCCACGCTTCGGAATCGGGTGCAAAAATACGGATCGAAATTCAAAAAATCCGAAAAAGAATACTAATTTTACGTTATTGGCGTTTAATTTGTACGGTTATCCCTAAAAAACAAAAAGATATGAAACGATTGATTTTTATGTTTGCCGCCCTGACGATGACCCTTTCGCTCGCGGCCCAAAACAACAATGAAGAGTTTCAGCCGAACGTCCAGGTCAACGGACGCGCCGAGCGGATGATCACACCCAACGAATTCGATCTGATGATCGTCATCAACGAGCGCGACTCGAAGGGCAAGATCACCGTCGAGCAGCAGCAGAAGGAGATGGTATCGACGCTCAAGCGACTGGGGGTCGATGTCGAGAAACAACTGACCTTCGCCAATCTGTCGAGCGAGTTCTTCAAGAAAAAGACCTCGGTGGCCACGGCCAAATACCAGCTCCGCCTGAACTCCGCCGCCGATGTCACGCGCGTATGGCAGGCGCTCAACGATCTGGATATCTCCAATGTGTCGATCCTCAAGGTCGGACACTCCGACATCGAGCAGCTCAAGAGCGAGGTGCGCCGCGAGGCGATCATCAACGCCCGGGAATGCGCCACACAACTGGCCGAGGCCATCGGTCAGAAAATCGGCCCGTGTTTCTACATCTATGACTCGAACTACGACGTCACCCCGCGTTTCTACAACAACATGGCCGTATCGCGCGCCAAGGCCTATGCCGACGGAGCCGTGGAGGAGGCCACAGAGGACGAACCTGCCCTGGAGTTCAAGAATCTGAAGCTGGAGTACAGCGTGCAGGCCAAATTCGTGCTGAAATTATAAGACGACCGGAAATGGGGCGGTAGCCGAAAGTGCTGGAAGTCGGAGCAATCGGTGAAGGTGCATTTTCGGGTATTTTTCCCGGTTTTTCGGATGTCACTCCCTAAATGGAGGGAATCCCCGCACCTGGCATTCGGACGAATGACCCCACATATTCCCATATTACAACGGGCACCCCTTTGTCGGGCTGCCCGTTGTAATAACAATATCATCTTCATTCATATACGCCAGTAAAGGCCGCAACACACCTCCGCCCGTGCCGATGCGGACATCCGCTCGCACCCGACAGATCCGGCCTCCCGATCGCGAAAAGCGTAGCTGGCAGCCCGGCCGCAATCAAGAACACCCGTGAGCGGTTCGCAGGGTAGAGCGTTCCCCTCCGACAAGACCGCTTTGCGGGAGCAAAAGCAGAAACGGCATCCGACACCGCAGGCGAGACCTTTCAGCGGAAAGCCCCACATCCCACAAAGTCGAAAAACGCTCCGCCGCAGAGTTGAAGGGCACAAGCAGGGGAGGCAATTTGCGGTAAGGACAGAAGACTTACGGCAGAGGAGAATCCCCGGAGGAGGATTTACGACAAAAGGAAGTATGCGGCAATGAGGGCCGATTTTCCTGATATAGGATTTTCCGCCACGAATTTTTCACCATAGATTTCCGACTCAGATTCCCGCTACGGATTTTCCACCACGGCTTTTCCGATAAGGATTTTCCGCCATAAAAATGTGCAGGCAGCATAGCGGAACGCCTCGCGACCGCGGAAGGATACAAAAAAAAGACAGCGGAGAGATACAAAAACAAAAACGGCTCGGAATTTCTTCCAAGCCGTTTCTTCGTGCCCAGGACAAGACTCGAACTTGCACGAACGTAATTGTTCACTACCCCCTCAAAGTAGCGTGTCTACCAATTTCACCACCTGGGCTTTTTATGCCTTTCGGTTTTCGAGTGTGCAAATGTAATTCTTATATTTTAATCCACCAAATTTTTCGGGCTATATTCTCTGTTTTTTTACAAATCACCTCCAAATTTCCGATCCGAAGCCTTTTCCATCCCCTCAAAAGCCCCGTTCGGCCTTCCGCCCGATGCCCTCCGCCTCCGCGGGAATCGCCCCACAAACAGACTCCACATCCCCGAACACCACACCTCCTCCAATCAAACTCCGTCCCAAGTCCTCGCCCCGCACCGAAAGCCCCCACCGAAGATTCCCCAACCGCACACCTCCGCCTCCACCCGTTCCACAAAAAAAACCGGCCGGGCGACACATCCTGTCACCCGGCCGGTCCGTATTTCAAAATCGGGAAGAATCGGCAAGCCTATCTCAACTCCATCTCGTCGATCAGATAGGAAGCATTGCCGATGCGGTCGATCACCATCAGCACATAGCGGATATCGACGGCGATATTACGGCAGATCGAGGGATCGAACTCGATGTCGCTCATCGTCGAACGCCACGTGCGGTCGAAGTTGATGCCCACCAGCTCGCCGTTGCCGTTGATCACCGGCGATCCAGAGTTTCCGCCCGTCGTGTGGTTCGTGGCCAGGAAGCAGACCGGAACGGTGAGCTTGCCGTTCACGCGGCTGCCCCAACGTCCGTAGTCCTTGCGGGCATGGACGTCGCGCAGGGCCTGCGGGATGTTGTAGTCGTAGACCTCCTGGTTGTCCTTGGCCATGATGCCCTCCAGGGTGGTCTGCGGGATGTGATACTCGCCGTCGGCATACTCATATCCGCGGATCGAACCATAGGCCACACGCAGCGTGAGGTTGGCATCGGGGTAGAAGGCGCGGGCATCGTCCCACTCGCGCAGACCCTTTATATATATGGTGTAAAGCTCGTTCAGACGCTTGCTGTTGAGATTGCGCAACGACTTCGTACCCAGGCTATCGACAATGGCTCCCAGACGCTCCTTGACGCTCGCAAGCAGTTTGCGCGACGAGAGGGTGTCGCTCCTGGTCCACAGTTCGTCGAACACCTTGTCGGCATAGGCATCCGTGGATCCACACTCGCCCACACCCTCGGTGAATGCCTCCACGCGGTAATCCTGCGGACAACGCTTGTCGTACTCCGCAAACAGGTAGTGGAACAACTCGCGCTCGGTTGGCTCGCGGTGCGAGAAGCAATCCTCTGCGCGCTCCTCCTCCGAGTAGGAGTAGGGCAGCGAGGCGAGGGTCTCGAAGATGATCTCACGGGCAAAGTATGCGTCCATGATACGGCTGTACTCGCCTCTGAGGTCGGCGAGGATCGTGCTGTACTCAGGATGCGACTGCGCCCAGGCGCCGAACTGCTGCTCGTAGATGCGCTTCGAGGAGACGGTCTTGCGGCGCGTGATGCCCAGCACCTCGCCCTGCCATTTCTTCCAGGCGTTGGCCACCGAGGCATGCTTGGCGGCATAGTGGATGCGCAGGGCGGGATCCGAAGCCTGGGCGCGGGCCATGATGTCGAGACGGCCCGTGCGGATGGCGATCTTGGCCGGATCGGAACGCTCGGCGATGTAGGAGATGGCATCCGAGAGGATATACTCCTGGGTGTTGCCCGGGAATCCGTAGATCATCGTGAAATCGCCCTCACGCACACCGCGGGTCGAGATCGGGAGGAAGCGTTTGGGACGGTAGGGCACATTGTCGGGGCTGTATGCCGCGGGTTTGTTGTCCTTCGAGGCGTAGATGCGGAACACCGAGAAGTCGCCCGTGTGGCGCGGCCAGATCCAGTTGTCGGTGTCGCCGCCGAACTTGCCGATCGACGAGGGGGGCGTACCCACCAGGCGCACGTCGTCGAACTGCTCGTAGACGAACAGGAACTGCTGGTTGCCGTAGTACATCTGCTCGATGGCGGCATGATAGCCCACGCCCTCCTCGCAGGCGGCACGGATGATCTCCTCGCGATCCTCGCCCGCAGCCAAACGCTCGGTGATGTCCTCCATACGCACCAGGAAACACACCGAAAGGTCCTTGTTGGGCAGCTCCTCGGCATGGGTACGGGCCCAGAATCCGTGGGTCAGGTAGTCATGCTCGACGGTCGAGTGGGACTGGATCGCACCGTAACCGCAGTGGTGGTTGGTCAGCAGCAATCCCTCGGCCGAGACCAACTCGCCGGTGCATCCTCCGTCGAAGAGTACCACGGCATCCTTCATCGAGGCTTGGTTGATCGAATAAATGTCATCGGCCGTCAGGCGGAAGCCTTTCTTCTGCATATCGCCGATACGCTCGCCGATCAGACTCGGGAGCCACATTCCCTCGTCGGCCCACACGGGCAGCGAGAGCAGCAGGGTCATCAGGGTTACGAAGATCCTTTTCATGAATTCAAGAATTTATTAAGTTCGGTATATAATTTCTGAATGGGGAGTCCCATGACGTTGTAGAACGATCCTTCGATGCGTTCGATGGCGGCATAGCCGATCCATTCCTGGATGCCGTAAGCACCCGCCTTGTCGTAGGGACGGAAGTTATCGATGTAGTAATCCACCTCTTCCGAGGTCAGTTCGCGGAACCTCACGCGGCTCTCGACCGCAAACGATTCCATCCGGGACGCCGTGCGGAGCGTGACACCCGTCACCACCGAATGGCTACGGCCCGAGAGGCTTCGGAGCATCTCCACGGCCTCCTCGCGGCTGTGGGGCTTACCCAAAACGCGATCGCCGAGGATCACCGTCGTATCGGCCGTAAGCAGGATCTCCCGATCGGCCAAAGCGAAGGGATAAGCCTCGCTCTTGAGACGCGAGAGGTAGAGTGCCACCTCCCCCGCGGGAAGATCCGACGGATATTTCTCCTCACATTCGTATTTCGGGGCCAACTCGAAGGGCAGGCCGCATCCCGAGATCAGTTCCCTGCGACGCGGCGACTGGGAGGCCAGCAACAGTCTGCAAGAGGCCAGTTTATCTTTAAGCAACATATCTTTCCGTTATATAAGCCAATCCTATCGGATGTCGAAATTCAATAATTCGCGGTCGCCGATCGAGGCCGACAGCGTATCGCCCGGATGCACAGGACCGACCCCTGCGGGTGTACCCGTATAGATCAGATCGCCGATCTTGAGGGTCATATACTGCGACAGGCAAGCAATGATTTGATCGACCGAGAAGAGCATCTCGGAGGTGCGCCCCACCTGGCGGCGTTCGCCGTTGATGTCGAGCGTAAACTCCAGATTTTGAACATTCCCCCCCAAGCCCTCCAAGCGGACAAATTCGGGCGACAGGGCGGCCGAATGGTCAAAGGCCTTGCAACGCTCCCAGGGGAGTCCCTTGTCCACGGCCTCACGCTGAAGGTCGCGGGCCGTGAAGTCGATGCCGAGGCCCACCTCGTCGTAGTAGCGGCGGGCGAAGCGTTCGGAGATGGATTTGCCCACGCGGTTGATCTTCACGACCAGCTCGCACTCGTAGTGCACCTCCTGCGAAAAGGAGGGGATATAGAACGGATCGTTGTTGCGCAGCAGGGCGGTGTCGGGTTTGAGGAACCACACGGGTTCTCCCTCGGGAGCCGCCCCGCCCGTCAGGCGGTCCAGTTCTTCGGAATGGGCCGCGTAGTTGCGGCCGATGCAGATTATCTTCATTGCTTTGGTCTTGGGACGGTTTCACACCCTCGTGGGGCGAGAGGACGTCCGCTAAATTATTGTTTTTTCAGATCCTCCTTCAAAAATGCGGTCATGCGGCGGGCGAAGCGGTCGGCAACGCCCTTGCGGCCGATGATGCGTCCGAGTTCCTCGAAGTCGGCCAGCATCCGTCCGCGTTTTTCGCCGCCCTTGATGATGGCCCGCAACTCGCGCTCGGCACGCGTGATGTCCAGATCCGACTGGATGATCTCGGCCACGGCCTCGCGGCGGAGGTTGAGGTTGACCAGCGACACCCATTTCACATTCAGCACATAGGGCTGCAACTTGACCTGGAACCACAGTGTACGGTAGACCACCACCTCGGGAATACCCAGCAGGGCGGTCTCCAGCGTGGCCGTACCCGACGTCACGACGGCCGCCTCGGCCACCGAGAGGGTCTCGTAGGTCTGATCGCAGACATAGCGGATGTCGCTTCCGGCCATATACTGATCGTAGAGTTCCCGCTCGATCCAGGGCACACCAGCCACCACGAACTGGTGATCGGGGAACTTGCGGCTAAGCAGGGCCATGAGCGGGAGGTTGTCGCGGATCTCACCGCGGCGGCTACCCGCCAGAAGGGCGATGATCGGACGAGAATCCAGGCCGTTGCGGCGGCGGAACTCCTCGCCCGACGGAAGCTCCCCTCGGCGTTTTTCGATGGCATCGACCAGGGGGTTGCCCTCGAAGACGGGCATGATGCCCTTGCTCGAAAAGTACTCCTGCTCGAAAGGGAAGATGATGAACAGGCGGTCGACGTATTTGCGGATCGACTTCACGCGCCACTCCCTCCAGGCCCACACCTTGGGGGCGATGTAGTAATAGGTGCGGATGCCGTGCTCCTTGGCCCAGCGAGCCATCTTCATGTTGAAACCCGGGTAGTCGATCAGAATCAGCACATCGGGCCGATAGGCCGCGACATCGGACTGGCACTCCTTCATCTGGCGGCGGATCGTCCCCAGGTTCTTCAGCACCTGGACGATGCCGAAGAACGAGGTCTCGCGGTAGTGTTTGCGGAGGTTCTCGCTACCGCCCGCCTCGGCCATCATGTCACCGCCCCAGAAGCGGAATTCAGCCTCGGGATCGGCGGTCTTCAGACCGCGGATGAGGTTCGACCCGTGGAGGTCGCCCGAAGGCTCTCCGGCTATAAGATAATAACGCATAATGCTCTTCCCAAATAATAATTAATCCTCGTCCAGTAGATCGGGGCGCAGGGCCTTGGTACGTGCATAGGCTTGTTCGTCCTGCCACTTCTCGATCTCGGCAAAATTACCCGACAGCAGCACATCGGGGACCTTCCATCCGCGGAACTCGGCCGGGCGGGTGTAGATCGGGGGTGCCAGCAGGTTGTCCTGGAACGAGTCGGTCAAAGCCGACGCCTCGTCGCCGATGGCTCCAGGCAGCAGGCGCACCACCGAATCGGCTATGATACAGGCGGCCAGCTCGCCACCCGTCAGTACATAGTCGCCGATCGAGATCTCGCGCGTGATGAGGTGTTCGCGGATGCGGTGGTCGATGCCCTTGTAGTGGCCGCAGAGGATGATGATGTTCTCCAGCATCGAGAGGCGGTTGGCCTCGTGCTGGTTATACTGCACTCCGTCGGGCGAGGTGTAGATCACCTCGTCGTAGTGACGCTCCGACTGGAGCTTCTCGATGAGTTCAAAGACCGGCTCGCACTTCATCACCATGCCCGCCTCTCCGCCGAAGGGGTAATCGTCGGTGGTTTTGCGTTTGTCGTGGGCATAATCATGGAGGTTGTGGATCACGATCTCGACCAATCCTTTGTCCTGGGCGCGTTTGAGGATCGACTCGCCCAGAGGCGAAGCAACCAGCTCGGGAACGACCGTAATGATATCTATACGCATGAGTTATCTGTTGTTTTTTGTTTCTGATTCAGTTTTTCCGGACAAGCCCCCTCAAGGGAGTTTTCCGAAAGGGGTTTTCCACGCCGCAAGGGTATGGGCCCCGGCGGGGAGTTTTTCCGAGGATCCCCACCCCGAAAATCCTTTTTTTCTGCGGGATCTCCGTGAGATCTCAGCGGGATTTCAGCAGGCGGGGGTCGGGCGGAAGATGATGTCCTTCTCGTCGTCGGCCGTCAGGGGGCATTCCCGACCGTGGTCGAGCGTGAAGCCCCGATAGCCCAGCCCCTCGAACAGAGCGACGATCCTCGGACGGTTCTCGCCGCCCGTCTCAATGAGAACCGTGGGGTGGAAACGCTCCAGCAGGGGACGCATTTCCTCCATGACGATAAGCTCATAGCCCTCAATGTCGCACTTGATGAAATCCAGACGCTCCAGCCCCCCGAACAGCTCGCTGCCGCGGCGCATACGGGCCGTGAATTCCACATCGGTATGCTTCCCCGTCTCGTTGACAAAGTTCTGGCCCGTACCGAAATAGCCCGTCCGTGCGGCCGAGTCGTTGCCCATGGCGATCATCTTGTCCTCCGTTCCCAGGGCATAGGGCAGGATCTCGACATTGGAGCATCCCTTGAGGTTGTGGCGCAGGACCTCGCAGATCTCGGGGACGGGTTCCACGGCGTAGAGTCGCCCCTCCGCACCCACCAGGTCGGACAACGACCGGGAGTAGTAACCCAGATTGGCCCCGATGTCGATGGCCGTATCGCCTGCGCGGACCAGACGGTCGAGGTGGTAGACATACTCCGTAGCGGGAGCATAGCGGCCGATGCCCAGACGCCGGAAGATAAAGAACAGACGGCTCACCGTCCCGAGGTAATGCTTCAGCGAGAGGGTATGATAGAGCAGTTTATGAATGATCTTTCCCACGTTCCCGGCAAATTTATTCATGATAGTCGACCTGGTCGTTCAACACCTCGACCACAAAGGGGTTATAGAGCGTTTCGTGGGAGATGGTGGTCTGAGGGCCGTGGCCCGGATGGACCTTCACCTCCTCGCCCAGCGGGATGATGCGGTCCAGGATCGAGCGCATGATCCACGAATAGTCACCGCCGGGCAGATCCGTGCGACCGATGCTCTCGCGGAAGAGCGTGTCGCCCGTAAAGACCACCTGCGACTTCTCGTCGAAGAGGGCCACATGACCGGGCGTGTGACCCGGCGTGGGGATGACCTTAAGGGTGGTCTTACCGAAACGGATCTCGGGCGTGGAGTCCAGGTCGATGTCGATCGAAGGCATCGCGCCGATCTTCACCCCGAAGATCTCACCCGAGGTCGCGGCATTGTCCAGCAGGAACTGGTCCTTGCGCGAGAGGGCAAATTCCACGTGGAACTGTTCCTTGACATACTGTACGCCGAGCGTATGGTCGAAATGTCCGTGGGTGTTGACCGCCAGGACGGGTTTGATGTTATGCTCGATGATAAAGTTGTTCAATATGGCGTTTTCCCTGGGGGTCGAATTTCCGGCATCGATGATGACACCCTCTCCGGTCTCGTCCCAGACCACGTAGGTGTTCTCCTGTATGGGATTGAATTGCAGGCAGGCGGTTTTCATGTCTTTTCTCTAAAATTTAATCGGTTACCCGCTTCTGTGCGTAAGTCGGAGTCTCAGAGCCGCTTAGTGCGGATCCGGACTCGTCCGGGCCTTCATGCGCGCGGGAATTATATTGGGCAAAGATAATGTTTTTTGACAGATTTTAGCTACCTTTCACCTCCGAAAAACGCCGAAAACAGACCCGATGGTTCTGTTTTTGCAGATTTGACCCCCAAAAAGTTTTGACGATGATCGATCGGATGAGTAAATACGGATGGAGAATTTTGGCTGCGCTCTTTGCCGCGACGACCCTGGTGAGTTGTTCGCTGATGAAGGTGGCCGTATCGACGGGTGACCCCCTCCCCAAGGAGGAGATGAATATCAGGATCATGACCCGCGGTTTCTACTACGACCTGGCCTCGGAGGTGGCCCGCGCCGCCGACTCGATCTCCTCGACAACCCGCTCCACCCCCATCCGTATCGCCGCCTCGCGCTGGAAGATCCGCACCACACGCGCCGCCGTGACGGCCGCCATGCAGGGTATCCCAGACGTGGCTTTGGCCGACCTGTGGATCCTCTGTCACCGCATGGACGAACAATTCGTCCTCATGCCCGACTCCCTGCTCTTCGGCCCCGGCACGCCCATAGCCCGCGAAACGGCCGAAAACCTCAAGGAAAAAATCCGCGCACTGGCCCGGGAGACCCTCTCCTCGGAGCGGTACGGGCTGATGGAGCATTTCGTCAGCGAATACACCGCCGCCAACCCCACGACCGACGCCGACCGCGGCACAGACAACACCACGCTGGCCTGGATGAACTTCCTCAAGGCCAACGGCGTCGACACCTCCTACGCCACGGGATCGATTGCCGAGGTGCTGGCCGACGTCAACGACCGTCTGAGCGGCCATACCCAGCAGATTTCCAACAGCATAGGCTGGTCAAAGGATATCCTCGAAATGCAGCTCCGCCAGGACAGCATACGCACAGAACTGGGGGCACAGCTCGACTCCCTGGAGCGTAACTTCAAACGCATGGTCGTCGTGGCGGAAAACCTTCCCGAGATCTCCGACAAAATGCTCTCCGACATGAACACCCAGCTGGGAATCCTCATCGAATCGATCAATTCATCGGTCGACAACGCCTTCATCGACGTGGACCGCCAGCGCCGCGAACTCCAGCACTACATCTCCCACGAACGCGAGGCCTTCACCGACCAGCTGCGCACGTCGGCCGACGAGGTGGTGCAGGGTGCCCTGGATGCCATCCCGATGCTCGTGGGACAGGTGCTGCTCTACCTGGTACTCGGACTCGGTGCGCTGATCGGAGGCCCCTTTGCCGTGGGATTTTGGCTGGGCGGCGTCCGCGCCCGCGCCAAGATGCGCAAAGATCAATCCCCCAAAGACCCCGCAGAGGTGTAGCCCCCGCCTTTTCCGGGGCGGAATACCCGTATCTTATTGCATTTTCTTGCATTTGCCTGCGCCTTGTCGTATCTTTGCCGAAAATAATCCGATATGGCAAGAAAAAAAGCTAATTACCCCCTGATCGAGGGGCTCGAAATAACAACCCTGGCCGCCGAAGGCAAGGCCATGGGTCGATGGAACGACGTGGTGGTCTTCGTGCCGATGACCGTGCCGGGCGACGTGGTCGATGTGCAGATCCGATCCAAACGCCGCCGTTTCATGGAGGGATACGTCGTGCGTTACGTCAAAAAGTCGGAACACCGCACCGAACCCTTCTGTCCCCACTTCGGAGTCTGCGGTGGCTGCAAGTGGCAGTCGCTGCCCTATGAGGAGCAGCTGCGCTTCAAGACCGAGCAGGTGAGCGACCAGTTGACCCGCATCGGCAAGATCGAACTGCCCGAGATCCGCCCCTGTCTGGGATCGGCCAAAACCCGGTTCTACCGCAACAAACTCGAATTCACGTTTGCCGACCGCCGCTGGCTGACCCGCGAGGAGATCGAGCAGAATGCCGACATCGTGGCCGGTCCCGCCCTGGGATTCCACATCCCCAATATGTTCGACAAGGTCCTCGACATCGACAAATGCTACCTCCAGCCCGAACCCTCGAACGCCATCCGCGACGAGATCAAACGCTACTGCCTGGAGCTGGGCTACCCGTTCCATAACGCCCACACCCACGAGGGCATCATGCGCAACATGATCATCCGCACGGCCTCGACCGGAGAAGTGATGCTCATCGTCGTCTTCGGCGAGGACAACATCGAGTGGATCACCTCGCTGCTGAATCATGTGGCGGCCCGTTTCCCCGAGATCACCTCGCTGTTCTATATCGTCAACACCAAACTCAACGACTCGGTCGGTGACCTCACGCCCGTACTTTTCAAGGGCAAGGACCACATCGTCGAGGAGATGGAGGGTCTGAAGTTCAAGGTCGGCCCCAAGTCGTTCTACCAGACCAACTCGCTGCAGGCCTACGAACTGTATAAGGTGACGCGCGAATTTGCCGACCTGAAGGCCGACGACGTGCTCTACGACCTCTACACCGGCACGGGTACGATCGCCAACTTCTGCGCCGCCCGCTGCCGCAAGGTTGTCGGCATCGAGTATGTCCCCGAGGCCATCGAGGACGCCAAGGTCAACTCCGCCTGGAACAACATCACCAACACGTCGTTCTACGCCGGAGACATGAAGGCCGTTTTGGACGACGAGTTCGTAAGCCGCAACGGTCGTCCCGATGTGATCATCCTCGACCCGCCGCGTGCGGGTGTCGACGAGCCGGTGATCGAGGTGATCCGCCGTGCCGCCCCCGAGCGCATCGTCTACGTGAGCTGCAACCCCGCCACCCAGGCCCGCGACCTGGCCCTGCTCAATGAGGATTACCGCGTGGTGGCCGTCCAGCCCGTGGATATGTTCCCCCACACGCACCATGTGGAGAATGTCGTGAAGCTCGTGAAGAGATAGCCCCTCGGGACTGCTCCCGAAACCCATAAAAAAATCCGTACTTCGGAGGTTAAACACCTCGAAGTACGGATTTTTGATTTTGAACGGAATCCCTGGGGATAGGACCGGTCGGTAATAACTTATTTGGTATGGTCTCAGACCGAATCACCGCGGCAATCCGCAGTAAGCCAGGATACCCCCACCAGGTACTACCCCCCTATCTCGACGCCACCAGCGACGACGGTGTCACTCCCTCGCAGTTCTTGGCCCAGTCGCCCTTGGCGCGGAGCACCTGCTCGACGATGTCGCGCACGGCACCCTGACCTCCGTCATACTCCGACACATAACGCGCCGCCTCCAAAACCTCCGAAGCGGCATCGGCCGGACATACCGGAATACCTACCTCGCGCATACACTCCAGATCGGGGATGTCGTCACCCATGTAAATGGCGTTCTCGGCACAGATGCCCTCCTCCTCGAAGTAGCGGCGCATGGTGGTGATCTTGTCCATGCAGTCAGTGTAGAATTTGTTGATTCCCAACATCTTGAGACGATGCTCAAGATTCTTTCCGCGGCCTCCCGTGATGACACAGATCTTGTAACCCATCTTGATGGCATAGGCCAGCGCATAGCCGTCCTTGGCGTTGTAGCGGCGGATGAAATCGCCGTCGATCGTGGGGATGATACCCCCGTCGGTCATCACGCCGTCGACATCGAAGACAAAGGCTTCGACCTTGGCTATATCTTCTTTGAAGTTTCCCATATAATTTGACTGATTTGATTATAAATATTTTTCATTTTCTGTTGTCCCATCTCCTCCATCAACGCATTGTGTCGTTCGAGCGTCGACCGGTCGTGCCTTACGGCCGGCCCGGTCTGCACTTCGACGGGCGATGAAGCCTCCGAGGCCTTTGCGGCGGTCTCGCGGATGATGGGCTTCAGCACCTCGAATCCCAAACCGGCCCAGCCCATGACCTCCTCACCCAGAACATACATCTCGTTGGTGAAGTTGTTTGCGAGTACCCCCGCCAGATGGATCTTGCGCCTCATGTCGCCCGATGCGAAATGCACCGTACGGCTGATCCTCAGAGCAAACCGCTCCAGTTCGTCCTGCAATTCGGGCGTCGCGCCCTCGATGAAAACCGGGATCTCGCCAAAGTCGACCTCGCGCCCCCGGGTGAAGGTCTGCAAGGGGTAAAATACGCCCCGACGGGCAAACTGTTCGGGGATGGACTCCATCGGCACGCTGCCCGCGGTATGCACCACGACCGCCTCTCTTACCGACGACAACCCCTCGGCCACTTCGGGCACGGCACGGTCGCTGACCGCAATGATGTAGATATCCGTTCGGGGAGCCTCCTCCACCGACGCCCGCCACACGGTGTGCGCCATCCGCGCCACCTCCTCGCCCCGAAGACGATTGCGGGCGATGATCTGCACGAGGTCCAGATCGCTCCGATCCATGGCCCTGGCCAGCGCTTCGGCCAGGTTGCCGCTACCGACGATCGTGACACTCTGTATTTGATTCATTTTCCTGTGTTTTGCTTATTCTTCAAACCCGATCCCCGCCCCGAAGGCTCAGATCAGGTCGATCAGTTTCTCGTTGTTGGACGACCTGCGCCCCTCGGTCTTCAGCTGTTCCAGTTCGTGGTCTATGCGGGTCATGTCCCGGGTGGGAGTGAGCTTGAAATCGCTCTCTCCGTGGTTGTCCACCGCTTCTAGCACCCCACAGATGGTCATCTGCGTGATGTCGTAGGCCGGCGTGTAACCCATCTGACGCTCCCCCTCGCCCATGTGTACCTCGATCAGCTGCCGGGCCTGGACCAGTTGGAAGAGGATGTCGTTGATGATACGAGTCGGCAGTCCCAGATGCTCGCGGATCTTCTCGGCCGGCAACGCTCCGCCCTTGTCGCGGAAGTGGCGGATGACGGTCAGCATGGCCGCAAGCATGATCTTGCGCCTCAGATCGTAGTTGATCTTCAGCGATTCGCGCTCCTCGTCGAAACGGCTGACGTTCTGATAGGCAAACGACAGCTCGCCGCCGAACAGGAAGATCTGCCACGAGGTCTGCATCCACACCAGCAACAGCGGCAGGGCCACGAAACTGCCGTAGATGGCATTGTAGGAGGTCATCAGCTTCTGCAGATAGACATACCCCCACTGAAACCCCAGGAAGAGCGTTCCCGCCACGATTCCCGCCATCAGCGCGCTCGGGAAGCGCACCTTGGTGTTGGGGATGATCATATAGAGGAGTGTGAACATGATCCAGATCACCAGCAGCGACATCAGCCTCGACAACAGGACATAGTACCATGCCCCGTCGCTGGGGATCAGTTCGCGGGCATAAGCCCCCAAAGCCCCGGCCGAGATCCACAACACGGGGACGATGAGCAGCACGGCCAGATAGTCGGTGTACTGCCGCGTGATGCCGCGTTCGACCTTCACCTCCCAGATGTTGTTGAACGCGCTCTCGATCGACGAAAATACGCGGATCACCGTCCAGAACAGCATGAGCAGGGCCACCGTGGCGACCAGTCCGCCCTGAGTGCGGAGCAGGGCCTTCTCGGCAAAGCCGATCAGATAGCTCACGATTTCGGGATTCTGGGGGAACAGTCCGTAGAGGCTCTCGACCATGCGGTCGGCCTGTCCGAGTCCCTTGACGATGGCGAAGATCACGGCGATAATCGGCACGAGCGACATCAACGTGTAGAAGGTCAGAGCCGCCGACCGCACGAAGGTGTCGTGTTCGAGTACCCCGCGGGCCGTGTAGAAGAGCAACTTGTACTGCTTCACCAGCCAGCGCACCCGGGGATTCCGCCAATGCTCCGTCTCGCGGCGGAAAATCGTATCGGTGAAATAGGTCGGAAATTCACTGAGTTTCATAGGCAGCAGGCCGGTTTTTCCCTTCGGCGGACACTCCCCGCGGGAGCGATGGTCCGAAGTCCGGCTGTTTTTAAGTTCAACCATAGCGCATGAATTCTAAACCCCCTGTCTACTCCAAGAATGAAGCCGCAACCGAAAGCCCTTTCCCGGGGTTCTCCACACATGCCAATCAACACTGCAAAGCTAACTATTTTAAGCGGATAACCCAATAATCGGATCCGATTTTCGTAAACGCCAGCCTCAGATCCCCGCCGGCGTGCAGTCCCGTACGACGGAATATCTCCTCGGTGCGCAACGGGAAATCGCGCTTGAGGATCTCCGCCCCCAGACCCTTCCACTCCCGTTTCAGATGCCGCGGGTCGTATTTGGTGATCTGCTCGATCCCTACCACACGTCCCACCACATCGTGGGGTTCCTCGCGGGCGAATCCGAATCCGTTGTCGCTCCAGATGTCGGCTTTTCCCTCCAGGTGACGACGCGCCATGCGAGCCTTCTGCAACGCCACATCGGGAATCACCAGCCAGCGATACTCCTCGGCAGCGAACCTCTGCGGCAACGGGGGTTGCTCCCCTCCATAGTCCGCCGAAGCCTCGCCGCGCCCCAGGGCCACGGCCCGAATCCGTCTCCAATCCCCCAAGTCGGGATCGATCGTGATGACCACCTCCTTGCATTCGTCGCCCACCGAGAGGACCTCGACCCCGCACGCGCCGAACAGACGGAACGCCTCGTCGACATCGAACAGCGGCGAGTTTTTGATACAGATCCTTCCGCTCAACTCCTTCAGACGGGGCATCAACGCCACCATATCGGGCGAACAATCCTCCAGACGCACCAACTTGCGGCCGTCCGCTCCCCGTCGGTCGGGATCGGCATAGATCCAGTCGAAATGTTCTCGGCACTCCGCGACATAGTCCTCGGCCGCACGGTTCACTACCTCGATATTCTCCGCCCCCAGACGTCTGAAATTCTCCCGCGCCACCTCGGCCAGCAGGGGATTGCGCTCCAGGGTCACCACGCGATCGAACCTGCGGCTCAAGAACCACGCATCGACTCCCAGTCCGCACGTCAGATCCAGAACCCGTCCTCCTCCGATACGTTTCGAGGAGGCACACTCCTCGCTCGACGACTGCTCGAAGGCCAGCGACGGCAGGATACATCCCGCCGCGGCATAGTGGGGTAGTTTACGCCCGGCACGGGCCAGATATTTGAGTTGCGAGGCCACCAGACGGGCATGAGGCACCGTCCGGTCGAGGGCCACCTCCAGCGGATCGCGACCGCGGGCCGAAGCAATGGCCCGCTGCACCTCGTCGGAGGTGATTATCAAAAATTCTTCATGTGTGATCATCCCTGCAAAGGTAGCTTTTTTTTGGCGGGCGGGGAAACCGAGGAGGGCTCAATTTCATAAATTTCCACATCGGCGACTTCCCCGCCCCGACATTCACATCCGCCCCAGCCTCGGCCCGCGCACCCGCCGCACCGCGGCCAGAAGCACCGTCAGAGCGACGAATCCCAAATAAATCCCGATAACCGACCACGCCCCGACAGCCTCCTCGCCCTCCACACGGGGCATCCGGCTGCCGGCTTCGGCCAAAAGATCCAGCCCCTCGGCCGACCGACGGACCAGCCATCCCGCCACTCCGCTCCAAAGCTCCACGGGGAAAATCATCCACACGATCCCCACCACCAACAACACCCCGCCCAGAATTATGGCCACGGGATTGAGCACCACTCCGGCCAAAGGCGCGAAGCCGAAAGCACGAATCACCAGCGGAGCCGTTCCCACACCGACCACCACACTGATCACCACCGAATCCACCATCACATTCATCCACCACCACTGGGTCCTCAACCGCCTCAACAGCGGCACGCCCCACACCAGGATGGCCGCCACCGAGACAAACGAGAGCTGGAAGCCTATATCGCCGATCCAGCCCGCATTCCACACAAGCATCACCAGTGCCGTCGCCGCCCAGGCATTCAACGCCCCATACTCCTCGCCCGAGGCCCATGCCGCCTGCAATATCGTACACATCACCCCCGCGCGGATCGCACTGGGCGGGAATCCCGTCACGGCCACGAATCCCCACACCACACCGATGCAGATCACCGCCCGCCACCGGTGTCCGTGCGTCAGCAGCGACATCCACCCCAGCAATATGTTGACAATCATCAACACAATCCCCACATGAAGTCCCGACACGGCCAGCAGATGCGCCATTCCGCTGCGGGCATACCGATCCCTGATCTCCCGGTTCAGACCGCCGCGCTCGCCCGTCACCATCGACAGAAGCACCGCCTCCTCCTCACCGCCGATCTCCAACCTCCGCATCCGCTCCACGGCCCACTCGTGCAGGCTTCGTCCCGAATCCTGCTCCCGCGAGAAAATTCCCCGTTCCGAGATCCATATCCGCCCCACGAATCCGCGCCTTTCCATCAGTCTGTGGTACCCGCTCCAACGGGGATCACTGCCGAACGGCCTCAGCTTCGTTCGGCACAGAATCCGCTCACCGGCTTCAACCCGGGTCAGCGAGTCGGTCGAAAAGAGCACTCGCTCGCCCGACGGATACCATCGCCCCGATCCGGAATCCCTCCATCCCAAGATCACACCCTCTCCCTTCATTCCCTTACTGCCCTCCACGGGTATGCCCTCAATCCCGATCTCAAACAGGGTGGTGACCCCCTCGGGCGTCAGATGACGGGGCGGACGCAGCTCCACGGCCGCCAGCCCCGCCACCAGACAGAGCATCGCCAGCAGCACCTGCGACCGAAGCAGCAAAGCCCCGAGTCCCGCCCCCGCCAGCGTGAACCATACGACCCACAACGGCAAGCCGAAGCTCTCCCCCAACAACACACCCCCGACAAAGGGTATGAGGAGTTTCAGCATCGGCAACCGCTCCCAACGTTCCGTCAATATGTCCCATCCGATCCGCATAACCGTATTGAAAACAACGGCCGCAAACGCCCCCAATCGACGTAGGATCACCCCAAGGCCGTATCTCTTCTACAAATATACTCTTTTTCTCCAAGAAAAAGTCCGCCCGGGCCTCCGACGAAGGATCACTCCACCTTCTTCACCGTTCCGCCCGGGCGAACCCGTTCCGTTCAGATCTTCGTCCGCATCCGGTCCTCCATGCGCCGATGGGCATAACGCCTCAACCAGCGGAACAGAGGAGCCTCCGACAACTGTGCGGCATTCTCCAGAAACGACCATAGCTCCACACCGCAGATGAATCCCGTGAATAACCGCGCCACCCTCAACTCGAGAAAATCCAGTACCAGGGCATCGAGCATCCAGGCCAACACGATGGTAATCAACGCCAACACCAGCTTGGTGACGGTTCTCCACGCCTTCCGGCTCTCGAAATACCACACCCCGCCCCTGCGCAGGGTCACCGCCCGGTCAGCCGCCACACCGGTCATGAAATCCACCCCGATGAAAAACACCGTGCAGAGGATCAGCGGTGCCACAGGGGCAAAAAAGGCAGCCACGGCAGCCGCCACACCGCTAACGGTTCTGTATAATGTTTCCATGAATCCTGCATCGTTTAAGAATGTTCTGTCCCGCATCGTATTCGGGATACATCGACGCTCGCTCCTCCAAATGATCCGACAAATACCCCAACAGGGTACGTGCCTCCTCCGTCAGGGCTCGCCGCAGGGCACGGCGTGCCCCGGCATCGGCCCCTTCCACCCCCTCGCCACAGGGGACGGCAGTTCCCACCCTCAGCGTCCGCGCATCCAGACGCGGCTGGGCCACCACCCGCGCAAACAACGCCAGCGGAAGGGCCACATACCCCTCCAGCAACTCCCCATACCGTCCCTCGGCCAGGGCATCGATCAATCGGGGACCGATCACCGGTTTCAAATAACGCTCCACCGCCGCCAGCAAATCCCCCTCGGTCAGCACATCCGCCTCGGGCGTCTCCCCCGCCGCAAAGGTCAGTTGTCGGGCCCAGCGGGTTGTAATCAATGATTTGTTCATGTCGTTCCTTCGTTTCAATCTATACTTCTGATGTTGTACTTGGTGATCTCCGAGAGATACATCTGCTGCCGCTCGTCCTCCGGATCGTAATCCAGACCGTCGGCCTTTCGCGCCTCCCAGACCTTCATGTAGATGGGCTTCGAACGGGTCGGCGGACGGTTCACCACCTGCAACGACTCACCCCTTTCCCCAAACAGATCACTCAGTATGCCCTTGATCGGCTCGATCAGTTCGGCCTGCTCGCCCAGGATCACCGTATTGAGCGCCACCTCATACTCGTGGAGGATGCGCTCGGCACTGAATCCCGAATTGTAATCCAGACCGCTCAAGGTTCTGAACCACGAATGCGCCACCACGATGTCGCTCACGGCCTGTTCATGCAACGCCTGCCAGTCGCCCTCGTTCTGCGAGGCGATGGGGATGAATCTCGAATTGTCGTTCTCCTCGCCCCCGTCTCTGATGACGAACATCACCTGTCCGGGGTTTCCAGCGAACTTCCGCTCGGCCATCTTCACGATCCGATCCGCCTCCTGCTCGTTGTCGACCGACGAGTCGAGCATCATCACGCCCGACAGCTGAAACGAATTGTCCAACCTCGATATGTTCCACCGGTCGGTCTTGTAGGCTATGGCCGAGACGCCGAAACCGGCGATGTAGGGCGGCACGCCGTAGTGCGTGAACGTCGGCTCGTAATCCTTGTAATGCACCATCGCACGCAACGACCCGTCGTTCTGTCTCTCGAAAGCGGGGTAAAGGGGCAGTACCCTCACCTCCTTCTCCTTGAAGTCGGCCCAGTCGTGATGCATCATCACGTGCTTCGAGTCCCTGGCCAGACGACACTGCGAGGCATCCTGATGGAAGATCGACACGAACGAATGCTTCTCGTCGGTGACCACCTCCAGAAAGGCGTTTCCGAACAACGACTTGTCGAAAGCCAGCTTGTTGATCACCTGACGGAGCGACTCCCCCTCGCTGTTGGCCTCGTCGATGAACTCCCCCACACGCGGCTCCCGCTTTCCGTCGCACACGAAGCCCTTTCCCGATATGTAGTCGGCCTTGTCGTTGATGATTCTTCGATGGGTTGTCGACCGACGGGCCATGAGGGCCAAAGCCTGCGGGAAGAGGTTGTCATCGCCCCATCGCCAAAAAAGCCTGTCGTCGACCTTACGCTGCGAGATACTGATGTAGGGGTCCGACTTGTCGGTCACCCCCACGGCTAAATGCTTTGTTTTTTCCATAATGTCCTCAGATTAAGAAAGCAGAGAAAGACCTGCCCCGAAATCCCTTCGGGACGGGTCTTTTTTCCCGAACTACATCACGGGCTCCTTCTTCATCACTGATACATACGATAAGTCGAGTACCTTGCAACCGGCCAGGAACACCGCACGCTGACGGTTCTCCATCTCGTCGGGATTGTACCACATACGCACCTCCGCACCGGGCATATCGCTGGTATTGAGTGCCAGTACCAGGTTGTCACGCTGGGTCAGGAATCCGAACGATTTGGGGATGGAATCCTTGTAGGCGTAATGGTTGATGTTCATGTCAATGACCGGGATTCCGTGATAGCAGAGTCTCTTACGGCCGTTGATCTCCTCCATGTAGGCAGGTTCCACACCCTTATTGTCCAGATACTTGACATACATTTCGTAGAGGTCCGACGTCACGAAATAGACCAGCTTCGACTTGTCTTTCATGCCCTTGATCCCAGAGGTAGAATCGCCCATCAACTTGTCAAAGATCGTCGTCACATAGGCCGGATCCTGCAAATCGGTATCCTTGTATGTACCGGTCGATACAAAGTCCTCTTCCACACCCTCCATGATCTGTTTGAGGAAACCGTCAAAGGTGTTGTAACCGGCGGAAGCCGTCGAATCGCCAAGCCACATCGTAATTCTGATGTTCTCGGCCACAGTCTGGCGGAACATCTCGGTCTCTACGGTTTCGAGTTCCGTACCGGCCAGATCCTCCATGTTGACCTTGGCGTCGAGCAGCAGATGCTCGTAGATGGTCGAGAAGTAATCGGCTGCCGAGTAGGCGTTCTCGGCCTTCACGCGGAACATCGGGATCTCCACATTGGTTGCGTGTATATCCTGTGTATTGCTCCACCCCTTCTTGTCGAGTTTCTGCAGAATATTCTGCTTCGACTGAGCTACGGCCACCGACGTCGGCACAGGCATATTGTAGAGAATTTTCACGCCGATTTCCTGGGCGGTTTCGCCGTAGAGCAGCGGCATGAAGAACGTGCGATCGAGTTCCGATCCGGTGTAGTGTTTTGAATTTTCCAAATACTCCATGGTTGTTTGTTTTTTTAAGTGATTGGTTTATGACTTTTTCCGCTCCGTGAGCGGATTTTTTTCGGTGAACGGACCAGGGTGGCAGGGTAGCCCCCTGTTTTCCCCGTTCCATGTGCTTTTCGGGAACCTATCGGCTGCGAAAACACTTCACATCCTCGGCATAGGCCCGCTCGTTCGACGAACGCAGCGTATCGCCGAAGGAGGGATCCTGACACGGCTCCACACGGGTGGCCTTGAACTTGCGACGCTCCTCGGCAGCGGCCAGCCTCGACGTCCATCGGGCCTCGTCCTCCGCAAAGTGCAATACATTGCGCTCCGCCTCGGGCTTTTTCTCCACCGCCTTACGACGCCAGCCCAGCTCCTCGAGCAGACGATGCCACCCGCTCGCCACATTTCGCGTTACACCGCCTTTCTGCTCCTTGTGCGGCTCTTCCTGCGACTCCTCCTCCCCGGATGCGCCCTCGCGGCCGCCCTGTTCCTGCTCTTCCGGGGTCTCGGCCCCCCTGCCGCCTTCGCCGTCCTGATCCTCGACCAGCGTATCGGCCAGTCCGGCTTCGATCACCTCCTCGGGTGACATCCACTTTCCGTTGCCGTTGTTCCGCCCCATCAGCTCCGTAAACTCCTCGACCGGACGCCCCGCACGAGTCGAGTAAATCCCTGCGATCCGCTCGTCGGTCTTGCGCAACATCTCGACCTTCGCCTCGATCTCCTGCGCATTGCCCTCGGCCACACAGATCGAGTCGTGAATCAGATACAGAGCGCTCTGCGCAATCTGCCGACGCCCCTCCGATGCCGCCTGGGCAATGATCGTTGCGGCCGAAGCCGTATACCCGTAACAACGCGTCGTGATCTTCGCCTGCAACGAACGCAGGGCATCATAGATCAACAGGGCGTCGTTCACATCCCCGCCCGTCGAACGTATGTTTACGACCACCTCCCGGGCCTCGATCTGCGCGATTTCGCGAACCGTCTCCCTGAATTTCTCATAGGTAGCCACCCTCTGGTCCGCCTTTTCAAACTGCCACTCTTCGGGCACGCCGATCGTCCCTTCGATGTCGATCTGACAGACTTCGGCTTCATTCCTGATTTGGATTTCCGATTTCATTTCCTGTGATTTTTGATTGTTTTATAGAAACTGTCCCTAGCCTTCTCATAGGAGCAGCAAAACTTCCGGGCCGCGACCTCCATAGCCTCGCAGCGGGGCATTCCGTTTTTTTCCAACTCCGCGATCTCCTCGCATATCGCCATTCGTTCGCAGATTTTCCGATCGGCCCATCCCTCGCATACCATCATCTCGGCAATCTGCCCGGCCGATAATCCCTCGATCTTTCGGAGGATGATCTCGGCCAGTTTTTTCTCTATTTTGGTCATAACATCAGTCTTTGGGCAAACGATCAAACACACAACACACCGCCCCGCTCTGAGGGTCGTACTTTCCCACACGGGCCAGGGTGGCCATCACCTCACCCATCCGCGTTTTCAGACGGAACACCGCCCCGATCCCCATTCCCCTGGGCGACGATCCGAACAAAGCCCCATACTCCCACACCGGCAGCCTGAGCCATATCGAGATCTGCTCCAACTCCTCCCTGCGCGCCAGTTCACCACGGTGGAATCTGTTGAGTCCCTCTACCTTGTCCCTGTCTTCGAAACAGAGTGTGAATCCCGATGTCACACCGTCACCCTCGAAGTGGAAAGCCGCCAGCGGATACCGCCCCGTATGCTCCGCCCCGGGCCATACCTCGCCCTCGGGCAGGGGACAAAGCCCCGCATAACGGACTATTCGCGGCACTTCCTCGTCCACCCCCAACTCCACGCCGTCCCGGTCACCGATCCACAGTATCCGGGCCGAGGGTGCACATCCGAACCGATCCGAGGCATTGACCGAGGGCTGAAACACCGGATTCCGATCCACCCCCACGCCCTGCAACACCGCCGCCGATTTCACCTCGTGGCTCCACGCCCCGAACTTCCGTTGTTCCTTCACCTCCAGACGCCCCACGGGCCCTGTTCCCGGCTGATAACACAACACCTCCTGCTCGTGCAGCTCCAAGACCCTGTCCCGCCTTACGACCTCCCGTTCCGGATCGCACCACGGCCTCCAGTCCCACGCTCCGCCCGTGTAGAAATCGTCCGCCGGCTCGATCCTTACGACCGCCTCATCCTCCACGGTCATAAACCTGAGGTTGAACATCTGCGCCAGGGCCTCCAGCAACTCGATCTGCCTCATTCCGACCTGGGCCACATCCTCAAATTCCAGCACCGACCCGTACCCGGGCATATCGCCAAATACGGCCTTCAACCCACACTCCTTCTCCAGGGTCAGCTTCATTCCCGCCTCGGCCCCCTCGAATATGATTTGGTCGAAATACTTCGTCTTGCCCGCATAAAACTCCTCGGGGGCAGTTCTGATCGTCACATCCACACGGGTCTCACCCCGTTCCCTGACATAACCCTCATACAAGGCCCAATCCTCCTTGTAGGCCACCCAACCGCCCTTTCGGGAGTCAAATACTTCCAGCAGCGGTTCTCCGAACGTACCGCTGACCGCCGTTGCGACCTCCGCCTCACGCCCCTCGAACTCACTCCATACCACACGCTCCACCCCGTCCTTCGTGTAAAGCAGACGGTAACGCTGCCCCGCCCGATGCCCGAATACGATGACCCGATACATCATATTCCCGGTCAACGCCCTTCTCTGATCCTTATACCGGTTCACCAGATCGAACTTCACGACCATTCCCGGCCACAACAACACGGTGTCAAACCCCTCCAGCCGCTTTCGGTCCTTGATTCTGTGGTCGGTCACGAACTTCAACCGATACTCAAATCCCACATTCACCTTTCCCGGAGCCGTGTAGCAGATCTTGCCCTCCTTTTCGGCGAAACACCCGCCGTTGTTGTAGAGCTGTACGAGCTGCACTCCGTCGCAATCCACCGCCTTCGGGTCGGCACTCTCCACGAGGTTGCCCACCGTGTTGTACAGGGCCTTCGGATCGGCATAAACCCTTCCGTCCGCTCCCGCCACAGCCGATACGGGCTTTAATCTCCGCGCCAAGAAACCCATCTTCCGCCTCAGAAACTCCCCCTCTACATTGCGTCGGTGATACCCGCCCGCCATGTAGAGCGACCGGAACAGCTCCGAGGACAGAAACCGGCTCTCGATCCTGTACCCCGCCTGCCCGAATATCCTTCCGACCAGCGTTCCCACATGCAGGAACGGGTGATAATCGTCAATCGACAATACCCTCACCCAAGGTTTGAGATCCTCCCTGGGATCCTCCGCCATGTATTCGTCCCTGTAAATCGGGAAGAACTTCACGGGCTTGTCGTCCTCCCAGCTGTTTCTGACGGTCACCTCCGACAATACCTCCCCGTAACCGATCTTCAGATCGCGGATCCTGCCCTTCGCCGCCATCTTGGCCCACGCGGCCCCTCCCTCTCTGATGTCGATCACATACTTCCGGTCCGACGCTTCGAGCAACCTGACCACCCCCTCGAACAACACCTCCGCGTTCCACTCCACACGGGCCGTGTGCCGCACCTTGTTGAATTTGTCGCGGGCATGAGGATCCCTGGCAAACCCCATCACCCTGTCGTTTTGGGGCGTAGCCGGAATCACGACCTTCAGGGTACGCCCCTCGCGGGCCTGGTTTATGTCGCGCAACTTCGCGGCATCGAACTCCGGGATCAGGATCTTGTCCCGTCCCAACTCACACCTTCGACCGTCAATTTTCAGTTCCATGATTTTCTGTTATTCTGATCCAACACCACATCTATCTCCAAACACTTCAGCCCGCCCCCTTCGGGCCATGTCACCCCGTGGCTCACCACCTCCACACGCCGGTACAGATTCCTCTGTTCGCACACCCACACCTCGGGCGATGCCGCCACCTCGGCCAATGCCTCCAACACCTCCCGACGCTCATAGGCCGATCTCAGCGTTCGTTTCATCCGGCTTCGGACCCGCGGCTCCTCCTTGCCCTCCACCTCGAAACACGCCCCGACCTGCTGCGGAAAGGTGTAATGCTCGACCGACCCCATGCTGCTTCTCCAGGCCAGCGTCACACTCCCCTCGGGCGCATCCGCCACCGTACACTCCATCTTCTCTCCCCGTCCCGTGTCGATGCTCACCAGCTCCACTCCGGGGTAGTTCCACGGTGCGACCTTCAGCACCCATACACCCTGTCGGGGGGCCGTAAAATTCTTCGTCATCCGTCGATTCCTGTACTCAAAGGCCATCAACACCTTCTGCCCCTGCTCCATCCACAGGGTAAGCTCCTCCCCGGCCTCACGGTCGATCATCCTCACCCGGGGCATCGTCGAGATCAGCCGCCCGGGCTCAAACTCCCGATCCGCATGCATATACCAACGGTCCGGCGCACGCAACACCTTTCCTCCGTCCCCCGGTCCGCCTTCGACTACCGTCACCTCCACACCGACCAACACCATCCGATCCTCACCGGTGCCCAGATCCGTCACCCCCATTCTGGGACTGAATCCGATCACGCCTTCCAGATAGGGAGCTATGTCGCAATCCGTCTCCGTCACCGACATGAAACGTCTCACGCCCAATATTTTCTGTGAATGCCTGTCGATGATCATGAAATCCAACATCGACGGTTTGTCGACCTTCACGCCGTAGACCAACGGCTTGTCGACCGAAGAGAATTGCAAAGGAAATTTGGTAAATTGCATGACAAAAAATTTTTTTTTAGGGATTTTGCTCACGAGTGCCAAGACAACGGCCAACCCACAGATCAAAGAAATGCGCCGATCTTTTTTTGATGAGGGAGATCTGCCATCCCCGCTAATGATTTTTCTCAAGGAATCAGGCCGCGCTCCAAAACGCCCCATACCCACCCCGGAATCTACACTCCGCCCTTTTCTCCCACCCTCCTCCGCGACTGCAAACCGCCCGACCTGCTCCACCCGCCCCGAGTTCTCAAATCCGGATCTTCACCCCAAGCCGACCCTCCAAAGGCCCGCCCCAAGTTCAACCCCGCCGACACGCCACCCGATCTCGGCCAAAGCCTCTCCCCAACCATCCCCCGTGCTCCGAACCAAGACCCGCTCCGCAGCCATCCAACCGTTCCGCGACCGAATTGCCGACTCTCTCACCGACCACCCATTCCGCTGCCCCGGACCTTCCGTTCCTCAGCTGAATTGCCGCCGCACGACCGATCCCCGGCCGCTCTGCGTTCCCCAAGCCCCTCAAGCCCCAGCCATCGCGGCAAGCCCCCGGCCCTTAAATTTTTCGAGCTCCGAAGTCCACGAAAAAGACGTAAAAAAAGAAAAGATTTGAGACGGATCCTAACATCCTCATGCCCTCAGACCGACGGGCTAATTTCTCCGAATGGATTTTGTTGAAAAGTTCAAAGTCTGTCAACAATCCGTTTACAATTGTTGACAATCGGTTAATATCTCCCGACAGCGATCTGATTCACAAACATTTGAAATTGTTGAAAACTCACCCGGGAAGAACTCCCTCGAGTTGTTTGACGGGACAAATATACAACCACACCTCCCCGTTTGTCAAGAGGTCGACACACTTTTTCCAAAAATTATGGAAAAATCTTATAAATAATGTTTATCTTTGTCGAATCGAATCAAGGTATATTATTTTTATGGATGATGGTCATAGTTCCACGTATAGCCGCTGTGTCGTATCTCGATACGACGCCGTTTCTCTACGGCATTAAGCACGAAGGCAACCTTCGCGCCGAACTACTGTTGTCCGATTTCACCACCACCGTTTCCGATTTCAACTCCGGACGAGCCGACCTTGCGTTGGTCCCCGTCCACGTTGTCCCCACACTCCGCCAGGCCCGCATCGTCACGGACTATTGCATCGGCTATCGCGGCAACGACGAGGACGACGAATACCTTCCCATCGTCGACCCCCACTCACCGATCCTCCATCTTTTCGACGGAGATCATGCCCCGCTGTCGCGTCTTCTGGACCTCGACGAGCCGTGGGCCTATGCCGTGTGGGTAGCCCATATCGACACCGATCCCAACTTGGTCGAGCATCTTCAACACGCCCTGACCTTCGGTCTGGAACGCCTCTACGAGTCGCTCCTCGACGCCGGTGTACCCGATCCCGTGGAGTCCTACGACCACCTCATGCACCTGGATTTCGGGCTGGACGAGCAGAAACACGAAACGCTTAAAAAATTTTGGGAATCGGGGTTCAAAGTCCCCCTACACGCCAATCCCGGCTGAAGGGATTAGCGGACTCGGGTAAGTCTGCCTCTTCAAAAAGCAATGGATTCTCAAATTTTTCAAGAGGGCGTATATGATTACAATTTATCTCAAGCAATATAACAAGATCATCCGCAATGCCGACACGAAACTCTTCGACGAGTTGGGTTACGACGACATTTTGTGGGTGGATATGATTTCGCCTACGATCAAGGAGCGGAAGGCCGTCGAGAATTTCATGGAGATCAGTCTTCAGACGCGCCAGCAGGTCGAGGAGATCGAGTCTACGTCCAAGTATTCCGAGACCGAGAACACGATCATCTCCAACTCCAACTTCTTCGTACCCACGGGCGAATCATTCATCGTCGAACCCGTTTCGTTCATCATCTCCAACGAGGGAGTCCTGGTTTCGGTACGTAATGCCGAGTTCCGGACCTTCCGCGAGACGGAGAAACGCCTTCAGATGAACTACCGAAGCTACTCCACAGGCTACCATCTCTTTATCTCGCTTCTCGAGGTGCGCATCGACTTCGATGCCGACCTTGTCGAGCTTGTGGCCAAACAGGTTGCCGCCCTGGCCAAGGCCATCAACTCCGAGGACGCCATCGACAAGGAGGTCCTCCACCGCATCAGTGCCTTGCAGGAGAGCACCATGTTGCTCCGTGAGAATATCTTCGACCGCCAGCGCGTTCTTTCGGGCATTCTGCGTTCGGAACGCTTCCCGAACGATATCTACCCGCGCCTGCAACTGATGATCAAGGATGTCAACTCGCTGATCAACCACGCCGATTTCAGTTTCCAGCGTCTGGACTATATCCAGGACGCCTCCCTGGGTCTGATCAATATCGAGCAGAACGAGATCGTCAAGATCTTCTCTGTGGCCGCCGTCATCTTCATGCCCGCGACCCTCATCGCGAGTATCTACGGCATGAACTTCAAGTTTATGCCCGAACTGGAATGGATCTGGGAACTGTCCAACGGATGGCGTATCCCCGTGGGCTATATTTTCGCCATCGGCATGATGGTATTCTGCTCCTGCTTGACCATCGTCTATTTCCGTTATAAAAAATGGTTATAACCCCTAAAAACTTCTCTACAATAATTTATTGACACTGATTCATAGTTGTTTATACAATACAAACTTTTCAACCGAGCCGACCGGACACCCTGTCCGATCGGCTCTTTTCTTTTCCCTCCACACC
>JAHHQK010000023.1 GCA_020026435.1 Alistipes sp. | reverse complement strand
GATATTCCGACACGTCTCCACCCCGCTCCCCCTTCCTTCCGCCGACCCGACACCCCCCGACGCCCCCGACCGGACATCCCCGACGCCCCTTCCCAAAAAACGAACTCCACCTCAACCGCCCGCTTCATCCCCGGACAAAAAATCCCCGCCCCGAAATCCGAAAATTCCGAAGGCGGGGAATCGCTTGGTAATTTCAGAACGGAAGGCCAAGGCCTCGGCCCGCATCCACCCCGTTTTTATTGCTCGCGCAGGAATACGGTCGCCGTGCGGCAGGTGTTGTAGATCTTGATCTTGGGATAATCCTTGCCGTCGTCGCCGTGGAGGTTGTAGGAGAAATGCTCCTCGTCCATCAGTTGCCGCTCCTGCCCTCCGAAACGCTTCTCGTCGGTCGACAGGATCGGCACATACTTGCCCACACCCTGCACCGGCAGTTCATAGTCGGGAATCGAGGCCGAGGGATGCCAGTTGAAGACAAACAGCAGGTCGCCGTGCGAGAAAACCATCGTCTTGTTCTGCTCGTCCATCAGCAGGTTCCACGGATATCCGCCCTGCAACACCCTGTACTTCCGGATCAGGTCGATCATCGCCCGATCGAAGTCACCCAGCCAGCTGTAACGCAGGAATCCGTTCTCGGCCAGCGACCACTGACGCCGTGCATGAGCATAGCTCCAGCCGTTGCCCTCCCTCGGGAAGTCGATCCACTCGGGGTGTCCGAATTCGTTGCCCATGAAGTTCAGATAGGCCTGACCGCCCGTCGAGATGGTCATCAGACGGATCATCTTGTGGAGAGCCATTCCGCGGTCGATCACCAGGTTCTCCGAGGCTCGGTCCATATGGAAATACATCTCCTTGTCCATCAGACGGAAGGCTATGGTCTTGTCGCCCACCAGCGCCTGGTCGTGCGACTCGGCATAGGCCACGGTCTTGACGGCCGGCAGACGGCCCGTCATCACCGACCACATCTCGTAGATGTTCCACTCCTCATCGGGAATATCCTTCAGCAGCTTGATCCAGAAATCGGGGATGGCCATGCCCAGACGGTAGTCGAACCCTATGCCGCCGTCCCCGATCGGGATACACATTCCGGGCATTCCGCTCACATCCTCGGCAATGGTCACGGCCGCGGGGTTGAAGTCGTGGATCAGACGGTTGGCCAGCGTCAGGTAGTCGATGGCGTCCTCGTTGACCCCCTCGTCGAAGAACTTCTCGCGGCAGTCGAAATCGGTGTAGCCGTGGTGGTGGTAGATCATCGAGGTCACACCGTCGAAGCGGTAGCCGTCGAAGTGGTATTCATCGAGCCAGTATTTGACGTTGGAGAGCAGGAAATGCTGCACCTCGCGCTTGCCGTAGTCGAAGAGTTTCGAGTCCCAGTACTTCTGGTAACCCACCTCGCCGGGCAGGGAGTAGAGGTGGTCCGTACCGTCCAGCTCGTTGATTCCCTCGTTGAGATTCTTGACATAGTGGGCGTGTACCAGGTCCATGATCACGGCAATGCCCATCTCGTGGGCCGTGCGGATCAGTTCCTTCAGTTCCTCGGGCGTGCCGCAGCGTGACGTGGGGGCAAAGAAACTCGACACATGATAGCCGAACGACCCGTAGTAGGGATGCTCGGCGATGGCCATGAGCTGGACGGCATTGTATCCCTCGCGCCGGATGATGGGCAGCACCTTCTCGGTAAATTCGCGGTACGTGCCCACGCCCTCCTTCTCCTGGGCCATGCCCACATGAGCCTCATAGATGAGCAGACCCTCGCGGTCAGCGATCCTGAAGTCGTCACCCCTCCAGTCGAACTCCCGGCCGGGATTCCAGAACTGGGCCGTGTAGTTCTTCGTCGCTTCGTCCTGCACCACGCGCGTGGCATAGGCCGGGATGCGGTCCAGCCAGCCATTGGGTCCGTGGACGTGGATCTTGTAGAGCGATCCGTGGATGAGCCGGTCGGCATACATGGCCGCGGGGAGGAAGATGCTCCACACGCCGCTCTGATAATTCTTCTGCAACCTCAGCTCCGTGCGCTGCCAGTTGTTGAAATCTCCGAAGAGGAACACATCCTCGGCCCCGGGCAACCACTCCCGAAACCACCATCCGTCGAGCGTATCGTCCCACTGCCACCCGAAGTATCGGTATCCGTTGGCATAGTCCACGATCGAGGAGTTGGTGGCGCAGATGTCGGCCAGTTTCCTTTCGTAACGGTTTTGCCGGTCGCGAAGCTGCTGTTCGACCGGTCCGAGCCATTCGTCCTGTTCGACGATGGGAAGGTGAGGTATCGTTTTTTCCATATTGCCACTCAATGTGTTTACACAAATGTACTCAAAATCTTCGGCTTTTCCCTCATTTCGCGCCTAAATTTTCCGCTCAGACCGCCACATCGTTCTCGACTCTCTCCCCGGAGACCTTTTCGCGGATCAGGATGGCGTTTCCGAAGGTGATGACCCCCACACGTCCAATGAACATCAGCAGGATCAGCACCACCTTGCTCGCGATGGTGATCGAAGGCAGGATGCCCGAACTCAGACCCGCCGTGGCCAGGGCCGAAGCCGACTCGAAGGTGATCTTCAGCATATCGGCATCGTCAGGCTCGAAGAGCGCGATCAGATAGATGCCCACACAGAGCACCGTAGTGTAGACAAACGACGAAGTGATGGCCGTCTCGACCCGATACTGCGGGATGATGTTTCCGCACAAGGCGACATTGCGGTGCAGACCCAGCTTGTTTTTCGTGTAGGCGAATATGGCCGATACGGTCGTGGATTTCAAACCGCCGCCCGTACCCGAGGGCGAGGCTCCGATATACATCAGGAAGGAGAGCACCAGCAGCGAGATCGGCACCATTACCCCCACATCGACCGTATTGTATCCCACCGTCGTCATGGCCGACACCGACTGAAACATCGACACCAGCAATCTGTCCGCCGTATCGAATCCTCGGAACGAATCCTCGAAGAAGAACAGATGGAGCATACCCCAGAGCGACTGCAAGCCCGTGATCGTGATGATGATCTTCGTGGTGAACGATATCTTGTAGCGGCGTCGGGTGATCTTCCTCATCAGATCGGTCATCATGATGAAGCCCATGGCTCCGGCCACACTCAACGCCATGATCACGATGTTGACATACCAGTCCGTCTGAAACTGCATGAGGTTATCGCTGTAAATGCTGAATCCCGCCGTACAGAAGGCCGATATGGAGTGGAAGACGGCCGACCAGAGCGGTTTTTCCGCCCCCATCCACAGGAAATAGGGATAGAGTAGCAGGAATCCCACCGCTTCGAGTATGAAGGTATATTTGACGACACTGCGCACCATGCTTCTCGAATCAATCGTGTCGGGGTGCGTGAATTGAGCATTGAGGAGTTTCTTGTCGCGGCGCACGGCGTGGCCGGTCAGATGCAGCATGACAAACGACGAGAGGGTCATATAACCCAATCCGCCCATCTGGATCAGCCACAGGATGACGGCCTGGCCCGTAAAGGTGTAGTCCGTAGAGACATCGACCGTTGCGAGTCCCGTCGTGGAGACGGCACTCACGACAGTGAACAGGTTGTCGACCAGCGGGATGTCGGCCCGGGTCGAGAAGGGAAGCATCAGCAACAGGGTTCCGATCACGGCATAGCCCACATAAACGGCTATGAGCTGGCGTTGAGGGATGTGCGACCGCACCCCCAGCGAGATAATCCGCCCCAGGGAAAAACGGAGCAGTATATGTTTGACATATTGTTGAATCGCAAGAATCGATCTTTTGATTTTCACGGTTATGATTTTAAAAGATTCAAAAAAAGTTCGTAAAACGGGGATCGGGAAGCACCGCCCCGCAAAGGGGGGGGGCGCCTCCTGATGATTTTTTTCGGAAGAAACAGATGATTTCCGGTCCGGATCGGGCTAAATCCTCAACTGACCGAAACAAAGCAGGGTCTTATGCGTCGCGACGCTCCGCTCTACCGGAGCCGCCACACCGTCCATCCGTCCGGAAGCGACAGTCTGCAACGGATGCAACCCGTCCGTCCCGACATAAAACGGGCCCGATCCACCGGTACGACGTCTCGCGACCGGCCGGCCGCCCTGGGGCCTGAAACCTGCCCCCGGAGCGTTGAACTGATTGCCGACCGCGGCGACGGCTCCGGTCGGCAGCCCTTCAGAGCCGTCCACCGGATTCAGCGGGGCGTAACGGCAGACAGCCTCTTCGCCCGGGCCACGCCCACAACCGACATCCGACCCGTCCGCTCCGCTTCCGCCACCCGACCGGGTACCGAGACAAAAGAACACGGACAGCGACAGTATGTATAATACCATTTTCAACATTCCGTCCGCAAAGGTACGGATATTTATCCGGGATCGGCCCTCCCGACGCAAAATAATCCTGTCCTCCGTCCCGCACCTCCACCACTCCATTCCGGTTCGAATCTTCCATTTTTCGCGCCCGACACCGTCCAAAACCGCCTCCGCAAGGTTTATTTTGCAGAAAGATAGTGATTTCGGAGTATCGAATTCCAAAAAAAGTTTTACCTTTGTAGAGATCAATTTAATTCATTAACTAAACTCAACTATGTTTAAAGGACAACCAAAAGGTCTGTATGCCCTCGCGCTGGCCAACACCGGCGAACGCTTCGGCTACTACACGATGCTTGCCATCTTTACGCTGTTTCTGCAAGCCAAGTTCGGCTACACGGAGGCCGTAACCACTCAAATTTACGGTATTTTCCTGGCTGCCGTCTACTTCATGCCCTTCTTCGGAGGTATCCTTGCCGACAAGTTCGGATTCGGCAAGATGGTTACCCTGGGTATCTTTGTGATGTTCGGCGGCTACGCCCTGCTTTCGATCCCGACCGATGCCGGATTGGGCGGTCAGGTGCTGATGTTTGCGGCTCTGGCGCTGATTGCCTGCGGTACGGGTCTGTTCAAGGGTAACCTCCAGGTGATGGTCGGTAACCTTTATGACGATCCCCAATATGCGGCCAAACGCGACAACGCTTTCTCGATTTTCTATATGGCCATCAACATCGGCGCCATGTTCGCCCCCTCGATGGCCAAATGGATCACCAACTACTTCCTGGCTCAGGACGGTCTGATCTACAACGGTTCGATCCCCGCCCTGGCCCACAGCTACCTGGAGTTGGGTGCCGAAATGCCCGCCAAGACGCTCGCCACATATCAGGAGCTGGTCAGCTCGGTAGGCGGCAACCTCGCCGATCTGACGACCTTCTCGGAGCACTACATCGAGAAACTCTCGTCGGCCTATAACATGGGCTTCGGCGTGGCCTGCATCTCGCTGGTATTCTCCTACCTGATCTATATCTTCGGCCGCAAGACCTTCAAGCACGCCGACGTCACCGCCTCGCAGCAGGCCGCTTCGGGTGTGGCTCACGAGGAGCTGACCCCCGCCCAGACCAAGTCGCGCATCACGGCTCTGATGCTGGTCTTCGCCGTTGTGATCTTCTTCTGGATGGCCTTCCACCAGAACGGTTCGACCATGACGTTCTTCGCCCGAGACTACACCACCTCCAGCGCCGAAGGCGTGACCCGCATGGGCTTCGATATCTTCAACCTGCTGCTCGTCATCGTGGGCGTCTACTCGCTGGTGGGTCTGTTCCAGGCCGAGAAAGCCCGCGGCAAGGCCATCTGCACGGCTCTGATCGCCGCCGTGGCCGGAATCCTCTACTATCGCTATACGCTCACGCCCGAAGTGGTGGAGATCCTGCCCCAGGAGTTCCAGCAGTTCAACCCCTTCTACGTGGTAGCTCTGACCCCGATTTCGGTGGCCATCTTCACGGCTCTGGCCAACAAGGGCAAGGAGCCTTCGGCACCGCGTAAGATCGGTCTGGGTATGATCATCGCCGCCGGCGGCTTCCTGATCCTGACGCTGGGTTCGATGGGTCTGATCTCGCCTGCCGAACTCAAGGAAGTCGGAACCTCTAATATGTTCGTATCGCAGAACTGGCTGATGTCGACCTACCTGGTGTTGACCTTCGCCGAGCTGCTCCTCTCTCCGATGGGTATCTCGTTCGTATCGAAGGTGGCTCCTCCCAAGTACAAGGGTATGATGATGGGTTGCTGGTTCGCCGCTACGGCCATCGGTAACTACGCCACCTCGCTGATCGGCTATCTGTGGGCCAGCGGTATGGCACTGTGGATGGTATGGAGCGTGCTGATCGTTCTGTGTCTGTTGTCGGCCGCCTTCATCTTCTCGATCATGAAGAAGCTGGAGAACGCCACGGCATAATCCCTTCTTCCAAAGGAAACCCATATCGGGCGGATCTGTTGCAGGATCCGCCCGATATTTTTTTTACACTCCCCCTCAGTCACCCCCGAATGTCGCCCCGCCGCCGATCATCCCCCGGCCATACTCTACCGACCATTTCCGCCGCCGATTTACATTCAACCACCACCGATTGCCCTCGACCGATCCATGCCGTTCCTCACCCTGCCGAAGCCCCGCAGAGGCCGCCCGCATGAACACTACGGACGCAAGATCCCTCCGTGCGGGTGAAAATGTGCAAATTTCCACATATTTTTATTACATTTGCCTCCATGAAAATCGTTTTCCTGGGGACAGGCACCTCCCAAGGAGTGCCCGTCATCGGATGCCGCTGCAAGGTATGTAGCTCGGGCGACACCCGCGATCACAGACTGCGTACCTCCGCAATGATCCGAATCGGCGACCGGACCCTGATCATCGACGCCGGACCCGACTTCCGCTACCAGATGTTGCGGGAGGGCGTGCGCCATATCGACGCCATCCTCCTCACCCACGAACACAAGGACCACATCGGAGGGTTGGACGACGTGCGGGCGTTCAATTTCGTGGACTACCCCGCGGCCATCCACCCCGTTGACATCTACGGTGCGGACCACACGCTGCGCTGCGTCCGCAAGGATTTCGACTATGCCTTCTCGGCCGACAAGTACCGCGGAGTACCCGAAATCAGCCTCCACGAGATCGACATCGACCACCCGTTCACGGCCGCCGGTATGGAGATCGTCCCCATCGAAGGTCACCACTCCCCACGCTTCCTGGTAACGGGCTACCGCATCGGAGGGCTGGCCTATCTGACCGATTTCAAGTCCATCGCCCCGGATCAGCTCCTCAAGCTCGAAGGGATCGACACCCTGGTGATCAACGCCCTGAGGTTCAAGCCCCACGACTCGCACTTCTGCGTCGATGAAGCCCTGGAGGTGATTCGTCGGATCCGCCCCCGCCGGGCCTTTCTGACGCACATGTCCCACGAGATCGGACTCTATGCCCAAACCGCCCCCCTTCTTCCCGAGGGCGTATCGCTGGCCTACGACGGCCTGGAGGTCGAGATCGGGGATCCCCAAACGGAGGACAAGGCAGCAGAAACCGGCCGTAACCATTCAACGAAAGAACAAAAACAAGAGATAAAACCATGAAAAAGACATTGAAAGACAAGGTTATCGTCATCACCGGCGCATCGTCGGGCATCGGCCGTGCCATGGCCTGCGAATATGCTGCCGAAGGGGCCCGCGTGGTGCTGGGTGCCCGCAGTGTCGGGAAATTGGAAGCCCTGGTCGAGGAGATCCGCCAAAAGGGCGGACAGGCCGCCGCCTGCGGAGTCGACGTCACCCATCCCGAGGAGTGTCGTGCGCTGATCGAGACGGCCGTGCGCGAATTCGGCGGAATCGACATCCTGATCTGCAACGCCGGCATCTCGATGCGTGCCATCTTCGACGACGTGGACCTCAAGGTTCTCCACCAGCTCATGGACGTCAACTTCTGGGGCACGGTCAACTGCTGTAAATACGCCCTGCCCTACCTCCAGACCTCGAAAGGCTCGATCGTCGGCATCTCGTCGGTGGCCGGACTCCACGGACTGCCCGGACGCACAGGCTACTCGGCCTCGAAATACGCCATGACAGGCTTCCTCGAAACGCTCCGCATCGAGAACCTCAAGAAGGGGCTTCACGTGATGATCGCCTGCCCGGGCTTCACCGCCTCCAACGTTCGCTTCTCAGCCCTCACAGCCGACGGATCGCAGCAGGGCGAGACCCCGCGTGACGAGGCGAAGATGATGACCGCCGAGCAGGTGGCCCGGATCGTCCGCCGCGGCATTCTCCGCCGCAAACGCCTCTGCCTGATGGAGATCGAGGGTCGCGCCACCCATTTCGTCAAGAAATTCGCCCCCGCCTTCCTCGACAAGATGTTCTACCTGGTCATGTCGCGCGAACCCGATTCGCCCCTCAAATAATCGACCTCCCCTCCGAGGCATGACACCCCGAGAGGCACACCTTCCCCGAGGATCATCCTCCAGGGCGCGCCTTCCCGAACAGGCCTCAACACCCCGCGGCTTGAAATCCCCGCGGCAAGGTCTTAGGATCCCGCCCCCGATGCACCCATCCACAACGGGAAGTGACTCTCCTTAACGGAACGCGACCTCCGACAACGGGAATACGCCCGTCAGATGGGGAAACGCTCCCGACCCGCAACAAAAAAGCTCCCTACCTTTTCGGGCAGGGAGCTTTTAACATCAGTATAATATCTTCCGTTCTCTAAACGAAGGGGATCTTCACGACCTCGGCCTTGAGCAGGCGTCCGCGCACGACCACGGCGATCTGCGTTCCGGCCTTGGCAAACTCCTTCTTGACATATCCCATGCCGATGCCCTCCTTCAGACAGGGCGACATCGTACCCGAGGTGACATGACCGATCTCCACACCGGCCGGTGTGGCCAGCATATAGCCGTGACGCGGAATACCGCGGTCGAGGAGCTTGAATCCGACCAACTTGCGGGTCAGACCCTCGGCTTTCTGACGGGTCATGTATTCGCGGTCGATGAAATCCTTGCCGTCGACGAACTTGGTGATCCAGCCCAGACCGGCCTCCACGGGCGATGTCGTGTCGTCGATGTCGTTGCCATAGAGACAGAATCCCTTCTCCAGACGCAGCGTGTCGCGGGCACCCAGACCGATGTTCTTCAGTCCGTACTCCTCGCCGGCGGCCCACAGAGCCTGCCACAGACGCTCGCCGTCCTCGTTGGCCGCATAGATCTCGCAACCGCCCGCTCCGGTGTAGCCCGTGATCGAGAGGATGACATTGCAACCTCCGACCTCCGTCTTGCGGAAGGTGTAGTACTCCATGTCCTCGACCTGCTCAGGGCACATCTTCTGAATAATCTTCATGGCCAAAGGACCCTGCACGGCCAGCTGACAGATCTCGTCCGAGGCGTTATACAGTTCCTTGCCGTGACCGGCCTCCATGCCGAAGGCCTTGCCCTCGCGGCAGATATGCTCCCAATCCTTCTCGATGTTGGCGGCATTGACGCAGAGCATATAGGTCTTTTCGTCGAATCGGTACACCAGCACGTCGTCGACGATTCCGCCGCGGCCGTTGGGCATACACGAATATTGCACCTTGCCATCGTAGAGGGCGGCGACATCGTTCGACATGATGTGCTGCAGGAGGTCGAAGGCGTGGTCGCCCTTCACCCAGATCTCGCCCATGTGGCTCACGTCGAACACTCCGGCGCCGTTACGCACGGTGAGGTGTTCGTCGTTGATTCCCGAGAACTCGATCGGCATGTTGTAACCCGCAAATTCGGCCATCTTGGCACCCGCTTCGATGTGGTGCTTGGTAAAAACGGTAGTTTTCATATTTTGAAGTTTTAAGGTGATGCTTTCTTTCCGGCAGGCCTCACGCAAAGGGGCGGTGGTGCACCCCTCCCGACTCAGGCCCGGCCTCGGGGACGGCAGTCTCTACTCCCGGCGCTTGATACCCAGACGCGGGCAGCGGTGGAACTCCTTCTCGCGATCGAACAGATAGCGGTAGGTGGTGTGGACCTTGTGCCGCTCGGCGCAGACGTAGGTCTCGATCATGCGGTTCATCACGGGATTGAAATCGCCGATCCAAGCCAGCTCCATCGACTTGTAGGGGTTCTTCGTCTGCTCGATGTACTGCCAGTACTTGACCATGATGGCCGACTCCACACCCTTGCCGTGGAACTCGGGAGCGATGCCGAAGATGATGCCGAAGACACGGTCGCACGACTTGCGCACCTTGAGGTTCCACATCAGCTGGATCTTCTGCCACAAGCCGAACTTGCCGTTGAACTTGCCGATCAGACGGTTCAGGTCGGGGACGGTGATGAAGAATCCGATGGGTTCGTCGTGGAAATAGGCGAAGAAGATGATGTTGGGGTCGATGATCGGCTTCATGGTGTGCATGATCTGCAAGGCCTCCTCGTGGGTCATGGGCTTCACACCCGAAAAGAGGGCCCAGGCCTTGTTGTAGATCACGCGGAAGTTCTCGGCAGCCTCCTCCAGGTTGTCCATGTCGATATTCTCGACGTGGTAGCCGGGGATGGTGTACAGACGCTCGGCACGCGCAAAGATCTGTTTGTTGGCCTCCGAGGCGTTGACCCTCCAGATGAAGCTGTGCTGGTTGAAGTAGTTCTTGAAACCGTAGTTCTCGAACAGATCCTTGTAATAGGGCGGGTTGTAGGGGTTCTTGTAGAGGGGCTGGAACTCGAATCCCTCGACCAGAAGGCCCCACCAGTCGCGTCGCTGTCCAAAGTTGATCGGGCCGTCCATAGCCTCCATTCCGCGGGCCGCGAGCCACAGGCGTGCGGCGTCGAACAGCGAATTGGCCACCTCCTGCGAATCGATCGACTCGAAGAAACCGCATCCGCCGGTGGGTTGCTCCTCCAGGGCGGCTTTCTCGCGGTTGTAGAAGGCGGCGATACGTCCGACAACCGCCCCCGTCTGGTCACGGACGATCCATCGGGCGGCTTCACCGTCGGCAAAGAGGTCGTTCTGCCTGGGATCGAAGACCTCCAGCACATCGTTATCGAGGGGGCACACCCAATTGCGGTTGCCCTTGTAAAGACGTTTCGGGAAATCGATCCATTCTCTGATCAGGCCCGACGAAGTGACCTCTTGCAGTGTGTATTTTGCCATTTTATCTGTTTTAATCATTTGCCATACTATATATCCAAACAAAGATAATTATTTTTTTTGATTATGGATCAAAAAAAGCGGATATTCGCCGCCCCATCGCCTGCTCTCCCGCCTCCCCCTTCCGGGTTTTCATCCGACGACCGCCCCGCCTCCTTTCCCTGCCTTCGCCCCGTTTAATAATTATAGGTATCCGAATTAATAAAATTATTAATTAACCACCCCACTCCACAAAACCCCGCTCGAAAACCCCATTTATTAAAATAATATATTAAAAACAATCCAAAAATATTCGCAAAATAAGTTACAATCTATTAGAAATATTTTTATATTTGTATCAAATCTATCAACCTTTTAAAACTTCATCGCTATGAATGTAAGCAAAATTATGGCGGATCTTGAACGCAAGCACCCCGGAGAAAGTGAATATTTGCAGGCCGTACGCGAAGTCCTCGAGTCAATCGAGGAGGTCTACAACCAGCACCCCGAGTTCGAGAAAGCCAAGATCGTTGAAAGAATCGTGGAGCCGGATCGTATCTTCACCTTCCGCGTGACGTGGGTCGACGACCAGGGCGAGGTACAGACCAACCTCGGTTATCGTGTCCAGTTCAACAGCGCTATCGGTCCTTACAAAGGCGGTATCCGTTTCCATAAGGCAGTGAACCCCTCGATGCTGAAGTTCCTGGGTTTCGAGCAGACCTTCAAGAACGCACTCACCACACTCCCGATGGGTGGCGGTAAGGGCGGTTCGGACTTCGACCCCGTGGGCAAGTCGCCTGCCGAAATCATGCGCTTCTGCCAAGCCTTCATGACCGAGTTGTGGCAGAATATCGGTGTCGATACCGACATTCCCGCCGGTGACGTAGGTTGCGGCGGCCGCGAAATCGGCTTCCTGAACGGAATGTATCAGAAACTCGCTCGTAAATATCATACAGGTGTCCTCACGGGTAAGGGTATGACCTGGGGAGGCTCGATCCTTCGTCCCGAGGCTACCGGATTCGGTGCCCTCTACTTCACGGAACACATGCTCAAGAAGGCCAACAAGAGCCTGCGTGGTGCACGCATTGCCATCTCGGGCTTCGGTAACGTTGCCTGGGGTGCCGCCACCAAAGCCACCGAGTTGGGTGCCAAGGTCATCGCTCTGTCGGGTCCCGACGGCGTGTGCCTCAATCCCGAGGGTATGACCCCCGAGAAACTGGCCTTCATGCTCGAACTGCGTGCCTCGAACAAGAACGTCGTGGCTCCCTTCGCCGAGAAGTTCCCCGACGCTACATTCATCCCCGGCAAGAAGGCTTGGAGCGTTCCCTGCGACATCGCCCTGCCGTGTGCATTCCAGAACGAGCTCAACGGTGACGACGCCGCCGAACTGCTGAAGAACGGTACCTGGTGTGTTGCCGAGGTCTCGAACATGGGTTGTACGCCCGAGGCCATCCACGCATTCCAGCAGGCCGGCATTCTCTTCGCTCCGGGTAAGGCCGTCAACGCAGGTGGTGTAGCCACTTCGGGTCTGGAGATGACGCAGAACTGCATGCACCTGTCGTGGGCAGGCGCCGAGGTCGACGAGAAACTCCACTTCATCATGCAGAGCATCCACGAGGCTTGCGTGAAGTACGGCCAGCAGCCCGACGGTCACATCGACTACGTGAAGGGTGCCAACATCGCCGGCTTCATGAAGGTTGCCGAGGCTATGCTCGAACAGGGTATCATCTAATCGAACCTGAAAATCCAAAATTCCCCGCCCGACACACCCTGCCGCTACGGGGAGCATAAAGGGAGACCGCTCACAAAGCGGTCTCCCTCTTTTTCGGCCCATACCCCTCTTTTGTCGGCCGACACACCCTCTTTTATTACCTCGTTACCCTCCGCGAGGGGCTGATTCTATCCGTAAAAGGGTCTGAGTCCACCCGTGGGAGAATCGAATTTTCCTCAAAAGAGGAAGCAGCCCCCTCTCCGACGTATATCGCCCAGACTCCGCAATGCGGACACCGCCTCTTCGTGATTCAGACATAAAATTTATCCACCAGCTACTTCTTGCATTCTCTCCCCCGAAAACAAACCAGCCCCGCATCCTCAAAATGCAGGGCTGTTTGTCCAAGCCGCCGCCCGACCTCATGAGAGGAGGGCAGAGGGCGATAAAACAGGGTGTCGGGGCAAATTATTTGCGCACCTTGACGATGATCTTGCGAATGGGACCCTCGCCGACCATGGGAGCGTGACCGTCCTCGGGCAGGAGGATGGTGAACTGACCGGGTTTGAGCGTGTAGTAGGTCTGGGGAACATCGTCGAAGAACTGTATGTCCTTCTCCTCGTTGAAGTCGGCCTGGGGCTGGGTCAGGTCTTTGCGCTCGCTCCAACCGAACGACTCCTCCTTACCCGATACGAGGATCTGGATGTCGATATACTCGTTGTGCACCTCCAGTTTGGCGTCCTCGCGCTTCTTCAACTCGCGCTCAACGACATTCACGAAGATGTCGCGGCCGTCCAACTCGTGGATTCCCGGCTCGACCGACGTCCAGTCCTGAGCCGCAACCAATTCAAAAGCCTTCTGCAGGCGCGGGCTTACACCGTAGTAGAGAGCCGCATTTTTCAAAGAATCAAAAATCATAGTGCTTCTTATTTTGTGGTTTGTTAATTAAGTGTCGTTTTGATCATCCGCACCACCACGGGTCGGTGGTCCGAGAAATCGACGGGCAGCACCTCGTAGGAAAGCGCCTCCAGCTCCTCGGAACGCAACACGAAGTCGATGCGCAGGGTGTTGAAAAAACCGCGGAACGTGTGCGAATACCCCGATCCACACTCGCTGAAGGCGTCCTTCATGCCGTGGGCCATCGTGCGGTAGACATACGACATGGGCGTGTCGTTGAAGTCGCCGCACACGATGTGTTTGAGCCGCGTGGAGCGGATCTCCGTGGCGATGGAGTCGACCTGGGCGGCACGCAGTACACTGTTATCGTGCACCCGGCGGAAGATGCTCCTCACCTTCTCGTCGCGGAGCGTGTCATTGTTGGCAAACAGACCTCCGCGCGTGATGAATTCATCGTCCGAGCGGTTGATGGCCGTCGACAGGAGGTGGTTGTTGAAAACCCGGAGCGTGTCCTCCCCCACCCGCAGATCAACCCACACCGACGTGCGCGGCGAGAGGATCTCGCCCGATCGCAGGATGCGGTATTTGCTCAGTATGCACATCGGCGCAGGGACTATGCTATCGCCCTTCTTGTGGGGACGCGTGAAGAAACGCGTCTCGTACTTCTCGCCGATCTTCTCGAAACTTTCGCGGCCCCGGGCCAGGCGTGTGTTGAACTCCTGGAGGCACACGATGTCGGGATCGACCTCCGCGATGAGGTTCATCACATCGTCGACACTCGACTGCCCCTGATCGTTGTAGAAACTGCGCACGTTGTAGGTCATCACCTTGAACGTACCCCTTCCGAAGGACTCCTCGCCATAATTGCGGCGGAATTCGGGCCGGAAGAACAGCGAGACCTTGAAGAATCCCAGGATCGTGAGTCCCAGCATCACCCCCGCACGCAGCCACCTCCAGCGGATGATCCAGTACAGGGCCAGGATCACCGTCACGACATAGACCACCGGTGCGCCCAGCCCCAGCAGGGGCAGAACCCACAGACGCGTGGGGTTGATATAAGGCACGAGTAGCGTGAGGGACATCGCCACGGCCGCTACGACCGAGAGGAGGGTCATCACCCCGTCGACGAGCCACATCAGCACATTGCGCCGCACGCGTTTCGACGATCCGTAATCCGAATAATAGGACTCCATGCTCTAAAAGAAGATCTTACCCCGACGTTTCCACCAGTGCAGCAGGGCAAATCCCCACAACATACCGCCCACGTGGGCAAAGTGGGCCACGTGACCCTGACCTCTCCATCCGAGGAACAGCTCGATGACGGCGTAGATGATCACGAACCATTTGGCCTTCATCGGGACAGGAGGGATGAGCAGCATGATGACGGCATTGGGATGCATCACCCCGAAGGCGACCAGAAGACCCATCACCGCGCCCGATGCACCGACCAGGAACAAGGGCAGCTCGCCCAACACCAGGGCCGTGAGGTACTGAATGAGGGCCGCACCCACGCCGCAGACCACATAGTAGGTCAAAAAACGCTGCGATCCGAGTTCATACTCCAGTGTACGTCCAAACATCCACAGCGCGAACATATTGAAGAACAGATGCTCGAAATTGGCATGGAGGAACATATAGGAGATGAACTGATAGGTATGGAAAGCGTAGGGTACTCCCAGCGACAGGGCTCCGTACTGCTCGATGGCATATCCGATCGGCAACATTGCCATGGCCATATAGACCAGCACGTTGATGATGATCAGATTCTTGACCACGGGCGGGGTACTGAAATTAGGATTCATAACTTTTTATCTTATTTTTTATGGTCACAAAGATAGTTTTTTTCGACGGATCAACCCAACTTCATGCGAATATCTTCCGTCGTGATTTCGGCCAGCACGGCCTTTCCCGAGGGCGAGAAACTGAAGTTCTCGGTGGCGGCGAGCTGCTTGAGCAGGCTCTCGGCCTCCTGGGGGTGCAGCACGCGCGGCACACTGCGCGATGCCTGGCGAGCCATGGCCGTGGCGATCCGGTCGCGGCGCAGCTCCTCGCGGTCAACCGGTGAGGAGAAGGCCTGCAACAGCTCGAACAACAACTGGTCCACCGCATCGGCCGGCATATCGGCCGGCGTGCCCTTCACCTCGACGGCCTCTCCGTCCTCGAACTCAAGGTCGAAGCCCAGCGAGGCGAAATCCACGGCATGCTCCTCCATCCGCTCATACTCCTCCTTCGAGAGGAGCAGACGCTCGGGGAAGAGCAGCTGCTGGCTCACCGACGATCCGTGGCCCAGCATCCTCATGTAGTCCTCATAGAGGATTCTCTCGCGGGCGCGGCGGGCGTCGACCACCACGAGCCGTGCGCCCAGCAATGCGGCGACGCAACCTCCGCCCAGCGGCATGATGTTGCTGAATTGGGGACGGTGATCCAGATCGAGGCTCTGCTGCAAGCCGCCCTCATCGTCCACGTCCACAAATTCGAGCGACGATTCCCCGCCCGACGCGAACTCCTCAAATGAAGAATCGGAGTCAAACTCCTCGAAATCCTCACGGGGTGTCTCCTCCTCCGTATCCACGATCGGCAGCAGATCCTTCAGACTCTGTCCGCGGCCTTTTCCCGCCGTGAATCCTGTTTTTCCCATCGGGCTGCCCGGACTCCGCAGGCCTGCCACCCCGACCGAAGAATAGATGTCGGACACGGACTCCGCATCCACGCGGGGCGTACGGGAAGACCGCTCCCCGCCTGCGCCGAGGTTCTTCCAGGGGGCGAGTTCCTCCTCCTCCGAAGAGGCCACATCGGCAGCCAGAGACATCTTCACCCCGTCGTGAAAGGCCTCTCCCGAGACAAATTCCACGTGATCCTCACCGTTGTCATCCGCCCCTTGAGAGGGGATGTCGGCCGAAGGAATATCGGTCTCCTCCCCGCCAAACGACACGCCCGCCGGAGCAGGCCGACCTGCCGGGAGGTCGAATCCCGTGAAATCGACATCGGGATTGAAGGCCGAGGTGTCGATATATTCGTCACTAAAGGGGTTGTAGCTGCTGTTCGACATGGCCCGCGGCTCGTTGTAGACCGCGCCCTTCGACAAGACGGGGATCTCGATGGAGTCCGTATTGTCGAAATCCATCATCGGGACGGCACCCGTCTTGGCCAGCGTCTCCCTCACGGCGGCATTGATGATCTGCCATACGGCCTCCTCGTCCGTGAACTTGATCTGGGTCTTGTGGGGATGGACATTGACGTCGATGCGTGTGGTGTCGATCCTCAGATAGAGGAAGAACGAGGGCTTGGTGTTGGCCGGAATCAGCTTCTCGTAGGCCTTCATGATGGCACTCGCCAGGTAGGGACTCGTGAAGTATCGTCCGTTGACAAAGAAATACTGCTCCGAGTTGCGCAGTTTGGCGGCGGCCGGCCGGCCGATATATCCCGTCACCGAGGCGATCGAAGTGTCGGCATTCACATCCAACAGGTTGTGCTTGACGTGGTTGCCCACCACATCGACAATACGCCCGGCCAACGTGGCGGGCATCAGCCGATAGACGATCGAGTCGTTGGAGTACAGTTCGAAACTGATGTCGGGATAACACAGGGCCACCCGTTTGAATTCGTTCTTGATCTGCGTGGCCGACGTCGAGGGCTTCTCCAGGAAGCGGCGGCGGGCGGGCACGTTGTAGAAGAGGTTGCGCACGAAGAACTGCGAACCCACGGGGCACATGACGGGTGTCTGCCCCACAAACTCACCGCCGCGGATCTCGGTCATCGTGCCCAGCTCGTCGCCCTCCTGGCGCGAGCGCAACTCCACCTCGGCGATGGCGGCGATCGACGCCAAGGCCTCGCCTCGGAATCCGAAGGTCTGGAGGGCATAGATGTCGTCGACCGAGCGGATCTTGCTGGTGGCATGACGGTCGAAGGCCATGCGGGCATCGATGGGCGACATACCCTCACCGTCGTCGACAATCTGGATCAGTTCGCTACCACCCTCCCTGAAGTTGACCTTCACGGTGCGGGCGCCCGCATCGACGGCGTTTTCCATCATCTCCTTCACCACCGAGGCGGGACGTTCGACGACCTCCCCCGCCGCGATCTGATTGGCGACGACCTCGGGCAGTAATTTTATCTTGTTAGCCATTTATTCCTCGTAATCGTTCGGGACAATCGTAATGGGGGCATAGGGGTCGAAACCACCCGTCTGCTCGACCTGCATCTGTCGGGGGCGGTTGATGTTCACAAACACCTCGGCCAACTTGGGATAGAGCAGATAGATGATCAACAGCACCAACACGGCACCTGCGGCCATCTTCAGGATGTGCGAACGGCCGCCCTCCTGCTCCCGTTCGCGACGGGCGGCACGGGCCTCACGCTGGGTGCGGATATACTGACCGGGGCGATACTCGCGGTTGGCATCCTCACAGCGTTCCCCCCTGAGTTCGGCGCGTCGTTGTTCGCGGGCCTCCTTTTCGGGGTCGTAATAACGCGGAATATAGTTGAACTTATTCGCGTGTTTCTTGAATGGGGTAAAACCTAACATAGTCATTATCCTTATAATCGTGGTAAAGATACGAATTTCCACGCAAATTACACAACTCTGACGTCCCTCAAAGAAAAAGGGGGCACCCAAAAGACTTTTTGGCTGTCCCCCTTGCTCTTTAGAGCGGAAACCGGGATCCGGATTTCCTATCTGAAGAAACTCTTCATGCGTTCGAAGATATTCTGATTCTTCACCGACTCGGCGGCCTGGAACGAGGGTTGCTCGGCGAGCTTCTCGACCAGTTTGCGCTCCTCGGCCGTGAGTTTCGAGGGGATCGTGATGTCGACCACGATCAGCTCGTCGCCGCGACCGTAGCCGTTGACATCGGGCAGACCCTTGCCGCCCAGACGCAGCACCTTGCCGGCGTGCGTACCCGGAGCGATCTTGATCTTGGCGCGTCCGTCGACCGTCGGCACTTCCACCGATCCGCCCAGCAGGGCCGTCGTCACGGTGATGTTGAGGTTGTGGATCAGGTCGTTGCCGTCTCGGATCAGTTCGGGATGCGGTTCCTCCTCGATAAGCACCAGCAGATCGCCGTTGATGCCACCGTGGCGGGCGGCATTACCCTTGCCCGACACCGTGAGGGCCATACCCTCGCCCACGCCGGCCGGGATCTTGATCTCAACGACCTCCTGACCGCGCTGCGTACCCTCGCCCTTGCACTCGTCGCAGGGGGTGGTAATCACCTTACCCGTACCGCCACACGTGGGGCAGACCGACTGCGACTGCATGCGTCCGAAGAACGTGTTCTCGACCCTCATGACATAACCCGTACCGTTGCAGGCCGAGCAGGTCGAGTAGGAGTTTCCGTCCTTGGCACCCGTGCCGTTACACTTGTGGCAGGCCACCGTCTTGTTGATCTTGAGCTTCTTGGTGACGCCCTCCGAGATCTCCTGCAACGTCAGCCGCACCTTCACGCGGATGTCCGACCCGCGGTTGACCCTTTGACCGCCCGACGAACGGAATCCCCCGCCGAAGTGACCTCCGAAGATGTCACCGAACTGCGAGAAGATGTCCTCCATCGAGAAGCCTCCGAATCCGCCCGCGCCACCGAATCCGCCGGCTCCGGCAGCACCGTTCATTCCGGCGTGGCCGAACTGGTCGTAACGGGCACGTTTGTCGGGGTTCGACAATACGTCGTAGGCCTCGGCGGCCTCCTTGAACTTCTCTTCCGCCTCCTTGTTTCCCGGGTTCTTGTCGGGATGGTATTTGATGGCGGCTTTTCGATATGCCTTCTTTATTTCGTCGGCGTTAGCGTTTTTCTGGACGCCTAACACTTCGTAGTAGTCCCTTTTCTCTGCCATGATCTTACTCTCCTACAACAACTTTAGCAAAACGCAACACCTTGTCACCCAACATATATCCGGTCTGTACGGTGTCGATCACCAGACCCTTCCTGTCCTCGCCGGCCGCAAAGCGGGCCACGGCCTCCGAGATCTCCTCGTCGAACTTCTTGCCGACGACCTCGATCTCCGTCACGCCCTTTTGGCGCAGGGCTTCGGTGAATTTCTGCGAGATGAGCTCCACACCCGAGCGCAGGGCCTCCACATCGTCGCTCTTGGCCATGGCACCCAGCGCACGCTGGATGTCGTCACGCACGGGCAACATGGCCAGCAACACGTCGCGGCCACCGGTCTGCACCAAATCCATCTTCTCCTTGAGCGTGCGCTTGCGGTAGTTGTCGAACTCGGCCTGAAGGCGCATATACTTGTCCTTCCACTGGGCGACCTCCTCGGCAAGTGCCTCGCCCGATGCGGCTGCCGCGTCTTTTCCGGCGGCCTCATCTGTCATTGTGTCAGTCTCTTTCTGCTCATCATCTGCCACATTGGCACAAGATGCACCCTCCGCCGAGGAGTCTCCTTCTCGCGAAGCTGCCTCCTTCTTGTCCTCAACAGCCTCATTATAAGCATTTTCCTTTTTCATATCTTTTGTTTTTCTAAATTTTCCACCTTTAATTCATCAAATTGCATACCACATCACCCTCTCAGCCTCTTTTCGTCCGGAGATCAGCCGATGATGAAGATCGCCGGGCGTTTGTTCATCTCCGGGAGGCTGCGTTTAAGCCACTCCTCCACACGGAGCGTCAGGATAAACTCCCCGGGGGCCGTAATGTCCATCGCCACGGTCAGCAACGTATCACCCGCCAGGGTGTGCAGCAGCTGATCCATGAGCTTCACATTGCGGTAGGGGGCCTCGATGAAGAGCTGCGACTGATGCTCACTATGGGCGCGGCGCTCCAGCTGGCGGATCGCCTTTCCTCTCTCGGGCGGCTTGACGGGCAGGTAGCCGTTGAAGGCGAACGACTGTCCGTTGAGTCCCGAGGCCATCACGGCCATGATGATCGACGAGGGGCCGACCAGCGGCACGACCCTCACCCCGTGGCGGTGACACGCCTCCACGACCAACGCTCCGGGATCGGCCACACCCGGCACTCCCGCCTCGGAGATCACTCCTGCCGACCGACCCTTGAGGATCGGGGCCACCAGACGCTCGACCTCGGCTCCGGCCACCGTGTGTTCGTTCAGCTCCTCGAACTCCAGCTCCTCGATCCTGCGGGCGATCCCCGCCCTGGAGAGGAAGCGGCGCGTGGTGCGTACGTTCTCCACGATGAAGTAGTCCAGCGAATCGATCACGGCCCGGTTGGCCGCGGGCAGCACGTCCCACGGTGCCGTTTCGTCCGAGATCGGACAGGGAATCATATAGAGGGTTCCTTTTTCCATCTACTCTTTCAGATATATACGTTTGACACGCGACGATATCGAAGTCATGATCTCATAGGGGATCGTTCCCAGCAGCCCGGCCATCGTCTCCAGGTCGTTGCCCTTGCGAGGCGAGAAGATCACCACCTCGTCGCCCTCCCTAATGCCGTCGATGTCCGTGATGTCGATCATGCAGCTGTCCATGCAGATCCTGCCCACGATCGGGGCCGGCTCGCCGCCCACCAGCACCGCCCACCGTCCGCATCCCAGGTGACGATCCAGACCGTCGGCATAACCCACGGGGATGGTGGCCGTGACCGAGGGACGGGTGATCACCCCCGCACCTCCGTAGCCGACCCGTTCGCCCGCATCCAGGTGCTTGATCTGCACGATACGGGTCTTGAGCGTCGAGACGGGACGCAGGGCCTCGTTGTGTTCGTAGCCGAACCCGTAGAGGCCCAGTCCCAGGCGGCACATATCGAACTGCGCCTCGGGGAAACGCTCTATGGCGGCCGAGTTGGCCGTATGGCGGATGACGGGATAGTCCAGCGAGGAGGCCACCCGGCGGCTCATCTTATCGAAACGTGCGATCTGCTCGCGCGTGTATTTCTCTTCGCCGATCACATCGGCACAATTCAGGTGGGAGAACAACGAGGCCACCTGCACCTCGGGTCTGTGCTTCAGTTCCTCGCACAGGTCGTCCAGCTCCCCGCGCATGAATCCCAGGCGGTGCATTCCCGTATCCAGCTTGATGTGGATCGGGTAGCGGCCCTCGCCGGCATGATTCACCGCCGCGGCGAAGTCGCGCAGCGAATGGAGGCTGTAAATCTCGGGCTCGAGGCGGTTGGCGATCATCTGATCGAAGCTGTCGGCATCGGCATTCAGCACCACGATCGGCATCTTGATGCCCCGTTCGCGCAGCAGCACACCTTCGTCGGTGAAGGCCACGGCCAGATAATCCACGCCCTGATGCTGGAGCATCTGCGCGATCTCGAAGTTGCCCGCACCGTAGGAGTTGGCCTTGACCATGGCGACCAGCCGTGTCGAGGGATGAAGCCTTTGGCGGAAGTAGTTCAGATTGTCGATCATGGCATCCAGATCGACCTCCAGCACCGTCGTGTGACTCTTGCGCGAGAGAGCATGGGCCAGTTTCTCGAAGCGGAAGTCGCGCGCTCCCTTCAGCAGGACGGCGGCTCCGGCCACCATCTCGCGATCAATGCAGGCAATACACTCCTCGGTCGACTGGAAAAAGATCTTCCCGCACATAAAGAACGGGGCAAACCTCTTGAGTTTGGGACCTATGCCCACCAGGCGGTCCACCCCTGCGCGTCCGACCATTCCGGCAACACGGCTGTAAAGCTCCTCGTCGGAGAGTCCGCTTTGGGAGATGTCCGACAGGATAAGGGTCTTACTCCGCCCCAGGGCCACATTATGGAGGTAATCCAGGGCCAGGGCCAGGGAGTTCAGATCGAGGTTATAGGCATCGTTCACCAGCAGCGAGTCGTAGATTCCGTCCTTGAGTTCCAAACGCATGGCCACGGCGGGCGTCTGCTGGAAAATCGGGGCAGGATAGTCCATCGCCCGGCAGAAGGCCTCGACGATCTGCGCATTGCGGCGCGAGGCGGCATTGCCCACCACGCTCGGTGCCGGCTCGGGGAAGTCGGCCGCGTCGATCGGGCAATGGGTGCGGAAATGATCGCGGATGATCCGTCCCAGCGGCTCGTAGAAGCTATGGTAGATGATCTTGCGGGCACCCCGCGCCAGGATGAGTTTCTCGATACATTTCTGCTCCACATTGAGGAAATTCTCCTGGTGGGCATCACCTATCGAGCTGAGGATCACCACATCGGGACGGATGATCCGCTCCAGGCGTTCCATCTCGCCGGGTTTCGAGATTCCGGCCTCGAAGATGGCCAGTTGCTCGTCGCCGCCGAGCATCAGCACCGACAGGGGCACACCCAGCTGCGAATTGTAGCTCTTGGGCGAGCGATAGAACTTCATCCCTGCGGGCAGCTCCTCGGCAATCCACTCCTTGATGACGGTCTTGCCGTTCGATCCGGTGATTCCGACCACCGTACCCTTGAACTTCGAGCGGTAATCGGCCGCCAGATCCTGCAACGCCCCGATGGCATTGTCCACCACCACACAACCCGCATCCGCGGGTAAATCGACGGTATGTTCCACCATGAAACTCCTCACGCCCCGGCCGTACATCTCCTCCAGGAAATCGTGGGAATCGTGGTTTGCGCCACACATCGCCACAAACATCGGATCGGCACCCAGCTCGCAACTCAGCGAACGGCTGTCGGTCACCACCGAACGCACATCGGCGTCCCGGCCCAGAAAACGGCCACCGGTAACGGCCGCAATTTCCGATAATTTATAGTGCATCGCCCTACCTAAATATTTTTATTGATCTTTTCCTATGTTTTTATCCTGCGCCGCCGCACATCCGCTCCGCCTCGCCCGCCCGGGAGATCCCGGATTCGGAAGGAGGGGGAGATGACGGCGGAGCGTCAATCCATCCTGAAATCCACCAGCGTAATGCCCGCACCTCCGCGGTCGGCGTGCTCGTCGGCTATGCGCTCCACGTCGGGGATGGTTCTCAGATAGCGGCGGATCTCCTCCTTGAGGGCTCCCGTGCCCTTGCCGTGGAGGATCGTCACCGATCCCACACCCACCATCAACGCATCGTCGATGAAGTCCTGCACGGCATCCAGAGCCTCCACAGCCCTCATTCCGCGCACGTCGATATGGTCGCGGAAGTTGAGCTTGCGCTCCGAAATGTCGGCCGAGATGACCGTGCGGGCCGTCTGCGGACGCGTAGCCTCGCGGTACTCATTGTTCGAGACCACCTCCAGGCGGCTCTTGTCAACCATCGTGAGGATCTGACCGAAGGCCACCTGGGCCTTCTTGCCCTTGACCGACTGCACCACGCCGACAACATCCTGGCCCTCCATCCTGACCTTCGAGCCGACCACCACCTCGCGCTTCGCCTTCTCGGGTACCGGCTGTCCCTGCACCCCGGCCTGGCCCTGCTGGACCTTGCGCTCGGCACGGCGTTTCTGACGTTGCTCGATACGCTCGATCTCGCGCAGCACCTTCTCGTCGTTGGCCCGGGTATCGACCTCCTCGACCGTCTCGCGGAAATCGTCCAGTTCCTTGCGCACGAAGCGCGTCATCTCCTTCTCGGCTTCGGCCTCGCGGATCGTGCGGATCGTATTCTCGATCTGACGGTTGGCCTCCGCAATGAGGTTTTGCGCCTCGGTCTTGGCCTTCTTGAGGATCTCCTTGCGCTCCTCACGGATCTTGGCCAGCTGCTCGGCGTAGCTCTGCTCCAGCTCCTCGACCTTGCGGTCGGTCATGCGGATGCGGTCGCGCTTCTGCTCCCAGTAGCGGCGGTCGCGGGCAATCTCGCGGAGCTGTTTCTCGATATTCATGTGGTCGCTTCCGGCCTTCTCGCCCGCCTCGCGGATGATCTCCTCCGGAAGTCCGATCTTGCGGGCAATCTCCACGGCAAACGAACTGCCGGGCTTGCCCATCTCCAGACGGAACAGCGGACGGATCTGCTGTACGTCGAACATCATCGCTCCGTTGGCCACACCCTCGTGGTTCGAGGCGAAGTATTTGATATTGGCGTAGTGGGTTGTGATCACGCCGTAGCAACCCCGGTCAACCAGTCTTTCGAGGATGGCCTCCGAAATGGCCCCACCGATGATCGGCTCGGTACCCGATCCGAACTCGTCGATGAGGGCCAGCGTGCGGGACGAAGCCCCCGCCAGCAGGTGTTTCATGTTGAGCAGATGGGACGAGTAGGTCGACAGGTCGTTGTCGATCGACTGCTCGTCGCCGATGTCGATATAGATGCTCTCGAAGACCGGCAGCTCCGAATTTTCCAACGTCGGCACCGGGAATCCGCACTGGAACATATACTGCACGATACCCACCGTCTTCAGACACACCGACTTTCCGCCGGCATTGGGTCCCGAGATCACCAGGATGTGCTTGTGACGGTCGAGTTCCATGTTCAGGGGGATGATCTCGCGTCCGGCCTGCTTGAGCGTCTGCTGCAACAGGGGGTGGCGCGCATCGCGCAGCACCAGGCGATCGTCCGTCGAGACGATCGGCTTGACGCATCCGTTCTCCGAGGCCCAGCCGCCCTTGGCACGCAGCACGTCGATGTCGGCCAAATAGTCGCCCGAATCGGCGATCAGAGCGGCATCGGGGCGGATCTCCTCGGTGAATTGGGTGAGGATGCGCACAATTTCGCGCCGCTCGGCATATTGCAGTTCCTTGAGCTCGTTGTTCAGCTCGACGACCTCCACCGGCTCGACGTAGAAGGTACGTCCCGTAGCCGATTCGTCGTGGATGAATCCGTTCAGTTTGCGTTTGTTGCCCGCCGATACGGGAATTACAGTCTTGCCGTCGCGCACCGACAGTTGGGCGTCGGCCTCGACGATTCCCGCGCTCTTGGCCGCGGCCAGCACGGCCTGCAAACGTTTGGCGGCCTGCCCCTCGCGCTCGCGGATCATGCGTCGGATCTGCTGCAATTCGGGCGAGGCGTTGTCCCTCACGTTGCCGAAGGGATCGATGAGCCGGTCGATGCGCTGCACCAGGTCGGCAAAGGCCTCCACACCCCGGGTGCGGGCATAGAGCGACGGGTAGCGGTCCCGGCGGTTGAGGATGAAGGAGACGATGCCTCCGATGTCGGCCAGGGCGCGACGCAGGGTGGCGCACTCACTCACATCGAGGAACGTTCCCTCGACCCTGAGTTTTTCGACAATATAGTCAATATCGGCATATTCGCCGTTGGGGAATTCGTGCTCCATGTCGAGCAACAGGCGCATCTCGTCGGCCTGGGCCAGTCGTTTCTCGATTTCGCGGGCCGAGGTCAGAAAACCTTCGGCCTGGAGTTTCGTGCGGGCAGCCCGCATGGTACAGCGAGCCGCAACCTGCTCACGAAGTCGATCGAAGCCGATCTTCTGCTCGAAAGAGGTCGGATAAATCATAATTTGCAATAGACGTCTTGGAAAAACAACAGGCATCGCCCCCCCGGCAAGGAAGGCGACGCTCACATCACTTATTTATTCAGGTTGCGCAGCGAGTCGCGTTCGGCCCTGACGGCCTGCTTGGCGTACTGCCTGTCGGCCTTGGCCTTCATCTTCTCGGGGTTGCGCCCGAAGAGCGACAGATGGACATAGCGGCCCGGATATTTCTTCAGATCGGCCAGCAGCAGCGAGAGGTTCTCGCTTGCCTTGCTGAGCGAATCGTAGAGTTTTGAATCGTTGATCAGACGGCTCACCGTGCCGTCGCCCGTCTCGATACGCTTAAGCAGCGAATCCAGACTGCCGACCGCCTCGCCCAGGTTGGCGGCGACGTTGCTTTCGTTAAGCTGTCCGGCCAGCGAATTGAGGTTCATCAGCAGGCTGTCCACACGGTCCGAGTTGTCGCCCAGGGTCGATGCGAACTCCGAGAATCCCTCCACCGCACGGCTCAAGTTCTCGCGCTCACGGGCCAAAAGGGTATTGACCTGTCCGGTCAGCTGGTTGAGGTTGCGGATCGTGCCGCTCAGATCATCGGCATTGCGCTCCATAAGAGCGTTGAGGTTGTCCATCGTACGGGTCAGATCCGCGGTCACCTGCGAGAGTTTCTGCTTGAAGAACTCCAGCTCCGATCCGGCCACATCCATCAGGTCGCGGTCGCGGCCCGAACGCAGCGTGTCTCCCGCATTGAGGTACTCGCGGGAATCGCCGTAGATGATCTCCACGGCCTTGGCACCCATCAGTCCGTTGCTGAAGATCTTGGCCTCGGAGTCGGTCGGGATGTGGTACTTGCGGTTGATCGTGAAGTGCAGGATCACCTTCTCGCTTTGCGAGGGATCGAACGAAATGCCCGTCACCGAGCCGATCTTCACACCGCGCATCATGATCGGCGAGGCATTCTGCACACCGTTGATCTGGTCATAAGCCGCGTAATATTCGTTATTGGTACTGAAAATATCAAATCCCTTCAAAAATCGGATTCCCGCCCAGGCGGCTCCGATCATGGCAACGGCGAAAATGCCGATTTTTACCTCTCTTTTCATATTTCGATTCTACTTATTTTACGATTTTGCGGTCCCGGCAACGCACCACGAAGGCATCGCGGAACACCTGGCGCACACGGCGCATCTCACTGCGGGCCTGGGCCTCCGTGGAGAACTCCCCCACGCAGTACTTGTAGGGCAACTTGCCGCCACCCGTATATTCCCGCACCTTGCCGCGATAGCTCTTAAACAGGCGCGACGATGCGGAAAGACGCTTATCCGAAGCCATCACCTGCACCGTATAGCGCACGGGCGATGCCTCCGACTTCGAGGCCTCCTCCCTCTCGGCAGGCTTTGAGGCGGGCTGCGTCTCAGTCCGGGCCGGCTGCGTTTCCGCCACAGCGGGCATCGAGTCCCCGCGCAGGGCCGACAGACGCCGCGAATACTCCTTCACGGCACGCAGCAAGGCCCGCGCCACCTCGTTCACACCCCGCTCCGACTTCAGATAGGCCGCCTCCGCGGAGTTCGACAGGAAACCGATCTCGGTCAGCACACCCGGCATATTGGTGCGGTAGAGCACCATCAGCGGCTGGGGCTTGATCTTGCGGATCGAGCGGTGATCCTGGCGGTAGCTGTTCTGAATGCACTGTGCCAGGGCCATGCTGTATTCGCCGTAGGTGAATTGCAGGTTCTGGATGTAGGCCCTCACCATGGCGGCCGTATGTTCATCCGACATATCGATCAGGTCGTCGCGGTTGCTCTCCAGGAGAGCCTGGTGGTTGTTGCGCTGCTCCAGAGGGGTCTCGCCCATCACCAGGGTCTCCACACCGCGGGCTGCGGGCGACGCGGCCGCATTGACGTGTACCGAGATGAACAGATCGCCTTCCATGCGGTTGGCGAAGTTGGCACGCGCCATCAGATCATCGCGCTTGGACTGGGCCAGGGCCTTGTCGGTAGTACGCGTATAATAGACCTTCACCCCGGGCATCTCCTCTTCGATGAGTTTGCCCAAACGCAGGACCACCTTCAGCGTGATGGTCTTCTCGTAAGCCCCCGCATAGTGCGCTCCCGGATCCCAACCTCCGTGGCCGGCATCGAGTACGACAACCCTCACGCCGTGGGGGGTATTTCCCAAGACGGACGTGCCCGAAAAAACGAGCACCAGAGCCATGGTCCAAACAATCAGAAGTCGTGTGCGCATATTTAAAGGTCTGAATGAGGTCTTTCTACAATTTTTTCCGTATCTTTGTCGGGTCTTTGCCTTAGCTGCAAGGGTCATTAATAGCCACTTACAAGTGTTTTGCCGACTTGTCGGCAAAGGTAGGAAATTTTTTGGAATTTTGAATAAATTTAGGTTGAAATATCTCATTACGACGCTGGCCGTCGTGCTGTTTTTCCAGTTGACCACCGGATGCGGCACCCTGCGCAAAGCCATCGACCCCGGGCAGCCGACCGCCCCGGCCTCAGTCTCCGACAACGCCTCCGGCGGGGAGCTTCGCTCCTCCACAGCCGCTTCCTCGGGGACGGAATCCCGACGCGGGAATTCCACCGGCACTCCGTCTGACAGCACCGCCACACGCAAGACCGTCGATTCCTCGTCGGACGCAGCACTCCTCTCCCCCGATCAGGAGCAGCAGCGTCTGGACAAGGCCTCGCGCGTCACCGACCGGGCCAAACAGGCCGCCACACGCCGCCGCGCGGAGCGCAAAGAGCGCGTCCGCAACGAACGCGACATACCCGCCGACGAGACCCCGGACGAGACCCTGCCCGCAGATTCCCTGGCGGGCGAACCGATGCTTGCCGACTCGACCCTTCAGGACACCATGCCCCGCCACCGCGAACCGGGAGCCTTCCTCGACGACCCGATCTCGGGCAAGAACACCGACTCGCTGGTCTATGACGTGCGCAACAAGCTCGTACACATCTACAACCAGGGCGACATCACCTATCAGACCTCCAACCTGAAGGCCGACTACATGCGTATCGACATGAACAGCAAGATGATCTACGCCTACGGCAAACCCGACTCACTCGAAGGCCGCCCGATCATCACCAAACCCGAGTTCTCCGACGGCGGATCGACCTACCAGATGGACACCATCTCCTACAACCTCGACTCGAAAAAGGCCGTGATCAAGGGCGTGGCCACCCAGCAGGGCGAGGGCTGGCTCGTGGGCGGAAAGGTCAAGAAGATGCCCGACAACACAATCAACATCCAGGGCGGAAAGTACACCACCTGCGAAAATACGGATCACCCCCACTTCTATCTGGCGATGACCAAATCGAAAGTCATCCCCGGCAAGAAGGTCGTGACAGGTCCGGCCTATCTGGTCATGGAGGATGTGCCGATCTACTTCCTGGGTATCCCCGAGGGCTTCTTCCCCATCAACATGGGTCCCAAGTCGGGTATCCTGATGCCGAGCTACGGCGAGGAGTACTCCAAGGGATTCTACCTGCGCGACCTGGGCTACTACTTCACGCTGGGCGACCGCGCCGACCTGGCCCTCCGCGGAGGATTCTACACGCTGGGCTCGTGGGAGCTGTCGGCGGCCTCGCGCTACATCAAACGCTACAAGTATACGGGTAGCTTCAACGTCAACTACTCCAACATCAAGACCGGCGAGAAGGGCGAACCCGACTACATCAAGCAGAGCAACTTCCGCATCCAGTGGACCCACTCCCAGGATCCGAAGGCCAACCCCGGATCGCAGTTCTCCGCCTCGGTAAACTTCGCGACCAGCGGCTACAACCGCTACTCGGCCACCAACCTCAACGACATCCTCTCGACACAGACCAACTCCTCGATCTCCTACTCGAAAAACTGGGCCGGAACGCCCTTCTCCCTGTCGATGAACATGGCCGTGTCGCAGAACTCCCAGAACAAGACCATCTCGATGACGCTGCCTAACATCGTCTTCAACGTCTCGCGCTTTTACCCCTTCAAACGCCGCGAGAAGACGGGCAAGGACCGCTGGTACGAGAAGATCTCAATGCAGTACACCGCCAAGATGACCAACTCGGTCAGCGCCACCGAGTCGGAGCTCTTCACCCACAAGACGCTCGACAACATGCGCAACGGTATCGAACACACGCTGCCCATCTCGGCATCGTTCAACCTATTTAACTACATCAACATCTCGCCCAACTTCAACTACAAGGAGCGCTGGTACTTCAAGCGCGTGGAGCTGAAGTGGAACCCCGTCACCAACCGTACCGACACCCTGCCAACCCAGTACGGCTTCTACCGTCTGTACGACTATCAGATGAGCGTCTCGGCCTCGACCACCGTCTACGGTATGTACGACTTCACCAAGAAGAAACGCGACCGCAAGATCCAGGCCATCCGCCACACGCTCACCCCCTCGATCGGATTCTCCTACGCTCCCGACTTCACCGACCAGAGCTACGGCTACTACCGCACGCGCCAAGTCGATTCGACGGGTCGCACGGCACCCTATTCGCCCTACTCCAACAACGCCTTCGGTGTGCCGTCGGGCGGACGCTCCATGTCGATGAACTTCTCGCTGTCGCAGAACCTTGAGATGAAGGTACTCTCGAAACGCGACACCTCGGGTGTGAAGAAGATCAAGCTGATCGACGAGTTGCGCATCAGCGGTTCGTACAACTTCCTGGCCGACTCGATGGGACTGAGCAACATCCCCGTGTCGTTCCGCACGACGCTGTTCGGCAACTTCGGTATCAACCTCTCGATGACGCTCGACCCCTACAAGGTCACCCCCGAGGGAAAACGCTACAACAAGATCTCGTTCCCGGGCCGCGTCGTATCGACGGGCTGGTCGTTCGGCTATACGTTCAAATCGCGTGAGGACCGCACCGAACGCGCCATCAACGACATCACCTCCACGCCACCCGAGTATATGGATCCCTTCCACGACCCCTACGGACACATGGACCCGGCCCTGCGACGGCAATACATGGCCAACAGTTACTATGATTTCTCGCTGCCGTGGAACTTCGGATTCAACTATACGATCAACTACTCGATCTCCTACACCAACAACGGCACGACGGGTTACAAGAAGAACATCACCCAAACGGTCGGATTCAACGGCTCGCTGAACATCACCCCCAAGATGGGTATCACGTTCCAGGGCGGTTACGACCTGATGAAAAACAAGCTGACCACCTCGTCGATCTCCATCTCCCGCGACCTGCACTGTTGGCAGATGTCGTTCTCATGGATACCGTTCGGCTTCCACCGAAGTTGGAGCTTCAACATCGGAGTCAAGGCAGCCTCGCTGGCCGACCTGAAGTATGACAAAAACCAGTCGATGTACGATAATATGTACTAAAAGTCCTCGTGTCCCATGCACGGAAGCAGTCCGAAATTCCGGGCTGCTTTTTTATTTTCATAGGGGAGGGAAGAGAATGGTTGAGGTTGTCTGCCGTCTCCGATCCGCCCTTCCACACTTGCATCCAAAGTCTTCCGGCTGTCGTAATTTCGACGATCCTCCGACATGGTGCAATGCTGCGCGACAGGCTAAAGGCACGTCAGAGCAGCATTTTCCCCAACACTCCGCACTCACCTTCTCGGCCGCACAAATCCACACCATACCCGCTTTCCCATCCGATCCAAGATTCCCCCACGCCCAAGATCGCCCCAAGATTAGTCCATGATCCCCCCCCCAAAACCGCCAAGGCCATCAAAGCCCGTTCAAGCCCAGCCAAGCCCACCCATAAGGCCGTTCCGAGATCATTCAAAAAGGGGAAGGCCCGGTTCCATTTTCTTTCCCGTCCCCGTCCCTTCTCGTTCCCATTCCGTTCCCATTCCGTTCCCATTCCGTTTCCGTGCTCTTCCCCTGACCTCGCCCTGACCTACCCCTTTCTTCGCCCCGACTTTGCCCTGACTTTTTCCAACATCTCTCCGCCCATCCAAAAAATCCTGCCGTCCCCACCGACCGAAGCGGAGGTTGCGACAGGTACAAAAAAAAGCGATCCGAAAAACGGATCGCTTAATCTTGAATCGACTCCAGGAATTAGAGCGAGTTCACATGCAACTGCATGGCGCTCTTCAAGTTGCCGGCCTTGTTCTTGTGCATGATGTTGTGCTTAGCCAGCTTGTCCAGCATCGACGATACTTTGGGAAGCAGAGCCTCAGCAGCGCTCTTCTCCGTAGTTGCACGCATGGCCTTCACGGCGTTACGGGCAGTCTTGTGCATCAAACGGTTGTGTGCACGCTTGGTCAAGGTCTGACGAATTCTTTTTTCCGATGACTTATGGTTTGCCATAGTTCGTTAAATTTTATTATTTTTACTTTTTAGTTTACTAATAACAAGAAACGGCCGTAGCCGCTTTCGGATAGACTTGATAAAAGTCCGCTCCTCGATAAATTACCATCACCCGTGGAGGTTACCCCCCCTCGTTGTAGCCCATAGCAGAATCGAACTGCTCTTTCAAGAATGAAAATCTTGCGTCCTA
>JAHHQK010000022.1 GCA_020026435.1 Alistipes sp. | reverse complement strand
AGAGCAATCCTTACTCAGCCTTGCCGGCCGAGCCGAGGACGTTCTCGCACTTGTGTCGGAGCGATAGCGACAAGCCCTCCTTCTCAAAGGAGGGTTTGGGTGGATTGTCTATATGAGCGCAGCGCTATATGCACAAAAAAAGTGGCCTCTCTTAAGAGAGGCCACTTTTTTCTCGCAGTAAGAGCAATCCTTACTCAGCCTTGCCGGCCGAGCCGAGGACGTTCTCGCACTTGTGCATATAGAGCTTCTTCAACTCGTCACGAGCGGGGCCCAGGTACTTGCGGGGGTCGAACTCGGCGGGTTTCTCAACGAAGATCTTACGTACGGCAGCGGTCATGGCCAGACGACCGTCCGAGTCGATGTTGATCTTGCAGACGGCGCTCTTGGCAGCCTTACGCAGTTGCTCTTCGGGAATACCTACGGCATCCTTCAGTGCACCACCGTTTGCGTTGATGATCTTGACATACTCCTGGGGAACGGACGACGAACCGTGGAGTACGATGGGGAAGTTGGGGAGCTGCTTCTCGATCTCGGCGAGGATGTCGAAACGCAACTCGGGCGGAACGAGGATACCCTCTTCATTGCGGGTGCACTGCTCGGGCGTGAACTTGTTGGCACCGTGCGAGGTACCGATCGAGATGGCCAGCGAGTCAACACCGGTCTTCGATACGAAGTCGATCACGTCTTTGGGGTCGGTGTAGTGCGAAACCTCGGCAGCTACCTCGTCCTCCACGCCGGCCAGAACGCCGAGCTCACCCTCGACCGTTACGTCGAACTGGTGTGCGTACTCAACGACCTTCTTGGTCAGGGCAACGTTCTCCTCGTAGGGCAGAGCCGAACCGTCGATCATCACCGACGAGAAGCCCATGTCGATGCAGCTCTTGCAGAGCTCGAACGAGTTACCGTGGTCCAGGTGCAGACAGATCGGAATGTTCTTGCCCAGCTCCTTGGCATACTCAACGGCACCCTGAGCCATGTAACGCAGCAGCGTCTGGTTGGCATACTTGCGGGCACCAGACGAAACCTGGAGGATTACGGGCGACGAGCACTCGACGCAAGCCGAAACGATGGCCTGGAGCTGCTCCATGTTGTTGAAGTTGAAAGCGGGGATTGCGTAACCGCCTTTGATTGCTTTGGCAAACATCTCACGGGTGTTGACCAAACCCAAATCTTTGTACGATACCATAATGATATAATTTTATGTGTAAATTGTTGTTCTTCTGAATTCGGGGCGGTTTCTTTGGAAACCGTGCAAAATTAATAAAAATTCTAAAGAAATTGATTATTCCTGTGAGAAAAATAACAGAGTCCTCGAAAAAGTTGTGCAATCCGGATTGTTTTTTGTATTTTTGCCTTGTTAAACCGTGAAATCTAACACAAAAACATAAACATCACAATCATGGCAGATTTTATCTATCAAGAGCCGTATCCCGTCGGCGAGGACAAAACCGAGTACCGTCTTTTGACGAAGGATTATGTGAAAGTCGTGGACTGCGACGGTCGCAAAGTTTTGAAGGTGGACCCCAAAGGTCTGGAGCTTCTTGCCGAGGCTGCCTATACCGATGTGTCGTTCTACCTGCGCGCATCGCACCTCCAGAAACTGCGCAACATCCTGGATGATCCCGAGGCCAGCGACAACGACAAGTTCGTGGCATACACCATGCTGCTGAACCAGACGGTGGCTGCCGACCGCCAGCTGCCGACCTGCCAGGATACCGGTACGGCCATCTGCATGGCTCACAAGGGTGAGGATGTATATACGGGCGCCGACGATGCCAAACATATCGCCAAAGGTGTCTATGAGACCTATAAGAATAACAACCTGCGCTTTTCGCAGGTCGTTCCCTTCTCGATGATCGAGGAGAAGAACTCGGCCACCAACCTGCCCGCACAGATCGACATCTACGCCGGCAAACCCGGTATGGAGTACGAATTCCTCTTCATCACCAAGGGCGGCGGCTCGGCCAACAAGAGCTTCCTCTACCAGCAGACCAAGGCCCTGCTCAACGAGGCTTCGCTGACCAAGTTCATCAAGGATCACCTGATGGATCTGGGTACTTCGGCCTGCCCGCCCTACCACCTGGCACTCTGCATCGGCGGTACTTCGGCCGAGACGTGTCTGGCCACCGTCAAGAAGGCTTCGGCCGGTTATCTGGACGAGCTGCCCACCCACGGCGACGAGACGGGTCACTATTTCCGCGACCTGGAGTGGGAGGAGAAGGTGCTGAAGATCTGCCGCGAGAGCGGTATCGGCGCCCAGTTCGGCGGCAAGTACTACGTACACGACGTACGTGTGATCCGTGGCCCGCGCCACGCGGCTTCGTGCCCCGTGGGTATCGGCGTGAGCTGCTCGGCCGACCGTAACATCCGTGCCAAGATCACGCCCGAGGGAATCTTCCTCGAGCAGCTGGAGAAGAATCCTGCCCGCTTCCTGCCGGCCGAGTCGCCGTCAATGACCCCGGCCGTCGACATCGACCTGGACGAGGGTATGGACAAGGTGCGCGCCATCCTGACGCAGTACCCGCCCAAGACGCGTCTGAACCTTCGTGGTACGCTTATTGTGGCACGTGACATTGCCCACGCCCGCATCAAGCAGATGCTCGACGAGGGCAAACCGATGCCCGAATACTTCAAGAAACACCCGATCTACTATGCCGGCCCGGCCAAGACTCCGGACGGAATGGCTTCGGGATCGTTCGGCCCGACGACGGCCGGACGTATGGACCCCTACGTTGACCTGTTCCAGGATCACGGAGGTTCGATGGTGATGGTGGCCAAGGGCAACCGCTCGAAGCAGGTGACCGACGCTTGTCAGAAGCACGGCGGGTTCTACCTGGGTTCGATCGGCGGTCCGGCAGCGATCCTGGCCCGCAACTCGATCAAGTCGGTCGAGGTGGTCGACTTCCCCGAGCTGGGTATGGAGGCCGTGCGCAAGATCTATGTCGAGAACTTCCCGGCATTCATCATCGTCGATGACAAGGGTAACGACTTTTTTGATGAGTTCAGACACTAAAATCATTTGGGAATCGTTATAATACCAAAGTAGTAATATATTTGGAAAAACTCAATGAGAGATTTTGTCCTGAAAACGGCTTGTGCCGTAATCTTAACCTTTGCAATCTTCTCGGCAACAGCTGCCGGGAAGATTGTGTTTGAAGCCTCCTCCCCACTGACGGTTGCCGTCGGTGAACCTTTCCGTGTCGAGTTCCGGCTCAACGCCAATCCCGACGAGGGCACGTTCTCCGCACCGCAGTTCGAGGGGTTTGAAGTGCTGGCCGGTCCGTCGGTGTCGACGGGCACGAGCTGGTCGTCGATCAACGGCAAGAGTACCACGACGGTCAGCACCACCTACACCTATGTGCTGTTGGCCCAGAGCGAGGGCAACCTGACCATCGGATCGGCCTCGATTCGGGTCGACGGTCAGACGCACCAGACCAAGACCCTCCCCGTGGAGATCGTCAAGGAGACGGGCGGCCAGTCCTCGGGCGGAGCACCCGGGGCGGAGCGCGGGACTTCCGACGGGGAGGACCGGGCTTCGGTCGAGAATCAGATCGCCAAGGACGACATCCTGCTACGCACGATCGTGTCGCGCACGTCGGTCTATAAGGGCGAGCCGCTGAGGGTGACCTTCAAACTCTATGTGAGGGCCAATGTCGTGGGCTTCGAGGGCGTGAAGTTCCCGTCGTTCAACGGTTTCTGGGCCCAGGAGCTGAATGTCGACAACTCGGGCCACAACCGCGAGACGTTCAACGGCAAGGTCTACGACACGCAGGTCGCCCGCGAGTTCCTGCTCTATCCCCAGCAGGCCGGCACGCTTGTGATCGACCCGGCCGAACTTACGGCCGTGGCCCAGGTTGTGGTGCAGAGCCGCAACTACGACCCCTTCTTCGGTCCGGGTCACGAGGTCTACAACGTGCCGCGCAAGGTGCAGAGCCAGCGGCTCAGCATCACGGTCAAACCCCTCCCGGCGGGAGCACCCGCGAGCTTCAGCGGTGCGGTCGGCAACTTTAAGATGAGTGCCGTCCTTCCGCCCGACCACCTGGCGGCCAATTCGGCGGCCACGTGTACGGTCAAGATCTCGGGTATGGGTAACCTGACCTTCGTGCAGGCGCCGAAACTCACGCTGCCGGCTTCGTTCGAGCTGTATAACGTCAAGACCACCGAGTCGATCAACACTTCGGCCGCCGGAGTGTCGGGCTACCGCCAGTTCGAGTATCCGTTCATCGCGCGTGCCGAGGGCGTTTATGACATCGAACCCGTGGAGTTCTCCTATTTCGATCCCGAGAAGGACGAGTATGTGTCGCTGCACACCAAACCCATGTCGCTGGATATCGCTCCCGATACGGCGGGCGGTGAGGCCGTGGTGATGTCCTCGCGCGGAATGTCGAAGGAGGAGGTTCGGATGCTGGGACAGGATATTCGCTTCATCAAGATGAATAACCCCCACCTGAAGGCCGATCGCGAGCCGTTCCTCTTCAGCACATTGTACTGGACGCTGCTCGGCGGCGTGCTGGTCCTCTTCGGAGGCAGCTATGTGTTGCTGCGCAAACGCATCCGCGAGTCGCAGAATGTGGCCCTGGTCAAGGGCCGCCGTGCCAACAAGGTGGCCATTCAGCGATTCCGTGCCGCCAGAAAGTACATGGAGCAGGGGAACCGCCATGCCTTCTACGAGGAGATGCTGCGTGCGCTGTGGGGCTATATGAGCGACAAGTTCAACATCCCGGTCTCGAACCTCACGAAGGAGAACGTCCGCGAGGAGTTGCACAAGAGGGGCATTGCCGCCGAGGAGTCGCAACGCTTCACGTCGATCGTGACGCTCTGCGACGAGGCGCAGTATTCGCCCGTGGAGTCGGCTCAGATGAGCGATGTATATGCCGAAGGCGTGGATTTCATTTCGCGCATCGAGTCGGCCATTAAACGATAAGAAACCATGATGAAGAAGATAATCATTTGTCTTGTTCTGCTCTGTGCAGTAATGTGGACGCCCGAGGTTGCGGCCCAGGAGGCCGTCGACAGCGTGTCGGGCAACACCATCGGCAGTGTGTCGGGCGGTGAGGCCGCCGACGGCGAAACCCCGACCGGGACAGAGGCCGGAACTGCGGCTGCGGAGCCGACCGATACCCAGATCTGGGATGCGGCCTGTGCGGCCTATGCCAACAACGATTTCCGCCGTGCGGCCGAGGGCTTCGAGCAGTTGATCGCCCGGGGTCTGAGCTCGGCAAAACTCTACTATAATCTGGGTAACGCCTACTTCAAGGAGGACGATCTGGGACATGCCATCCTCTACTACCACCGTGCCCTGCGCCTCGATCCCGGAGTGGCGGATTACCGCTATAACCTCGAAGTGGCCGAGTCGCACACGAAGGACAACATCGAGAAGGTACCCGAATTTTTCCTCGGCAGCTGGTTGCGTGCCGTGCGCCGCATGATGAGCTGCACGGCGTGGAGCATCCTCTCGCTGGTCTTTCTGGCGGGGGCTTTGGTTCTATTCCTGAACTTTCTGCTGGCGCAGCGTCTCGTGTTGCGCAAGGTGGGCTTCTACGGCACGATGCTGGCGGGCCTGTGCTTCGTGGTGACCACATGGCTGGCCGTGGGCGAGCGTCGCGAGATGCTGGACCGTTCGCAGGCGGTGGTCATGTCGGCATCGGTGGCCGTAAAGAGTTCGCCCGACAAGTCGGCGACGGATCTTTTCGTCCTGCACGAGGGCACGACGCTCCGCATCGAGAACCGTCTCGACGGATGGTGTGAGGTGACGATCGCCGACGGCAAGAAGGGATGGCTCGAGGAGCGTAAAATCGAGGAGATCTAACCCATGTCGCAATTACTGAAGGACGTTGTCGGCGAGTTGTCGAAACTCCCCGGAATCGGACGCCGCACGGCCCTGCGCCTGGCGATCCACATTCTGAAGATGGAACCCGAATCGGTGGGCGACATGACGAGGAGCATCGACCGCTTCCGCAACGAGGTGAAATACTGCACGATCTGCAACAACCTCTCCGACGAGGACGTCTGTCCGATCTGTGCCGACCGCGAGCGCGATCATTCGACGATCTGTGTCGTGGAGCAGGTGGCCGATGTGCTCTCGATCGAGAATACCCACCAGTACTGCGGTCTGTATCATGTGCTGGGCGGCGTGATTTCGCCCATGCAGGGCATCTCGCCGTCGGATCTGAAGATCGATTTGCTGCTGGACCGCATTGCAGGAGGAGGGGTTCGGGAGGTGATCCTTGCCATCTCCACCTCGGTGGAGGGCGAGACGACGCTGTTTTATCTGATGAACCGTCTGCGTCAGTTCGAGGGGGTGAAGGTGACCTCCATTGCCCGCGGCATCGGTTTTGGCGACGAGCTGGAGTATGTCGACGAGCTGACCATCACCCACGCCCTGCGCAACCGCCGCGAGATCGAGTAGCGGAAAGGGAACATACGCCACGGACGGAGACAACTCCCCCGAAAGAATACCGAAAAACGGTTTGACGGCCCGAGGGCTTTCAGACCGTTTTTTTTGTGGTATATTAACTCCCCGCTATGGTATTCGTCCCCAAGTGTTCGTCGGACCTTCTACCCCCGGCCTGCATCTCGGCCCGATCCATTGCTCAAACCGCGGCCCGACCTTTCCCACTCAGTCCGTTGCCGTCTCTCCCCGTCTGCCCCGTTTTCCCTGTCTCTCCTTGTCTTTTGGTCGGCTTCAGTCTGTCAGACCTGCATGATCCGCTATTTTGATCCGTTGCAGTATCGATCCGCCCTCCGCCCTCCGCTCCACCTGCCCGATCTGTTGTTTGTGGCTTGTTATTCGCCTGTTCTTTCCCTATTTTTCCCCGCACAAAAAAACCGGAAACGGAGATGCCGAATTGCCACATCCCCGTTTCCGGATCTTGTATCGTGAAGGGCCGCAGCCCTTGGTGAAGACCTATAATTCCACCTTGCGGATCACGCCCTTGCCGCGGGTGACGCTGATGCGCACCTCGCTGGCCCGCGTGGCCTTGAACGGGCAGACCTGCTCGCCCTCACCCGAGGCCGAATCCGAGAGTAGGGGCAGGAACTGTCCGCCGCCGTTGGTGTAGAGAATCTCGAAACGGCAGTCGGTGTCCTTGTCCCAGAGGATCTTTACGCGGTCGAGCCGGAGGGTGGTGTTGACCGGCAGGGTCACCTCATCGCCGCGTTTGAGCGTGAGGGGATACTCCACTTCGGGGGCCTTCTCCACGCGGGGTGTGGGGTTCTTCTGCCCGGGGTCGATGACGCGGAGGGTCTTTTTCAGACGGATGTCGGTCGACGATGCACCGATCATGATCTCGAAATCACCCGGCTCGACCACCTGCTGCATCTGCCCGTTGAGCAGCGAGAGGGATTTGGGCGTGAGCTGCATCGTGATGCGGCAGCTCTCGCCCGGTTCAAGACCCACGCGGTCGAATCCCTTGAGGAGCTTCTCGTAGGTGGTGATCGAACTCAGACAGTCGTGTACGTAGAGCTGTACGACCTCATCGCCGCGCACGTCGCCCGTGTTGGTCACCGTAAACGACACCTCGACCGACTCGTCGGGACGGATCTCCTCCTTCGAGAGTTTCAGATCGGAGTATGCAAAGGTCGTGTAGCTGAGTCCGTAGCCGAAGTCGTAGAGGGCGCCGTTGATGCGCGACTGGTTGCCGTCGGGACCGGGATTGCCCGGTCCATCGATCTGCGAGGCGGGCTTGGCGGGGAAATTGAAGGGGATCTGACCGACGGTCTTGGGAAAGGTCACGGTCAGCTTGCCGCCCGGGTTATAGTCGCCGAGCAGGACCTCGGCCACGGCCGTACCGCCGTGCGATCCGGGATACCACGCCTCGACAATGGCGTCGGCATGGGCCGCGGCCCAGTTGATCGACAGGGGACGGCCGTTGATCAGCACCACGATCATCGGACGGCCCGTGCGGTGGATCTCGCGCAGGAGCAGCTCCTGGTGTCCGGGCAGGTTGAGGCTTGTGCGGCTCTTGTTTTCGCCGCAGGTGCGCTGTCCGCCGCCCACGACAACGATGGCCACATCGCTCCTGGCGGCCTCGACAACGGCACGGCGGATCATCTCCCACTCCTCTTCCGAGGGTTCCTCGGGGAGGATCTCCGACTCGGGCCAGCGGGCGTCAACCAGCTCGCAACCCTTCTCTACCACCACCTCGGCACATCCCTCGAGGGCTCTTCTCAGCCCCTCGGCCACCGATACGGACTCGGTGGCCAGCGGGCCGTAGTGGGTGTGGGCAAAGGCCACTTCCTCGGCATTGGGACCGATGACGGCCACACGTTGCAGTGCATTGGCGTCGAGAGGGAGGATGTTGTCCCTGTTCTTGAGCAGGACGATCGACTCGCGGGAGGCCTGGAGGGCCACACGGTTGTGTTCCTCGCCGTCGACCTCACGGTCGGCCGCCTCGAAGTCGGTCTGATAGGGGTTGTCGAAGAGTCCCACCAGGAATTTCACCCGCAGGACGTCGCGCACACGGTCGTCGATCACCTCCATCGGGATGCGACCTTCGCGCACCAGCTCCCGCAACGGGAGGACGAAGCTGTCGGGCGAGCGGAACGTACACCGTACGTTGAGACCCGCCATGACGCTCTGGTAGACCGATTCCTTCATGTCGGCGGCCACCATGTGTTTGGAGTGGAGGTACTCCACGGCGTCGCTGTCCGAGACGACATAGCCGCGGAATCCGAAATCGTTTCTCAGACGCTCCATGAGCCAGTAGCGGCTGCTCTGGATGGGGCTTCCGTCGTAGTCGTTGTAGGCGCTCATGGCACCGAGCAGACCGGCCCGCGAGATGACCTCGCGCCAGGGGTAGACGTGGATGTTCTCGACCTCGTGGGGCGGCATCTGGGGATCGACGCGCGACATACCCTCGCGTGCGCCCTTGTTGTTGGAGTAGGCGATGTAGTGCTTCGAGGTGGCGGTCACCTGGTGGTCCTGCTGCATACCGAGCACCATCTCTACACCCAGCTCGGCCACCAGATAGGGATCCTCGCCGTAGACCTCCTCGTAGCGGCCCCAACGCTGGTCGCGACCCACGTCGAGGATCGGGGCGTAGACGTTGGTGTAGCCCAAAAGGCGGCCTTCACGTCCGGTGATGTAGCCCACCCGGCGGATCAGACTGCGGTTCCAGGTGTGTCCCAGACCCAACTGCGTGGGGAAGTTGGTGGCGCGGTAAGCCTCCACGCCGCGGATACCCTCGTTGGTGAAGTCGACGGGAATACCCAGACGGGTCTGCTCGACGAAGAATTGCTGCACGCGGTTCATGGCTCTGGCGTGGTTCGAGGCGGGCCACAGATAGGGGCTTTTGTAGACGGGGACGCCCCAGCCCTGGAATCCGTTGAGGTGTTCGTCGATGGCACCCACGCCGTCCTTCCACAACTTGGACTTCCACTCCTCGGTGGGCATATCGTCCTGGAGCACGCGGCGGTAACCGTAAAGGGTCACCATCTGACAGGTTTTTTCGTCGAGATTCATCTGTGAGAGAAGATTCTCTATACGCTCCTCGATCGGGGCCTGGGGGTCTTCGTAACGGTCCATGCGGCCGTTTTTGTTGAAGTCGATGTAGCCTTTTGCGGTCGGCTGGGCCGAGGTCGGTGTGCCGATCAGCATCAGGGAGGCACTCAGTGCCGTAAAGAGTCGTTTCATGTCGTAAATTTTGGGCCTTCGGGGCGGGCCTTAGCCCGGAAGACTGGTGTTTCTGTCCAAAGGTAATGATTTTTACGGGAAAACTCTCATACAGAGCCTCGAAATTGTCGGCTTGGGGGACGGAAAATGGCGGCGGATGGAAAAATTTTGGGGCGGAATCTTTCCCGGCTTGACTCTATTTCCTACCTTTGTAATCCGACACCGGAGCATAGGGGTGTCGTTTTTTTCGAGGAAATGGTTTACGAAAAGAGATACGATTGGACGCAGATCCGTCTGCTGACCGGGCGGGACGTCTGCTTTGCCCTCTACCGCCTGCCCGGCGGGAAGACGGTGCGGGGCGTGAAGGCCGGCCGGGCCGTGACGTGCGCGGGAATCGGGGGGCTGGATGCCCGCCGGGGATTTGTCATTGCGCCGTTTTGCGAGGACGACACCCACCCGGTCGTGGTGATCGAGGGGGGACGGGAGTTCGAGACCGCACTGCCCGACCCCGGGGACGATCTCCCCACCGTGGGGATGTGCTCCCCCGACGACGAACCTTTCCGCCGGGTCAGCGAGGCCTATGCCTCGGGGTTCGCCCGCTTCAAGGAAGCCCTGATCGGGGGCCGTTTCCCGAAACTGGTCCTCGCACGGAGGGAGGAGATCCCCTCTGTGGCGGATTTCTCGGCGGTGGATACCTTCCTCAAGGCCTGCCGTACCTATCCCGATGCCTTTGTCTACCTGTGTCGCACGCCCCTCACGGGGATGTGGCTCGGCTCGTCGCCCGAGATCCTGTTGTCGGGTGATGACGCACGGTGGCAGGTGGTGGCCCTGGCCGGAACGATGGCCTGGGGGGAGGGACCCCTGCCCGAAGTGGAGGCGTGGAGCGGGAAGAACCGCCGCGAGCAGCGTTGCGTGGCCGACTATATCGACGGGGTGTTGCGCGGGGAGTCGATCCTCCCGCAGCGGAGCGCGACCCGCACGGTGAGGGCCGGGCGGCTGGTGCATCTCAAGACCGATTTCTACTTCGACAAAAAACCTTGCCTTCGGATCGGACGCCTGCTCGAAAGGCTGCATCCCACGCCCGCCGTATGCGGATTACCCAAGGAGGAGGCCCGCCGCTTTATCCTCAGGGAAGAGGTGTGCGGAAGGGGTTATTACTCGGGATTCGTGGGATGGATCGATCCCGAGCGGCGGACGGATCTCTATGTCAACCTGCGCTGTATGGAGCTGGGCGGGGATCGCCTCAGACTCTATGCCGGAGGGGGGCTTCTTCCCGAGTCGGAGTGCGGGGAGGAGTGGCGCGAGACCGAAAACAAGCTCCGGACCATGAAACGGGTGTTGACCCTCAAAAAGTAATTGCACGATGTATTCCGAAAAACGAAATATCCTCGAACTGGCCGCCTTGCTGCTCCGCTACGGCATCACCGATGTGGTGCTCTGCCCCGGCAGTCGCAATGCGCCCATTGTCGAGACGCTGGCGGCTCATCCCGCCTTCCGATGCCATCCCGTGACCGACGAGCGCAGTGCGGGGTTCTTCGCCCTGGGCCTGGCCCTCGACGGAGGACGGCCTGCGGCGGTGTGCTGCACCTCGGGGTCGGCCCTGCTCAACCTCCACCCGGCGGTGGCCGAGGCTTTCTACCAGCAGGTGCCTCTGGTGGTCATCTCGGCCGACAGACCCCGGGTCTGGATCGGACAGATGGACGGCCAGACCCTGCCCCAACCGGGTGTATTCGGCGGTCTGGTGCGCTATGCGGCCGATCTGCCCGAGGTGGGTGACGAGGAGTCGGCCTGGTACTGCAATAGGGTGATCAACGAAGCCCTTGCGGCGTGTCGTCGCGGAGGGGGCGGGCCGGTGCAGATCAATGTCCCGATCTCGGAGCCGCTGTTCCGCCTGACGGAAGAGTCGCTGCCCGAGGTGAGGGTGATCGCCCACCACGACGGGATGGACGAGGAGCTGCGCCGCCGCCTGGCCGTGGCACGTCGCCCGATGGTCATCGTAGGCCAGTGCCCCGAAGGCCGGCTTGAGGGGATCGATCCCCGGTGGAAGGACCGCATGGTGTGGCTGGCCGAGCATCCCGCCAACTTCGGGTGGGGAGCTGCCTGCTCGCGGTTCGACACGCTGCTCTACGCCTTGGGGCACGAGGGAGAGGAGGCTTGTGCGCCCGACCTGGTGATCACCCTCGGGGGACACATCGTCTCCAAACGCCTCAAGACCTTCCTGCGCAACCACCCGCCCCGCGAACATTGGCACCTGACCTTTGCCGAGCAGGGGGCGGATCTGTTCCGTGCCTTGACGGCCGTGGTCCACGCTTCGCCCCGGGACTTCTTTGCGGGGGCGGATCCCTTGGAGACGAATCCCGACGGGGCGTTTGTCGCCCTGTGGCGCGACGGGGTGGCCCGCATTCCGAAACCTGAGTTCGGATATTCCGAGATGGAGTGCATCGGCCGCATTGTGGAGCATCTGCCCCGCGGCTCGCGCCTGCACCTGGGCAATAGCTCGGTGGTGCGCTACGCCCAGCATTACGACCTTCCGGAAGGGGTCGGCGTGTGCTGCAACCGGGGCGTGAGCGGCATCGAGGGGGTGCTGTCGACGGCCGTGGGATGTGCCTCGGCGGGGCACAGGCTCGATTTCGTGGTCATCGGCGATCTGAGTTTCTTCTACGACATGAACGCCCTGTGGAACGACAGCCTCGGGCCCAACCTGCGCATCGTCCTGCTCAACAACGGCGGCGGGGAGATCTTCCACGCCCTGCCCGGTCTGGAGCAGCGGGCGTCGACGGGCCGCTATGTTGTGGCCGAACACCGCACCTCGGCCCGCGCCTGGGCCCTGGAGCGGGGACTGGACTATATGGCGGTGGAGGGGGCCGAGACCTTGGCGGAGGCCGTGGCTCGGATCACCTCGCCCACACCCGGACCGCGTCCCCTCCTGCTGGAGATATTCACCCGCAAGGAGGAGGACGTGCGCCTTTTGAGAGCATATTATCATCAATTAAAATAAACGGAAACCATGTCTGAAAAAAGAGATTGGAAAACGATCAGAGAGTACGAGGATATTCTTTTCGAGTACTACAACGGCATCGCTCGCATTACGATCAACCGCGAGCGTTACCGCAATGCCTTCACCCCGACGACCACGGCCGAGATGAGCGACGCCCTGCGCATCTGCCGCGAGGAGCCTTCGATCGACGTTGTTGTGCTGACGGGAGCGGGCGACAAGGCCTTCTGTTCGGGAGGAGACCAGAATGTCAAGGGCCGCGGCGGATACATCGGCAAGGACGGTGTGCCGCGCCTCAGCGTGCTGGATGTGCAGAAGCAGATCCGCTCGATTCCCAAACCCGTGATTGCGGCCGTTAACGGATTCGCCATCGGGGGCGGTCACGTCCTGCATGTGGTCTGCGACCTGTCGATCGCCTCGGAGAATGCCATTTTCGGTCAGACCGGCCCGCGTGTGGGCAGTTTCGATGCCGGATTCGGAGCGTCGTACATGGCGCGTGTCGTGGGTCAGAAGAAGGCCCGCGAGATCTGGTTCCTGTGTCGCAAATACAACGCTCAGGAGGCTCTCGACATGGGTCTGGTCAACAAGGTCGTGCCTTTGGACCGTCTGGAGGACGAGTATGTGGCTTGGGCCGAGGAGATGCAGCAGCTCAGCCCGCTGGCCCTGCGCATGATCAAGGCCGGACTTAACGCCGAGCTGGACGGCCAGGCCGGAATCCAGGAGTTGGCCGGTGACGCCACCCTGCTCTACTACCTCACGGACGAGGCCCAGGAGGGCAAAAACGCTTTCCTCGAAAAACGTCGGCCCGACTTCAAGCAATACCCCAAGTTTCCTTAATGGGTGAGAATGCCCCATACGCATGGGGCGGAAGGGATTATCGCGCCGCAGGGATTCGCTGCGGCGTGTTTTTTTGATGGACAAGATGTATGAAATGATGAATCATGGAGATGGAATGTAAGATTAAGGCAGAACCCTACCTGCTCCACTTCAGGGAGCCGGCCGGGACGTCGCGCGGGACCTATCTCACGCGGCGGGGATGGTATCTGAGGGTCACTTCGCCCCAATTTGCGGGAGTGGAGGGCCTCGGCGAGTGCGCCCCCTTGCCCCGCTTGAGCTGCGACGACAGGGAGGACTACGGCGAGATCCTGTGCGAGGTCTGCCGCCGGGTCGAACAGCGGGGCGGGGTCATCGACACCGAAGCCCTGAGGCCCTGTCCCTCGATACTCTTTGGACTGGAGACGGCCTTCCGTCACCTCAGGCGGGGGAGTCTTGCGCTGTGGGATACGCCCTTCTCGCGGGGCGAGGAGGGGATTGTGATCAACGGACTGATCTGGATGGGCGACTACGAGACCATGCTGCAACGCATCGGCCGCAAGATCGAGCAGGGATTCCGCTGCATCAAGCTCAAGATCGGCGCCATAGACTTCGAGGACGAGTTGCGTCTGCTAAGATACATCCGCGGAAGCTTCTCTCGTCGCGATGTCGAGCTGAGGGTCGATGCCAACGGGGCTTTCTCCGTGGAGGAGGCATCCCTCCGTCTGGAGGCCCTGGCCGCCCTCGACCTCCACTCCATCGAGCAGCCTATCCGCGCGGGACAGTGGGAGCAGATGGCCCGTCTGTGCGAGATCTCGCCCCTGGACATTGCCCTCGACGAGGAGTTGATCGGCTGCAACACCCCCGCCGCCAAACGCCTCCTGCTGGATACGATCCGCCCGCGGTACATCATCCTCAAGCCCTCGCTTCACGGCGGTATTTCGGGCGGCGAGGAGTGGATCGCCGAGGCCGGAAAGAGGGGCATCGGGTGGTGGATCACCTCGGCCCTGGAGTCCAACATCGGACTGAATGCCATAGCCCAATGGTGCGCCACGCACGCCGTGACTTTGCCCCAGGGGCTGGGTACGGGGATGCTCTTTACGGATAATGTGGATCTTCCGCTCACGATCCGCCGGGATGCCTTATGGTTCGGACGGTGATGGAGCAGTGGCAGACACAGACCCTGAGGGTCGAGGGGCGGACCATCTCGCGGGAGACGCTCCGCGAGGCGGCCGCCGGAGAGGTAAGGAGCGAGATGAGGGATCTTTATGACTTCCTGGAGCGGTGGTTTTCGCCACGGCCCACCATGGAACTGCTCACCTCGGGCTCTACGGGCGAGGCCAAGCGGATCACGGCCCGCAAGGAGCAGATGATGGCCGGAGCGGAGATGACGTGCCGCCGATTGGGGCTTGGTGCCGCCGACGGGGCGTTGCTCTGCATGAATCTGCGCTACATCGGGGCGATGATGGTCGTGGTGCGGGCCCTGGTCGGGGGAATGGAGCTTTGGGTGCGCCCCGCCTCGGGACACCCTCTTGCCGATCCTTTGCCCGAGGGGGCGGAGGTGGCTTTTGCGGCCATGGTGCCCTTGCAGGTGGCCAACACGCTCGGTGTGGATGCGGAGCGGGAACGCCTGGAGCGGATCCGTGAGGTGATCATCGGCGGCGGGGCGGTCGATGCCCGTCTTGCGGCGAGGATTGCCGGTATGGCTAACGGTGTGTGGTCGACCTACGGGATGACCGAGACCCTGTCGCACATAGCCCTCAGAAGGCTCAGCGGCGAGAGTCGTTCGGAGCGTTACACCCCGCTGGAGGGGGTGTCGCTGGCCCGGTCGGAGGAGGGTACGTTGGTGATCGACGCCCCGCGGGTGTGTGACACGAGGCTGGTGACCCATGACCTGGTAGAACTCTTTGCCGACGGATCGTTCGTGATCCTGGGACGGCTGGACAATGTGATCAACAGCGGCGGGGTCAAGATCCGCATCGAAGAGGTGGAGGAGGCGTTGCGGGGAGTCGTGGAGTGCGGCTTTGCCGTGACGGCCCTGCCCGACGGGAAACTGGGCGAAGAGGTGACCCTCCTGGTCGATGCCGATATCGACCCTCGGGGTGTGGTCAGTGCCTGTGCCGCTCTGCCGCGTTATCATGCGCCCCGGAGGATCGTCCGTGTGGAGCGGATTCCGCTTACCCCTAACGGTAAGATCGACCGCAGGGCGTGTCGTGAGGCGGCCAAAGAGGGGTGGAGGATCGTCTGAAGACTCGATTTTACGAAAAAACGGAGGAAGAAACCGAAATCAAGGGGTTTCTTCCTCCGCTTTTTTGTGTCTTGAGGTTTGGTGTCCCACGCTACACGCTGTGTGGGCGTCTTGAGAGGGGAGACTTTCCCGTGGGGACGGGATCAGCGCCCGAGGGCGATGCTCCGGTCGGGGGAGAGGTGGCTTCCGATCTGTCGGCGGGCGCGGATCGTGAGCATGATGACCGAGCATGCGAAGCTGATCGGGTAGGAGAACCAGATGCCCGCGATGCCGAAGTCGAAGATGAAGCCCAGGGCATAGCCCGCGGGGATGGCGATGGCAAAGTTGGCGATCAAAGAGATGATCATGATGACATTGACGTCGGCCAGACCGCGCAGGGCGTTGGTCAGGATGATCTGGATGCTGTCACCCAGCTGGTAGAGCATCAATATGGGGATGATGACCCGTACGATGCGGATCACCTCCTCGTCGTTGGTGAACAGGTAGCCCAGCCACGGCCGTGCGATGAAGAGCATCAGGCAGATGACCGCCACGACCATCAGCGCGAGGTGGTTGCCCGCCAGGGTGATCTTGCGCACCATCTCCCAGTTGCCCGCGCCCTTGTAGTAGGCCGTGCGGATGGCCACGGCCGCACCCAGTCCGAGGTAGATCGTGAAGCTGATGAGCGAGACGGTGATGGCGATCTGGTGGGCCGCCAGTTCGAGCTTGCCGATCCAGCCGACCATGATGGCCGTGATGCAGAACGTTCCGGCTTCGAGCCCCTGCTGGAGTCCGATGGGCCAACCGATGGCGTTGAGTTTCTTCCAGCTGGCCGTGTTGATGCGTCCCAGGGCGAATCCCTTGCGGTAGGAGCGGTAGGCCTTGCCGCGCATGAACACCGCGATGAAGAGGCCCAGCATGACGATGCGCGAGAGGAGGGTGCTGATACCCGCACCCAGAAGTCCCATCTCGGGCAGTCCGCACTTGCCGTAGATGAGCAGGTAGTTTCCCGCCACGTTGAGCAGGTTGCCCGCGAGCAGCACCCACATCGAGATCGAGGGGTTGGCGATGCCCTCGACGAACTGGCGGAACGAGTTGGCCATCATGACGAAGATGATCGAGAAGAGCGAGATGGCGAAATAGGGGCGGATCAAGGGCATGATCTCCGCGGGCTGGCCCATCGAGTCGAGGTTGAGGTAGATGAGCGTGAGAATCGAGAGCAGGAGCAGCGTGGTCGACAGGTTGGCCACGAGGCTGTTCTTGAGCCAGGTGCCGATGGCGATGCGTTTGCGGCGGGCGAGGCTCTCGCCGATCAGCGGGGTGAGGTTGAACGAGAATCCCGTGCCGAGGATGATGAAGGCGTTGATCACGTTGTTGACGAACGAGGCCGCAGCCAGTTCCTCGGTGGAGTGCTGACCCACCATGATGGTGTCGGCGAATCCCGTGATGATGCCGCCCAACTGGCCGATGATGATCGGCACACCGAGGGTGATGAGCGAGCGGTAGTAATCCTGATAGTTCTTGAGTTTCTTATGCATGTTGTCTGTTTGTGATTCGGGTATGGGGACAGTGCTTCCGCCATCGGCTCCGCTGGGGGGGAGATGGGGAAGGTCGTGAGTCTTGAAAAAACGGGATGGGGCGCGTGCCCCGCATGAGGAAGGGATGGTTACGACAGGGACGGTCCTCGCGTGATCCAATGCACGAAGAGGATATTCAGGATGTGGTCTGAAAGATGGGTCGTCGTATTCATCGTTTGAAATTTTCGGGGTGTAAAAGTATCGAAAAATCCCGAAAAAAACAAAGTCGCAGGCGGAAGGCGAAAAAAATCCCCCCTCCTTCCCGTCGATCTGAAGGATCTGCGGAAGGGGGGGATGGGTGGAATCCGTTACAGGGGAGAGATCCTCCGGGAGCGGGTATTCGGTGCCTTGGGGCGGATCAGTCCTTGATGAAGACCGACGAGTCGCCGTAGCTCAGGAAACGGAAATCGTGCGTCAGGGCGTAGTCGTAGATGCGGTGCCAGTCGTCGCCCACGAAGGCCGAAACCAACAGCAGAAGGGTCGATTTGGGCTGGTGAAAGTTGGTGACGATGTTGTGGACTATGCGGAAGCGGTAGTCCAGCGGCGTGATCATGATCTGCGTCGAGGCTTTCATGCGGTCGATATCCTCGCGCTCCATGTAGTCGAGCAGGATTTCGAGGGCCTCGCGTCCCGTGAAGTCGGCGGGCAGGTCATACAGCTCCCATTGGCCGATGACCCGTGCCACTTCGGGAGCTCCGACCGTGCGGATGCGCCAGGCCAGGGCGGGCAGCGATTCGAGCGTGCGCACCGAGGTGGTGCCGACGGCCGTGATCCGTCCCCACTTGGAGAGGAGCGTGCGCACCGTGTCGCGGCGTACCTCGAAATGCTCGGTGTGCATCGGGTGTTTGGTGGCATCGGTGTCCTTGACCGGGAGGAAGGTGCCCGCGCCGACGTGGAGCGTGACCTCCTCGAAGAGGAATCCGCGCTGCTTCATGCCCTCGATCACCTCGGGCGTGAAGTGCAGACCGGCCGTGGGGGCGGCCACCGATCCTGCGGCCTTGGAGTAGACGGTCTGATAGCGTGTGTAGTCGATCTCCTGGCTCTCGCGGTTGAGGTAGGGCGGGATCGGAATGCGGCCCAGGTGTTCGAGCAGCTCGCCGAAGGTGAGGGGTATGTCCCACTCGAAGCGGACGATCTGCTCGCGTCCGGCCTCGGACATACGCCAGGCCCGCAGCCGGGTCTCTTGGCCCTGGTAGTCGAAACGGATCTCGACACAACCCTCCTTCCACTTCTTGAGGTTGCCCACGATACACGACCACTGGCACTCGCCCTGTGCGGCAAACGCCCGTTCGTAGTCGGCCGGCAGGTGGGGTTCGAGGCAGAACACCTCGATGCGCGCTCCCGAGGGTTTGTGCATGATCATGCGGGCGCGGATCACCTTGGCGTTGTTGAACACCAGGAGCTGGTCCGGGGGCAGGACATCGCCCAGATCGCGGAAATGACGCTCCTCGATCCGGCCGTTGTGCCAGATCAGAAGTTTCGACGAACTGCGCTCCTCCAACGGAAATTTTGCGATTTTTTCATCGGGAAGCGGGTAGTCGTAATCATTTATATCTATGTATCGTTCCATTTTTACAGAAAATTATGCCGCAAAATTACTATTTTTTGTAACTTTGCGATGCTTAAATCATGCAAAAATATGAAAACCGACTTTCTGGTTATCGGTTCTGGTGCGGCAGGTCTTTGCTTCGCACTCAAAGCCGCAGCCCACGGCCACGTTACTATTGTGACGAAGGGCGAGATGAACGAGTGCAATACCAACTATGCCCAAGGTGGAATCTGCTCGGTCACATACGCCCCCGATACATTTGAAAAACACATCCACGACACGCTGGTATGCGGTGCGGGAAAATGTGGTGAAGAAGCTGTCGAACTCGTCGTCAGACGTGCTCCTGAATTGATTCAGGATCTGATCGCCTGGGGTACCCGCTTTGACAAAACCCCCGACGGACGATTCGAATTGAACCGTGAGGGCGGTCACTCCGAACACCGTATCCTCCACCATGAGGATCTTACCGGTGCAGAGATCGAGCGCGCTTTGATCGAATCGGTGCGCAAGCACCCCAACATCACGGTCCTGGAACGTCACTTTGCCATCGACCTTCTGACGCAGCACCACCTCGGTGAGTTCGTCACGCGCCACACGCGCGGTTTGGCCTGCTTCGGCGCCTATGTCCTCGACATGGACACCGACTCGATCGAGACGATCCTGGCCAAGTTCACGATCGTCGCCACGGGCGGTTGCGGTAACATCTACTCGCGTACGTCGAACCCCGTGGTAGCCACCGGCGACGGTATCGCCATGTGCCACCGTGCCAAGGCCATCACCGAGAACATGGAGTTCATCCAGTTCCACCCTACGACCCTCTATAACCCCGGCGAGAAGCCCAGCTTCCTGATCACCGAGGCCATGCGCGGATTCGGAGCCATCCTCCGTCTGCAGAACGGCGAGGAGTTCATGGACAAATACCACCCGATGCGTTCGCTCGCTCCGCGCGATGTGGTGGCCCGTGCCATCCACCGTGAGCTGGCCAAGACGGGCGACGAGTTCGTCTATCTGGACGTCACGCACAAGGACCCCGAGTCGGTCAAGAGCCACTTCCCCAACATCTACGAAAAGTGCCTCTCGATCGGAATCGATATCACGGAGGATTGGATCCCCGTCACCCCGGCGGCTCACTACTGCTGCGGCGGTGTGAAGGTCGACCGCAACGGAGAGACCTCCGTAAAACGTCTCTACGCCCTGGGCGAGACCTCCTGCACGGGCCTGCACGGTGCAAACCGTCTGGCGTCGAACTCTCTGATCGAGGCTTTGGTCTATGCCGATCAGGCGGTGTCTCATACGGTGGGCCTTTTGGACAAGGTCGAGTTCCAGGAGGGTATTCCCGATTGGGACTTCGAGGGCACGCGCCATGCCGAGGAGATGCTGATGATCATCCAGTCGAAGCGCGAGATGCAGACCCTCATGTCGAACTATGTGGGCATCGTACGCTCGAACCTCTCGCTCAAACGCGCCATGCGCCGTCTGTCGATCATCTTCGAGGAGACCGAGGAGCTGTACAGCAAGACCAAGCCCAACCGCGAGCTGTGCGAGTTGCGCAACATGATTGCCACGGCCTACCTGGTGATCAAGCAGGGTCGCGAGCTGAAGGAGTCGGTCGGCTGTCACTACAACGTCGACTACCCCAAGGAGTAATCTCCAGGGCGGGAATGCACCCCGATAAAGATTTGAACCATAGAGCCTTCCTGCGGGATGTGCTCCGTATGTATTGTCCGAAACCCCTCCCTCATGGAGGGGCTTTGGCACGAAAAGGGGGCTGGCCGGCCCGACGAACGAAACAAATATAAAAAGGAAAACATACTTCATGACATTACAGGAAGAGATCAAACGCCGCCGCACATTTGCGGTCATCGCACACCCCGATGCGGGTAAAACGACCCTCACCGAGAAATTGCTCCTCTTCGGAGGTGCCATTCACGTGGCGGGAGCGGTCAAGAGCAACAAAATCAAGAAGGGAGCGACGTCAGACTTTATGGAGATCGAGCGCCAGAGAGGTATCTCGGTCGCCACGTCGGTGATGGGATTCGAGTATGAGGGTGTCAAGATCAACATCCTCGACACGCCCGGTCACGAGGACTTCGCCGAGGATACCTACCGCACGCTGTCGGCTGTCGATTCGGTCATCATCGTGATCGACGGCGCAAAGGGTGTCGAGTCGCAGACCCGCAAGCTGATGGAGGTGTGCCGTATGCGTTCCACGCCCGTGATGGTCTTCATCAACAAGCTCGACCGCCCGGCCAAAGAGCCGTTTGACCTGCTGGACGAGGTGGAGCGCGAGTTGAAGATCCGTGTGCGTCCGTTGGCATTCCCCATTGCGAGCGGCCCTGACTTCAAGGGCGTGTATAACCTCTACGAGAAGAACCTCACGCTCTTCACGACCATCGACCGTCAAACGGCCAATGCCGAGAAGGTCGAGATTTCGGACCTGGCATCGACCGAGATCGACGAGTATATCGGCGAGAAGTTCGCCAACCGCCTGCGCGACGACGTGGAGCTGGTCGAGGGCGTCTACGACGAGTTCGACCGCGAGGCCTACCTGCGCGGAGAGCTGGCTCCGGTGTTCTTCGGATCGGCGGTCAACAACTTCGGTGTGCGCGAGCTGCTGGAGTGCTTCATCCAGATCGCACCCTCGCCCCGCGGAGCTCATACCGAGACGCGTGATGTGCTGCCCGACGAGCCGAAGATGACGGGATTCGTCTTCAAGATCCACGCCAACATGGACCCCAACCACCGCGACCGCATCGCCTTCATGAAGATCTGTTCGGGTGTCTTCGAGCGCAACAAGAACTACCTCCATGTCCGCAGCGGCAAGCAGTTGAAGTTCTCGTCGCCCACGGCCTTCATGGCCGAGAAGAAGTCGGTGATCGACGAGGCCTATCCGGGCGATATCGTGGGTCTGCACGACACGGGTAACTTCAAGATCGGCGACACGTTCACCGAGGGCGAAAAGCTCCGTTTCACGGGCATCCCGTCGTTCTCGCCCGAGCAGTTCCGCTACATCGAGAATGCCGACCCGATGAAGTTCAAGCAGTTGTCGAAGGGTGTCGACCAGCTTATGGACGAGGGTGTGGCGCAGTTGTTCATCTCGTCGCTCAACGGCCGCAAGATCATCGGTACGGTGGGGCAGTTGCAGTTCGAGGTGATCCAGTACCGTCTGGAGCATGAGTACAACGCCTCGTGCCGCTGGGAGCCGATCTCGATCTACAAGGCCTGCTGGATCGACAGCGACAACCAGGAGCAGCTGGCCGATTTCAAACGCCGCAAGCACACCAATATGGCCGTCGACAAGCACGGCCGCGATGTTTTCCTGGCAGATACGAGCTATGCTCTGGCCCTGGCCCAGGAGAATTTCAAGGATATCCGCTTCCACTTCACCTCGGAGTTCTAAGCTCCGGCGGAAGGGGCGGGCCTGAGAAGTCGGAGACTTTGCAGGTGCTGCAAAACAGAAAGCCTCGGCAAATTGTCGGTCCATCCCGACGTTTGCAAAGATCCCGCAAGAAACTCAGGATTCCGAGTGGAAATTATCAATAAAAAACGGCTGACCGAATTGTCCGGTCAGCCGTTTTTATATGTGGCGGGGTATTCCGCTTGGGGATTATTGACGCTCTACCCACTCCGTCACGGGATCCCTGCCCTCCATGTATTCGGACAGCGTAAGTTCGATGGTTATATCGGGTATCAGTGCATTGGTGTCCTCGTCCGTTGTCTTGAAATATTTGGTCGAGTGTCGCACCTGCAACCCCGACTCGGGCAATACGAACGCACGCACCTCGCCGAAGTGGTTGGGTTTCCCGGCGGTTTGCTCACCCAGGAACTGCGCGCCGAGTTTTTGCTTGAGGTCCAGGGCGTTGAGTATGCCCGACGAGAATGTTGAGCGGCCTATGACGCAATAGATCTTCAGATCGGGATACTGACGGCATATCGGGACGAGCTTGTCCACCAGTTCCGAGAAGGGTTGGGAGTTGCCGCCCGTGTTGTAGCGCAGGTCGAAGATGATCTTGGAGGCTTTGCCCGACTGGACCATTGCCAGCACCTGCTGCTCGAACTCTGCAAACGAGGGCAGATGCGGGGCCAGTTCCCGGTTGCCGTAACGCTCCTCCAGTTCGCGGTTCCAGCACTTGTTGTACTGCACGTAGTAGATCCCCGTCTGATCGAACATCTGCGAGCAGAAGAACTGTCCCCGGTTACGCTGACACCAGGCCGCGCCTTTGGGTTTCAGCGTCGTGTATTCCCCGTTGTCGGCCGGTCCGGCCTCCATGGTGACCTGCTCACGATGGCCATCCTTTGCGAAGGTCATCACGGCCGACTGCCCCTTCACGATCCCGAACAGATTGTGCAGGACGCAGAAAGGCAGTAGATTGGGGATTGTCTGGCGCACGTTCGAGGGGTTGTCGACCGTGATCAGCGAGCAGAACCGTCGCTCGACCTTGCCGATCGGCATGCCGTTGACGGCCACCAGATTCCATCCGAGCCATTTTTCGTATTCTTTCCGGGTGTTGAGCAGCACATAATCATCGCCGAAGCACACCAGCCCGAGCGGAAAGACAGTCTGTCGATCGAGTACCTGTCCCAGGTCCAGCGAGGTGTGCGTGTCGCCCATGCCTGCAATGACCTGTTGGAGGCGTACCCCCAGCTCGGTCTTGGTGCAGTTGCGGCATTTTCGGGCCACCTTGTTCAATTCCCTGTCGAATTTGCGTTCGCTCTTGACCGCGAACAGATTGTAATGTCTTTCGGGCAGTTCCCCTCGCAGAAACTCCACATCGCCGCTCCAATCCTTGGGCCCGTCCTCCTGAGCCATGACGGGCAGCAGACCCGCCGCGGCAAACAGCAGGATTAGCAGTCGTTTTTTCATGATTCCCGTGTCTTTTAGGTTTTTAATCACCCGTAAAAATAGAAAAGAAAATATACGATCAAATCTTTTGCCCGTTTTTTCGTTCTGTCGGGATCGGGGAAATTGCCTTTTAAGCGGGAGAGACGGGTATGAAAAAATCGGAGAGATGTCTTGGGGAACATCTCTCCGATCGGGGTTTTTTATCCGACTACGGACGGATTATTTGATACGCTCGTAGTACTCGCGGGTGCGGGTGTCGACGCGGATCTTGTCGCCCGTGTTGATGAACAGGGGCACGCGTACCGTGGCACCGGTGTTGACCGTGGCGGGCTTCAACGAGTTGGTCGAAGCGGTATCACCCTTGACACCCGGCTCGGTGTAGGTTACCTCCATGTCGACGATCGGGGGCAGTTCGGCCGAGAGGACGGTCTCCTTCTCGGTGTGGAACATAACCTCGACGATCTGACCGTCGGTCATCAGGTCCCAGTTGTTGATCAGGTTCTTGTCGATGTTGATCTCCTCGAAGGTCTCGGTGTGCATGAAGTGCATACCCAGGTCATCCTCGTAGGTGAACTGGTAGGGGCGGCGCTCCACACGAACCGGCTCGATCTTCACACCGGCCGAGAAGGTGTTCTCCAGCACGCGGCCGTTCTCGAGGTTCTTGAGTTTCGTACGTACGAAAGCGGGGCCTTTACCGGGCTTTACGTGTTGGAAGTCAACGACCTGGAAGGTCTTGTTGTCCAGCTCGATGCACATTCCGATTTTGATGTCTGCAGTAGTTGCCATAACTGTGTATGTTTTTTAATTGAAAATTCGCGGGCGCAAAGTTACGAAAAAATTCGGTAACTTCCTATTTTTAAAGCCTCAATCCCATCCTCTGTCTCCACATTCTAAAGGTCTATGGCCTTGCATTTGAGGCCCAGCTGGCAGATTTTGTCCAGGGTGCGGGGCAGGGCATAGCGCATGTTGCGGAAGGCTTTTTCGCTGTCGTGGAACACGACGATGGAGCCGGGGGCGAGGTATTTCGAGACGTTTTTCAGACACGTGCGCGGGGAGAGCTTGCGGTTGTAGTCGCGCGAGATGATGTCCCACATCACCAGCTTGTATCTCTGCCCCAGGAATCGGGCCTGGGCGGGGGTGATCATGGCATAGGGCGGACGGAACAGGTTGCTCTGGATCAGGTCGTTGGCGAAGTCCACATCCTCGGTGTAGCGTTCCAGACTCATCCTCCAGCCCTTTTGGTGGGAGTAGGTGTGGTTGCCGACCCGGTGTCCGGCGTCGATGATGCGCTGGAAGAGGTCGGGGTACATCTCGACATTCTTGCCCAGGACGAAGAATGTGGCCTTGGCATCATACTTGTCCAGTGTGGAGAGGATCCATTCGGTGATGCCCGGTGTGGGGCCGTCGTCGAAGGTGAGGAACACTCCGTCGGGATCGTCGATTTCCCAGATCAGATCCGGCATCAGGTGTCGGATTATTTTTGGTGGTTTAAGTCTCATGGTGTTATCGGTGCGACAAAAATACGAAAAATACCCGCCAATCCGAAAAAATATACCTATATTTGTGTCATACAGGCGGAGGAGGGGCAGGCTTTTCGGCCGGGACCCGGTCTCGGGTGGCCGTCATGGGGTATATTTGCAGCAGATCAGGATGTTGTCCTGCGTGGAAACGCCCTTTGTCGGGGCGGAAGATGTGCGGGAAAGGATCCGATGCCTGTTGTTGAAAAAAAATTTTTTTAAAGCTGATTTTCCGCCTTGGACGGAATAATATAAACCAAAAACCAAAAAGTCATGAAAAAACTTCTACACTTCTGTCTGCTTGCGATGCTTGTCGTTTCCGCCGTGGGATGTGACGCTTTTCATACGTTGACCAAGCGCCGCAAGGCCCTGGCCCAGGGACACCCCTACGAATTGATGGTGGTGTGCGACCAGCCCAAATGGAAGAGTGCCGTGGGCGATACGGTGCGGGCGGCCCTGGCATCGCCCGTCATGTGGCTCAATCAGAGCGAGCCGCACTACAATCTGATTCATGTCCTGGAGCGTGGTTTCACGGGCATCATGGCCGATCACCGCAATGTGATGAAACTTCTGATCGATCCTTCGGTGGAAAAGGCCGAGGCGGCCGTGGCCTATGATGTCAACTCCTCGCCCCAGATCGTTGTGACGGTCCAGGCTCCCACGGAGGAGGCCCTGATCGGATACATCTCCGACCACCGTGCCGAGCTGGTGCAGGTCTACGAGGCGGCCGAGCGCGACCGTGCGATAAATGTCAACAACCTCTATCACGAGGAGGAGATCGAACAGACGATCTTCGACACGTTCGGTGTGTGGATGAAGGTTCCGAAGGGCTATATGCTGGCCGTCCATCAGCCCGATTTCATCTGGCTCAGAAAGGAATATGCCTCCTCGGGACTGGGTATCGTCCTCTACGCCTACCCCTACGAGGGCAAGGAGTCGTTGTCGGCCGACACCCTGCTTGAGAAGCGCAACGAGTTTGTGAGCCGCATCCCTGGTCCGCTCGACGGATCGTATATGACCACGGCCAAGATCCTCCGTCCCGATTATCGGATGTTCCGCCTGGAGAACCGTCTGTGGTGCGAGCAGCGCGGATTCTGGGATGTCGAGGGCGACTATATGGGCGGGCCGTTCATCAGTTTCTCGACGCTCAACAAGGCCCGCAAGCAGGTCTTCACGATGGATTGCTACATCTATTCGCCCAAGTTGCCCAAGCGCAACTACCTCCGCGAGATGGAGCATCTGCTCTACCAGGTGCAGATCCCCGAGAAATAATCCGCGGGCGGATATTCCCTGAGGGGCGGGCGGGAAATCCCTCCCCTCGCTCCGCCGGATTCCGCCTGTCGGAACAGCGGGCGGGTCGGCCGTCGGGGCGAAAGATCCCACAGGAAGGTGCTTGTGGGCGTAGGGCCGACAAGCAGGGGGAGAGCGGCGGGAATGTCCCCGCCATGACTGGAAAAATTCCGCCGGAAACCGATAATGAAGAAGTATGCAGGAGATTCTCACATCCATATTTCTTGTGATCTACACGCTCACGATCATCGGTGTGGTGTTGGTCGTCATCACCGACAACCGCAATCCGCTGAAGACCGTGCCCTGGATCATCGTCCTGATGCTGGCCCCGGGTGTAGGTCTGGTCTTTTACTTTTTCTTCGGACAGAACCTCTCCAAATTGCGCATCATCTCCCACCGCACGCGCAAGCGGATCACCATGCAGCTCGAGGAAGTGGAGACCGAGACCGACCTTCCGGCGAATTACAAGCCGCTGATCCGCCTTTTGGCCAATACCAACCACTCCGTGCCGCTTTACGGCAGCCGCCTTACACCCTATGTCGACGGGCGGGAGAAGATGGAGGCCCTGCTGGAGGAGATCTCCCGCGCACGCCACCACATCCATCTGCAATATTACATCTTTTGCGATGACAAGACGGGCCGCAGCCTGCGTGATGCCTTGATCCGCAAGGTGCGCGAGGGGGTACAGGTCCGTATCCTCTACGATGATATGGGCTGCCACGGCGTGAAACGCTCCTTCTTCGACGAGATGCGCCGCGAGGGGATCGAGGTCTATTCGTTCCTCCACGTCAAGTTCCCGCTGCTGACCAGCAAGTTCAACTACCGCAACCACCGCAAGATCGTCGTGATCGACGGCCGCGTGGGATTCATGGGCGGCATGAATATCGCCGACCGCTATGTCTACGGGTCGGGGTGGGGTACGTGGCGTGATACCCACTTCCGGGTCGAGGGCCGTGGTGTGGCGGGCCTGCAGGTGGCTTTCCTGAGCGACTGGTCGGCCACGACGCGCTGCAACATCACCGGTGCGGAGTATTTCCCCAAATCCGAGGCCTTCACCTCGGGATTGATGCAGGTCGTTGCCGGAGGGCCTTTCGGCAAGTGGCGCATACTGATGCAGGCCGACAGCTTCGCCATCTCGCGGGCTCAGAAGCGGGTGTGGATTCAGACGCCCTACTACCTGCCCACCGACGTACTCAACTCGGCGATCCAGGAGGCTGCCCTGGCGGGGGTCGACGTGAGGCTGATGCTCCCCGCGCGGTCCGACGTGCGGACGGTGAACCTGGCCTCGCACTCCTACCTCGACGACATGATGCAGGCCGGGGTCAAGATCCTGTTCTACGAACCGGGGTTCCTCCACTCCAAGCTGCTGATCATCGACGACGAGTTGACCGTGTGCGGATCGGCCAATATGGATTTCAGAAGTTTCGAGCATAATTTCGAGGTCAACGCCTATGTCTACGACCGCGACTTCACGGGCCGCATGAGCCGCATCTACGAGGAGGATGCCCGCCACTGCCATTGGGTCACCCCCGCCGAGTGGTTCAACCGGTCGAGGTGGAGACGCTGGGGCGAATCCTTCATGAGGCTTTTTGCCCCGCTGATGTAGGGCGGATGCGACCGACAGGTCTGTTTCTGAAGAGATAAAAAAATCTCCGATCCGGCTTTCGGATCGGAGATTTTTTGTGTCTGTATGTGTGGGGTGTTCCCCCCCCAGGCTACTGGCAGAGCAGGGGCACCAGGATCGGAACACTCATGTCGAGCACGATGCCGTGGATGATGGCGATGGGCACGAACTTCTCGCCCGAATAGCGGCTGATCATCGGCAGACAGACGTCCATCGAGGGGCTTCCCGCTGCCGATACCGAGGCGAATTTGCCGAACAGCGACACGTAGAGCGGTGCGCCCAGCATACCGAGGATTTCGCGCATAACGTTGGCCAGCAGGGCGATGGCTCCGAGCTGCGAGGCGATCTCGATGCCCGACGACACCTCCTTGAGTTGCATGATGAGGATCGACGAGAGGGAGTAGTACCCGAATCCGCAACCTACGGCCATGCAGTCGAACGAGCTCCACGACGAGAGGAGGAATCCGCCCAGGGCCGTGAACAGCAGCGTACCGACCATGGTGAATGCGGGGAGCATCAGCGTGATGGGGCTCATGCTCTGCTTGAGGGATCCCAGCTCGGTGTTGGCCCCCAGGTTCAGGCCCACCTGGAAGAGGAGGGCGTAGAGTATGTAGATCGGAATACCCTCGATATGCTCCATGAGGGTGTCGCCGAAGAATATGCCGCAGGCGATGCCGGCAACGAAACAAATGACTACGATGATATTAGTTTTCATTTTCCTTTGCGTTCTTTTGATAGAGTTTGTAAGCGAAATACGATGCGATGGCGCTGCCCAGGATTCCGAGGACGGCGATCAGGGCGGCCTGCATACCGAAGGTGCCGATGTTATTCAAAATCGACTTGTTGGCGCCGATCGTGATTCCGAAAATAAACAACATCACGAAAATCGTGTAGGAAATAGTCTGATCGGCCTTCTTGAAATAGTTTGTGTCGCGGAACAGGTAACCGATGATCGTTCCCAGGCACAAAAGTCCTAAAATTATTAACATAATTCGTTCTGTAAAATCACACGAAAGCAATACCCGTGGGATGGCTCTCGGGGTTTGACGTTAAATTTACTATATGTCGGTGGTCGTCACAGCGGGGCTCGATTTCGATCCGCCCCGCAGGAAGCAGGCGATCAGATGAATCCGCTGAACCAGTGTATCCGCATGACCTCGAAGGAGTTGTTGCAGTTGTGGGCGAGTTTGAACCTCAGACCCCAAATTTGCTGATTCATAAGTCGGTTTTTTTTGATTTCGACGGCAAAATTACGGCTTTTTTAGAGATTTGCAAAATTCCCGGGTGAAGATGGGGTATCTAAATGTAAATTTTTTAAAAACAAGGATTCTCGCCCGTTTTTTTCGCCCGCCGGGGTGGGGCGAGTGTTCTTAAAGGCGGGTCAGCCTGCGGGAGGCCTTTGGCGGCGGAGATTCGGGGAGCGAGCGGGAATGGAGGGGCGGTCTGCCGACGGGTAGGACGTGGGGCTTGTGGAACAAAAAAATCCCCGCCCTGGTGGAAAGAGGCGGGGTAGGGTTGTCGGATCCGAATGTCGGCGCAAGGTGCGGGGATCAGATCTCGACGATGTGGTTCTTGATGGCAAAGACAACCAGCGAGGCGGTGTTCTTGCATCCGGTTTTTTCGAGTATGTTGGCGCGGTGCTTGTCGACCGTGCGTTTCGAGATGAACAACTCGTCGGCAATCTCCTGATTGGACAGACCCCGGCAGACTGCCACCAGGATCTCGCGTTCGCGCTGGGAGAGCTGCTCGTCGTCGTCGTCCTTGCGGGTGCGCATGCGACCCGTGAGCGAGCTCAGCAGCGAGGGGCTGAAGTAGCTGCCGCCTGCGGTCACCGTCTCGATGGCCTCCACCACGTCGCTGATGTCGGAATCCTTCAGCAGAAATCCGCACGCCCCCGCCTCGACCATGCGCGAATAGTAGTTTTCGTCGCCGAACATCGACAGGGTGATGATCTTCAGATCGGGACGTCGGGCCAGGGCGCGTTCGGTGGTCTGCGCGCCGTCGAGTCCCGGCATGGCGAAGTCCATGAATACGACGTCGGCCTTCAGCGTGTCGACCATCTCCAGAAATTCCTCTCCGTCGGCGGCCTCGGCCACCACGTGGCATTTGGCGTAACGCTCCAGAATGCTCTTCAGTCCGTTGCGGAACAGGCTGTGGTCGTCGACAAGTGCTATGCGATATTCCATTTTTTTCGTGTTATTCGTGTTTTTTGCCGGTCGGGATCATCTCGCCCTTGGTGTTGATGCGGATGGCCGCACGCATACCCTTGCCCTTGGCCGACTTGATGTCGACCGAGCCGCCCAGGGAGTTGATGCGCGAGGAGATGTTTGAAAGTCCCATGCCGCAATCCATCATGGCCTCAGGGTTGAACCCGCATCCGTTGTCGGTGTAGTCCAGTGCAAGTTCCGCGCCGTTCTGGGCCAGCGAGAGGTTGATGGCCGTGCATCCGGAGTGCTTCATCGAGTTGTTGATCAGCTCGCAGATCACGCGGTAGATGATCACCTCGACATCGGTGTCGTAACGCTCCGAACGGAGGTTGGTCGAGAAGCGGATCTTGGTGTTGTGCATCGCGATGCTCTTGTCGATGAAGTTCTGCACGCCGCGGGCCAGTCCGAAGTCGTTCAGCACGTGGGGCGAGAGGTTGTTCGAGATCTCGCGCAGGGAGCGGATCGCCTCGTCGATCACATAGCTCGTGTTGGCGATGATCTCCTTCTGCTCGGCATTCTGCTCCTCGCGGGCCAGGGCCGAGAGTGACATCTTGGCCGACGACAACAGAGGACCCAGACCGTCGTGCAGCTCTTTCGAGAAACGCGAACGCGACTTCTCCTCGGTACGCAGCACGGCCGTGAGGATGCGTTTGTTGAGCATCTGGCGCTGACGGGTCAGCCGACCGATGTATTTGAAGAGTTTGTGGGCATACATCACACCGATCGACAGACACACCGAGATCACCACCCCCAGGTAGGCCATCCACCAATGCTCCAGATAGCTGCCCTCGTCGGCGACGATGAATTGGGAGAGCCGCTCGACCGACAGCAGCGAGAATCCGATGATGAAGAGAATCCACACGGAGTTGTACTTGGTGGTGCGTACCAGCCGCAGGGCATAGACCGTGGCGATGGTCTGAATGAGGATGGAGATGATGAGTAAAACCTTGATCAGCATGGCGTATTCGTTTTTTTAGAGTGGATCGGTCTTCTGTTTTTTCGCTTTCTGGGTCCCGGACTTTGCCCTCAGCCCTTTGGTCGTTACCCTTGTGTTTCGCTTTTGGGGCGCAGGCGGGCTGCGGGCTTCAAGTGGCTGCAGGATGCAGGCCCCGGGCGGCTTCGGGGAGCTTGGGGCGGACGGGGACGCGGGCGGAGGCGGTGTGCGCCTTGTCCCGACGAGGAAATCCGATCCTTACAAAGATAGTTTTATTTTAGAATATTTCCAAGCTTTTCCAGTTGTCCGTAGTCCGTCAGATCGACCTGGACGGGCACTACCGACACATACATCTCGGCCAAAGCCCGCTCGTCGGTGTCCTCGGCTTCGGGTTCGCGGTTGATGAACTCGCCCGTGAGCCAGTAGTAGTCGCGGCCGCGGGGATCTTCGTGGTGGAAGAACTCCTCGCGCCAGTAGCCCTTGTTCTGGCGGCAGAGACGCATTCCGCGGATCTGCTCGGGGCGGCCGACGGGGACATTGACATTCAGGCACAGGGGCAGCTCGATCTCGTCGATGCGGTGCACCAGATCGGCGATGATGCGCTTGCCCCACAGGATCGAGGCTTCGAAGTCGGCATCCTCGCCGTGGTCCGTGAGCGAGAGACCCACCGAGGGGCATCCGTAGAAGCTGCCTTCGATGGCCGCGCCCATCGTGCCCGAGTAGAGTACGTTGACGGCGGCGTTGGAGCCGTGGTTGATACCCGAGATCACCAGATCGATCTTCCGGTCGCGGAGCAGGTGGTCGAAGGCCATCTTCACACAGTCGACGGGCGTTCCGGTGAATCCGTAGACGGTGACTCCGGCCTCTTCCCGCACCTTGCGCAGGAACAGGGGCGAGTACATCGTGATGGCCTGGCTCATGCCGCTCTGCACCGTCTCGGGGGCGATGGCGACCACCTCGCCGAAGTGGCGGGCGACCTCGATGGCGGCGGTGAAGCCCTTGGAGAGGATGCTGTCGTCGTTGGTGACCAATATCAGTCGTTTGTTTTCCATGTCTTTTTTTCGTGTTTGGATGGGGAAGGCGGTATCCCCTCAGTGTTTTTCAAATTTTTTAGAGGACAAATATACTCAAAGCTGCGGGCCGTGGCAAGTGAAAACGAAGTTTTCCTGTGATCCGACGGGTGATTTGCTCCCGATATTGAGGAAATCGGGCGGATAAATTGCCGCTGACGCATAATTTTTCGGGGAAAAGGGAAAAAGTTCATTTTTTATTCTTACCTTTGCCGTCCCAAAAGGTGCATATCAACCTCTTTCATTGGGTGCTACATCACGGGCCCGGGTTTCGCGGGCGGGATTACGGATCAAGCGGTGCGTATGGTAGATGGAACACAGCGGGAATGTTGAATGTAAAACGTAAAAAAATCATTTCAAAAATGAACAAAGACGCAATCATCAAGCTCGTCAACGAGCAGATGTGGACGAAGCCGGAGGCAGAGGTTCCTTCGTTCAAGGCCGGTGACACGATCACCGTATCGTACAAAATCATCGAGGGTAGCAAGGAGCGTATCCAGAGCTTCCGTGGTGTAGTGATCCAGATCAAGGGTTCGGGTAAGACCAAGATGTTCACCATCCGCAAGGTATCGAACGGCGTGGGTGTTGAGCGTATCTTCCCCCTCTACTCGCCTCACATCGAGAAGATCGAGGTCAACAAGTTCGGTGTTGTACGTCGTGCTCGTATTTACTACCTGCGCAACCTCACCGGTAAGAAGGCTCGTATCAAAGAGAAGCGTGTCGTTCGCACGGAGAAATAGTCCGGGCGTATCCGCAAATCAACAAGGCCGCAATGAATCCTTTGGGATTTATTGCGGCTTTTGTTTTTCCCGGGGGTGAATGTTGCGCGGAGGACGTGGAACGGCAGGGATGGCCCGGGCATCGGGTGAGGAGATGCGCAGGCGGAGCGTTGATGCCGATTGTGGGGATTTCAGCGGGAAGAGTGATGTCGCGGGATGGATTGTGCGGGAAATGGAGTTTTCAGGCTTAGGATGGGGGGCGAGTGGAAAATATGGCGGCGCAGGGGGGGAATGAAGGTGTAGGTGAGGAAGGGTGTCTGCACTGGCATCAGCATCAGAAAGATGATTCTAAGGGACGGAGGCCGGAATTTGCAGTCGAGTAAGGGGGAAGGGAGACTTTTCTCCTTTGATTTTTTATGGGGATCTTGCCGTAGCAAAGCCTGCAATGGACGAAGAGTGGGAGTAGGCGTGGATGTGCGGGAAAAGTGTGGGTACGGAGAGGTGACTCGATGAAGTGGCTGGAGAGGTGCCGATGGGGCGGCTGGATAGATGCGGGAAAGTTTGCCGGGTTTCCGGTATAAAAAGCGGGCTGGGCACGTTGAGGTGCGGATTTTGGAGTGTCTGCTTGGAATCCGGTTGACGGGCAGAGGGCTTGATTCTCGCTTCCTTCTTGTCGATCTCCCTCCTCTCTGGCGGGTAGAAAAAAATAACCGAACATTCTTTTTGAGAATGCTCGGTTTTGGTAGTGGATAGGGGATTCGAACCCCTATGTCATGCGTGAGAGGCATGTA
>JAHHQK010000021.1 GCA_020026435.1 Alistipes sp. | reverse complement strand
TGCTCGAAAAATTAGCCAAACAAACCGCCATCTACGGCATCAGTACCATCGTGGTGCGCTTCCTGAGCTACCTGCTCACGCCCTACTATACCCGCATCTTTGAGCAGGGTACGTATGGCATCGTGACCGATGTGTACGCCTTGATCCCGCTCGCCCTAACCCTTCTGACCATGGGTATGGAGTCGAGCTACTTCCGCTTTTCGGCCAAGGCCGAGGAGGCGGGAGGCGATGTTGCGGGGGCTAAACGCCATCTTTTCGCCACCACCTGGGGCATCACGTGCCTCGCGGCCACAATCTTTGCGGTCCTCACCATCCTCTTCCGCGAGGATTTCTCCCGCTGGATGGGTCAGGCCTATACGGCCCACCCCCAATACGTGGCCCTCGTGGGACTGATCATCCTCTTCGACGTTGCCGCCTGCATTCCCTTCTCGCGCCTCCGCGAACAGGGCCGCGCCCTGACCTTCGTGCTGTTCAAGGCCCTCAACGTGAGCCTCAACGTAGGCCTGGCCCTCCTGTTCGGAGTGATCGGGCTCTATTCCACGGACTTCGGGGTAGGGTGGGTCTTCGTCGCCAACCTCATCGCCAGCGCGGGCACCTTTCTGCTGATCCTTTCAACCACCGACCGCGTCATTCCCGGCATCGACCGCCGCCTGCTGTCGCGCATCCTGATCTACTCCCTTCCGCTACTGCTCGGAGGACTCGCCGGCACGGCCAACGAATTCCTGGACCGCCAGCTGATCAAATACCTGCTGCCCTCCTCGGCCGATCCCATGGCCCAATTGGGCATCTACGGAGCCATCACCAAGATCGCAGTGGTCATGATGCTCTTCTACCAGATGTACCGCCTCGCGGCCGAGCCGTTCTTCCTGTCGAATTTCAAGAAGTCGGACTTCGTCCAGATGAACGCCGCCGCCCTGAAATACTACATGATGGCCTCCATGCTCATCTTCCTGGCGATCGCACTGTTCCGCAACTTCTTCTCCCTGATCGTGGGCCGCGACTTCCGCGAGGGCATCTTCATCCTGCCCGTCATCCTCGGAGCAAATATCCTGGCCGGCGTCTGGCTCAACCTCTCGTTCTGGTATAAACGCGAGGAGCGCACCTCCCTGGCCATCGTGGTCACGGGAGCGGGCCTTGTGGCCATGTTCGTGGCTGGCAGGATCCTCATTCCCATGTTCGGCTACTATGGCGCGGCCTGGACGCGCCTTGCGAGCGAGACGTGCATGGTCGGAGTCAGCTGGTGGCTCAACCGCCGCTATTTCCCCACGCCCTACGAGTGGGGCCGCATCGGCGAATACACCCTCTCGGCCCTCGCTGTGTTCTACCTCTGCGAAACGGCCGGAGAACAGCTTCCGACGTCCTATTTCGCATACCTGATCAATGCCGCCGCCTTCAGCGGTTATGTCCTCTACCTGATCCGCCGCGAGCGGATCGACGTTCGGGCCATGATCCTCGCGGTGCTTAAACGAAACTAAAAACATAAACCATCATGCGCTTTGCAGACATCATAGGACAGGAAGAGTTGAAAGCCCACTTGCGCCGTTCGGTCGACACCGGACGGGTGAGCCATGCCCAACTTTTCAGCGGACAGAGCGGGGCCGGTCTTCTGCCCCTGGCCCTGGCCTACGTCCAGTACCTGTGCTGTACCCACCGCCACGATGGTGACTCGTGCGGCGAATGCCCCAACTGCCGCCAGATTTCCGACCTGGCCCACCCGGATCTCCACATGGTCTTTCCGGTCAACAAACAGGGCAAGAAATCGGGCGAGGCGATGCTCAGCGACGAGTTTCTGCCGCTGTTCCGCAAACTCTACACCGAGCGCAAGGGCTACTTCACGCCCCACGACTGGTACGAACGCCTGGACCTGGGCAAGACACTCAAGGGAGCCATCTCGGCCCGCGAGGCCGACGACATCATCCGCAAACTGTCGTTTAAGAGCTTCGAGGCCGACTATAAGGTGATGCTCATCTGGCTACCCGAAGCCATGAACGAGGAGGCAGCCAACAAGATCCTCAAGATCCTCGAAGAGCCGTGGGAACACACGCTGTTCCTCATGGTCTCCGAACACCCCGAGCTGCTTCTTCCGACCATCCTTTCGCGTACACAGGAGGTCAACGTCCCGCGCCTTTCCATCGCGACACTCACCGCCGAGGCCCAACGCCGCGGCGTTGACAATCCGCTCAAGGCCCATAACCTGGCCCGCCTTGCGGGCGGAGACCTGCTCCAACTCGACCACCTGCTCCGGGGCGAGGATGACTCTTCGCGCCGCGAGAATTTCGAGTTGTTCTGCACCCTGATGCGCCTGAGCTATAACGACCGCCACCTCGAACTGATCGGCTGGGCCGAGGAGGCCGCCCAACTGACGCGCGAACAACAACGCTCCCTGCTCCGGGATTCGGCCCGCCTGCTCCGCGAGAGCTTCATGCTCCACGCCGGGCTGCAGGAGGTTAGCTACCTTTGGGGCGACGAGCTGGCTTTCTGCAGTAAATTTTCCCCGTTTGTGGATACCCGCAACATCGAGCCGCTGATCGACGAGATCGAGCGCGCCCAAAACCAAATATCCCAAAACGGCAATCCGACGATAGTATTCACCCATTTTGCCCTGTCAGTGAGCAAGATGATAAAACACTTATAAGATTATGGCACGTGTATTTCTTCTTATGGGAGGGAACTTAGGCAATGTCAAGCGTACCCTCCAATCTGCCCAGCAGTTGATCAACGACCGCGTCGGTGCAATTTTACACTGTTCCCACCGCTATGAGAGCGAGGCCTGGGGCTTCAGTTCCGCAGATCATTTCTTCAACCAGGCCGTTGAGGTTTCGACGGATCTGAGCCCCGAGGAGATCCTCAACACCATCCAGGCCATCGAGCAGGAACTGGGTCGCGACCGCGCACAGGAGTCCCGCGAGAAAGAGCTCACGGGTGCCCGCTACGCCTCACGTGCCATCGATATCGACATCCTGTTCTACGACGATCTGATCCTCCAGAGCGACCGTCTGACGATTCCCCATCCCCATATTGCCGAGCGGGAATTCGTGCTGACACCTCTGCGCGAGATCACCCATACCAAACACCACCCCTCGACGGGGCTCAGCATCGACGAGATGCTTCAAGCCCTTCGGGACAAATCAAACCAATAAACCCTACAAGTGAAGATCAAGACAATATATCTGATTCTTTCGGCCGTTCTACTCGGCTCGTGCTCCCGGAAAATCTCCTACGAGACGAACTATATCCTCAAGCCTCTGGTCCAGGAAATGGTCTCCACCCCCACCCAACCGCAGGAGGGGGTCGTGGCCTATGCCTATGCCGTCGATACGCTCCAATGGGGCATCGCTTCCTACGATGATGCCCTTGCGGGCATCATCACCTCCAAGCAGACGGGCGAGAAACGCCAGACACCCGATTCCTACGCCACGCCCTATACGCCCGACCAACCCGCACCGGACCCGGCACCCGCGGCCCGCTTTTTGAGGGGTAATGCCCAGGGCGACAGCCCCTCGGAGGGAGGTGATCCCATCACCCCGAACCCCGACTACCGGGGCTGGCTCACCATGCCTCTCGGCGGCTCGTCCCACATGATCGTGGTTGCCGACACGGCCCATAAGCTCTACGGATATACGATGCAGGAGGCAGTCTTGAATCTTCCCAACCTGTTTGTGGCCGTGGTGTTCAAACCCTGGCATGAGGGCCGCGCCTACAGTGACGGCAAGTGGAGTTTCTACAATGACTTCTTCGAGCCACCCGTCAAATTGGTGACCTATATCTCGCCGAAGATCCAGCTCGAAGAGGGCGGTGCGGAGAGCGATCCCGCAGCGGGCCGCGTCAAGGCCTACGCCTACCTGGCCGATACGACCGAATGGCGCATCGCCTCCTACGACGATGCCGTGGCCGGCCGCCTGACCCACAAACAGGACGACCAGCTCCACCGCGACCTGCCCAACTTCCAGGCCTACGCCGAGGATTCGGGTCTCTACGCCATGACCGTCACGGGCACCCCGCTGATGGTTGTGACGGTCGACCGTACCAACCGCCTCTACGCCTACACACAACAGACTCCCGACCTCCACGGCACTCCGCCCACCTGGTCCGTACTGTTCCGTCCGTGGATGCACTCCAGCCGGGAGAAAGTCGGCGACTGGGTCTACGTCAACGAGTTCTACCAACCCGCCCCCAAGCCTCAACCCTAATTATTTTAAGTTCAGATACAGAGAATGAATTTGCAGAAACGAAATATTCTTTCGGCTCTACGTGTGGCTATCGTGCTGCTCTTCGTGTCGGCCTTTCTGACCCGTTGCGCAAGCATCGTGACACCCACGGGCGGACCGCGCGACACTCTGCCTCCGGTCATCCTCAGCATGACCCCCGACAACTTCGCAACCAACCGCCCGACAGTCCATCACGACAAGATCTATATCGAGTTCGACGAGTTCGTCCAGCTCAAGGACCAACAGAAGGAGTTCTATACTTCACCACAGATGAAGAAGAAACCCCTTCTTTCGATCCGCGGACGCGGTGTCGTGATCCAGCTTCGCGACACGCTCGAACCGAATACGACCTACGCCCTGAATTTCGGCGGATCTCTTCGCGACAACAACGAGGGCAATCCGCTCCATTCCATGCGTTATGTTTTTTCGACGGGTGCCACGTGCGATTCGATGATCATGTCGGGCTATACGGCCGACAGCTACAAGGCCGATTCCGTATCGAAGAGCTTCATCTGGTTCTTCCCGAGTGACTCGATCGAACACCACGCCGAGTACGACTCCACGGTCTTCAAGTACAAGCCCGCGGCCATCGCCCGAGCCGAGACCAACGGAATCTTCATCGCCCAAAACCTCAAGCCGATCAACTACCGCATCTACGCCATCCAGGACAAGAACGACAACCAGATCTACGAGCCGGGCAGCGACCAGATCGGCTTCATCGACCGGGAGTATAACCCCTCGACGATGCCCGATTTCGCCATCTGGTACGACTCGATCCGCCACTATGTGTCGGCCGAGCCCCAGATCTACTTCCGTATGTTCACCGACAAGGCCTTCCGCCGCCAGATGCTCTCCGAGACGGCCCGCCCCCAGCAGCATAAAGCCCTGCTTTACTTCTCGGCGGCCCACCCGCGCATCGAGCAGATCCGCTTCGACAGCATCCCCTCCGACCGGGTGATCATCGATCCCCAGACCGTCGGACGCGACACCATAGCCCTGTGGTTCGACTACCCGTCAGCCTCGCTTGCCGACACGCTGAAGGGCGAGATCACCTACTTCAAGCATGACACGCTCAATGTTCTGCAACGGGTCACCGAGCCACTGAAACTCTCTTGGCGCCTGATCGAGACCAAGGATCAGGAACGCGAACGCGAGAAACAGGAACGCGCCCGCCGCAAAGCCGAGGAAAACGGCGAGGAGTGGGAGGCCCCCAAGGAGAAAAACCCCTTCGTGATCAAGATGCCGACCTCGGGCGAGATCAACCCCGAGCGACACCTCACGGCCGAATTTGAATACCCGCTCAACCGCATCGATTCGGGAGCGATCCGCCTGCTGGAGACCGATCCCGAGAAGAAACTCAAGCCGCGCGAGATACCCCTCCACTTTGTCCGCGACACGGCCCGGCTGCTCTGCTGGCAGCTCCGTGCCGACTGGCGTCAAGGTTCCGAATACGAGCTGCTGATCCCCGAGGGGGCGCTCAACGACGTGGCCGAACAACACAACGACACGATCCGCGCCAAATATACGATCTCCGACCCCGAGAAATTCGCCCTGGTCAAGCTCCATGTCGAGGGCAAGGACGATGACTCGCGCTATATCATCCAGCTGCTTGACGGCTCGAACAAGACGCTCCAGGAGAAACGCGACGTCACGACGGGCGACTACCGCTTCAACTATGTCCCCGAGGGGGAGATCAAGTTCCGCGTCACGGAGGACAGAAACGGCAACGGCAAGTGGGATACGGGCAATGTGGTGGAACGCCTCCAGCCCGAACGCGCCGAGTTCTACGTCAACGAGAAAGGCGAGGAGACCTTCGCCACCAAAGTCAACTGGGAGATCGAGTTCACGATGGATATGCGCCGTCTGTTCGCTCCCGTCACGATGGATTCCCTGTCCCGCCTGCTCGACGAGCGCGAGGAGCAACGCCAACAGCGCGAAGCCGAGAAACTGCTCAAGGAGGGTGGCAAGAAGAAGAAAGAGAACGACCGAGACCGCGAAGAACGCTCACGCAACAGCCAAGTTCCGGGCTTCGGCGGCGGCGGTATGGGCGGCATGTTCGGCGGACGCACCATTCAACGATAACGACTTATGAAACAACGCATCATCATATCACTCCTCGGCCTGCTACTCGCATCAGGCCTCACGAGCCGCCTCACGGCCCAACACACCCTGGGTTTCACTCTGGGCTACGGCATGTCGAGCGGACGCCTCCAGCCCGAACAGGAGATGAAGGCCCTGTGGGACTCCTACGGAGGGGGTTTAACCTGGCGCTACTATACGGCCCAACGCTTTGTGGGCGGTTTCGGTATCGACCTGGAGTTCCTCCAGCAGGGCTTCTCCTTCGCCCAGAACGCATCGAGTGTCGAAGACCCGTCGCAATACTTGTATTATAAGCGCAAGGTCAACTCGATCTTCCTTCCGATCGTCTGGCAGCCCCACTTCTACCTGTTCCACCACCGCATGAGGGTCTACCTCGAAGCGGCGGCGACGTTCTCCTATAACCTCTCGTCAACCTACGAAAACGAGCTGGCCCGCGAACAGGGACGCCCCGACTGGAAGGGCGATTATACCTTCCGCCTCGAACGCGACAACCGCTGGGGCTACGGACTTGCGGCCGGAGCGGGTATGTCGTTCCTGATCAAGCAGTTCGAGCTGAACGTCCGGGCGCGCTACTACTTCGGATTCTCCGACATCGTGCGCAACCGCAACAAATACGCCGACAACTCTACAAGTGGAGTCGAAAACCCCTTCTGGATGACCCCGCTCCGCTCACCGCTCGACAACCTGATGATCTCGATCGGACTGAGCTACCGCTTCAACAAGGAAGGCTTCAAATCGTGGGCACCGCGCCCCAAACGCGAAAAGAACAAAGAAGAATTCAAATACGGAAACTAAAAAACACTTAACGACCATGGAAAATACACGTCAGCAGAAAATAGCCAAACAGATTCAGAAAGATATGGCCGAGATCTTCCAGAAGGAAGCCCCCGAGGTAGTCCGCGGCTCGCTCGTCACGGTTACGGGCGTTCGCGTATCGCCCGACTTCGGCTACGCCAAGATCTACGTGAGCGTCTTCCCGTTCGACCACTGCGCCGAGGTGCTCACCTCGATCGACCAGCACCTGCGCCAGCTGCGGGGTCTTCTAGGCAAACGCATCCGCAACCAGGTGAAGAACGTCCCCGAGATCCAGTTCTTCCTCGACGACTCCCTGGAGTATATCGAGCAGATCGACGAAGCCCTGAAACGCTAACCGGATGCTTCTCGGGCTTTTTGCGCAACGCTACCTTTTTTCCACCCGGTCCCGCTCCATCGTCAATCTGATCTCGGGACTGAGTGTGGTTGCCGTTGCCATGCCCGTAGCGGCGATGATCATCCTTCTGTCGGTGTTCAACGGCTTCGAGACGCTGGTCAAATCGATGTATTCGGCCTTCGATGCCGACCTCACGATCACCCCGTCCCGCGGAGCCACCTTCGACACACGCACCGTCGACAGCCTGCTTGAGGGCGACCATCCTCGGATCGCGGCCCGCAGCTTCGTCCTGGAACAGAGCGTCCTGCTCGAACACGACGACAACCGCACCACAGCCACCCTCCGCGGCGTGGACGACTCCTATTCCGAAGTCTTCCCCATGTCGGACTACATCACGGGCGGCGAATGGGAGGTCCGCTTCGGCGACCGCGAACGGATGTCGATCGGCCAAAGCATGGCCTGGCAGCTGGGTATCCACAGCCTTGCGGATTCCGACATCAAGGTCTACGCCGTGCGCCGCAACTCCTTCTCATCGCTGCTACCGTTCGAAAACTATACGGCCCGCACCCTCCGCGTGAGCGGGGTCTATTCCGTCGATACCGACACCGAACGCACCTATGTACTTTCCTCCCTGCGCTTTGCCCGCGAGCTGCTGGGCTATGAGAACCGAGCCTCGGCCCTACTCATCCACCTCTGCGATCCGGCCCACCCCGAGGAACGGGTTTCCGACGACTTCGCCACACGCTTTGCCCCCACGCTCCGTGAAGAGCTGGGCAAAACCTTCACCGTGCGCACCCGCAGCGAACTGAGGGCCTCGTTCTACCGCATCATGACCTACGAGAAGTGGGGTATCTTCTTCATCTCGCTGCTCGTGCTGATCATCGCCTCATTCTCGATGGTGGGGGCGCTGGCGATGCTGATCGTCGACAAACGCCACGACATCTCGACCCTCCGCGCCCTGGGTGCCGACTGGGGGTTCATCCGCTCGATCTTCCGCACCGAAGGCCTGCTCATCTGCGCCATGGGGGCACTCCTGGGCACGGTTATCGGAGTCGGGGCGACACTGGTGCAACAATATTTCGGGATCATCAAGATCCCGGCCGACACGTTCCTCACGAAGAGCTACCCGGTAGTCTTCCGCCTGTGGGATCTGGGAGCGGTGCTGGTCTCGTTTGCAGCCATAGCGGCCGTGCTGTCCCACATCACGGTGCGAAACATGATAAAATCGAAACTATGAAAACAGCAACTCAAATTCTCAGGGTCGTGCTGATCCTCACGGGAGTTCTCCTGACGGGCTGCTCCCGCCATAAGATCATCCCCGACAGCGAGTTGGCCGACATATTCCACGATGTATTCCTGGCCAATGCCTATACCTCCAACCGCGACGTGATGAGCGATTCGCTGAACATCTACGAACCGATCTTCACGGCCCGGGGCTATACGACGGACGATGTCCAATATACGATCGGCAACTTCTCCAAACGCAAGAGTGCCCGCCTGGGCGATGTAGTGGAACGTGCGATCGCCCGCCTGGAGCAGGAGGGCCTGGCCTATAACCGCGAGGTTGCGATCCTCGACACGATCGACAATATCGCCCAACGCACCTTTTCGCGCACGATCTTCTCGGCGGACACGATCCGCGTCCGCAAGCTGGGCGATACCACCCGTCTAAAGATGCGTTTTAAGGTCCACCCGGGCGAATATACCATCAATTTCGACTACCTGGTCGACTCCATGGACCGCAACCACAACCGCGATCTGAGCGGCGAGGTGTGGCTGGAGCGAGCCGACAAATCTCGCTCCTCGATCCACCTGACCACCTGGTATAAGGGCTATAAGAACCGCTATTCGCGCTTTCTGCGGGCCGACACGACCCACCGCTACCTGTGCCTCGATCTGCTGCGCTTCCGCCATAAGGCCCAGAAGCCGTCGATGACCCTCTGGGACTTCTCGATCCACTATACGCCCGAGAAGAAGGCCGCCACCGACAGCCTTTTCATCCGCCAGCTCAACCTGCGCATCTTCAGCGACGAATTTCTCCGCCTCGACCATGCGAAAGATAGCTTCTAACCTTCTGTGGCAGGACTCCCGCCTGGAACGCGACCCGCTGCTGACCCTCGACGACGAGGGTCGGATCCTCTCGCTGGATCATCGTCCCGCCCCCGACCGGGAACCCTTCACGGAGTTCTACTCAGGATGTATGGTGCTGTCCTTTCCCAGGGATTATCGTACAGAGTTCGATCTGATGATGGGGGAGGACGCCCCCCTCGGCGAGCTGCTCCGGCAACATGTACTTCCCCCGGGCGAGGGTATCCCCGCCATTATCTCGGGTGTCGACTACGACACGATGCGCCTCACCCCTCGCTCCGCAATCCGCCCCCTAATCAAAGTCTGAGCACGATACGGGCAGATGCTCCTCGACTGTCTTGCGCAGATGGTCGCTGTTCAGATGGGTGTATATCTCGGTGGTGAGGATGCTCTCGTGGCCCAACATCTCCTGCACCTGACGGATGCTGGCCCCCCCCTCCAGCAGATGGGTAGCAAACGAATGGCGGAAGGTGTGGGGACTGATCCTCTTGTCGACCCCGGCCCTTTCGGCCGCCCGACGGATGATCGTGAAAAGCATGACGCGCGTCAGCTGACGCCCGCGGTTGTTCAGAAAGAGGATCTCTTCGTTTGGACGGGCCGGTTTTCTCAATTCGAGATAGCGGCGTATCTTCTCGCGGGCCGTGTGGCTCACGGGGACCAGCCGCTGCTTGTCGCCCTTGCCGATCACACGGATATACCCCTCCCCAAAAAACAGATCTGACATCTTGAGCGAGGTCAGTTCCGAGACACGTAACCCACACGAATACAATACTTCGAGCATTGCACCATCCCTAACCCCCTTAACCTCGGCTGCAGGGCTCAACGCCTCCTGCGTCATGGGATCACCGACCACCCACGCGGGATTGCTTGCCGCGAAGATGATGCGGTCGATCTCCTCGGTCGAGAGCGTGTCGGGCAACTGCCGCCCGCACTTGGGCGAGGAGATGAATTCGGCGGGAGAGGCCTCGATCCGATCCGTGAGGAGCAGATGGTTGAAGAATCCCCGGATGCTGCTCAAGGCCCTCGACTGCGAGGTTTTCTCGCGTCCCCAATCAAACATCGAGACCAAGTACTGCTCGATCATTTCAGGAGTGACCTGCTCGGGAGCGACGCTCCACTGCTCGCCAACGAATGCGGCAAACTGGTGCAAATCGGTCATATACGACTCTACGGTATTCTTTGCGAGTCGTTTTTCCAACATGATGTAAGTGCGGAACGCATCTTCCGCCGCGTCCCATTTCCCGATATTTTCCTCCATTTTGAACTTTATTGTCGAAGATTATCCCTAACTTTGTATAGGCGAAGGTACAAATTTTTCAGAATTAATTTATGGATTACACATCACTCAATATCAAATGCGGAGAAGAACTCTCCGAGATCCTCACAGCCGAACTCTCCGACTACCCGTTCGAGAGCTTCACCTACGAATCCGACCTTCTGTCGGCCTACCTCCCGACCCAAAGCCTGCCCTCGTGCCACGCCGAGGTCGATGCCCTGCTTGCCCGCTACGGCGTCACGGGCCTCTATTCGGAGATCCTTACCGAGAACTGGAACGCGGCCTGGGAGAGCGACTTTCCGCCCGTTGAGGTTGACGCCCGCCTGCTGATCCGCGCCCCGCACCACAGCCCCGCACCCGAGGGCGTGATGGACGTGGTGCTCATTCCCCACATGTCGTTCGGCACGGGCCACCACGCCACCACCCGCATGATGTCGCAGGAGATCCTCGACCTTGAGGTCGAAGGTCTCGACGGACTCGACGTCGGCACAGGCACGGGCGTTTTGGCCATCGTTGCAGCCAAATGCGGGGCCCGCCATGTCGACGCCGTCGATATCGACGACCTCTGCCAAAGGAGTTGCCGCGAGAATGCCGATGCCAATGGGGTGGGGGAGCGCATCACGTCGATCCTGGGCGACATCTCCCGGGTCGAGGGCCGCACCTACGACTTCATCGCAGCCAATATCCACCGCAATATTCTCATCGCCCAAATGGAGGCTTCGGCCCGCCTGCTGCGTCCGGGCGGCCATCTGCTGATGAGCGGCTTCTGGGCCGACGACGTCGAGGCCATCCTCCGCTCCGGCCGTGAGGCGGGGCTCATCCACCTCGCGACCCGCTCGGCAGACGAATGGCGCATGATCCACCTCATAAAGGAGTCCCGGTCTTGAAAAGCTACAAGGGACGGGGCATAGTCCTCCACACGCTCAAATACGGCGATTCCTCGATGATCGTCTACCTGCTGACCGACGTCGGCGGCCGGCGCAGCTATATGGTCCAGGGAGTCCGCAGCCGCAACGGCCACGGCTCGAAACTGGGACTCTTCCAACCTGCCTTTCCCGTCGAGTTCGAGGGGCTGGAGTCGCCCACTCGCCAGATGGACAAGTTCAAGGAGGTGCGCTCGGGCTTCGTCCTCCAAAACCTACCGTTCGACGTCCGCAAATCGACCATGGCCCTGTTCATGGCCGAGGTGCTCTACCGCCTGGTGCGCGAATGCGAACCCGACGAGGAGCTGTTCACCTTCGTGTGGAGCAGCATTGCGGCCCTCGACTCGCTGGAGGAGGGTATCGCCGACTTTCACCTGTGGTTCCTGGCCAAGTTGAGCCGCCTTTTGGGCTTCTTTCCCGGCAACGACTACATCGCGGACAGCTGGTTCGACATCCGCGAGGGGCACTACACCCCCTTGCGGCCCGTCCATCCCCACATCATGCCGCCCGACGATGCCCGCCTGCTCGACCTCCTGCTCTCCAGCGACATCCGTTGCCTGGGGCACCTTTCGCTGAACCGCACCCAACGAGTCTCGTTTCTCAACGCCATGCTCGACTACCTGAGCTACCACCTCGACGGTGTTGGCGAGGTGCAGTCGGTGCGTATCCTGCGCGAAGTATTCTGAGTATTCCACCTCTTCTCGAATTCAAGGTTCTCTTTTTGATAAAAGAGAACCTTTTTTGTTTTTGCACTTTTTTGTCGTTATTCGGATCTAAATCCCCCTTTTTATACGTGTTTACACCTATTGACTCACATCTGCATAATCCCTAATTTTGCAACCTGAAACATTTTCCCTTAACATATACTTAACAATTTATGAAATTCATCCTTACACTTTTGCTCTCCTGCGGCTTCCTTGCCGTCCAGGCACAAAACGTAGATAGCGCCACCCCTCAGGCCACCACCGCCGGCGAGCCTACCATCCAGGAACTCTCGTCCGAAATCGAGTCGCTCAAATACGAACTGAACGAACAGAAAAAGAAATCCACAAAATGGGATAAGGTACTGAGCAAACTGCCCAAACTGTCGGCCTATATCCAGGTCGGCTTCGACTGGCGCGAGGATGTGACCACCAACTTCTTCCTCAAACGTGCCCGCCTGAGCCTTTCGGGTGACATCACCTCCAGGCTGGACTATAAACTGCAGCTGGAATTCGCCTCCATGCAGGTCCGCGACGCCTTTATCAAGTACCGTCCGCTCAACGGACTGAACTTCCAGGTCGGTATGTTCAAAATCCCGTTCTCGCTGATGAACACCAACTGCCCGCCTCCCACCTATGAGTTCATCGAGAGCCCCATGGGTACGAGCAAACTGCTCGGAGGCAACGACCTCTGCGGCATGAAGGCCACGGGCCGCGACCTCGGAGCGCAGGTTTATGGCGGTTTCTGGGAAAAGGACGGCTTCAGCGTCATCAACTATAATTTCGGTGTGTTCAACGGCGAGGGCATCTCGATCAAGGACCACAACTCCAGCAAGGACGTCGTAGCCCGCCTGACGTTCATCCCCGTCAAGGGACTCCAGATCTCGGGATCGTGCCACTGGGGCGAATACGGCGACAAATACCTGCTGCGCAAGCGTTATAGCGGCGGTATGTTCTACGATTCGGAGCGCGTGCGTGTCCGCGGCGAGTGGATCGGCGGCTGGACGGGCGACCTTTACAGCAGCAGCTGGTACGTGTCGGGCGGCTACTTCGTGACAAAGAAACTCCTGGTTTCGGGTCGCTATGACACCTTCCTGCTCGATGCCACGACGAGCCTTTCGCGCCAGACCAACTACTCGGCCAGCTTGATGTGGTACCCCGTCAAGAACTTCAACTGCCAGCTCAACTACACCTACGAGGATTTCTCGGCCCACGACCAATCCAACCACAACGTGATCGGCATGATGCTGACCGCCATGTTCTAAATGTCAAACCCCTTGAAGCCTGATATTCAAACAAAACAACAGACTCCAATGAAAAATTTCATCGAAAAACTGCGCACTGAGGACTGGGTTACGGTCTGGGTCGCCATACCACTTCTGATCCTTGCGGCCACCGTTCCCGCCCAAATCCCCAAAGTACCCTCGACCCTCGTGGGAGAGGTTGCCTGGTACGGCATTCTCCAGCTTTTTGCCGTTGTTTTTGTCATTCTCTACGCCGGTATGTGGCTCCTGCGCCGCCCGATCAAAGGACTGTTCCTTTCGCTGGTGTTCATCTTCGCCCTGTCGCTCCTGGCCCAGATGGTGGCCACGATCAACGTGGTGAAATACTACGGCTTCGAGTCGGTGTTCTTCTCGGTGCTTTTCGGACTGATCGTGCGCAATGCCTGGCATGTGCCCGATTGGATGAAACCCGCCATCCAGGGCGAATTTTTCATCAAGATCGGAGTGGTCTGCCTGGGAGCCACGATCATGATCAACGACGTGATGAAATCGGGTATTTTCGGACTTTTCCAGGCCTGCCTGGTCGTTGCCGTCGTATGGTTCTTCGCCTACTGGTTCTCGCGCCGCTCGGGCGTTGACCGCGAATCGGCGATGATCATGTCGAGCGGTATGTCGATCTGCGGTGTTTCGGCCGCCATCACCGCCGCCCGCGCCACGGGAGGCAATAGCCCCAAACTGCCCTATATCGTGTCGCTGATCCTCATCACGGTGGTTCCGATGATCTACCTCATGCCGTGGCTCGCCAATACGGTTCTCCCGCTCCTGTTCGATGATCCCCAGACCGTTGCCGAGGTTACGGGTGCCTGGATCGGAGGTACGATCGACACCACGTCGGGAGTCGCCGCATCGAGCATGATCTCGGGCGAGGTGGCCAACAGCCACGCCATGATCATCAAGGGTACGCAGAACGTCCTGATCGGATTCGTGGCCTTCTTCATCGCCCTCTACCTCTCGACGCGCGGCGAGGGCAACAAGACCCAGGCCCCGTCGCTGGGCATCGTGTGGGAGAAGTTCCCGAAGTTCATCATCGGCTTCGTCGGAGCGTCGCTGGTGTTCAGCCTGCTGCTCAACAGCGGCCACTTCACGGTCAATGCCTCCGGCAAGCTCATCGAACCGGGTGTTGCCAAGATGTTCTCGACGCTCTTCTTCTCGCTGGCCTTCGTCTGCATCGGACTGGACACGCGCCTCAAGGAAATCGTCTCCAGGGAGAACCGCAACCTGCTCAAATCGTTCCTTGTGGGCCAGACCTTCAACGTGATCTTCACGCTGATCATCTCCTGCCTGCTCTTCGGACTGCTCAAACCCCTGTGGAACTAATCCCGCACCGGAATACGGATAAAAAAAGACGTCGGATTACATTCCGACGTCTTTTTTTGTGCGCCTATATAAATAAGGTGCTTGCTTATTCCCTTTCCTTGGCCGAGGCCTCTTCCTCGGTCGACAACAAACCGCAGGCCGCCTGAATATCCTCGCCTCTCGAAGCGCGGATCGTGGTCTGTATTCCCTTGGCCGTCAGCGAATCTCTGAAACGGATCATCCGCTCCTGATCAGGCGAGAAGTAGGGCGATCCGGGGATCTTGTGGAAACGGATGAGGTTTATGCGACACTTGATCCCGTCCAGCAGACGACACAGCTCCTTGATGTGCCTCGGCGAATCGTTCATTCCCTCCAGAACGATGTATTCGAACGATACCCTCCTCTGATGCGTGAAATCATACTTGCGCAGGATGTCGGCCACCTCGACGATCGACCAGGCCTTCTCGATGGGCATGATCTCCCGCCGCTCCTCGGGGAAGGGATTGTGGAGACTCACCGCCAGATGGACCTTCGTCTGCTCAAGGAACCGCACCAGATTGGATGCTACTCCGGCCGTCGATACGGTGATCCTCGTCGGCGACCAGCCGAATCCCCACTCTTCGGTGAGGATCTCCAGGGCACGCAACACCTCGTCGAGGTTGTCGAGCGGCTCGCCCATACCCATGAATACCACATTGGTGAGCTTCTCGCGCTCGGGCAGGGATACGATCTGATTGAGGATCTCGGCCGCCGACAGCGAATGCTGCAGTCCCTGCCGTCCCGTTGCGCAGAAGCGGCAGCCCATTCTACATCCGGCCTGTGATGATACACAGAGCGTTGCGCGGTCACCGTCGGGGATGTACGCCGACTCGATGTAGGCCCCGCCCAAGGTCTTGAACAGATACTTTTTCGTACCGTCGGCCGACACCGAACACCGTATCGGACGGGAGAGTGCCTCCCCGAATTTTTCAGAGAGGGCACCCCTGAACTTTGTGGCGATATTGGTCATCAGCTGCGGATTCTCCGTGTGCCTCTTGTAGAGCCACTCGGCCAACTGCTTTGCGGCAAATCGGGGCATCCCCAAATCGGCACAAACAGCGGCCAGTTCCGCCGGATTTTTGCCATATAATCTCTCTTTAAGTCCAGTTTGACCCATTGTGATCCATAATTTTGATACAAAAGTAGATAAAAAATAAAGATTTTCCCGCGAGATCGTTCATTTTTGGAATTTTATCCATATATTTGTGGTGAATAGCGTATCTATATCGCCCACAGGGAGTAGAACAAATTTAAAAAAGATAATAGATGGAAATCAAAAAATCGCCTAAAGCAGACCTTCAGAACAAACGAGGTCTTTTGCTTGAGATCGGTTTGGTGATAGCGCTCGGTCTTGTTATCGTAGCCTTCAACTACACACCGAAAGAGCATCGTATTGAGAAGATCGACATGAACTACGGTCCGGTCGAGGAGCAGATGACCGAGATCACGCGTCAGGATCAGAAACCGCCCGAGCCTCCCAAGAAGGTATCCGTGAAGGTTGTGACCGACCTGTTGCAGGTGGTGACCAACGAGACGAAGATCACGACCGATGTCGACTTTGCCGATTTCGATGAGGACACGGAGATTGTCCAGGAGGTAGCCGTTGTCGAGGAGACCATCGAGGACGACCAGCCGTTCTTGATCGCCGAGACCATGCCTTCGTTCCAGGGCGGTGACCTTAACGCTTTCCGCAACTGGGTTCAGAAGCAACTCATCTTCCCGCAGATCGCCTTGGAGAATGGTATCCAGGGTCGCGTGGTACTGTCGTTCGTGATCGAGAAAGACGGTCGCTTGACGAATGTCCAGGTACTTCAGACTCCCGACCGTTCGTTGTCTGAGGAGGCCATCCGCGTGCTGAAGCAGTCGCCGAAATGGTCGCCCGGTAAGCAGCGTAACCAGACTGTCCGTGTAAAATACACGTTGCCGGTAGATTTCCGCGTACAGAACTAACGACATCACGTTATGTTTATAAAGGGTATCTTGCTTTTTGGAAGATACCCTTCTTTGTACACGACACCTTCCCCTCCAGCCCGCTTTTTGGAGATCGGGCCGAAGCGTGTCAAGCAACACCAAAACAGATTATAAATCAGTGGATAACAACAGCAAGAACAAAACCGTCGATACCGCCGCGACCGTCCTTGAGGAACGGGCCGTCCTGGTGTCGGTCATTCGCGACAAAGACGATCCGAAACAGATCGGAGAATATCTCGACGAGCTGGAATTCCTGGCCGAGACGGCGGGAATCACTACGGTGAAACGCTTCACGCAGCGTCTTCCCCAGCCCTCGTCGCGCATCTATGTAGGTCCGGGCAAACTGGAGGAGATCGCCCGCTGGTGCGAGGAGCAGGAGATCGACGTGGCCATCTTCGACGACGAGCTGAGCCCCTCCCAGACGCGCAATATCGAGCAGACGATGCCGTGCCGTATCCTGGACCGCACCCGTCTGATCCTCGACATCTTCCTTTCGAGAGCCCGCACGGCCTACGCCAAGACCCAGGTCCAACTGGCTAACTACGAGTATATGCTGCCGCGTCTGTCGGGTCTGTGGACCCACCTCGAACGTCAGCGAGGCGGCACGGGTACCCGTGGCGGAGCCGGAGAGCGCGAGATCGAGACCGACCGCCGTATCATCCGCAACCGTATCTCGAAGCTCAAGGAGGATCTCCAGAAGATCGACCGCCAGATGGCCGTCCAGCGTTCAAACCGCGGACAGCTGGTGCGTGTGGCCCTTGTGGGCTATACCAACGTCGGCAAGTCGACGCTGATGAACCTCATCTCCAAGAGTGAGGTCTTTGCCGAGAACAAACTCTTCGCCACCCTCGACACGACCGTCCGCAAGGTTGTTTTCGACAACCTCCCGTTCCTGATGTCCGACACGGTGGGCTTCATCCGCAAACTCCCCACGGAGCTGATCGAATCGTTCAAATCGACGCTCGACGAGGTCCGCGAGGCCGATCTTCTGATCCATGTCGTGGATATTTCACACCCGCAGTTCGAGGATCAGATCGACGTGGTGAAACAGACGCTCCAGGAGATCGGGGCAGGCGACAAACCCGTCTACCTGGTCTTCAACAAGGTCGACGCCTACACCTACATCAAGAAGGACGAGGACGATCTAACCCCCGCGACCAAGGAGAACCGTTCGCTGGACGATCTCAAACAGATGTGGTTTGCCAAGGGTGGCACGCCGTGCATCTTCCTGTCGGCGCGCGAGAAGACCAATATCGAGAAGTTCCGCTCGGACCTCTACGGCATGGTCCGCGAGATCCACGCCGGACGCTACCCGTTCAACAATTTCCTGTATTGATTACCAAACACTTGATGTCATGACCATAAACATTCTGAATAAACAGAACACGGTATTGAACAAATTCATCCGCCAGATCCGCGACAAGCAGATCCAGAAGGATTCCATGCGCTTCCGCCGCAACCTGGAGCGCATCGGCGAAATCACGGCCTACGAGATCTCCAAGGTTTTCTCCTATGAGGAGCACGTGGTCGAGACCCCTCTGGGCGAGGCGTTGGTTCAGGAGATCAACGATGAACTGGTCGTAGCCACCATCCTCCGTGCGGGTCTTCCCTTCCACCAGGGCTTTCTGAACTACTTCGACGACGCGGGTAACGCCTTTGTTTCGGCCTACCGCAAGAGCAAGAAGGACGGCAGCTTCACGGTGAAGGTCGAGTACATCTCGTGCGGCAATCTGGAGGGCAAGACCCTTCTTCTGGTCGATCCCATGCTGGCCACGGGTTCGTCGCTGGTGCTGGCCTATGAGGCTCTGTGCGAGCGCGGCGGTATGCCCAAGCATACCCACGTTGCGGCCGTCATCGCCAGCGAGCAGGGTATCGACTACGTTCAGAAACACATGCCTCACCAGACCACCACGATATGGGTTGCGGCCGTCGACGAGGAGCTGACCTCGCGTTCGTATATCGTTCCGGGTATCGGCGATGCCGGAGACCTGGCCTACGGCGAGAAGATCTGATCCATAAGGGAACAGTCCGCCACCCGACCCCAAAAAAGTTACAGAAACCGCCCCGTGCCTCGATCCTTCCACAGGGTCGAAGCAGTGGGGTGTTTTTCATTCCAAGCAAGGATTTCCCCATGAAGGGGGAGATTCTTCAAAAAAACACAGAGAGATGATACGTAAAAAATTAGCTTTTATCTTCACCGCCTACCTCACAACGCTGCTGCTCATGGCGTTGCAGAAGCCTGTTTTTTTGATCTACTACTCGACACTTGCCGCCGAGAGCTGCCCCGCAAATTGGCTCGGGGTCATTCTCCACGGCCTAAAACTCGACCTCACGGTTGCGGGCTATATCACGGCACTACCGTTGCTTGTCACGCTCGTCACGCTGTGGGTCAGCATCCCCGAACGCCTTGCACGCCGGATCCATAACATCTATTTTGCTCTGATCTCCGTCATCACGTCCCTGATCTTCGCCGTCGACATCGAGCTCTACGAACATTGGGGCTTCCGCATCGACTCCACGATCCTCATGTACCTGACCGATCCCTCGACAGCCATGGCCAGCATCGATTGGACCATGGGCATCCGCCAGACGCTCTTTTTCGCAGCCTGGACCGCCCTGATGATCGTCTGCTACCGTCGCTTTGTGGTGCGTTTCTCCGATAGCCAACGCCTTCAGATCCGCTGGCAGGCCCTGCTGTGGACTCCCGTCCTGCTGCTGCTCGGAGGTCTCGATTTCCTGGCCATCCGCGGAGGCGTGGGGGCCTCGGTGGCCAATATCTCCAAGGTCTATTTCAGCTCAAACCTCTTTCTGAACCACGCCGCCACCAATCCCGTCTTCTCGTTCCTCTCGACCCTGGGTTCCAACGAGGAATTCGACAAGATGTACCTCTTCTTCCCCGAGGAGGAACGCGCCGCCCGCTTCGAGTCTCTGCGCGGCAACCGCCCCTCGGCCGAACCCACGCATAAGGTCCTGCGCACAACCCGCCCCAATGTGGTGGTGATCCTCATGGAGAGCTTCGCCCGCACGATCATGGATACCGACCGCGAGGGCTCACGCATCATGCCCAACCTCGACCGCTACAAGCAGGAAGGTCTCTGGTTCGAGAACTTCTTCGCCAACTCCTTCCGCACGGATCGCGGCGAGGTGGCCGTTCTGAGCGGTTTCCCGGGACAGACCAACGTCTCGATCATGAAACTACCGGGCAAGAGCCGCAACCTGCCCTCCATCGCCCGCACCCTCTCCGCCAACGGCTACAAGACGAGGTTCTACTACGGCGGCGACCTGAACTTCACCAATCAAGCCTCCTACCTCTACGACACGGGCTGGCAGGAGCTCGTCTGGCAGAAGGATCTGAAATTCGACCGCCCGGCCTCCAACTGGGGCTTCGACGACGAGGTGATGTGCGACTATGTCGCCGACCAAATCATCGCTCAGTCGGCCCGCGGCGAGCAATTCCTCACGGGTTTTCTCACGCTCAGCAGCCATACGCCCTACGACGTTCCCTACGCGAAATTCCAGCATAAGATGCTCAACGCCGCAGCCTTTTCCGACGAGTGCCTGGGCCGTATGCTCGACAAACTGAAGGCCTCACCCGCCTGGGATAACCTGCTCATCGTGATGGTCGCCGACCACGGCTACCCCTTCCCCGAGAATCTGACCTATGTCGAGCCGCTGCGCTACCGCATCCCGATGCTGTGGCTGGGCGGAGCCGTCGAACGCCCGATGGTCATCGAGGACTACTTCTCGCAGATCGACATCTGCGCCTCGGTCCTCGCCCAGATGGATCTTCCGCACTCCGACTTCGAGTATAGCAAGGACATCTTCTCGCCCTCCTCACCCCGTTTTGCCTACTACGCCTTCGAGGAAGGCTTCGGAGTAGTCGACTCCACGGGCGTGGCCGTATGGGACGGCAAAGCCCGCCAGATGCTTCAGGAGACAGCCCCCGGTTTGGCCGACAAGGGTCGCACGATGCTTCAGACCACCTACCGCGACCTCTCCCGGCGATAGCCGGGAGCGAAAGGGCGCACTTGGGCCGAATTTCCCAAACCGAGGACGATAATACGATACTTATATTTAGGTATTGCCCGTATCCGAAATTTTAACTATTTTTGTATGGGGAAAATTGCGTCCACTGGACATACTTATTTACAGAGGGTGCGTTTCACCTCGGATTTTACACAATATAAGGTTCATAAAATATCATTATGTATCAATCACGTAGTTACTCCGGCGAGGATCGGATGTGCGACCTCGTTTGCGACAAATATGCCGTTTTGCAGGTGATGAGCCGTTTCGGCATCTCCCTGGGATTCGGCGATCAGACCATCCAGGAAGTTTGCGAAGCGAGCAAGGTCCATACCCCGACCTTTCTGGCCGTGGTGAACCTGCTGCTGAACCATACCGACGGAATGCTCCTCGTGGAACATGTCTCGATAAGGGCCCTGACCGACTACCTGCAAAACTCACACACCTATTTTCTCGAATTCCGTCTGCCGTCGATCCGCCGCAAGCTGATCGAGGCGGTCGATTACAGCCATAGCGACGTCTCTTTTGCCATCATGCGCTTCTTCGACGAATACGTCTCGGAGGTCGACAAACACATGTCCTACGAGGAGAAGACCGTCTTTCCCTATGTCGAGGCCCTTCTGGCCGGCAAGGAGACGCAGAGCTACTCGATGGAAACCTTCCGCCGCCACCACGACCGTGTGGAGTCGCGGCTCAACGAGCTGAAGAACATCATCATCAAGTACTATCCGACCAACGACGAGACGAACGAACTCAACGGCGTCCTGTTCGACATCTTCACCTGCGAACACGAACTCACGTCCCACAACGCCGTCGAAAACGAGATCTTCATCCCGGCCGTTGAGCAGCTGGCCTCCAACGGCCAGCCCGAGCAGAAGGGCGAGTTGCTGAGTGCCCGCGAGCGCGAGATCATCGTCTGCGTGGTCAAGGGCATGACCAACAAGCAGATCGCCGACACCCTCTGCATCTCGGCCCACACCGTCATCACCCACCGACGCAACATCGCCACCAAACTGCAGATCCATTCGGCAGCCGGTCTGACGATCTACGCCATTGTCAACAAGCTGGTCGAGTTGTCCGAGATCAGCGAAACGATCAACGAAAATCCGGCTTAACCCATGGAAGAAACCCTCCATAACCACAACGATCATCACCACCACCACGATCACACGATTTCGTCGCTCAACCGCGCCTTTATCGCGGGTATCATACTCAATTCGCTGTTTGTCGTCATCGAATTCGGCGTTGGCCTCAGCTTCAACTCCATGGGACTGCTTTCCGATGCGGGGCATAACCTCTCGGACGTAGCGAGCCTGCTGCTGGCCATGCTGGCCTTCCGCCTGGCCCAGGTGCATTCCACCAGCCGCTACACCTACGGCTATAAGAAGAGCACGGTGCTTATCTCGCTGCTCAATTCCGCCATCCTGCTCGTGGCCGTCGGCGTAATTATCTTCGAGAGCCTCCAGCGTCTGTTCGATCCCTCACCGATTGAGGGTGGGGCCGTGGCCTGGACCGCAGGTGTGGGTGTGGTGATCAACGGCATCACCGCCTGGCTGTTCCTCAAGGACAAGGACCGCGACCTGAATGTCCGCGGAGCCTTCCTCCACATGGCCGCCGATGCCCTGGTGTCGATCGGAGTACTCGTCTCGGGCCTTCTGATCACCTGTACGGGCCGGCTGTGGATCGACCCCGTCGTCGGCCTGCTCGTCGCGTTGATGATCATCGCCTCGATCTGGGCCCTGCTGCGCGACAGCCTGCGCCTTTCGCTCGACGGTGTCCCCACGCAGGTCCATTTGGATAAGATCTCGGAACTAATGACCTCCACCCCCGGAGTCTGCGGGGTCCATCACCTCCACGTATGGGCCATCAGCACCACGGAAAACGCCCTTACGGCCCACGTCGTGGTCGAGGACATACTCCACAGCTGCGGGATCAAACACGAGCTTAAAAAGCGTCTGAAGGCCTCCGGTGTAGGTCATGCCACCCTCGAATTTGAAACCATAGAGGAAGGCAGCCACTGCACCGACACGGGAACGGTCTGCTGATCCTCTGTCCGGCATATCACAAGACAAAAAAAGAGAAAACACCCCGAAAAGGTGTTTTCTCTTTTTTATCGTGTAACGTGTATTTCCGCTCTATGGCACGGGGTCATACCCGCTTCCGCCCCAGGGGTGACACCGGGCCAGACGCTTCAGTGTGAGCCATCCGCCCTTGATCGGCCCGTATTTCCGCAGGGCCTCCAGCGCATACTGCGAACAGGTCGGCACATAGCGGCACGAGGGGGGTAGCAGGGGCGAAATGCAGAGCTGATAGAAACGCACCAGGGCGATCAGCGGCCAGACCGCCACGCGTTTAGATGCGTTCAGCAATCGTTTCCAAAATCTTGCGGACTGCATGAGCCACATTTTTATAGGGCAGCACCTCCTTCGAGGAGTATATGAGCGCCATGTCGAGATGCACTTTCTTGTCCGGGGACAGGATCTGTTTTTGCAGACGATAGGCCTCCTTGGTCCTTCTTCGCAGGAGATTGCGCTTGTTGGCGCGTTTGTGGAACTTCTTCGGCACGGAGAACAGCACGCCGGTCGTCGGCACCTCGTCGGCTTCGGCAAACCACACGTAACGGAATGGAAAGACAAATCCGCTCTCACCGTTCTCGAACATCCGGCGAATGGCTCCGAGCGATCGAAGCCGCTCCTCATGCGACAAGGTGTGTTCCATCATAAAAATCGGTTTCTTACTGATCCTGCGGCCCTCCTCACGGGGATTTCCAAGCCATCCTCCGCCGGGCCGTACTCTTTTGGGGTTATCTCTGATTATTTGGCCTCCACACGGCGCACACGCGTCTTTTTGGCGAGCTTGTGCTGCTGGGTGCGGATAAACTCCTCCTTGCGCTCGTCGACGGTCACGGCTACGGGATCGATCTGCTCGCCCTTTTCGACCTTTTCGATGTAGAGGTCGATAGCCTTGACCATCGAGGGAGCCTGAGGCGTGGGGGCGTTGGCCAGGACGTTGATTCCGGCAGCCACGGCGGCACGCAGGGCTCCGTCGCCGAATACGGCCACAGCGGGCAGGTTCTCCGTACCGAATTTCTCGATCAGAGTCTTGATGTCCGAAGGGGAGTAGAGAGCTACCAGGTCGTAGTTCTTCAGCTCGACCTCCTTGAGATCCGAAGCCACCGTGCGGGCCAGGATCACCTGATCGACGGAGAGCTTGAGTTTTTGGAGCGTCTCGGGGAGCTCGGGGCGGTGGGGATCACTCAACGCCAGCATGAACTTCTCCTCCTTATGCTTGATGATCAGTTCGATGAGCGAGGTGAACGAACCGTCGGCAAACGAGATCTTACGCTTGCGGTAAACGATATACTTTTGCAGATAAAGCGCCACAGCCTCGGTCTGGCAGATGTATTTCATAGTCTCGGGGACCGTGATACGGGCCTCTTCGCAGATGTGGAAGAAACTGTCGACTGTCGTACGCGAAGTGAAGATTACGGCTGTGTGTTCGAGGATTTCGACGCGTTGAGCGCGGAACTCTTTCAACGAAACACCGACTACACGGTTGAAGGGCTGGTAGTCGATCTCCACATTGTGTTTCTGGGATAATTCGTAGAACGGGGACTTCTCAATGATCGCGGGTTTCGGTTGTGAAACCAATACTCTCTGAATTTTCAAATCTCTGTTAATTTATATTGTTTAGCTTTAATTTCTTATAAAGATCAGCCACAGAAGACTGATCGGGAAAATTTCCACGGTGCAAAGGTACAAAAACCAATGCAAAATCGAAATTTTTTTAGAAATAAAGAGGTTAAAAGTCTCTCTGAGATACAATATTGCCGCAACGGCCAATTCGATGATGATCAGAAAGAACCATATATCACCCTCGTTGCGCGGACACAGGGCGAAGAGCAGCAACACGGGCGAAACGGCCACTACGGCCAGCGAGAAACAGACCTGACGGATCTGCAGGATAGAGCCAACGAAAGCCCTTTCCAAGGTGATCTCGGCGATGATCCTCAGCATCACCCACTGCCAGATCACGACACCCAGCACCACGGCCGACACCATCAGACTCAGCGACAGGACAGCCCCGAAGGACATCACCTCGCGTATGGAGTCCGAGAGGAGTGTATCGCCGTATTTCACGGCCATGACCCCGCAGAAGAGCACTCCCAGGGTTGTGGTGATGTGTGTAAGCCGCGCAAAACCGCTTCCACGCGGTTCGTCGGACAGATGTCCGCCTGTGGCCGTATCGCGCGAAAGGCGGGCAAACAACGAACGTATATCGCTCAGATTGTAGTAGAACAACATGGCATAGACGGCCGCCAGGAGCAGGACAAATCCCTGGAATGCAGCATCCTCGCTCAGCGACGAAAGGGGAGGGGTGATCTGGTGGTGCACCTCGACCACCTCCGAATTTTCACCGAACACCTTCTCGACACCGACCCTTTGGAAAGGTTGCTCCATCACGGGCAATTCGACCCATCCGCCCAGATAAGCCTCCGAATCCACTCCGGTCGGCATTGTCATTGTACCCCAGCGACCCGTGGGGATCGCCGCAGCCGTCGTGTCGGCCGTCACCGAAAGCGAATCGACCGACACGGTCTGCGTCTTGCCGGCGGTTGTCTGAGCGGTTTTTCTTAAAGCCGTCCCCGTATCGGTTGTTTTCCCGTTATGTTTTTCATAAAGAGTGGAAATACCGCCTTTGGCGGTCGATTTTTTTTCGGATTTTCCGACAAGGGTCTTCTCCGCGGCCGCCGATGCGGATTTCCCGTCGGATTCAAGACTCTGCACACCCTTTGTCTGCACGCTTTCCCCCGCCCGGGTTTTCCCCACTGTCTTTTCGGAGGAATGCCCCTCCGTGCCTGCGGTTTTTCCATCGGTGTGGCCCTTCGACCCTCCGATCCGACGGCCAGTCCGCCCCTCTACCCCTAACTCGGCACGGTCTGTTCGCCCCACGACACCTCCCTCCGCCGTATGCTCCGCGGCGGAATGCTTGACTTGGAGGACAGGCGGCAACTCCTGCCTCAATGTATCTGCCCCGAAGGGGGATTCGGTCACCGGAGTCATCATGCGAAGAATCGTTTGAGGGTGACACGTATGGTTGTGCCCTTTCCGGGCTCGGAATCAATGACGGCAATGCGTCCCTCGTGATACTCCTCGACGATACGCCGCGACAGCGACAATCCCAGCCCCCAACCGCGGGTCTTGGTCGTGAATCCCGGCTCGAAGATCCTTTTCCAGTTGCTTTTGGGGATTCCCTTTCCGGTGTCCTTCACGTCGATCATCACGTGCTTGTCGTCCGAGGAAATGTTCACGTCGATCGCACCGTGTCCCTGGAGGGCATCGAGCGAATTTTTCATCAGATTCTCCACCACCCACTCGAACAGGGCCGAGTTGACGCTGGCCTGAACGGGTGCCATGGCCAAACCATTGTAGTCAAGGGTGACGTTGCGGGGGATCCTCTTGCGGAAATACATCACCGACTCGCCGACGATCTCGTTGATGTTGGCGGGAGTCAGCGGGGTCTCCGATCCGATCTTCGAGAAACGGTCGACGATCTTCATCAGATGGGTCAGATCCTTGTTCATCTCCTCCACGGCGCTCTGGTCGATGTCCTGCGAACGCAGATACTCGATCCATCCCAGCAGCGACGACGTGGGGGTACCCAGCTGATGTGCCGTCTCCTTGGCCAGACCGATCCACACCCTGTTCTGCTCGTCGTGCTTCGAGGAACGGAAGGCGATGAATCCCAGCATCACGAAGGCCGTGATGACCAGCAGCTGGATGTAGGGGAAATAGTATAACGATTTGAGCAGCCACGACTTGCCGTAGAAGATGATGTGGTAATGTTCCGAATTCCACATGAACCTCACGGGCAGCGGGGTATTCTCCTCCGTAAATTCGTCGATCTTGCGGCGGAGGCGGTCCGGGTGGTCGATGATCCGCTCGGGGATGAGGTGGGAGTTGATCACCTCCAGGTTTTCGTTGGTGATGATAAACGGGATGTTGTTTCCGTTCGACATGATGTCCTGCACCAGGGGATCGGTCACCACGCCTCCCAGCACATCGCGGTTCACACGCTCCATGGCGTGGGCCCACAATGCCACATCGTGCTGCTCCTTCTCCTTCAGACGCCGCGCCATGTTGTTGGTGTAGATCAGCGATATGGCCCCCAGGGCCACACCCACACAGATCACCACCACACGGTTCCGGAACGAAAATATGTCACGCCGTAGTTTCATCTCTTCCCTCTGCTATTTTTTCTGCGTATCCTGCTCCTTGAGAATCCGTTCGTACTCACTTCTGTCGGCCAGTATGCCGGCGGCACGCCGCACCTCTTCGTCCCCCGGGAGCGAATGCTCGATCACTCCGGCCGTGTAGCCGTGACGCTGCACGATGTCGGTGTTGATCGTCTCGATGATCTGCTTGCGGTAGGTCTCCAGGTTGGCCGCGGTGTCATCCTTGAGGTTCTTCTCCACCTCCTCGAACTTACGCACCAGGTCCTCGAAACGGTCGTTCTCGGCCGCCTGTTTCAGCGTCTTCAGAGCACGTCGCGTATCGGATTCGTAGCTGACCTTCTTGTCCTTCATGAACTCCACGAAGGAGGCGTAATCCTCCGCCGTGATCGAGAAGTTGCGCAGGTCGTCGATCTTCTCGCCGTAGTGACGGCGCGTATATTCATCGCCGAAGTCGTCGATGAATCCCAGGGCATAGAGCGTCATGGCGAAACGGCTGATGTATTCGGGTTCGGTCTTGATATCGGGCATGATGCCTCCTCCGTCATAGACCTTGCGGCCTCCGACGGTCTTGAATTCCCGGATCAGCGAGTCGGCCACCATCTTCACATCGCCCTGCTGCGAGTGGGAGTAGTCGATGGCCTGGATGCAACGCCCCGACGGGATGTAATATTTGGCCGTGGTGACCTTCACGATGGCGTTGTATCCGATCGGGCGCGTGGTCTGCACCAGCCCCTTGCCGAAACTGCGCTGACCGATCAGCACGGCGCGGTCCAGGTCCTGCAACGATCCGGCCACGATCTCCGAAGCCGAAGCCGTGTTTCCGTTGATCAGCACCGCCAGGGGCAGATCCGGCAGAATGGGATCCGAAGCCGTGCGGAGGGTCTGCGACGAGGCCTCCGAGCGGCCGCGGGTCTCGACGACGGCCGTACCCTTGGGTACGAACATCGAGAGGATCTTGACGGCCTCCTGGAGAATACCGCCACCGTTCGACCGGTAGTCCAGCACCAGACCCTTCAGGCGTCCGGTAGCCCTCAGCGTGTCGATCTCGGCACGCATATCCTCATAACAGCCCTCCGTGAAGTCGCTGTGCCGCAGGTATCCGATGCTGTCGTTGATCCATCCCGCAAACGGCACTCCGGGGATCGCAATGCGCTCACGGCGCATCGTGAACTCCTCCCTGCGTCCGTCGAGATGCTCAACCCCGACCTTCACCTTGCTGCCCGGCTCGCCCTTCAGACGGCTCGACACCTGCTCCGAGGTAAATCCCAGGGCATCCTCGCCGTCGATCGATAGGATCTTGTCGCCGATCTCCATGCCGGCCCGCGCCGCGGGAGACCCTTCGTAGGGTTGGGCAATGCGCACATAGTCATCCTTCTGACGGATCAGCGAACCGATACCGCCGTATTTTCCGGTGGTCAGCAGCTCGAAATCCGACATGTTCTTCTCGGGGATATACTCGGTGTAGGGATCCAGGTTGCGCACCATGCCCTGAGCCGCCCCCTCCATCAGAAGGTCGGGATCCACCGGATCGACATAATTGAGCGACAGCTCGCGCATCATGTTGACCACCAACTCCATATTCCGTCCCAGACCGAAATCGTTCCGGGCGGCAAAAGTCATCATCGAGACGGCCGCAACGGCCACTCCGAGACCCGTCAAACGTCTGTAATTCATCTTTTCCTATCTTTTAGAGGCTGTGATGTAGGGTTCCAGCCTGTAAACCACATTGGCCACACCGCGGCGGATACCGCTCACCTCGATCCACTGGCCGTACTGTTCGACCCGGATCTCGTCGTCCCACAGCATGAAGAATTTGCGGACCACGCTGTCGGCGCGGAAATACATCACCTCATCCTCCTCGCGGCAAAGCGAGAATCCGGCGGCGGCCATGGCATTCATGATCTGCGTGCGGTTCTCGACCACATCGCCCTCGACCCGTCGGGTCATGAATCCGAAGCGGGGGTAGAACGCCGCCACCAGCACCACGACCACGGGCAGCATCATGCCGCGCCACGTGTGGAACATCACGTAGAAGGTATCCTCCACGCTGAGGGCTGCCGTGCCCATCCATCGGTTGAGCATCATGATGGCCACACACAGAACGCACAAGGCCACGAAATATTTTAACGAACGAACGAAGTATTTCATCTTCACAAGGTTTTTAAAGGTTTCAAAAATCCGATTTTCCAATATGGTCGGCCACCTGCTGCATCAGCCACTTGGGGGTCGACGTTGCGCCGCAGATCCCGACCGACTCCGCCCCTCGGAACCATTCGGCCTCGATCTCGGTCTGATCCTCGACCAGATACGTGCGGGGATTGGCCGCGCGACATACCTCCGAGAGGACCTTTCCGTTCGAGGACTTGCGCCCCGAGACGAAGATCACCACATCGAACCTCCGAGCAAACTCCTCGAGATGCCCCTCACGGTTGGCCACCTGCCGACAGATCGTATCGACCACCATCACACGGTCGGGATCCGCCGCGCGACGCTTCATCTCGGCCACCAGCTCCTCGAACAGCTCGATACTCTGGGTCGTCTGCGAAAGGAAATAGATCGGCCGTCCGAAGTCGACCAGTCCCAGGTCTTTCATCCCCTCGATCACCACGGCCTTGTCGTCGACCTGGCCCGTAAGCCCCACCACCTCGGCGTGGCCTCTCTTGCCCAGGATCACGACCTGGCCATTCACCGGCTGCATCAATTCGTATGCCTTCTTCACCCGGGCCTGCAACTTTGCGACCACCGGGCAGGTGGCGTCAATCACCCTGATGCCCAACTTCCGGGCCTTTTCGTAGGTCTTGGGCGGCTCGCCGTGGGCGCGGACGAAGAGCCTGCGCTCCCCGACCTCCTCCATCTCCTCGTGGGAGATGGTCTTCAGCCCCAGCCGCTCCAGACGTTGCACCTCCACACGGTTGTGGACAATGTCGCCCAGAGAGTAGACCACACCTCCGTCGGCCAAAGCCTTCTCGGCCTCGGAGATGGCGCGGACCACGCCGAAACAGAAGCCCGATTTATCGTCGATCTCGATCTGCATGACAGTTTCTTCAGCTTTTACAGGTTACTTCTCTCAAAGAAGAAGAGCCCCAGGGGCATCGTTTCAGGTCCGTGGGGCATATTCTCGTTTACAGTGGGTCGTCGTCCCGTTCCAGCGTCGGCCGCGGGCCGTCCGCCCCATTGATCAGACTCTCTTGGCGAACTCACGCTCGAACCACTCCATCTGCTCGGCGACGGTCATGTGGCTGTTGTCCAGCTCCACGGCATCCTCGGCACGGCGCAACGGCGAGATGGCCCGCGTCATGTCGGCATGATCCCTTTCGCGGACGTTGCGCTCGATCTCCTCCAGCGTCACATGATCGCCCTTGGCCGTCAGCTCGTCGTAGCGACGCTGCGCCCTCACGCGGGGATCGGCCGTCATGTAGATCTTCAGCTCGGCATCGGGGAACACCACCGTGCCGATGTCGCGGCCGTCCATCACCACACCGCGCTCGCGTCCCATCTCCTGCTGCATGGCCACCAGCTTGTGGCGCACCTCGGGAATGGCGCTCACGGCACTCACACGGTCGCTCACCTCGATGCCGCGGATCCGTCCTTCGGCCAGATTGCCGTTGACATAAATGTCGCTCGCCCCGCGCTCGGGGTTGAAGCGAAACGTGATCGAGATCTTGTCCAACAGGGCCACCACAGCCCCCTCATCGACCCGGTCGCCGCAGATCGCCCCCTCATCGATGGCGAAGAGGGTCACGGCGCGGTACATGGCACCCGTATCAATGAAAATATAGCCCAGACGCGCGGCAATGGCCTTTGCGAAGGTGCTCTTGCCGCACGATGAGAAACCGTCGACGGCAATGACTATTTTTTTCTTAGTGTCCGACATTGGGAAATATATCAAAATATGTGGATAATATGGTGTAAACACCCAAAATACCGATGACGATGCCGGCCACACGGTTGATGGTCAGCATATGACGCGGGCGGAAGCGGCGGCGGAACAGATTGATCACACACGCCAGGAGCGTCCACCAGGCGGCGGCACCACTGAAGAATCCGACGATGATGAGTCCCGATCTGAGAAACTCATGAGCACCCGCAGGCCCCTCTATGCCACCGTCGGCCGACGAGATCTTGAAGATGGCGAAGAAGGTGAGGATATAGGGGATCACCATGATGAAGTTGGCGATCGTAAGTCCGAATATCGAGGCGAAGTTCTGCCACATCGAATTTTTTCCGGCGCGGTTGCGGCGGATCTGCGGCAGGGGATTCTGCGCGAAAATGTAGACGCCGACGACGACCACGAAGATTCCGGCCACGACCCTCAGCAGGGTATTGTACTGCTCGATCTGCGCCTGCAAAATCGAATAGAAAAACAGAGCGGCCATAGCCATGAAGGTGTCGGCACAGGCCACGCCCAGCCCCGACACGATACCCGACCTGCGGCTTCGCGAGAGGGTGCGCTGGATACACAACACAGCCACCGGGCCGACCGTAATCGACGCAGCCACGCCTACGCAGAGGCCTCGGAACAACACTTCCAGGAATTCCAATCCCATATTCTTGATTTTGTAGAAAAAAATTCAGACTACAAAGGTACTAAAAAGAATGATTTATCCGTCATAATCCCCACGAAAATGCTCCTTAACAAGTGGCTTTCTGCCTGCGATGTTGATAATTAAATCAAAACTTTACATGCGATTTTGTCGTCAAACCCGAAGGTTTTAATATATTTGCATCGAATATTAACGAGAATTTTTATGTCGGAAATGGAACAATTAGGGATTGACATCGAACTTGACGACGAGGTTGCTCAGGGCAATTACTCCAATTTGGCCATCATATCCCATTCGACGTCGGAGTTTATCATTGATTTCGCCACCATCCTGCCGGGGGTGGAAAAAGCTCGTGTGAAAAGCCGTGTGATCCTCACTCCCGAACACGCCAAACGCCTGCTGCGTTCGTTGCAGGACAACATCGTGCGCTACGAGTCGGCCATGGGCAAGATCGAGATTCCCCAGCCCCAGGCCATGCCTCAGGGCGGCCCCAAGATGGGCGAGGCCTAAGACAAAGCCGGGATACGGAGATCCGCTCCGCACCCTGCGACCCATATTTTCCATCCGGACGGGACTCTCCCCCCCCGGAAACACCACCACGACAGGCATCCCCGGTTCATCCGATCGGGCCGCCTGTTTTTTTGTGCTTCACCCTTTCTCCGAAAACCGCTCCGCCCCAAATCTCTCCGGCAGTGGGGGAGTACGCCCTGCGGGACACGCGGAAGTTTTCGGTGAAAAACTTGGAGTTATCGAAAAATCTTACGATCATTGCGCCGCAAAATACGGGATTCGCACCCCCGCAGTTACACCGATTAATCCCAATACTATGAATAACATGGATATAGAATACCTCGACCGCTTCGAACTCAAACTCGAAGAGGAACTCCTCACCCTGTGTACCTCCCGCAAGATGCTCGACGGCATTCTGCTCTCGACCGACGACATCGACAACCACTGGAAAACCCTCGCTCCCGAATACATCGCCGATGCCGTGAAGGAGGTGCCCGCCTATCCCGTGGTGTCGGTGGCCTGGGCCGCCTACCTGGGCATGGCCGTGGCCAAAGGCTGGGATTCCGACTGGACGAAGTGCCTGGCCACGCCCTACGCCAACTACTACGGTGAACACCGCTTCGACGACATGGACGAGCACATCACCCGCCACATCCTGGGTCTGGAACTCGACAGCCCGGCGGCCTCCGCCATTGAGGATATGCTGCGCATGTGCGGCGAAAAGGCCGTCGATCTGATCCGCTACGAGCATATCGAACCGCAGAGCGTCATGGCCTTCCACGTCTTCGCCCGCTCGGCCAAGGCCATGTTCCGCATCGGTGCGGCCCTCCAGCTCTTCCGCATGGGCTACAAATTCGAGAAGGTCAAGCTCTCGGATCTCAACGTCAAACCCTCCTAACCGCTGCCCGCCCCACGCACACGGGCCCTGCCGCCCAAACCCAAAAGAGGGGCGTTCCTCATTGACAAGATATACAAGACCACCCCTGCCACAGACAACTGCGACAGGGGTGATCTTTCTGTAAGGAGGATTTTGACACTTCCTCCCCCAAAATACCCCGCGGCAAACTTCCTTCACCGTGGGGATCTCTACCTATTCTCCATCCGGCCGCCTTCGGCCGTCTGCTTTTCCGCTCACCGCCACATCCGAACCCCGGATCACAAAACGGGAACGGGGGGAGTCTCTACCAGAATTTATTGGCTGCGGGGTTGTACTCGAAGCCACACTCTGCGAGCCGTTCCACCAGCATTTTCTGATCCACATCCATATCCTCACACAATTCATCGAGGGATGCATACTCATCGCGGAGTTTCATGTTGATGAAACTGAAAAGCATCATCGGGTCATTGGGCAACATATTCATATTTTTTTTAAAATCCGCGGCAAAGATAATGTTTTTTATCCGAAGGCCCGCTCCGCCCCTTCTTTTATTTCCGCCAACCATCCACCACGCCGCATCGGCCCTCCTCGTACGAACTCCTATAATAATAGGTGCACGCCCCAATCCTGCCTCTCTTGCTGACTTTTCCACGTGGAACAATATAGCAGCCGTTCCCAACTAAGACTCTCACCTCGACATACTCATCTCCCGAATTTTTATCTGCCCTACGAGCGGATTCCGGACAACAGCCCTTCGATCAATGGAAATATGCCGGATACGAAGATATTTTATCCACCACATCTCAGTTTATCATCCTGTTAATATATGAATCGTCTGAACGCCCCAATTTACGGCATTCTCTTCGGACAGGCCATCGGCAACGCGCTGGGCTTGGCCGCCCAAAGAATGTCCTGCGACCGGGTAGCCACCACCTATCCGAACGGAGTAAACAACTATGCGGACATCCTTTAGGACGACTTCCGAAAACGCAGTACACCGGGGGAGCGGACGGACGACACAAGCCAGATGCTCTGTATCCTCGACAGTCTGCTCGAACGCCGGACGGTTGCCCCATTTCGATCCGCGCTGTATCGGCTCGTGCGTTATCGTTGCCCGGATCATTCGCTGTGAGTTGCTCCATCAGCGGGTTACCGAATCGGACCTGCTCACTCTCGGCAGGCGATATGCACCCCCAATCGAGGAGTTCGTCCGGATGGGTTGCCAGCCGGAAATTGAGCCACACCGTCTGGACGACCCCGATACGCGAGGCTACACCCTGCGCACGCTGGCCGCAGGATTATGGGCTTACAATTTCAGAACAGATTTCCGGTCTGCGATACAGACCCTTATTGCGGCAGGAGGGGATACGGATACAAACTGCGCCGTGGCCGGAGCCCTGCTCAGCTCACGCCTGGGTTACGCCTCTTTGCCCGAAGATTGGATGTATGGATTATTACGACGCCATGAACTCACAGAAAAAGCCCGACAACTAACGGAGATATTCCCTTAGCCCCCTCCGGGACAATGTTTGCCGTACAACAAAAAACCGCGTCAGAATAATTCCTAACGCGGTTTTTGTGAGGTCTGAAGCGGATTCGAACCGCTGTACAAGGTTTTGCAGACCTTTGCCT
>JAHHQK010000020.1 GCA_020026435.1 Alistipes sp. | reverse complement strand
CCATTAAACCTTCCCATCCACCCCTTCATTAGTAATAAATCGTTAAAAAGAGGCCCTTTTAAACGCTGATTTTGATCTGATTGTAACTAAAAGCCAATATAGAGTGATAAATTTTGCTTTTGGTTTACCATTTTCCCCGAATTTTTTGTATCTTTGATAAAGATATGGCAGGACTTTATTTTCACATACCCTTTTGCAAACGCGCCTGTGCCTACTGCGATTTCTATAAGGAGATCGGCACCCGCCGAATGCAACCACTGCTCGAAGCCATGCATCGCGAACTGGACGAGCGCAAGGACTATCTCCGCGGTGAGGAGGTCCGCACCCGCTATTTCGGCGGCGGAACACCCTCGCTATGCTCTCCGGCCGAGATCCGCGCGCTGCTCCTCCACGCCGGACGCCTCTTCGACTGCTCCCATGCGGAAGAGACCACCCTCGAAGCCAACCCCGACGATCTGAACGAAAAATACCTCTGTGAACTGCGCGAAGCAGGCATCGACCGCCTCTCGATCGGCATCCAGTCCCTCAACGACGACTGCCTGAAGCTGATGAACCGCCGCCACAACGCCTCACAGGCCGTCCGTGCGGTGGCCAACGCCCGCAAGGCCGGATTCGACAACATCACGGTCGATCTGATCTTCGGCGTCCCGGGATTCGGCGGCAACAAGCTGCTCGCCACCATCGACGGCATCCTCTCGCTCGGTGTCGAGCATATCTCGGCCTACCACCTGACCATCGAACCCAACACCTTCTTCGGCCGCGAAATGTCCCGCGGACACTTCGCCCCCATTGCCGAAGAACAAAGCGAGGAGGAATTCCTCACGGTCCACCGTCTGCTGACCCGGGCCGGATACGAACACTACGAAATATCGAATTTCGCCCGTCCGGGCTTCCGCGCCCGCCACAACGCCTCCTATTGGCACGGAGTTCGATATCTGGGTATAGGCCCCGCGGCACACTCCTTCGACGGGGAGGAACGCCACTGGAACATAGCCTCCACTCAGGAATACATCGACGGCCGCCCCGCCGAGTGCGAACACCTCACCGAACGCGACCGCTACAACGAATTCCTGATGACCCGACTGAGAACCTCCGAAGGCATTCCACTCGGGGAGCTTACCCGCCTCTTCGGACCGGAACGGACGGAAAGGCTCCTCAGGGAAACCCGACAATCGGTTCATGCACATATAATTAACAAACAAGATGGTCACCTGGCGATCCCTCCCGAGCATTTCCTCATATCGGATCTGATCATCGAAAACCTATTTGAAACATAAAAAAAAACTAATAACCAAAGGCTTGAAGCGTAAGAAACATTAAGGGAATATTAATTTTAAATATTTTTATTAATTACCTTCGAAATTATTGCTTTTACTGAATATAAGTATTACCTTTGCGCCGATTCAAGAAAATGTATATCTCTCAAAATTTCAAACACATAGAATCAATAATGAGCAACACAAAACTAACCCCCGACCATCTCTTCGAGATCAGTTGGGAGGTGTGCAACAAGGTAGGCGGTATCCATACCGTGATCTCTACCAAGGCACAGACCGCAATTCGCAAATTCCAAGATCGCTACATCGTGATCGGTCCGGATTTCCAGCACGAGGGAGCCAACCCCGAGTTCGAGGAGGATCCCCAACTTCTGAAAGCCTGGCGCCAGAACGTCTATGACAACGGCATCCGCATCCGCGTGGGCCATTGGAAAATCCAGGGCAACCCCATTGCGATCCTGATCGACTTCACCTCGTTCTTCCCCAAGAAGGACGAAATCCTCAAAAAACTCTGGGAAGATTACCACGTCGATTCGATATCGGGACAGTGGGACTACATCGAGCCCGTGCTGTTCGGCTATGCCGCCGGTATGGTCATCTCGTCGTATGTCGACACCTTCTGCTCGAAGACCGACAAGGTAGCCGCCCACTTCCACGAATGGATGACGGCCTCGGGTGCCCTCTACCTGCGTAAGAATGCGCCCTACGTAGCCACCCTCTTCACGACCCACGCCACGGTCATGGGCCGCTGCATCGCCGGCAACCACCTTCCCCTCTACAACGATCTGACGAAGTTCAACGCCGACGATCTGGCCCGCCAGTTCAACGTCATGGCCAAGCACTCGATCGAGAAGACCGCGGCTGCCAATGCCGATGCCTTCCTCACGGTAAGCGACATCACGGCCAACGAGTGTAAATACCTGCTCAACCGCGAGCCGGACTGCATCACCCCAAACGGCTTCGAGAACGACTTCGTATGGGCCGGCGAGGAGTACGGCACGAAGCGTACAGAGGCCCGCAAGGCCATGATCAACGTAGCCGAGGCCTGCCTGGACTACAAGTTCAAGACCGATCCTCTGATCATCGGTACCAGCGGCCGCTACGAGTTCCGCAACAAGGGTATCGACGTGTTCCTCGAATCACTCAAACGCCTGGCCTCTTCAGACAAGCTGGAGCGTGAGGTCCTGGCCTACATCACCGTTCCGGCCGGCAACCGCGGTCCCCGTCTCGACCTCCAGGCCCACCTGGCCGACGAGTCGAAACCCATCGACGAGAACCAGTACAAGCATTCGACCCACATGCTGGAGAACCCTTCGTGGGATCCCATCGTCAACTCGATCAACGGCAGTATCCTCTCCTCCGACCAGTCAAAGGTGAAGGTGATCTTCGTCCCGACCTATCTGAACAAGGCCGACGGCATCTTCAACAAGCACTACTACGAGCTGCTGATCGGTATGGATGTCACGGTATTCCCCTCCTACTACGAGCCGTGGGGCTACACCCCGCTGGAGTCGGTGGCATTCTCCGTGCCGACGATCACCACGTCGCTCGCCGGATTCGGAATGTGGGTCGACAAACAACGCAACCACTCGGGCGTTGTGGTCATCAACCGCAACGACTATAACGATATGGAGGTCGAAATCAAGATCTCGGAACAACTGCTCCGCTTCAGCCATCTGAACGAGGAGGAAGTAACCGAAGTACGCGCTTCGGCCTACGAGATCTCGGAGCAGCTGCTCTGGAACAAACTCTTCTCGGCCTACGAAGAGGCCTATTCGGAGGCCATCGACAGCTCGATCCTGCGTACCAACCGTGCCATTCTGGAGGACGGCGGCCGCTCCGACGAGCAGATCAACTTCGTGCGCCAGCAGCTCTTCGTCGAGCACCCCAACTGGAACCGCATGATGGTCGACAAGACCCTCCCCGAGCGTCTGCAGACCCTCAACGAGCTCTCGCACAACCTGTGGTGGTGCTGGACGCCCGCCGCCCGCGACCTGTTCGAGGACATCGACCCCGAACTGTGGGTGAAATGCGACCGCAACCCCATCGTCCTGCTCAACAAACTGAGCGTAGAGCGCATGAAGGAGCTGGAGCATGACAGCACCTTCCTCTCCCAGTTAGACTCGGTCTACGAGCAGTTCTGCAACTACATGAGCGAGAAACCCGATCCCAAGTCGACAACCATCTCCTACTTCTCGATGGAGTACGGTCTGCACTCGTCGCTGAAGATCTACTCGGGCGGTCTGGGTATCCTGGCCGGTGACTACCTGAAGGAGGCATCGGACAAGAATATCCCGATGACGGCCGTGGGTCTGCTCTACCGCTACGGATATTTCACCCAGCGTCTGTCGGCCCAGGGTGCCCAGGAGGCCACCTACGAGACGCAGAACTTCTACCAGCTGCCCATCTCGCCGATGCGCGACGAGGCCGGCAAATGGGTCACCGTCACCGTGGCATTCCCCGGCCGTACGCTTTCAGCCCGCGTGTGGAAGTGCCAGGTAGGACGTACGGACCTGCTTCTGCTCGACACGGACTATGAGGACAACCTCGCCGAGGACCGTCAGATCACCCACTACCTCTACGGCGGCGACTGGGAGAACCGTCTCAAGCAGGAGATGCTGCTCGGTATCGGCGGTATCCGCGCCCTGAGAAAGCTGGGTATCAAGAATCAGGTATATCACTGCAACGAGGGTCACGCCGCCTTCATCGGCATCGAGCGTATCCGCGAACTGGTGAACCACAAAAAACTCTCCTTCTCGGAGGCTCTGGAGGTGGTCCGCTGCTCGTCGCTGTTCACGACCCACACCCCCGTTCCGGCCGGTCACGATGCCTTCCCCGAGGCGATGATCCGTCAATATATGGCCCATTACCCCGAAGTTCTGGGCATCACCTGGGACCAGTACATCAACCTGGGTAAGACCCACCCCAACGACCCCAACGAGAAATTCTCGATGTCGGTACTGGCCTGCAACCTCTCGCAGGAGGTCAACGGAGTGTCGTGGCTCCACGGCGAGGTGTCGAAGGACATCCTCGGCGGCATGTGGCCCGGATACTTCAAGAACGAGCTGCACATCGGCTACGTCACCAACGGCGTACACTTCCCGACGTGGATCGCCCGCAACCTGCGCCGTCTCTACTCGCGCTACTTCGCCGACGGATTCGAGGGTCACAGCTACAACATCCCCGCCTGGCAAAAGGCCCACAACATTCCCGACGAGGAATTGTGGGGCGAGCGCATGAAGCTCAAGAACAGACTGATCAACCACATCCGCGAGCGTTACAGCGACCCCCAACAGGTACGCCTCGAATCGCCCCGCCAGATGTTGCAGATCATCGAGGGCATCAAACCCGAGGTACTGACCATCGGTTTCGCCCGCCGCTTCGCCACCTACAAGCGCGCCTATCTGCTCTTCACGAACCTGGACCGCCTGTCGGCCATCGTGAACAACAAGGAGCGCCCCGTACAGTTCATCTTCGCCGGTAAGGCCCACCCCAACGACAAGCCGGGTCAGGATCTGATCAAGCGCATCGTCGAGGTTTCGGCCATGCCTCAGTTCGTGGGCAAGATCATCTTCCTGCAGAACTACGACATGGAGCTGGCCCGCCGCATGGTCCAGGGTGTCGACGTATGGCTGAACACCCCGACCCGTCCGCTGGAGGCTTCGGGTACCTCGGGCGAGAAGTGCGTGATGAACGGCGTACTGCAGTTCTCGGTACTCGACGGCTGGTGGGTCGAGGGCTACAAGAAGGGTGCAGGCTGGATGCTGCCCATGGAGCGCACGTTCGCCGACCAGCACTACCAGGACGAGCTCGACGCCGAGATGATCTACAACACCATCGAGGAGGAGATCGCTCCCAAGTACTACAACCGCACCGAGGACAACATCCCCCACGAGTGGGTCAAGTCGGTCAAGGAGTGCATCGCCGACATCGCGTCGAACTTCACGACCAACCGTATGCTCACCGACTACGAGGACCGCTTCTACGACAAGCTCGCCGCCCGCAAGGCCAAGATGGTCGACGACAGCTACCGCATGGCCCGCGAGATCGCCGCATGGAAGCGTAAGGTCTCGGCCGCATGGGACAACGTACGCGTGACCGACGTGGAGCGCATCAAGCTCAACAAGGAGGCCGTCTACGTAGGATCGCAATACCACTTCGAGGTGACGGTCGACATCGCCAACCTCAAACCCGAGGACATCGGCGTGGAGATGGTCATCGCCAAACAGATCATCGGCGGAGAGCCCATCAACGTGGCCCGCACAATCGGTCTGGAGCGCATCAAGGTCGAGGGATCGAAGGTCACCTACACCCTGGACTACACGCCCGACGAGGCCGGCACGTTCGATGTGGCACTGAGAGTCTTCCCCTACAACCCGAATCTGCCGCACAGAATGGATTTCGCTCTGGTAAAGTGGGCTTAAATGATATAAAATGACTGATATTTCAGAGAATACGGAATTTTCCAAGCTAAAAATTCTGTTTTCTCTGAAATATCTTATATCTTTATAGGACGAACAGTACAGATAAATAAGCGATATGTCAGCACTAACTTTCGACAAAAGCGAACTGGGCAACCTCGAATACTCGCTCCAGCGTGAAATGCTCTCTACGGACCGCATCGGTGGATATATGAGTACGACAATCGTCTGTTGTAACACACGCAAATACCACGGACTGATGGTAGCCCCCATCGACGACTCGGACAGGACCTATGTCCTGCTCTCCTCGCTCGATGAAACAATCGTGCAGCACGACCAGAGCTTCAACCTGGCCCTGCACCGTTTCCAAGGTACTTACGCCCCCCGCGGCCACAAGTACATCACCGACTTCGAGTACACCCCCACCCCGACGATCACCTATCGCGTGGGCGGTGTCATCCTCAAGAAGGAATTGCTCTGGATTCACAAGCGTACGCAGCTGATGATCCGCTACACGCTCGTGGATGCCCATTCCGAGACCAAACTCCGCCTGCGTCCCTTCCTGGCCTTCCGCGACAAGCACGCCCTGTCGAAGGCCAACATGGAGGCCGACGGACACTCCTATCCCGCCATCAACGGCGTGAAATGCCGTCTCTATGAATCCTTCCCGTGGCTCTACCTCCAGACCTCGAAACCCGGCATGGAGTTCATGCCTGCCCCCGACTGGTACTACAACTTCGAGTATCAGCAGGAGATGCAACGTGGCTACGAGGGTTACGAGGATCTGATGACGACCGGTTATTTCGAGACCGAGATGAAGAAGGGCGAAAGCATCATCTTCTCCGCCTCGCTCGAAGAGATGGGTTCGCCCCGCACGATCGAGGAGATGTTCTCCGCATCGATCGCCCGCCGCACCCACAAGGTCGACTTCATCAGCTGCATGGAGCACGCCGCCCGCCAGTTCCTCGTACGCCGCCCCGGCAACCGCACGGAGGTCATCGCAGGATACCCCTGGCACAACGTCTCGATCCGCCAAACATTCATTTCCCTGCCGGGCATCACCCTCCAGCAGAACCACAAGGAGGACTTCATCGACGCCCTCGACACACTGGTCCGCACCATGAAGGACGGTATGTTCCAGGGTCGCGGTTCGGCCGCCATCAACGCCGACACCCCGCTGTGGTTCTTCTGGTCGTTGCAACGCCTGGAGGAGGCCGTCGGCGAGGCCGAGATCTGGAAACGCTACGGCAAGGCCATGAAGGAGATCCTCGCAGCCTACAAACAGGGCGTCGGGGGTCGCGTCATACTCAACAACAACGGCCTGATCTGGGCTTCGGCCGGAGATCAGCCCCTGACGTGGATGAACACCTCGATCAACGGTCGGGCCGTCACCCCGCGCAACGGCTACCAGGTGGAGGTCAACGCTCTGTGGTACAATGCCGTATGCTACACTCTGACTCTGGCTCAGCAGCACCACGACCGCGCCTTTATCAAGGAGTGGGAGGCGCTGCCCGAAAAGACCCGCCAATCGTTCAACGAAATGTTCTCGCTTCCGGAAGGCTACCTGGCCGACTATGTGGGCGAGGAGGGAGCCAACCGCTTCATCCGTCCCAACATGATCATCGCCTGCGGCCTGCCCTACAAGATGCTCAACATGGAGATGCAGGTCGACGTGATCCGCACGGTACGCCAGCATCTGCTCACCCCCAAGGGCCTGCGCAGCCTCACGCCGCGTAACCCCCTCTACAAGGGTACGCAGGAAGGTACGCCCGAGGAGCGTGACGAGGGAGCAAAGAACGGTTCGGTATGGCCGTGGCTGCTGTCCTTCTACGTGAAGGCCTGCTTCGACATCGACGCCGAGCGTTTCCTGCCCCAGGCCGAGGAAATCCTGGCCGGATTCGACGATGATATCCAAAGCTACGGTATCGGTGCAATCGCCGAGCACTACGATGCCGATCCTCCGTTCACTCCGCGCGGAGCCTGCTCGCAGGCCTGGAGCGTAGCCGCCGTTCTGGACATCTACACCATGATCCAGCAACACACGCCCCAAAAGAAGACCGTCAAGGCCACGCGCAAGGCAGCCGCAAAGGAGGCCAAGGAGACGACCAAAACCACTAGAAAATGTGCCAAGACCGCAACGAAAACAGCCAAGAAAGAGCCTGCAAAGAAGGCGGCTGCCAAGCCTGCGGTCCAATAAACCCCCACGACCCCGAAAGGGGTGGTAAGAATACCATTTAGGGAAACGGCAACGACCAAAAGCCAAAACCCGACGACCCGGGGCATCAGGCCCCGCGGTCGGAAACATCAGAGAGATGCACCCCGTTCCGGTTGCAAGAGGGCTTGGGGCACCAAGCAGAGAGAAAAATATTCCACGAGGGTCTGACACCCCTCCGGGTCGAGTCTCCCGGAGGATCAGACGGGATCTTTGAGATCAGAACACACCGACCAAACCCGTCACCATGAAGGTTCACATCGGAACCTTCCAATCGGCACACGCTTTGCCCATTAGGGCACAGCCCCACAAGGAGTGTATCCTAAAGCGTACCGTCCCCAAAAAAAGAGCGGCCGCGCCGAAGATACCTCTTGCCGACACCCCGCCCCAAGCGGACTGGGCACCCGGCCCGTCTTCCGACCACGGACCGAAGACCACGGCCGGAGGATCCAAAAACCGAAGGTCCTCCGACGGACCGACCGGAGCAGACACTCGCAGGATTAAAAGAAACACGAACCGAAAAAAGAGGATGTAAACGAGCTTTTAGGCAGAAAAGTCTTAACCATAAAGGCGCGAGGATCCCCCTCCCCCAAAAGGAGCGATCCCCCACCACACCCCCAACAGGATTCGATACCGCCTTTTTTCCCTAAAGGGAAACCTTCCGGAAAAAGGACGCAAAGGATTGAACCCGATGCGAAAAAAAGTGATAAGAATACAAAAACAAAGAAAATAAGGTATGAGAGTTTTAATGTTTGGTTGGGAATTTCCACCGCATATCGCCGGTGGTCTGGGAACAGCCTGTTACGGCATGACACGCGGTCTGGCACACAACAATGTGGACGTCACATTCATCGTGCCCCACGCCTATGGCGATGAGGACCAGCGCTTCACCCATATCGTCAACGCGAGCGACGTGGAGACGGTATATGGTGCAACGAACAGCGGTGCCGAGGACATTATGGAGAAAATTTCGTTTATCCATATCGACTCCAACATGGTGCCCTATATCTCCCCCGAGGAATATGAGAGCTACCACGAGCAGTATGTGAAATCGGGACAGAAGGTCTGGTCGACCTCCGATGTCTGGAAACAGCGTTACACCTTCTCGGGCAAGTACGGCGCAAACCTCATGGAGGAGGTCGCCCGCTACGCCATGGTCGCCGCTCAGGTGGCCAAGAACCTCGAAGGACAGTTCGATGTGATCCACGCCCACGACTGGCTCACCTACTACGCCGGAATCGCCGCAAAACGCGTGTCGGGCAAGCCCCTGGTGGTGCATATGCACGCCACGGAGTACGACCGCAGCGGTGAGAACGTCAACACCCAGGTCCATGCCATCGAGAGTGCCGGCATGCACGCCGCCGATCGTGTGATCGCCGTGTCGAACCTCACGCGCAACATCATCATCAACCGCTACGGCGTACCCGCCGACCGCGTGGTGACGGTCCACAATGCCGTGCGTTTCGCAGAAACCACCACCCCGGTTCCCGAGCGCGGTGTTTCGGACAAGATCGTGACGTTCCTGGGCCGCATCACCTATCAGAAGGGCCCCGACTACTTCGTCGAGGCTGCCGCCAAGGTGCTCAAACGAGTTCCCAACGTACGTTTCGTCATGGCCGGATCGGGCGACATGATGAACCACGTGATCCGTCGCGTAGCCCGTCTGGGTATCGCCGACCGCTTCCACTTCACGGGCTTCCTCCGCGGTGAGGACGTACACAAGATGTTCCAGTTGTCGGACGTCTATGTGATGCCCTCCGTTTCGGAGCCCTTCGGCATCTCGCCGTTGGAGGCCATGCGCTCGAATGTGCCGGTAATCATCTCCAAGCAGAGCGGCGTGGCCGAGGTCTTGGACTACGCCATCAAGGTCGATTACTGGGATGTCGACGCCCTGGCCGATGCCATGTATGCACTGATCAAGTACCCTGCCCTGTCGAACATGTTCGCCTCGAAGGGTCTCAAGGAGGTCACGAACCTCAAATGGAACGACGCCGCGGCCAAGATCAAAGCCGTGTACGAGTCCGCAATCGAAGAGAATAAAAAACAATCTAAATAAACTCCTATGAAAACCGTTTGCTTATATTTTCAGGTACATCAGCCCTGGCGTCTGAAGAAATACCGCTTCTTCAACATGGGCAAGGACCACAACTACCTGGATGACTTGATGAACCGCTCGATCATGCTCAAGGTCGCCCGTCAGTGCTATCTGCCGATGAACGCCCTGCTGCTGAAGTTGATCCGCGAGAACCAGGGCAAGTTCCGTTGCACGTTCTCCATCACGGGTATCGCCATCGAGCAGTTCCGTGCCTATGCTCCCGAAGTTCTGGAGTCGTTCAAAGAGCTGGCCGCAACGGGTTGCGTGGAGTTCCTGGCCGAGACCTATTCGCACTCGCTGGCATCGTTGGCCTCGAAGGAGGACTTCATGCAGCAGGTGAAGCTCCACACGGCTGCCATCAAGAAGGAGTTCGGTGTGAAACCGACCACCTTCCGCAACACGGAGCTCATCTACTCGGACGAGATCGGTGCCGCCGTTGCCGAAATGGGCTTCCGCACGATGCTGGCCGAGGGTGCCAAGCACGTGTTGGGTTGGAAATCGCCCAACTATGTCTATGCCAATGCCAAGGACCACAAGCTGCGTCTGTTGCTGCGCAACTACAAGCTCTCGGACGACATCGCCTTCCGTTTCTCGAATCAGAACTGGGATCAGTATCCGCTGACCTGCGACAAATACATCTCGTGGCTCACCTCGGAGGAGACGCCCGGCAATGTGCTGAACCTGTTCATGGACTACGAGACCTTCGGCGAACATCAGACGGCTCAAACGGGTATCTTCGACTTCATGCAGGCCCTTCCGAAAGCGGCTCTGGAGAGCGGCGAACTGGAGTTCGCCACCGCCACGGAGGCTGCCAAAAAGTACCAGCCCGTATCGGTACTCCACTGCCCCCACGTGATGTCGTGGGCCGACGAGGAGCGCGATATCACGGCCTGGTTGGGTAACGAGCTGCAAAACGAGGCTTTCTCGAAGCTCTACGCCCAGAAGGAGAAGGTCGAGGCTCTGAAGAATCCCGATTTCGACTATGTATGGAGCTTCCTCCAGACTTCGGACCATTTCTACTACATGGCCACGAAGTGGTTGTCGGACGGGGACGTTCACTCCTACTTCAACCCCTATGATTCGGCCTACGAGGCATTCATCAACTACATGAATGTGCTCTCGGACTTCATCATCGAGCTGGACAAGGCTCTTGCCGAGAAGGAGGCCAAGAAACCCGCCAAGAAAACAACCCGCAAGACGGCTGCCGCCAAAGCCTAAGCCCTCTTGAGGTCATTCTACGAAAAGGCAAGCCGATCCCGTTGTGGATCGGCTCGCTTTTTTATGTATATACCGTTTGTCCGGGTATCCGCCTCCGGGCTCACAAAGGAGAATAAGGCAGTATGGAAACGGAAGGTCTTCTGAAGATATATGCCGGGAAGACATATCCGGATCGCCTGGCGAATGATATGGCGGCGGCAAAAGCGGATGCAGAAAACGGACGGAGTCCCCGATCGGGAAAGGTCTGCAACCTCGGATAAAGAGAAACACCCACGAATACCCCGCCCCGAACTCCCCAAACAAACACCTCCGTCCCCTGATTTTCCCCGACCGGCATAAAAAAATCGGACGAACCGGAAAAATCCGATTCATCCGACTCTTAAATCATGCTGCAATCCGCAAAAGCAAGAGCAAGAACAAGAGCAAAAGCAGGCACAGCAACCAGCTCCGAAGCAAGACACTGCAACCAGGACCGAAGCCGCAAGGAGCAGGTGCAAGAAGCCAAAGGCCTCCACACGGAGACTGCACCGCCCCGTCCGTCCCACCACAGGCGGAAACCTATAAGGACTGCTTTTTCCAGAATTTCGAGGTGATGTCTCTCATCTCACGGCCGACGACGTGGTAGAGATGCTGATTGGTCGTGGGCGAGGACAGAGGTCCCGCCTCGGCATTCCAGCATCCGATCTTGATGTAGTCGAAGACCGTGGGATCCAAGCCCTGCGCCAGGGCATTACGTCCGGAATACCAGCCCGTCTTGAGCCTCGGACAGAGCCGCTTGACGACCGAAGCCAAACGTGCGATCTCCTGCGGAGCGGAATCCCCGCCCATGAAGCAAACACACGTCACGGCCTGCCCGTAGCAACGGATCAACCCGACCAGCTCCTCCTCGTCGAGCACCTGCCCCACATCGCCCTGAAGATGGACACTGTGACAACCCGGACAACGGTTCGGGCAGTTGGTGATGTTCAGCGCGAGGGTCGTCTCATCGGGAATCTCCGCAAAGACAATGTCGAAATTATAGTATTTGACCTTCATCTCCCCCTCCTATTTGTTTTTGGCGTAGAAACGACGGGCGGCCTCCTCCTGACGCGCGGCCGAGAAGTTCGACACACGCTTCATGTAGCCGATCACACGGGTCAGATAATCGATATTCTTGCTGTGGCACTTGGGACACTCGTGCAGATAACGCTTGTCGATGTGTCCGCAGTCGTTGCAGATCGTGTTGGGGATGTTGAACGTGAAGTAGTTGCAACCCTCAATGGCCGCCACACGCAACAGATTGCGGTACTGCTCCTTCGAGAGGTGATCCTCCAGGTTCATGTGCAGGGCCGAGCCTCCGGTCAGATGCTCGATGTACTTGCGGCCGTGGAGACGGAACTTGTCGATGATGTTCAGCGAATTGTCCTCCACAATGTAGAAGTAGGAATTGTAGCAGTCACGCGGCACCTGATACCCGTCCTCGCGGTCCCACTTGGCGTGCTTGACGCCCACGTTCTCGGCGGGGATCATCTCGCAGTTGAACATCAGATCCTTCGCGCGGTACTTCTTGTTGTAACGCTCGATAAGCCCCAGGACACCCTGCACGAACTCCACATAACGGAGATTGTCGTTGATCTCGATCCCCAGGAACTCGGCGGCCTCAACCAGTCCATTGACACCGATCGTCAGATACTGACGCGAAAGGTTGATGTAGCCCGCATCGAAGAGCGGCAACATACCCTTGGCCTGCAACTCCTTGAGGTTCTCGTTGTAGGCGATCTGCACCTTGTGGACCAGATCGACGATCTGCTCCAGATAGGTCAGATACTCCATGCCGTTCTTCACGGCATATTGGATGCAACGGTTCAGATTGATCGTCAGCACGCTCTTCGAGCCGGTCGACACACCGCCCGCACCGAGCGTATAGCTGAATCCGTTGTCCTGGATCTCGTTTCTGAGGCGGCAACACGACGACAGCGAGTCGGCATTGTCGCTGATGTAGGTGAAGAACGAGTGACCCGCGGCATACATCTCGGCCGTGAAGTCGCCCCACTCCCGATCCTTCACGTCGCCGTTCTCCGTCAGCAGGGCCATCGTCTCGACCGGGAAGGTCAGGACGGTCTTCGTGCGCTCGCGGTTGAACCACGTCATGAATCTCTTCTGCAACCACGACAACGACTCCCAGTGGGGTTTCGATCCATCGGGGAAGATGAACTCGCCGAAGAGCGACTCGAAGTAGTAGCGGTCGTAGTAGGCCACGTTCCAGAACACGGCCTGGAAGTTACGCGCACCCGTAGGCTGGTTGATCGAGTAGACGATCTGCTCGAAGCAGTCGGTGATCATCTTGTCGATGGTGCGCTGCTTGGTCGAAAGATCGACCACCTTGTCGGCGTGCAGATAGTAGTCCGGACCGTATTCCTGCTCCACGAAGTAGTTCATATACATCAGGAACTCGGGCGTGGCACACGCTCCCGACAACATCGACGAGACGATGAACACCATATTGACGAATCCTCCGCAGAAAGCCTTCAGATTGGTCGGCTTCGTGGAGTTGCCGCCCACCGAAATCGTGCCGCCCAGCAACCACGGATACATCGTGATCGAGGCGCAGTAGTTGGCCATCGAGGTCTCGTCGTTCTTGTAGATGAAGTGGTGCTTGAGCAGGTCGAGATACCTGTCAGACATCTCCCGTCCGTACATCGAGGTGAGCCGGTCGGTCAGGATGCGGCGGTTCAGACGGATGAAGTTCTGCTTGGGCAACTCTCCGATCAGCGTTGCGATATTCTTGTTTTCGACATTGGCGTTGGCGTCGTACTTCGATCCCGATGCGGGGTTTGCGGCCTCGCAGTAGCTCTTCAGGAAGTCCAGTTCGGCCTCCTCCTCGCGCGAAGCGGTGTGCTGCTCGCGGTAGAGGATGTAGTTCTTGGCCACGGCAAAGTAACGCTCGGCCATGAGCGCGATCTCCACCTCGTTGCGGATCTCCTCGGTAGTCATTCCCTCGAAGGCCCTTACGCGACTCAAGATCGCCGTCAGATCTTCGTCCGTCGAGAAGCAGTCCGCAGCCAGAAAAGCCTTCTTCACCGACTCGCGGATCTTCTCCGCGGAAAACAACTCCCGCTCGCCGTTGCGTTTCACTATGTTTATTTCAGATATACCCATTGCTTTTTATTTTATTGTAGTTTTAAGGTTCATTATTTCTTCTTTTTTTATGTCTCAAACTACCTTTTTCCGACAATTTACGACCGTCTGATTCGGCGTATGGCCAGCCACCCCATCATCCCTGAGGATCAATGAGCCAATCGTCTAAAAAGGGTCCGGAATCCGACTTTCGAGGGTCGTATCCATCTCGCTCCGTTTCAACAAATCCTTCGAATCGCTTCGAGTATTTACTCCGGTAGTAATTTGTTCGGAAGGTCGTTCCATTCCCGCGGAAACGTCCCACCTCTCTTGCCGCAAGGCAGGTCTTCTGACTTGCTCCCGCCGTACGCCTTCCCGTTGGCAAACCAACAGTGGCCAAAGAGTGTACGACCCATATTCGGAGCTTACAGCTACGGGGTTAGTCCCTGATTTTCACAGAGTTCCCTTTTAATCCCAAGACAGCCGAACGCCGTCCTTGAGAACCTTGCGCAGGACAAATGTAGAAATACTTTTACGGATCTCAAACTCTTTTCCGCCCTTTTATCAACAGAGAATAAACACCTCTTCGCAAAAACGGCCTCAGAGATCATCCCTGCGCCGTTATGGGTCGAAATTAATTTTTATTAAAAATTTTTTCGCCTCCGGCCGATATTTTTCGGGGAATCGCCGCCACCGAAAAGGAAAACGGCGGCAAAAGATTTCAAACCGCAAAAAATTATTAACTTTGTCCTCCATGAAACGATTTATTGAGGAGAAATACGCCATGCTCCGTCCCGATGGGATCGTGATGCTGTGGCTGGGTCTGTGGTGGCTGCTCAACCTGGTGCAGGCCGGATTCAGCGAACTGGCCCACGACGAGGCCTACTACGACATGTTTGCCGAACACCTCGCCTGGGGTTATTTCGACCACCCCCCCATGACGGCCCTGCTGGTCTGGGCCGGCGAACATCTCTTCGGAGGCGAGCTGGGCGTGCGCTTCTTCTTCACACTGCTCCAGCCCATATACCTGTGGATCCTCTGGCGGCTGGTCCGCCCGGATGACACCACACGGCGCGACGCCTCGCTCTTCGTGATGATCTCGGCCTCGATGCTCATGTTGCAGCTCTACGGCTTCATCGCCGTGCCAGACGGCCCGCTGATGTTCTCCACGGCCGTATTCCTGTGGGCCTTCGATGCCTTCGCCCGCGAAAAACGCGGGGCGTGGCTGATGCTGGGTGTGGCGATGGCCCTGCTGGCCTACGCCAAATACCACGGAGTCCTGGTCGTACTCTTCGCCTTCATACCCAACTGGCGACTGCTGCTCCGTCCGCACACCTACGCCGCGGGAGCCGTCACCCTGCTGCTGCTCATTCCTCATCTGATATGGCAGTACAACCACGACTGGGCCTCGTTTGCCTACCACCTCTCGGACCGCAACCGCACCTTCGAACCGGACTACCTACCCACCTATCTGCTGAATCTGTGGGTGGTGTTCAACCCCTTCCTGGCTCCGCTCTACATCAAGGCCATAGCCAAGAACCGCCCCACGACGCCTCTGGAACGCGCCCTGAAGTGGACCCCCGTAGCCTTCTTCTTCTTCTTCCTGGCCTCCCTGGCCAAGGGCGACATCCAGCCCCAATGGCTCATCGTCATCGCCTTCGGACTGATCTCCACCCTGCTGGCCTATGCCCGCCACCACGAACGCACACGCCGCTACATCATGCGTGTGGGCTGGGTGACCCTGGCCCTGCTGGCCCTCGTGCGCATCGAGATGATCTTCAATCCGCTGGGAATCCGCTTCGAGGTCTTCGACAACCATGCCACGTTCGACGCCATCGCCCACGTGGCCGACGGCCGCCCGGTGATCTTCCACGGCAAATACTCCACGGCCGCCAAGTACCACTTCTACACCCGTGAGGAGGCCTTCTGCGAACCCGACATCTTCTACCGCACCCACCAGTGGCAGTTCCGCGACGACGACGACCGCTTCGCAGGCCGTGAGGTCGTTCTCGAATCGTGGCCCGAGCCGACCGACTCCGCCTCCGTGGTGCAGAGCATCGACCTGGCCAACGGCAAAAACTTCACCTGGAGGGTCGATCCCTGCTTCCGCCCCGTGCGCCGCGTCGATGTGAAGATCCTCTCGCCGATGGACGAAGCGGTCTCCCCCGGCGAGGAACTCACGCTCGAACTGGAGCTTCACAACCCCTACGACTATGAGATCACGGTGGGCGAGGACTACCGCCTGACAGCAATCTGGAAGAGCGGCCGCTTCTTCGTCCGCGAATACCCCCTGGCCCCCTACCTCACGCTCCCGCCCCACGGCTCGGCACGCTGCACGATACACACCACCGTCTACGAGGAGCTGGCCGGACACGACTTCAAGCTGGGATTCACGCTCCGCCGCCCGGGCTACACCCACTGGTTCAACGGAAAACCCATCTCTGTAAAGGTTACTGAAAAATGATCGAACAATTCATCAAATTCTGCATCGTCGGCGGCTCGGGAGTCTTCGTCGACTTCGGAATCACGTATCTGAGCAAGGAGCTGCTCCACCTGAACAAATATGTGGCCAATTCGCTGGGTTTCCTCCTGGCCGCCTCGACCAACTATGTGCTGAACCGCATCTGGACCTTCCACAACGAAGACCCCGACATCGCCAGCCAGTACCTGAGGTTTCTGGGCATCGCGCTCATCGGTCTTGCGATCAACAACCTGACGATCTACCTGCTCAACGACCGCTTCAAGCTGAACTTCTACCTCTCGAAACTTTTCGCCATCGGGGTGGTGACGTTCTGGAACTTCTTCATGAATTACCTGTTCAACTTCTGATCAGATACAAAAAGGTCTGTCAGAATCTTCCTTTCAAAAAGCTCCCCCTTGCCGTAAATATCTGTGGCAAGGGGGAGTTTGTGTTGTATTTCATCATTGTGACACGCCCTCTTTTTTGTATTCTCCCCCCCCCGGGAGCATCCACTCCCTAAGGGACACCGCAAAGTAAGGACAGGCACCGGCAGGAAAAATTCGGTTTGTTCTTGGCACTCCGCCCCTGTTTTCGTATATTTGTAAAACGCTAACTCTAAAATCCATGACTCATCATCTTATCCGCAAAACCGGAATCTCCCTGGCAGCCCTGCTGCTCGGAGGATCACTTTGGGGTGCCAACCCCCAAACCACACCCGACTCGGGCTACGTGCCCACACCCGAGAACCTCGAAGCCCGCGAACAGTTCCGCGCCAACCGCTTCGGCATCTTCCTCCATTGGGGCATATACAGCATGACGGCCCAGGGCGAATGGTACATGAACTCCCGCGACATCCACCGCGACGAATACGGACTCCTGGCCTCGGGATTCTACCCCTCGCGCTTCAATGCCCGCCAATGGGTCGAGCAGATCAAGGCCTCGGGTGCCAAATACATCTGCATCACGAGCCGTCACCACGACGGATTCTCGATGTTCGACACCAAGCTCTCTGACTTCGACATTGTCGATGCCACCCCCTTCGGCCGTGACGTGCTCAAGGAGCTGGCCGACGAATGCCACCGCCAGGGTATCGCCCTGCACTTCTACTACTCCCACCTCGACTGGCGCCGCGACGACTACCCCGAGGGCCGCACGGGTCACGGCACAGGCCGACCCAAGGGCCACGGTGACTGGCCGTCGTACTACCGTTTCATGAACGGACAGCTCACCGAACTGCTGACCAACTACGGCAAGATCGGCGCCATCTGGTTCGACGGCCTTTGGGACAAGGATCAGGAGCCCGATTTCGACTGGCAGCTGCCCGAGCAGTATGCTCTGATCCACCGTCTGCAACCCTCCTGTCTGATCGGCAACAACCACCACATGATCCCCTTCGAGGGCGAGGATATCCAGATCTTCGAGCGCGACCTTCCGGGCGAGAATACCGCAGGACTCTCCGGCCAGGCCATCAGCCGCCTGCCGCTCGAAACCTGCGAGACGATGAACGGAATGTGGGGCTACCGCATCCAGGATCAGAACTACAAGTCGACCGAAACGCTCATCCGCTATTTGGTGCGTGCCGCCGGACGGGATGCCAACCTGCTGCTCAACATCGGCCCGCAACCCAACGGCGAGCTGCCGCGTGTAGCCGTGCAGCGTCTGGCCGAGATCGGCCGGTGGATGGAGCAGTACGGCGAGACGATCTACGGCACACGTGCCGGCGATGTTGCCCCCCGTCCGTGGGGTGTGGTGACGCGCAAGGATGACCGTATGTTCGTCCACATCCTCGACCTGAAGGACCGCGCCTTATTCGTACCCGTCCGGGACAAGGTAGTGTCGGCCGTGAAGTTCATCGACCGTACCCCGATCCGTGCCACAGCCACCGAGGGCGGTGTTTTGCTCACCCTGCCCGAAGTGCCGGCCGATACGGACTATGTTGTTGAATTAAAATTAAAACCCGCCAGGAAATAATGTCTTTGAAAATCGAGATCTGCGCATCTTCGGCCGAGAGTGCCGCCCGCGCACAGGAGGGAGGAGCCTACCGTGTGGAGTTGTGTGCCGGAATCCCCGAGGGGGGAACAACACCCTCCTGGGGTGAGATCATGGCGGCCCGCGAGCTGCTCTCCACCACCCGTCTCCATGTCATCATCCGTCCCCGTGGCGGTGATTTCCTCTACTCGCCCTCCGAAATCGGAATCATGTGCCGCGACATTGAGGCCGCCCGCAAGGCCGGGGCCGACGGTGTGGTATTCGGATGCCTCAACCGGGACGGTGGGGTCGATATGGAGGCCATGCAACACCTCATGGAGGCTGCCCGCGGGATGAGCGTCACCTTCCACCGTGCCTTCGACATGTGCCGCGACCCGTTCCAGGCCCTCGAACAGATCATCTCGCTGGGCTGCGAGCGGATCCTCACTTCGGGTCAGGAAGCCACGGCCGAGGAGGGAATTCCCCTGCTCAAGGAGCTTGTGGACCGGGCCGGTGAGCGAATCATCATCATGCCCGGATGCGGTGTGCGTCCGTCGAACATCCGTAAGATCGCCCTGGAGACTCATGCCCGCGAGTTCCATTTCTCGGGACGCCTGCCCCGCGAGAGCGGTATGCGCTACCACAACCCGAGGGTGTCGATGGGTGGTGTGGTCCACATAGACGAATACCGGATCGACGTGACCGCCCCCGAGATCGTGGCGGCCGCCGTCAATGAGATCCGCGATCTCGAATAAGGGAAAGCCCCCTTTTGATCCATACTCCCCGCACCCGTAAAAGGTGCGGGGAGATATTTTTCCGGCAGACCTATATATTATAGGTAAGCACCCGATACCGACAAGGTGTTTTCCGGTCGGATTTTCCTCCAGGATTTACCGCGGAAAAATTAGCCTTTCCCGAAAAAAATCGCTATATTTATAGCGGATAAGAGACCAAACCCGTTTGGATCTTTTAGACGGGTGATCTCACAAAATGTTTGTGCCATGAAAAAGTTCCTCTTCACCCTTCTCGCCCTTCTGCCGATTGTGGCCCTGGGGCAGGATTTCGCAGGTCGCTGGGGTGGTCTGCTCTCATTCAACGACAACAAAATCCGACTGATCTTCCAACTCAAAGCCGCAGCGGAAGGCTACACCGCCACAATGGACAGTCCCGACCAGGGGGTCAGCGGCATTCCCGTCGAGCAGGTGCGGGTCGAGGGTAAGGCCATCGAGCTGGAGATGCCCGCACTGAAGGCCTCCTACAAGGGCGTGATGCCCACTCCGAAGATGATCGTGGGCACATTCTATCAGAACGGGCTGGAATTTCCGCTGATCCTCGCCCCCGAGAGACCCCAAAAGGTCAACCGTCCGCAGGAACCCCGGGCACCCTATCCCTACACCGTAAGCGAGGTTTCGTTCCCGAGCCGCGACAAGAGTCTGACCCTCAACGGCACGCTGACCCTGCCCGCCGACGGCAACCCCCTTGCCGCCGTGATCCTGGTGACGGGCAGCGGCACGCAGAACCGCGATGAGGAGATCGCCCAGCACAAGCCCTTTGCCGTCATCGCCGACTATCTGACGCGCCGCGGCATCGCCGTCCTGCGCTACGACGACCGCGGCTACGGTCTCAGCAAGGAAGAGGCCGCCAAACTGGAGTATTCGACCACTGAAAACATGTGTCTGGATGCCCTCGGCGCGTGGGACTACCTGCGCACACGTCCCGAAACGGCCAAGATCAAGTGCGGAATCATAGGCCACAGCGAGGGCGGCACGATCGCCTTCATGGCCGCCGCCCGCGAGCGCAAGATCAACTTCCTGGTTTCGATGGCGGGATCGACCCTGCGCGGCGACCAGGTACTGATCGCCCAAAACCGCACGGCTCTGAGCGGTGCGGGACTCCCGCTGGAGGTGACCGAGCAATCCCTGGATTTTCTGAAGAACATCTTCGACTTCATGCGCGTGCGCGGTCTTTGGGATCTTCAGCACAACACCCGCCTCCACAAGACTCGCCTGAGCAATCTCCCCACGGCCACCAAGCTGCCCATCACCCTGCGCGAATCGCTGCTCCGAAGCTACGACGCCGTGAGTGCATCGCCGTGGCTCTACTTCTTCCTGCGCTACGATCCCGCCGAGGACATCATCCGCGCCAGCCGCATCCCGATGTTGGCCCTCAACGGCGAACGCGACACGCAGGTCAATGCCGAGGCGCATCTGGGCCGTCTGGAGCAGTTGCTGCCCACGCGCAGGCTCACCGTCAAGCGTTATCCCAACCTGAACCACCTCTTCCAGCCCTGCACCACGGGACTGAGCAACGAATACGTCCAGATCGAGACAACCATCGACGAGGAGGTACTCTCCGACATCACGCAATGGATCCTCTCTCGCGGCATCGGACACAAATAACCCGCACGGACCAATAAAAGGAGGAATATCCAAACGCCCCCCCAAAAACACCCCTGTCGCAGTCATCTGTGGCAGGGGTGATTTCATATATTTTGTCATTGCACCACACCTCTGCTTGTGTCCCAACGCCCCGACTTCGGAGCAGGACTCACGAGCAACCGACCCCAAAAGTCCACCAGGCACAAGGCCTCCAAACACCCTCTGTCCGAAGACCCCGACACCAAACCGCAAAAGCAAATCCTCCAACCCCCAGCCTAACAACTTTCCTTCCTCATGGCATACAGACGCACACGATCAAAAGTAAAGAAAGACGGTGGGAGCAAAGACGGAACGGAACAAGACGGGGCTGAACTGGGCTGAAACAAGAACAGATCTGAAACACGCCCTTTTCCTCCGCCTTTTCCTCCGCCTTTTCCATCGCCCCATCCTCGATTCCAGCAGCAACTCCCGGCACAAAAAAACCGAGACCGCTCCACAGAGGGAAAGGTCTCGGGTATAAAAAAATTAGGGAAGGGAATTTCCCATTGGAAGGGATCCGTACCCTGCTAATGGAAAATTGTCTTGGTAATGATCGAGGTTGCACCCTGGTGACGCATGGTGTAATCCCGGGCAATGCGTCCCGTCTTGTGGAGATGATCCTCGTTGTCGCGCAAAGGCACAAACCACTCGCTCAGTTCCTCGTAGGTCGACACCGAACGCGCAGCCTCCAAAGCCACCAGGTCCCGCGCCTCCTTGAACTTGTGGTAGTTCGGACCGAAGGCCACCGGGAGTCCGAACGTAGCGGCCTCCAGCGTGTTGTGGATACCGACACCGAAGCCTCCTCCGATGTAGCTCCACGTGGCGTAGCCATAGGCCGAGGCCAGCAGTCCGACCGTATCGAGCACCAGCAGCTGCTTCGATGCAAAGACCGTGTGGGGCGTACACTCCGTAAACCTCACCGCACCGCCGCGGGTCGACTCCATGAGGTGGGCTATGCGCTCACGGTCCATCTCGTGGGGAGCGACGACGAACTTCACACCGGGGTTGTCGTTCATCAGACGGATCAGCAACTCCTCATCGGGTCCCCAGGTCGATCCCGCCACAAAGAGACGGTCCTCACCCTTGAAACGTTCGATGATGTCGATATGCCTGGCCGCCCGCGCAATCTCGGCCACACGGTCGAAACGCGTGTCTCCGGCGATGAGCACATTGTCGAAGCCCAGCTCGCCGAGCAGTTTCTTCGACTCCTCGTTCTGGACGAACATCGTCTCGAAAGCCTCCAGCGCACGACGCCACAGCCCGCCATAGGGACGGAAAAAGATCGAATTGCGGCGGAAGATGGCCGAAACGATATAGGTGCGGATCCGGCGACGGCGCAACTCACCGAGCAGGTTCAGCCAAAACTCGTATTTCACGAAAATCGCGATCTCGGGATGGGCCACGTCGAGAAAACGGCGGGCATTGCGCGGCGTGTCGATCGGCAGGTAGAAGATATAGTCGGCCTCCTTATAGTTCTTGCGGATCTCGTAACCCGACGGAGAGAAGAAGGTGACCAGAATCTTGTATTCGGGATGTTCCTTGCGGATCTTCTCGATAATGGGACGTCCCTGCTCGAATTCTCCCAACGAAGCCACGTGTATCCATACGATACGCGCTTTAGGATCGATCGTGCGGGCCATTCTTCCGAACAGATCCTTACGTCCGTCAATCCACAATTTAGCCTTGGCATGACGCACCGACACCAGGCGGATCAGCCACGCGTAGACTCTTAAACCGAAATTATAAAACCACATCGGCGCTAATATTTTGCGGTATATTATTGTTCCATTTTTCGGGAAATCCCCGCGCACGGAGCGTTCCGATTCCCCCAATGTATTCACATTATCTCGACAAAGGTAGTGTAAATTGTCGGGAAAGCCAAATTACCAGTTGTATTCCACGGCGTTTTCGATCATCCTGACCCGGCATTCCCCCTCGGGGAGATACTCCACGGCGATCAGATCCATCTGTATTTCACCCGCCCATCCCGTATAGGAAAGGTAGGCTTCCACGGCCCGGCGCAGAGCCGTCCGCTTGCGGAAGGTCATCGCTTCTTCGGGTGCGGTGAGGCCTCCGCGCAGACGGGTCTTGACCTCCACGAAATGCACGACGCCGCACTTACGAGCCACAATATCAAGCTCGTAACACCCATCACGCCAGTTCACGGCCACCAGTTCGTAGCCTCTCCGGCGCAGATACTCGACCGCGGCACGCTCCCCGCGGCTCCCCGACTCGGCAGGAATCATGATCGCTGAATCCACAAACGGCAAAGCCTCCTGCAGCCCCGGGGCCGCAGGCAGGCTTACGCCGCAGAAGGGATATTCGTTTTTTCCGGCGGATTATTTCAGCAGGAAGCTCAGATCGTCGCCCGCGTGTACCTCGTAAGGCTCGATGCCCTTGCGGAAGATACGCATCGGACGCTTGCCGATCAGCTCGAAACGCTCGCCGTCCATACGGAGCATACAGCCCTCCCTGAGGCCCACGACCCAACGGCCGGGATTGGCCTCGATGTACTCCAGGATACGCTGCTCGCGCGTCTCGCCGGCATGCCCCTCGGGGTTGGCGTCGAGGTAGTGGGGGTTGATCTGGAAAGGAATGGCACCGATGGCCTCGAACGACTCGGGCTGAACGATGGGCATATCGTTGGTGGTGCAAAGCGTCGGGCAGGAGACGTTGCTGCCGGCCGACCATCCCATATAAGGTGTACCGCTGTTGATCTTGGCCAGGATAGCCTTCATGAGCCCCTGCTCCTGCATCTTCTTGCAGAGGGCAAAGGTGTTGCCGCCACCCACACACACGGCCTGGGCCTCGCGGATGAGCTTGGCGGGATCGGCCTCGTGGTGAACCGAGCGCACACGCACGCCGATCTCACCCAGACGCTTCTGGACTTTCTGCTCGTACTCGTCGTAGGAGAAAGTCACGGCGGCGTAGGGTACAAAGACTATTTCGCTGATGCCTTGAAGGAATTCCTCGATCTGAGGCATGGGATAACGCAGGTATTCCTCACCGGCATTGGTGGAATTGGAGATCAAAAGAAGTTTCATAATTATCTGAGTATTAAAATGTTTAACTATAAAATGTGCTAAATGTCGAAAAAATTATTAATAAAAAATCATTGCTTTTTGTCAAAAGTAATAAAAAAAGTGTTACTTTTGCGCAGATTTACATATTAATTGATATTAAAACATTTCAAAATAATTGTTTAACTAAAAATTTAAAATTATGGCAGATGTTCAATCCAAAGTTGTCGAGATCATCGTTGACAAACTCGGTGTTAAGGAGTCGGAGGTAGTACCCGAAGCAAGCTTCACGAATCACCTGGGCGCAGACTCGCTCGACACCGTAGAGCTGATCATGGAGTTTGAGAAGGCTTTCGATATTACGATTCCCGACGAGGATGCCGAGAAGATTGCAACCGTAGGTGACGCAATCAACTACATCGAATCGCACAAGAAATAATCATCGAACCTAAATTTCACGAACGAATAAAGCCTTAAATTTATGACAGAAAGAAGAGTTGTTGTTACGGGTATTGGCACGATCAATCCGCTCGGCCATAATGTCGAAGAGTTTTTCTCTAATATGGAAAAGGGCGTAAGCGGCGCCGGCCCCATTACTCATTTTGACGCTGAAAAATTTAAGACCAAAATCGCTTGTGAAGTAAAGAATTACGATCCGAGCCAGTACTTCGACCGCAAGGAGGTGCGTAAATACGACCTCTTCACCCAGTATGCCCTCATCGCAGCCGATCAGGCCGTGGCGGACACGGGTATCGATTTCGACACTGTCGACAAAGAGCAGGTCGGTGTAATCTGGAGTTCGGGCATCGGAGGAATCAAATCCTTCTTCGATGAGTGTATGGGTTATGCCGAGGGTAACAAAACCCCTCGGTTTAGCCCGTTCTTTATTCCGCGTATGATTTCCGATATCGCCGCCGGTTTTATCGCCATGAAGCACGGTTTCATGGGTCCGAACTATTGCTGCGTGTCGGCCTGCGCATCGTCGAACCACGGTCTGATCAGTGCTTTCGACGCCATCCGCTACGGCAAAGCCGATATGATGGTCACCGGAGGATCCGAAGCCGCCGTCAACGAACCGTCGGTCGGTGGATTCAACTCCATGCAGGCGCTTTCAACGCGTAACGATGATCCTCAGCATGCTTCGCGTCCCTTCGACAAGGATCGCGACGGCTTCATCATCGGTGAGGGTGCTGGAGCACTCTTCCTCGAGGAGCTGGAGCACGCCAAGGCTCGCGGTGCGAAGATCTATTGCGAAATCGTAGGTAGCGGCGCTTCGGCCGATGCTTACCACTTCACGGCCCCCCACCCCGAGGGTAAGGGTGCCATCAAAGCGATGCGCGATGCATTGAAAGATGCTAATATTGCTCCCGAAGATATTGACTACATCAACGTCCACGGTACGTCGACCCCCGCCGGTGACCTCCCCGAATTGAAGGCCATCTGCTCGGTATGGGGCGACAAGGTCTACGACGTCAATATTTCTTCGACCAAGTCGATGACCGGCCACCTGCTCGGTGCTGCCGGAGCCGTAGAGGCTTTGGCCTGCATCTACGCCATCAACAATGGCACGATCCCGCCGACCATCAACTGCGAAAATCTCGACCCCGCGATCGACTCGAAACTGAATCTTACGCTGAACGCTCCTCAGAAGCGCGAGGTGAACTATGCCCTAAGCAACACGTTCGGATTCGGCGGTCACAACTCGACGGTTATTTTCCGCAAGTACTAAACATACGCTTGCCGTGCTGGACTTTATACTAAGACCTCTGAAGAGGAATTTCGGGCAGGACAAGGAGTATTACAAGATTATCGATGATATGTTCGGGATCATCCCCCATAACATCGAACTTTACAAGCTGGCTTTGATTCACAAGTCAGCTTCTTTAGTTTTGGAGGACGGACGCTCGATCAACAACGAACGGCTCGAATTCTTGGGCGATGCCGTCATCGAGTCCGTCACTTCAGACTATCTGTTCATCGAATATCCCGAATACGACGAGGGAGCACTCACCCAGTTGCGCTCGAAGATCGTCTCGCGCCAGTCGCTCAATGCCCTGGCCATCGAGTTGGGTCTGGACCGCGCGGTGATCTCCAACGGAGGTGTCAACATCTCCCAAAAACATATCTATGGCGACGCCTTCGAGGCGATGATGGGTGCCGTCTACCTGGACCAGGGCTACGAATTTGTCAACCGTCTGCTGATCAACAACCTCTACGTCAACTATCTGAATGTGGACAACCTGACCCATTCGGAGACAGACTTCAAGAGCCGTCTGATCGAGTGGTGCCAGAAAAACCACCACACCATCGAGTTCCAAACCGCCCACGACAAGGGTTACTCGTCGATCCATCCGGTGTTCTACGCCAAGGTGCTGATCGACAACATGGAGGTGGGCCACGGCTCGGGCGACTCGAAAAAAATAGCCGAACAACAGGCCGCCTACTCCGTTTCGCATAGCCTGAGCGACGAGGAGTGTGCCGATCTGCTGGATCGCCTGGACAAACTCTCCCAATAGCCCCTCAACCATGGCTTCGATCATCGACAAACTCTCGGCCCGGGGCATCAAAAACCTTACGGACGGAGAATTATTGGGTATCCTCATGGAGGATTCCCAGGCAGTAGAAGCCCTTCTGAAGGCCTCGGCGGGATCGCTGCGCCGGCTCTCAGAAACGGATCCGGCCCGTCTGCGCATGATCGGAGGTATCGGTCTGAAACGGGCCGCACAGATCCTGGCTGCCGCGGAAATAGGCCGCCGGATCACCCTGGAGAAGGGTCGCGAGGCCGACACCATCACCCACAGCGACGATGTGGTAAGGATCTTCCGTCCGCGTCTTGAGGGTCTACCCCACGAGGAGTGCTGGGCGATATTCCTCACCTCGTCGAACCGCATCATCGAATATATGCGCATCAGCCAGGGCGGAGTGCAGGCCACGGTCGTCGACCATCGGCTCGTCATCAAACGCGCCCTCGAACTCCTGGCCACACAGATCATCCTGATCCACAACCATCCCTCGAGAGCAGCCTCGGCCAGTCCCCACGACCGCACACTCACCGATCGTGTGGCACGTGCCGCCGCCCTTTTCGACATCCGCCTGCTGGACCACGTCATCATCTCCCGCGAGGGCGATTTCTCATTCCGCCGCGAGGGCCTTATCGAATAAAAGCCCTACCCTCTCTCAGCCCCTGGAAGGAAGGAAGGAAGGAAGGAAGGAAGGAAGGAAGGAAGGGGAAAAGCCCCTCACCCAAATCCTCAAAGCATTCATCTCCTCCTTAACCTGAACCCCACTCTGCTCGCAACCTCAATCGGCCATCCTGTTCCGAAAAACATACCCGTCCCCGTCACAAAAAAAAGGAGCTGGACAAGAGGTAAAATCGCCATGCTCCCCCAAGAGTAAAAATGCCAGACATCCGTCCCCCTCAAAGACAATGTTTCCAACGACCCCGTCACAAAGGAAAGAGCAAAAAACGCCAATCCTCCCTTTCAAAAAACATTTCCGCCTATCCCGAATTAAAGGAATGAACTATCAAAAAGAAAGAATGCAAAACACGAACATTCCCGCAATTATTTCCGGGGAAGCCCCACTCTAAGGCCGCATTTCCACAAGAAAACACACAAGAAAACCGCCACCCGACAATCCTTGTATTGCGATTGTCGGGTGGCGGTTTCAGTATTTCGGTATTCACGTTGTGTTTACGATTTTCAAACAACGGACAGCCTCCATCGGGGACATTCGGAGGCCACACCTTGCAGCGGAGGCCGCCAGAAGCAAATAAGTACAACGTATGCAAACGGCTACGGCCGGAGTACACCCCGATGCAGGCGTATGCGAAACCATCAAAATCGGGCGGGCCCTGCCGAATCCGGAAGGCCCGCCCGATTCCGATGATGCAGGTCTATAATTTGTGGATCACCTTGTTGAGTTGATCACCCAGACCGATGGTGTAACCCTGCGTGAAGAAGACCACGCGGTTGAAGGTATCGCCGATGAGTACCAGCGGCAGAGTCACCTTATCACGGCACTTCATCTCGCGCAGGATCTGATTGCGGATCTCACCCGAAGCATCGACACCCGTGACGATGGTCGAGGGAAGACCCGGATAGTCCTCCTTGCGGAACATCTTCAGCTGACGCTCGTCGGGGAACAGCAACACGATCTTGCGACCCCACTGCTCAAGATCCTTGCCTGCGGCGGCCAGATCGCGCAGGGCGTGGGTCGTAGGCTCCTGGCCCATACCCAGCACGGCCACCACGAAGTAACCGCGACCCGTAGCCGAAAGGATCGAACAATCCTTCTCGCCCGAGCGGAACACCGACTCGGAATTGAAGCTGCCGATCACACGGATCTCATCCTTCGACTCACGCATGGTCAGCTGCTTTTCGGTGGTCTTGCCCTCCTCGATCGAGAAGGTTGAGATCTTCGACAACACGCCTCCGTTGGCCAGACGCGTACCCGTCACCAGGAGGTAGTGTCCCGTGTCGATTGCAGTACCCTTCTTGAAGCGCTTGGCCCAGGTCGTACCGCCGCCCATGTCGAGTTCACCCTCCTCATAGGCCAGCAACGACGGCGAAGCCGCCTGCGTGAGACGCGAGATGGTGAAGTGGGCGTAGTATTTCGGATCGTCGAGGTTCTCGATGGGGGTGTAGTCCAGCACAAGTTTTCCGGTGGGGGCCACCGTCTCCTCAACCTGCTCGAAATCGATGTCGATCGCCGATTTTTCGGACATGATCTGCACCTTGCCCGTCACCTCGTCGATGCGGGCCGGGATGCCGATGCTGCGGGCCATGGCCACGAAGAAGATGTTGCGGCTGCGGACATCGGACGTACGCGTGCGCCATACACCCTCGGGCGAAATGGGATCGGCCCCCAGGTTGCAGTAGCGGTCCACGCGGATATTGTCGGCCACCCAGCGGGCCAGCGTCAGCGGAGCCTTGCGGAAGGCCTCGGCCTCCGACTCGCTGATCACACGGCGGAAGAACGACTTGTAGGGAGTCAGCATCTCGATCGAGATACGCGGGTTGCGGACATACTCGCGGAAGATTTCGTCGTCCTTGTCCAGAATGGGGGTCTTGAGGTGATCCTCCAGCACGTCGATCGTCGCATCGCGCAGGTCCTTACGGGCCAGGCGTCCCAACAGATCGACACCGGCCTGCTTCTCCTCGGGCGTGGAGAGCGACTTCAGGAAATCGGAGATCGCGGCGTGGTTGCCTCTCGACTCGCGGATCAGGTTCACCACCACCGACTCCTCCAGGCCCTGCTTGCGGGCCAGCTCGCGAGCCTCGTCGGCCGTGGGGAAGGTGGCGATGTAGGCATTGCGGATCGAATCCTCGCGGAGCATTCTCACGGTGTTCTCCTCACGCTGCTCGGGGGTCACATCGGGGATATTGCTGTTCTCGACGGGAGGGATGATCTCCAGCTCGCGCTCGAACTCATCGCCCGGGGTCTTGTCCAGACGGATCTCCAGCTCGGGCTGACGGCCGAACGTCAGACGGTCGAAACCGTAGCGTCCGTCCTTCGACACCCACACCAGCATATCGCCCTTTCCGGCCGAAAGCGAGGTGTGACCCTTCTCGTCGGTTTTCTTGCTGGCCACGGTGAAATACTCGCCGTAGTTGTAGACCTTGAACTCCACCAGGGCATCCTCCACGGGATTGCCTTCCTTGTCAACGACCGTAAGATCGGCCTTGGCGGTGGGGGCATAGTTCTCCGTCACGTTGATCTGCGTATTGATCTTCGTGCGGCGCATCACCTCCTCGGGACCGTTGTAACGGCCGAAGACATTGGTGTGCATCATCATTCCGCGCGACACGGGCGCATTGAACCACGCCAGATTCAGCACCGGCTCGGGCTCACACGCACCCAGGAAATACCATTGGCCGTTGACCCACACCTCAACCCAGGCGTGGTTGTCGTCGGTATGAGCCCAGCGCGGCGTATAGACCTGGCGGGCGGGGATACCCATGGCACGGAAGGCGGCCACGGCGAAGGTCGACTCCTCACCGCAACGGCCGTGAGCCGTGCGGACCGAGGCCAGAGGCGAGGAGGTACGTCCGTCCGAGGGGGTATAGATCACCTTCTCATGGCACCAGTGGTTGATCTCCAGGACGGCATCATGCATCGAGAGATGGCCCACACGCTCCTTCAGCTCCTCGTAGAACACGCGGCGGCTGTCGTCGAGGTTCTCGTTGTTGACACGGATCGGAAGCACGAAGTGGCGGAATTCGCGGTCGGGGACGCTCACACCCCACGGCATCTCGCGGCGGGCACGCAGCGAATAGTCGACCTGCTCAAGGAAATAGTCCCCCGAATGGCCGGCCAGATCGCCCAGCGGCATATAGGCGTAGAGGAAACGCAACGCCTCCTCCTGAGGCGTCGTCAGCTCACGATCGAATACCGTAAAGAGATCCCCCGTGGGGAATTCCTGCTTACGGGCTTCAAAATCCTCGGCAATGACCTTGCGGTCGGCGGCATTGCCGATCAGATGCTCCTCGGCGCAGGACGTCGCCAGGAACATTCCGAGAAACAGACATAAAGGAAGTAGTCTTTTCATTATGGGAAGTTTTGAGTTCGTTAGTTTTAAACCATCCTCTAAGGTAGGGATTTTTTAGCAAATTCCGGTCTTTTCGACACAAAAAAAACGACGGAATGTTTTTCCGTCGTTTTCTTCGGGAAAGAAATCCTCTCCCGAGGGCTGTATCTTCACCTCACCCCCTCTCTACCGTCCCGTGGCACGCATATAGGCGGCCTGGGCGGCGTAGTAGGATGAGAGGGCGGCCGTCAGTTCGTGGCGCGAACGCGTATAGAGGGTCTCGGCATCCAGCAGGTCGGTCATCGAGGCCGTACCCGCACCATAGAAGTTGCGGTGCTGGCGCAGGTTCTCCTCCGAGGAGGATACCGAACGGCGGGCGATCTGGATCTGGGCGTAAGCCTCCTGCAGATCGTTCCACGACTTCTCGATCTCGATCATGATCATCTCCTCGGCTTCCAGGCGTCGGTTCTCGGCCTGCTGCTCGGCGATGCGGGCACGTTTCAAGGAGTGGGAACCACCCCACCAGTCCGAAATCGGCACGCTCACCTCGGCAAAGACCATACCCGTATTGAGAGGCTTCTCCGTGAGGTTATAGTATTGGTAACCGGCACCGATGCCCACCGTGGGAAGCATCTTGCCGCGTTCCATCCGTTTCCTGTACTTCTGGGCCTCGACATTCTTTTGTGCCATCTGATACTCGGCCCTCCGATCCAGCGCCTCGTCCATGTCGACGTAGCACGACGCGGGATCCGACGGATGTTCAAAATCCGCATGACCGATATCGAACCCCTCCCACTTCATGCCGATATGCTGGGCCAGCAACATCTTCGAGAGGCGGATGCCGTTCTCCAACTTCAGACGGGCCGAGGCGATCTCCTGGCGGCGCAGCTCGACGCGCAGCAGGTCGTTCTTGGTCACCAGGCCGGCCCGCACCGAAAGCTCCACCAGACGATGGATCTCGTCCAGCTGACGGTCCACGGCCTGGAGTGTCGAAAGGTTGTCCTTCAGGGCGACGATCTGCCAAAAATAGGTGTCGGTCTTCTCCCGGACCTCGCCCTCACTCTTGCGCACCTGCAACTCGCCGACCTCTTCGCCCAGACGGGCCAACTTGTTGCCGTTGACAATCTTCAGACCCGCAAAGACGGGTTGCACGACCGTGACATTGACCACAAAGCCCCGCTTCATGAACGACAGCGGCACCTCCAGCGGCGGCAACTGCGGCAGCGGAAGGCTCGGCGGCAGATTCAGCGGCACCGAGATATCGGCCTGCACCAGTCCGTTCTGAGCCTGGAACACACCGCCCTTGGCGGCGATTTTGGGGAAATAATTCGTCAAAGCCTCACGGCGCATCTGGCGCGAAGCCTCCAATTCGAGGCGGCTCGAAGCCAGCGTGCGGTTATGCTCCAGGGCGGCGGCGCGGCACTCCTCCAGCGAGAGGGTCTGCGCCACGGCCACGGACGAGAGCCCGAGGAAGGCTCCCGTCAGCAGAAATATCGAAAGTCTGTGTTTCATCACTTGAAAATTTTGGAGTAGAGAACCGGGAGCACCGTGACCACCAGTACAAGCGAACCGATGCCTCCCGCAAAAATCGTCACACCCACCGGTGTCCAGAACGTACTTCCGCTCATGATCATCGGGATCACACCCACGGCCGTGGTGGCCGTCGTCAGGAAAATCGGCACCATACGGCGACGCCCCGCATCATAGGCGGCAATGCGTGCCGGCCAGCGGTTGACGATACGTTTTTCCTCGGCGTACTGATACATCAGGATCACGTTGCGGACAATCATACCCAGCAGGGTGATGAAGCCCAGCACGGCCGTGATGCCGATCGTGAAGCCCGAGATCCACAATCCGATCATCGCTCCGAACAGGCAAAGGCTCATCGAGAGCATGACCACCGTCGTGATGCCGAACATCCGGAAGTTGATCAGGATGAAGACAAATATGATCACCAGCGAGATACCCAGTCCGGCGGCAATCGGCGGCATGGTCTCCTGGTCGAATTCGTACTCACCGCCGATCTCGAACTCCACACCGCGCGGCAGGGTCATCTCCTGCTCGACCACGTGGCGGATCTTGCCCAGCATCTGGAGGGCATTGGCCCCGCGTTTCAGATCGGCCGTCACCGACATACACCTCATTCCGTTGCGGTGGACAATGCGGCTCTCGCTCCAACGCGGCTCGACGCTCGCAACCTGACGCAGAGGCACGCTCACACTCGGCACCGGGGTCGAGATGTAGGTGTTCTCGACATCCGACAGCGTGCGGTCACCCTTGACCGAGGTGTCGATCTTCAGCACCACAGGCATCTGGTAATCCCCCTCCCAGATCGAACCCAGGGGCACATCGCCTCCGGCCAGGGCCAGGTTGGCGGCGGCCGTCGTGCGGGTGATGCCCAGCTGCGACGCCGCCACGGGATCGAGGCGCACGTCGACCACGGCCTGCGGCTGGTCGTAGTCCGTGTGGACCCATTTCAGCCCGGGCATCTCGCGCATACGGGCCATCAGTCGGTCCGTTGCGACGTGCAGCGAGTCGATGTCATCGCCATAAAAACGCAGCTCCAGCGAGGGGACATTCTGGTAGTCAAGCTGCTTGAACTTGACGTGGGCATCCGCAAAACGGTCGGCCCACGTGTCGGCATAATCGTCCAGGAGTTCCTCCGTGTCGCCGAGCGAGGTGGTGTTGACGATGAACTGTGCGTAGTTCTTACCGGCCACCTGCGGGGCGTAACTCATCTGGAAACGCGGCGACGAACAGCCGATGAACGAGGTGATGGAGGTCACCCTCGGGTCGGCCTTCAGCACCTTGTAGACCGAATCAGCCACCTCGGCCGTACGCTCCAGCGGCGTATCACCCCCAAGGTAGATCTCCACGGCAAACTGGTCGCGGTCGGCATAGGGCAGCATTCGGAAATTGAGGTAGGGAACGATCATCAGTGCCACGACCACCGACAGGGCACCCAGTCCGATGGTGAGCCATCCGTGGCGAAAGGTCCACACCAGGATCTTGCGGTACTGACGCTGTATGCGGTCGGTGAATGACGGTTTGGCGGGATCCTGCACGGGAGCCTTGCGGATGATGACGATCTCCAGGAACGGGATGACGATCATGGCCAGCAGCAGCGACACCAGAAGGTTGATGGCCACCGTCCAGGGAAAATAGGTGATGAAGTCGAGGATGATACCCTTGTTGGTCACCAGCAGCGGGAAGAAGATCATGCAGATGCAGATCGTGGCCAGGAACAGCGAGGGGAAGAACTCGCGGGCACTCTCCACGGCGGCAAACCAGCGCGAATGCCCCCGGGAGAGGTAGTCCAAGTAGCCGTCGATAACCACGATGGAGTTATCGACGATCATACCCAGCACCACGATCAGAGCGGCGAGCGTCACCGTATTGAGCGGGATGCCGCAGGCGTACATGAATCCGATGGAGATGGCCGTCGACAGGGGAATGGTGATGGCTGCCACCACAGCCGAACGCCACGGGAAGAGCAACATCATCACACCGATGATGATGGCCATCGAGATCAGCAGGTCCCTCAGGAACGAAGCCACCGAGTCTCGGACCACCTTGGCCTGGTCGGCAATGCGCTCCACGCGGACATCGTCGGGGAGAACCACCTCCGAGAATTTCTTGAGCACCTTGTCCACCTCCTCGCCATAGGAGACGACATTGAATCCCGGGCGCATCTCCATCGAAAGGAGTACGCAACGGTGGCCGTTGTTCATGATGTAGCTCTTCGGCTCGTCGTACTCACGCACCACGCGGGCCACGTCCTTCACCCTCAGCGTGCGTCCCGAGGGGTCGCTCCAGATGATCTGGTCGGCCACCTCCCTTTCGCTGCCCAGGGGCGAGGTCAGATGGATGGGAGTCTCCGTGGAGGAGTTGCTCACCGTACCGCCCATGGGGGTCAGTCCCTGCATTGAGAGCAGCGACAAGAAGGTCATCTCGCTGATTCCGTAGGCCGCCAGACGTTCGCGGTCGGCATAGACCGAGATCTGCTCGGACTGCAGGCCGAAGGGACGCAGGTTCGACACCGACTCGATACGGCGCAGACGGTCCGACAGATCATCCATGTATTCCTTGAGCTCGCGGTAGCTGCGCGAGTCGGATTCAAGCGTGATGAGCAGGGCCGACGTGTCGCCGAAGTCATCCTTCGGGATCAGGGCGACCACACCCGACGGCAACTGCGACTTGAAGGCCGTGATGCCGTGCTTGATCTTCGACCACACGGCGTCCTTGTCGTTGATCTCGTCCTGCAACTCGACCATCACGAAACACAATCCGTTGGCCGACGTGGAGGTGGTCTTCGATCGCTTGACCTCCTTGTAGGTCATCAGGAACTGCTCCAGGGGACGGGCCAGCTGCTCCTCCACCTCCTCGGAAGTGGCGCCGGGATAGACTCCGATGACCAGACCCTGACGGATCGTGAACTCGGGGAATTCCTGCTTGGGCATCACCTTCAGTCCGAACAGTCCGAACAGGAACAGACAGCCGATAATGAGGAACGTGATGCGGAAATCCCGCATCGCCAAGACTATGATATTACGCGAATGTTTCATTACCAAACAACTTTGCTACCTTCACCGATTTTCTGAATGCCCTCGGTCACGATGCGGTCACCGGCCTCGATGCCGCCATTGAGGACAATGCCGTTGTCGACCAGACGTCCGAGCGTCACCGCACGGCGGTTCACCGAATCGCCGCGAACAACCCACACGAAGGGATCGCCGTTGCCCATGCGGCACACGGCCGTCAGCGGGAGCACGATCTCGGCCACCTCTGCCTCGTCACCCGGAGCCACGGTCACATGGCACACCATGCCGGGCAGCAGGGCGCGGTCCGGATTGGGAATGACGGCACGTACATTATAGGTATGGGTCATGCGATCGGCCACGACACCCTTTTCGGGCTTCACGGCCGTAAAGAGACGGTTGTCCAGGGCGGCGACACGCACCTCGATGCGGCTCTCGGGCGAAATCGAGGAGATCTCCTGCTCGGGCACCGAGAAGTGGACCTTCACCTCTCCGATCTCGAACAGGGTCATCACCGGCACTCCCGGCAGCACGGTCTCACCGGCCTCGACGCTCTTCTTGCCGATCACACCCGAGAACGGAGCGCGGATCACGCAATCCTCAAGGTTCTTTTCGGCCAGACGGTACGATGCGCGAGCCTGGCTCAGACGCGTATTGACCTCCACCCATTTGATCTCGGGCAGCGACTCCTCGTCGTAGAGCTGCTTGAGGCGGCGGTAGGCATCCTCGGCCTGGTCGAGCGTGGCTTTCGAGGCATCGAAAGCCTGGAGGGCCGATGTGCGGTCCAGTTCAGCCAGCAGGGTTCCCTTCGACACATATTGTCCCTCGTGGACGGCCGAACGCAGGAGCGTCCCCCCCAGCGGAAAACTCAGTGCAACGGCCTTTTCCTCCTCGATTCCCCCCACATAAGTGGCATCGCGGGTTTCATTCGAGGCTCTCGCCACCAAAGTTCCCACGCGCAGCGGTTCGGCCACGTGAGCCGTCTTCGGAGCATTGCACGACGTCGCCGCCAACAGCAGCAACGATAGGTATGTATATATCTTCATCGTCAAAAAAAATTTTTATCCAATGCAAAGATGCGACTTTCCCCCTGATCAATACAGACCCTTATGTCGGCTCTATTCGCCAAAAGGTTCGATTTTGAACCTATCGGCGAAATACCCTGCCGAAAATTGCTATATTTGTCGCAAAACAGGCTAATAATATGGACAAAAAGGAAATTAAGAACTTCTCCCTATCCCAACTTATCGACATCTGCGGACTCCGCCCCGAGGATCTCTATCATGAAGGTTGTCTGATCGCTTCAAAGGTCAACATGGCCGACGAGATCGACCTCAACATGTTCCGCTACCCGATGCGAATGAATGCCTATGCCATAGCCTTTTGTTCCAAAGGTTCGATCAGCATCACCTCCAACCTCAACCACTACACTCTCACCGAACAGATGCTCTACATCAACCTCCCGGGCACGTTCCTCCAGATCGAATCCATGGACAACGCCGAGGTTTACCTGATCATCTGCGAGGAGGAGTTCATCCGCCGCATCAACGTCGATCTGAAACTCCTCTCGCGGCTCTTCCTGCGCGTTGAGCGGCACCCCGCCCTCAAACTCGACAACGAAGATTGGCACAGCGTCATGCGTTCGTTCGACGAGATCTCCTACGAGGGCGAGTTCCACAACGACGACGTCTACTCGACCGAGGTCATCCGCACGGCCCTGCGCATGATTATTTATAAGGTATGCCGCATCATCGCCCACCACGTATCGGCCACTCCCACGGAAATCGTCCCCTCGCCCCGCAACCGCAACGAGGAGTATTTCCACCGTTTCATGCGCATCCTCTCGCAGAACTACCACATCGAACGCTCCGTGGGATTCTACTCCCGCCAACTGAACCTCACGCCCAAGTACTTCACCACCATCATCCGCAAGACCAGCGGACGGACGGCCGTGAGCTGGATCGACGATTTCGTGATCCTCGAGGCGAAGAACCTGCTGAAATACTCCTCGATGAGCATTCAGGAGATCTCCTACTACCTCAACTTCCCCAACCAGTCCTTCTTCGGCAAGTACTTCAAGAGCCACACGGGCATGACCCCGACCGCCTACCGAAGCACCAAGTAAGCCATGTCGGGGCTGAAACCCCCGCTTTAGGACTTCACCTCCATATTCCGCGCCAATCATCCCAAAATTTTGGATTTTCCGGGGGGGGGAAGATCGCATCACTCATGCCGAGGGAGGCATCCCGCCGTTATGCGAAAAAACGAGAGAGTCGGTCTTCGGAGGGTAAAAACGGGCAAAAAAAACCACACACCACTACTTATTGATTTTTAAATATTTAACAATATCGAGATTGAAAAAGTTTTAAAAAAGTTGTCGAATTATTTGGAGATTCAGATTTTTTACCTACCTTTGCAATCGCAATAACGAAATAAGTCATGCGGAAATAGCTCAGTTGGTAGAGCACAACCTTGCCAAGGTTGGGGTCGCGA
>JAHHQK010000002.1 GCA_020026435.1 Alistipes sp. | reverse complement strand
AAAAAATATCTTTTGTCCGTTGCCCGAATCGGAAAGTTAATGAAATGATAAACAGGATTCCGCGCATCTTGCTGATTGGTAGCATTTTGTTGAAAAGCTGAATCGCCGGGATTCTCGGTCGATGCACAACTGCTTCGCAAGCTGCCATGATCGCTGCGGGCAATCGGGTGACGATCGCATGGTCGGGTCCGGCGGTCTGTCGCGCTGCGGGACTGTCTGCGTCCTTTCCGATTGCGGGGGCGCGGGACTTCCCGTCCGGCCGGGGCATTGGCTTCCGGCGACGGGAAACTCCTCTCCGGCCTGCTGGCGGCATCTTCCGGGCGCATTCCGGCCCGACGTGCCGAAGAGGGCCGCCTCCCCGTCGAAAAGCCCCCGACAAGCCGCAGGGATATTGCCCTGTCGGGGTGCAGGAGTGTTTGTTTGGGTCGTCGGGCGGGTCAATTCAAAAATAAGTGTTATATTTGTCCGGATTTTTAAACTGAATTACGATGTCATACAACTTATTGAAAGGAAAGAAAGGTCTGATTTTCGGTGCGCTCAACGAGCAGTCGATAGCCTGGAAAGTGGCGGAACGCGCCGTGGAGGAGGGGGCCGAAATCGTCCTCACCAATACCGCCGTGTCGATCCGCATGGGAACCATCTCGGAGCTGGCCGAAAAGTGCAATACGATCGTCGTTCCGGCCGATGCCACGAGTGTCGAGGATCTGGAGAACCTGATCGACAAGACGATGGAGCACTTCGGGGGCAAATTCGACTTCATGCTCCACTCGATCGGCATGTCTCCCAACGTCCGCAAGGGCCGCACCTACGACGATCTGGACTACAATTTCCTCTCGAAGACGCTCGATATCTCGGCCATTTCGTTCCACAAGGCCATCCAGGTAGCCCGCAAGAAGGACGCCATCAACGACTGGGGTTCGATCGTGGCCCTTTCCTACATCGCCGCACAGCGCACGCTCTACGGCTACAACGACATGGCCGACGCCAAGGCGCTGCTGGAGTCCATAGCCCGCAGTTTCGGCTACATCTATGGCCGCGAGAAGCATGTGCGCATCAACACCGTCTCGCAGTCGCCGACGCCGACCACGGCCGGAAGCGGTGTGCTGGGTCTGGGTGACCTGATGGGTTTTGCCGAGAACATGTCGCCGCTGGGCAACGCCTCGGCCGAAGATTGCGCGAACTACGTGCTGACGCTTTTCTCGGACTTCACGCGCAAGGTGACGATGCAGAACCTCTACCACGACGGCGGATTCTCGTCGATGGGTATGTCGTGCCATGCCATGAAGACTTACGAGAAGGGTATTCGCTTCGACGACGTGCACCAGAATCAATATCCGTTCGGGGAGAAGGAGGAGAAATAACCCCAACACCCAAGCGAACGGGAGAACGACAGAGCGGAGGCCGAGGCCTCCGCTCTGTCGTTTAGTATTGGTGGTCGTCCCCGCGGATCTCCTCGCGGGTGATCGGACGGCGGTTCATCGCCCGCCAGGCGTACCAGATGTAGGCCGCGACGAATGGCACGAACAGCGACACCCAGGCCATGGTCTTGAGGGTGAAGAGGCTCGACGAGGAGTTTTGAATCGTCAGCGACGACTGCATGTCCGCCAGCGAAGGGTAGTAGGCCGTGTTGTTCCAGCCCGCGAGCAGCAGCAGCGACAGCACCGTGAGCACCGTGCCGGCGCCCCCGAACCACACGGCATGGCGGCTGCCGCGCCACCCCAGCCCGATGCTCCAGAGCACCGAAACCACGCCGGCGAGCAGTGCGGCTGCGACATAGGGCATCTCCATGAGGTTGTGGAGGTATTTGAAGGGTTCGATGCTGATCCGGCCCGCGGCGTCGACGGCCGGTCCGTCTGCGAGGACGAGGGCCAAGAGCCATGTCACGAAGCAGACGACGAACAGCACGGCGAACGCCCGCATGCGGCGTGCGGCGCGGCGGAAGATCACCTCGTCGTCGATGTTGTTCATGAAGTATTGGCAGGCCAGCGTCATGGTCAGCAGCACCACCGACAGCCCCAGCAGCACGTTGCGCCACTCGGCGACGGCCTCCAGGCCGTGCCACGGCGTCGCCCACTGCGAGATCACCGCTGCGCCGCCCTGATTGGCGAGGTTGAGCCGGTCGACGGTGAATTCCGCCCCCGTGAAGAAGGTTCCCACGGCCGTGCCGATCAGCAGCGGCCCCAGCACGCCGTTGGCGAGCAGGAAGGCGTTGAACGTCCGCTCGCCGAAGACGTTGGCCGGTTTGCGGCGGTATTCGTAGGCCACGGCCTGCAGGACGAAGCACAGCAGGATGGCCATCCAGACGTAGAATGCCCCGCCGAACGACGTGGAGTAGAACAACGGGAACGAGGCGAAGAACGCTCCGCCGAATGTCACGAGCGTCGTGAAGGTGAATTCCCACTTGCGACCCAGCGAGTTGACCAGCATGTTGCGCTCCTCTTCCGTGCGGCCGATCGTGTAGAGCAGTGCCTGACCGCCCTGCACGAACATCAGGAAGACCAGCAGGGCTCCCAAAAGCGAAATGATCAGCCACCAGTAGTGTTGGAGTAGTGTGATAGTATCCATAATTGTCGTTGTTAGCGTTGTTGTCGTTGTTTTGCCGCTCTTGTCAGTCGGCGGTTCACGGCGCGTTGCGGTGTCGGGGAGTCTGTTCCGTTTCCGGATTCCCGCCTCGGGGACTTGTGTCCGCGTGCGCCGAAGTCACGTCGCCGTCAAGGCTGCGTTTGTCGGGATGTCAGTCGTTTTGGGGGCCTGTCCTGATCTGTCGGAACATGATGCTTAACTCGGCGACGAGCAGCGCCGTGAACAGCCCCAGAAAGAGGAAGAAGGTCGCCGAGACCGATCCGCTGGGAATTTTCGAGGCCGCGACACCCACGGGCATCAGGTCCTGAATGGCCCACGGCTGGCGTCCGACTTCGGCGATGATCCATCCGGCCTGCGAGGCGAGGTAGGCCAGCGGGACGGTCCATACGGCCGTCCACAGCAGCCAGCGTTTCGAGGCGAGGCGGTCCTTGTGGTTCAGCCACCAGACGAGGCCCAGCAGCAGGATGAAGAAGCTCCCGGCGCCGACCATCAGGCGGAACGAGTAGAACAGCAGCGGCACGTTGGGCACGATCTGCTCGGGCGACGAGAGGTAGCCGTAGCCGAAATAGGTGAAATGCTCGTGCAGGAACTCCTTGCCCTGGGGCGTCGAGCGGTCGAACTTGGCTTTGATTCTGGCGACGGCCGCCGTGTCCCCCTTCTCGCGGGCCGTGCGGTAGCGGCCCAGCTCCTCGACGGCCACGCGTCCCCGTTCGATCTTCTCCGAGGCCGACATCACGCCGTACTCCTCGTTGCCGTAGACCAGGTCGTTGATGCCCGGGACGAATGCGTCGGCCGAGCGGAAACTCATCAGCGAGAGCATCTTCGGGATGTCGATCTTGAAGTAGAAGGCCTCTTTGCCTTCGGTCCGCTGCGCCTCGGGGCGCAGGATGCCCACGGCCGTGAGCGGGGCACCCTCCTGTCCGTCGTAGAGGGCCTCCATGGCCGCCAGCTTCATGGGCTGCACGCGGGCCACGATGGCTCCCGAGCGGTCGCCCGTGATGGCCGTGATGATGGCGAAGACGAATCCGAAGGCCGAGGCGATGGCGATGCTCCTGCGGGCCATCAGTTGTTCGCGCCGGCGCAGCAGGTACCACGCGCTGACTCCCACGACGAAGAGGGCCGCCAGCACGAACGACGAGGTGACGGTGTGGAAAAACTTGTTGATTGCCACGGGCGACAGCGCCACGGCCGAGAACGAGGTCATCTCGTTGCGCATGGTCTCGAGGTTGAAGTCGCATCCCACGGGATCCTGCATCCACGAGTTGGCGACCAGGATCCACCACGCCGAGAGGTTGGCGCCGAAGGCCGTGAGCCACGTGGCCGTGAGGTGGAAGCCCCGGCTGACCTTGCGCCAGCCGAAGAACATCACGGCGATGAAGGTCGATTCGAGGAAGAAGGCGAAGATGCCCTCGATGGCCAGCGGAGCGCCGAAAATGTCACCCACAAAGTGGGAGTAGTTGGACCAGTTGGTCCCGAATTCGAATTCGAGGATCAGACCCGTGGCTACGCCGATGGCGAAGTTGATGCCGAACAGGCGCATCCAGAATTTGGTCGTGCGGAGCCAGAACGGGTCCTTCGTGCGGAAGTAGAGGGTTTCCATGATGGCGATGAGGAAGCCCAGTCCGAGTGTCAGCGGGACGAACAGCCAGTGGTAGATGGCCGTCATGGCGAACTGTGCGCGTGACCAGTCGACGGTGGATAGATAGTCGGAAATCATAGCGTATTGGATTACGGTTTGAAATTTTGTGTCGCTCCGGCGGCCCGGAGCTTCGGGGTTTGCGGCCTGTGGCCGTGGTTACATCGCTGCCCCGCCCCCGAGACCCAGCCTCGGCCGGAGGACGATGCCGCTTGCGGCGACCGGAATTGCATGACGATGCTTGCGTTCATCTTTGCTGAATTGCGGGTGCCAGATTTTCCAATACGCAGTCGGCCTTTTCCGAGGGGCTTTTGCCCGCGAGCAGATCGGGAAAGAAGAAGACTTTCAGCACGGCGAACATGATGAAGAGCTTGATGAGTATGATGGCCCACAGGGTACGTCCCACGGTCATTTCGCGGAATCCCTCGACGTAAAACCGGCTCACTTTGCGGAGTGTCTCCATTTTCTTGCGTGTTGGATGTTCTATCAAAAATAGACAAAAAAATGGGAATATGAAAATTTTTGGCTCCAAAAAAATGATTTCGGGGCGGGATGAGGGGCTCGTCGACTGCCGTTTGCCGCTTGAAATGCGGGGCTCGGAGGGCGTGCAGGGCCGCTTCGGGTCGTTTTGTGCCCGGATTGCTTTTTGTCCGGACCGCTTCATGCACGGGCTGCTTTTCGTTTACACCTTGTCCGGCCTGCTGCTGTGTCCGGGGAACAGAGAGGGCTTGCCGTGTGGCGGGCGGCTCCGGCCTGCTTCTGTGTCCGGGTCGCCCTTGTCCGGCTCCATGCGTGCCGGCGTCAGAGCAGCCCCAGCAGTTCGTCGGGGCGGTCGACCAGATGCCGCGCTCCGGCAGCGACCAGTTCCGCACGGTCGCGGAAACCCCATGTCACTCCCGCCGAGCGTACCCCTGCCGCCGCCGCGGTCTCGATGTCCACCCCCGAGTCGCCGACATACAGCACCTCCTCGCGTGCCGTGCCCGTCCGCTCGAGAATCTCCTCCACGATTGCCGGCGAGGGCTTCAGCGGCACGTCGGGACGCTGGCCCAGCACCGCGGCGAACGCCACCCCGGGGAAGAACAGCCGCACGAGTTTCTCGGTCCCGGCCTGGAACTTGTTCGACGCCACGGCCAGCACGATGCCCCGCCGCACCAGTTCGGCGATCAACTCCGGGATCCCGTCGTAGGGGCGCGTGTGGGTGTCGATGTGTTCGGTGTAGTATTTCACGAAGTCGGCGCGCACCGCAGCGACGGTTTCGGGCGTGCGCAGAGACTCGGGCAGGGCGCGCTCCACGAGGCGCAAGATGCCGTTGCCGACGAAATGGCAGTACTCCTCATAGGTGTGTTGCGGCAGTCCCCGCACACCCAGCACGGCGTTGCATGCCACGGCCAGGTCGCCGATCGTGTTGAGCAGCGTGCCGTCGAGGTCGAAGATGACGAGTGAGGTTTTCATTGTTTTTGTTTTATGTTTCGGCCGATGGCCGCCACAAGCAGCGACATCAGCGGCGAGACGATGTTGAAGATGCAGTAGGGGGCGTAGACGAAGGTCGAGACGCCGAGTACCGTGGCCTGTGTCATGCCGCACGAGTTCCAGGGGATCAATACCGAGCAGACCGTGGCGGAATCCTCCACCGAGCGGCTCAGCAGCCTCGGTTCCAGCCCCCGGTCGGCGTAGAGGTCGCGGAACAGCCGGCCCGAGAGGATGATCGAGATGTACTGGTCGGCGGTGCAGAGGTTGAAGAAGATCCCTGCACCCACGGTTGAAGCCACGGCCGAAAAGGCGCGGCGCACCCAGCGCAGGAAGATCGACGTCAGCGAGCGCAGCATGCCGCTTCCGGTCATCACTCCGCCGAAGCACATGGCGCAGATGATCAGCCACACGGTGTTCAGCATTCCGGCCATGCCGCGCGTGGCGACCAGTTCGTCGAGCTGGGGCGTTCCCGTGGAGATGGCCGTCGGGCCGAAGCAGGTCATCAGCACTCCCTTGAATCCCGACATGAAGTCCAGCTCCCCGGCACCGGCTATCCGGGCGACCGTTTCGGGCTGTGCCAGGAGCATAGCCACACAGGCGAAGACTACGGACGAGAACAGCGTCACGATGGCCGGGAGCTTGCGTGCGATGAGTTTTCCCGTGGCCAGGGGCACGATGAGGAGCCACGGTGTGATGTGGAACGTCTCGGCGAGCGTGGCGGCATACATCGCGACATGGGTCGAAACTCCGTGGTCGAGGGTCAGGCCCGCGACGGTGAAGACTCCGAGGGCAATGAGCATCGACGGCACGGTGGTGTAGAGCATGTAGCGGATGTGGGTGAAGACCCCGACGCCGACCGTTGAGGAGGCCAGCACCGTGGTGTCGGAGAGCAGCGAGAGCTTGTCGCCGAAATAGGCCCCCGAGATGATGGCTCCGGCGATCCACCCCTCGGGGAATCCCATCGCCTGGCCGATGCCCATGAGCGCCACGCCGATGGTGGCGATGGTGGTCCACGACGACCCGGTCATCAGCGACACCACGGCGCAGATCACGCACGAGGCCACGAGGAAGAACGACGGGTGGAGGATTTTCAGTCCGTAGTAAATCATCGTCGGGACCACACCCGAGACCATCCACGTGCCGGCGATGGCGCCGATCAGCAGCAGGATGACGATGGCCGACGCCGAGGCGCGGATGTTGTCGATGATGGCCTCTTCGAGCACGGCCCAGCGGCTGCGGTAGATGCCGATCGAGAGCATCACGCAGACCGATGTGGCCGACAGCAGGGCGATCTGGCTCCCGCCGTTGATGGCGTCGCCGCCGAAGGCGCGAATCGTGATGTAAAGGAGGCCCGTCAGCACTGCCAGCGGAATGACCGACACCCAGGGTGACGGCAGTTTTTCAGCATTCGTCTTCATATTCTCTTCTTACGGGAGGCAAAAGTACGAAGAATTTTCGGACTTGCGCCATCGGAACGCCCGACCTGCGGTCTTCGGTGCGAAGAAACCGCAGCGGCGGCCGCAGGGTGCAGCCGCCTTGGGGGTGGGCAGACAGGGGGCGAATGTTGCCGGCAAGGGCCGGGCATGGGGCGAGAGACCCCGATGCAGGGCGGGGCGGTCCGGCTGGAGCTGTCGGCCGCAAATGTGCGGATTCCGGATCGCGGCCGGGCATGGGACGAGAGGCCCCGATGCAGGGCGGGGCGGTCCGGCTGCGGGGCGGATGGTGTCGATGCGGGCCGAATGCGGGTCAGCAGTACTCCTTCACGTCGCGTGCCGTGATGCGGTCGCCGGAGAGGATGATCAGACGCTCGATGACGTTGCGCAGTTCGCGGATGTTGCCGCTCCACGGCATCCGCTGCAGGTCGGCCAGTGCGTCGTCGTCGATGGCTTTGGGGGCGGATCCGTATTCCGCGGCGATCGTGCGGATGAAATGCTCGACCAGCGCCGGGATGTCCCCGGCATGTTCGCGCAGCGGCGGAACCCGCACCACGATCACCGCCAGACGGTGGTAGAGGTCTTCGCGGAAGTTGCCCCGGCGGATCTCCTCGCGCAGGTTCTTGTTCGTGGCGGCCAGCACGCGCACGTTGACCTCGATGTCCTTGTCGCTTCCCACGCGGCTGATGCGGCTTTCCTGCAGGGCACGCAGTACTTTGGCTTGTGCGGCGAGCGACATGTCGCCGATCTCGTCCATGAAGAGCGTGCCGCCGTCGGCCTGCTCGAACTTGCCCTTGCGCTGCTTGACGGCCGAGGTGAAGGCCCCGCGCTCGTGGCCGAACAGTTCGCTCTCGATCAGTTCGGAGGGAATGGCCGCGCAGTTGACCTCGACGAACGGAGCCGCCGCGCGGGCGCTCTTGGCGTGCAGCCAGCGGGCCACGAGCTCCTTTCCCGTGCCGTTTTCGCCCGTGATCAGCACCCGGGCCTCGCACGGGGCCACCTTGTCGATCAGCCGGCGGACGTGTTCGATCTCGGGCGAGATGCCGATGATCCGCTCGGCCTCGGCGGGATGGGTCCGGCGGCGGCTGCGCATGGCCGGGGCGGCCGGGGGCGCCTGCTCGGGTTCGGGATGGTCGATGGTGCGGTGCAGCGACTGCAGCAGCCGGTTCATGTCGATGGGCTTGGTGAGGAAGTCCTGCGCTCCGTTGCGCACGGCCTTGACCGCCGTGTCGATCGACGTGTCGGCCGAGAGGGCTATGAACGGGATGCCTGCATCCGGAACCTTGCACTTCGTGTCGGACAGAATCACGTCGAACGGGATCCTTGCACACAATGCCGAGGCCGCAGCCTCGTTCTCGACGGCCTCCGCCGAAAATCCTTCGTACTCCAACCGTTCGCGCAGAATGTTTCGCACGCTTTTTGATTGGTCCAGAATTAAAACCTTTGCCATAGCTTTGTTTTTCCGAAATTTTACCTACTTTTGTCCCAAAGTTATGATTTTCCGCTGTGTAAAACGAATCCCGGGGGTCTTGCTTCGGGGCGCGGGGCAAAAGAAAAACGATCTTTAAACGGTCTATCGCAAAGGTCCTGCCGGAGGCTCCGACGGACGAATCGCACTAATGTGCCGGACCGCAAATACAATATGAAAAAGAATTACAATTACACACGACGCAAGTTGTATCTGCCCGAATACGGGCGCCATATCCAGGAGATGATCGACTCGCTGCTGGAGATCGAGGACCGCCGCGAGCGCAACCGGCAGGCGCGGGCCGTGATTGCCGTGATGGGCAATCTGAACCCCCTGCTGCGCGATACGGCCGATTTCACCCACAAACTCTGGGATCACCTCTTCATCATGTCTGATTTCCAGCTCGATGTGGACTCTCCTTACCCGCAGCCCTCGCGGCAGGAACTGACCGTATCGCCCCGCCCGATGCCCTATTCCCAGGGGCGGATCGCCTATAAGCATTACGGCAAATATGTCGAGCGCATGATCCGCAGCCTGGCCGACGAACGCAACCCGCGGGCGGTCTCGCGCACGGTGGACAATCTGGCCCGTTACATGCGCACGAAGAGCTACGAATACAACCAGGAGCACCCCAACAACGAAGTGATCGTAAAAGACATCAAACGCATGTCCGGGGGCACGATCCAAATCGACGAAGTTGCCTTGAACAATCTCCGAAGCGACTATAAACAGCCCTTTTCGGCGCGTCCCCAAAAGGGAGCGCAGCAGCACCGGCAGCCCCACCAGCAGCGGCAGCAGCAGAAGAACCGCAACCAGCAGCCCTACCGCAATTTCACGAAAAACAACGGGCCGCACCGCAATTCATCGAAATAAAGAGTGCCTATTTGCGGAAAATTTATATCTTTGTTCTCCATTAACCGCGAAAAAGATCGTAAATGAACAAGCAAACGCTTTTCGTAACGCTCACGACGGCAGCCCTGATGTGTGGCTGCCAGTCGTCGAAAGTGAGGATTTCAGGCCGCTTCGTCGGCAGCGACGCGAAAAATATCTATCTGGAGCAGGTGCTCCCGCTGACGCAGTCGGTCGTGGATTCGGCGGCGCTGGCCCCCGACGGCAGCTACCGCATGGAATTCACGGGTGCGGCGAAAACCCCTTCCTTATATAATGTGATCTACGACGGTGAGCGCATCCCGCTGCTTCTGGCCGGCGGCGACAGACTGACGCTCGGCTCCGTGGGCAGTGTCATCCGCAACTATACGGTGGAGGGCTCCTCCGAGTCGGAGTTGCTGCGGCAGTTCTACCAGGCCTTCGTCACGGGGGCGCAGCAGCTGGAGAACATGGGCACGGCCTTCGCGCGCGAACTCACGGACGAGGAGCGCAAGGAGCTCGTCAGGGAGTACACGGCCGAATACTACCGCATCCGCCGCGAGCAGTTGCGGTTCATCATCGAGCACAAGGCCTCGCTGGCGGCGGTCTATGCCCTCTACCAGCGGCTTCCGGGCGACAGGCATCTGTTCAACGGCGACAGCGACGTGGTCTACTACCGCACGGTTGCCGAGGCGTTGCAGGAGAGCTACCCCGAATCGCCCTACCTGCAGTCGCTGCAGGCCGATATCGCCCGCATGGATGCGCGCATCAGCCTCACGTCGCAGATCTCCGAGGCGCGCCATCCGGATCTCGAACTGACGGATATCTACGGCAAGAAGATCCGTCTCTCGTCGCTGGCCGGGAAGGTCGTGCTGCTGGATTTCTGGTCGGCGGAACTGGGTTCGAGCAATGCCCTGAATGCCGATCTGAAGGAACTCTACCGAAAATATGCCGACGCTCCCGTCGGGTTCGAGGTCTACCAGGTGGCTGTCGATACGTCGAAGCCGCTGTGGATCACCGCCGTGCAGGAGCAGCAGCTGCCGTGGATCTCGGTCAGCGACCTGCGCGGGCGTTCGTCCGTGGCCCTCGGGCTTTACAACGTGCAGCAGCTTCCGGCCAACTTCCTGATCGACAAGGAGGGGACGATCGTGGCCAAGAACATCTACGGCAAGAGCCTCGAGGCGAAGCTGGACGAGTTGACAAAATAGAGACATGTATTATTTCGCATCCGACATCCACTTGGGAGCCGGCGATGCCGCGACGGCGCGGGCGGTCGAAAGACGCTTCGTGGCGTGGCTCGATGCCGTGGCCCGGGATGCGGAGGCGATCTTTCTGGTCGGGGACATCTTCGACTTCTGGTTCGAATACCGCCGCGTGGTCCCCAAGGGTTTCGTGCGGACGCTGGGCAAACTGGCCGAGCTGACCGACCGGGGGGTGCGTGTGGTCTTCTTCACGGGCAACCACGACATGTGGGTCGGCGACTATCTGGAGCGCGAATGCGGGCTGGAGATCCACACCTCGCCCGAGGTGATGACCCTCTCGGGCAAAAAGGTCTTCATCGCCCACGGCGACAACATGAAGATCGACGGGCAGCCGATGCTCAAGCTCCTGAACCGTATTTTCCGTTCGCGGACGTTGCGGTGGCTCTTTTCGTGGGGCGTGCACCCCGACTGGGCGCTGCGCTTCGGCCATTGGTGGAGCGGCAAGTCGCGCAAGGGGCATGGCGAGGAGGCGGCCCGCGGGGCGGCGATGACCGAGCCCTGGACGGGAGCTTTCGAGCCCCACACCGAGCCGCTGGTCGAGTATGCCCGCGAGTACGCCCGGGCGCATGGGGTCGATCTCTTCGTTTTCGGACACATGCACTTCCCGCGCGACTGCCGCGAAGGGCGGCTGCATGTGGTGAACCTTGGCTGCTGGGCCGAAAATCCCTCCTATGCCGTGCTGGATGCGGCCGGGGAGCTGACACTGAAAATGCCGGGCAAGACCCCGGTTTGTGAATAAAACGATTAAATGACGATTCTGTGAAACAGTACCTCGATCTGTTACGCCGGATTAAGGCGGAAGGCGTCGTGCGGGGCGACCGCACGGGAACCGGGACCAAGGGGGTCTTCGGCCACCAGATGCGCTTCGACCTGGCGGAGGGCTTCCCGCTGCTGACGACCAAGCGGGTTTTTCTCAAGGGCGTGATCCACGAATTGCTGTGGTTCCTGCGGGGTGACACCAATATCAAATACCTTGTGGAGCATGGTGTCCATATCTGGGACAACGACGCCTACCGGTATTACAACGAACTGTGCGTGCGCCACGGGGTGCTGCCCGTCGACCGGGAGACGTTCCTCGCCTCGGCGGGCGTCGAGTCGCCGATCGAAGGCTACCGCTTCGGCGACCTGAACCATGTCTACGGCTACCAGTGGCGCTCGTGGCCCCGGCCCGACGGGAGTGTCGTCGACCAGATCGCGCTGGCCGTGGAGCTGATACGCCGGAATCCCGAGTCGCGGCGCATCGTGGTCTCGGCATGGAACGTCGCCGAGATCGACGCGATGGCCCTGCCGCCATGCCATGTGCTGTTCCAGTTCTACGTGGCCGAGGGGCGTCTCTCGTGCCAGCTGTACCAGCGCAGCGCCGACACGTTCCTGGGCGTGCCGTTCAACATCGCCTCCTATGCCCTGCTGACCATGATGATGGCGCAGGTGTGCAGCCTGCAGCCCGGTGAGTTCATCCATACGCTGGGCGATACGCACCTCTACCTGAACCACCTGGAGCAGGCCGACGAGCAGCTTTCGCGTGAGCCGCGTCCGCTGCCGAACCTGCGGCTGAATCCCGCTGTGAAGTCGCTCTTCGACTTCCGCTACGAAGATTTCACGCTCGAAGGCTACGACCCGTGGCCTGCGATCAAGGCCCCGATGTCCTTTTAATGCCGATACAAATGAAGATTCTGATTCCGAACGTTGCGCCCGAAAGCGTCGAGGCCCTTGTTTTTGACTTAGGAGGCGTTCTGCTCGACGTGCAGATGCAGCGCACGCTCCGGGCTTTCGAGGCGCTGGGCGTCTGCGGAGTGGGGGCCGCCGAGGTCATTGACGGAAACCGGGCGTGTTTCCGCGACCTCGAATTGGGACTCATCACGCAGGAGGAGTTTGCGGAGGCCGTGCGGCAGACGTTTCCCGCCGTTACAGGCATCTCCGACGAGCGCCTGCTGGAGGTGTGGAACGCCATGCTGATGCCCTTCGACGAACGGCGCGTGGAGCTGCTCCGGGAGCTGGGCGCACATTACCCGATCTACCTGCTGAGCAACACCAACCTGCCCCACCGCATCCGCTTCCGGGAGTTGTTCAGCGAGCGTTTCGGCGGATGTTTCGACGATCTGTTCGTGCGGTGTTTCTACTCCGACGAACTGCACCTGCGCAAACCCGATTCGGAAATCTACCGGAGCGTGGCCCGGCAGATCGGAACCCCGCCCGGAAAGCTGCTGTTCATCGATGACAACGAAGCCAACGTCTGCGCGGCCCGCAGCGAGGGGTGGCAGGCCTGTCACCTGGCGGGCGGAACCCTTGTAACCAAACTTTTCGAATGATGATAAGCCTTATCGTAGCCGTAGCCGAAAACGGCGTTATCGGCGACAGGAATGCCCTGCTGTGGCATATTTCCGAGGATCTCCGACATTTCAAGACCGTGACGACGGGTCATCCGGTCATCATGGGCCGCAAGACCTTCGAATCGTTGGGGCGTCCGCTGCCCAACCGGACGAATGTCGTCATCACGCGTCAGGAGATCGAGATTCCGGGCTGCACGGTGGTCCACTCGCTCGAAGAGGCCGTCGCGCTGTTTCCCGGGGACGAGGAGGTGTTCGTCATCGGCGGAGCGCAGATCTACGCCGCGGCGCTGCCGCTGGCCCGGAGGTTCTACCTCACGCGGGTCTTCCGCTCCTACGAAGGCGATACGCGCTTTCCGGCGTGGGATGAGCGCCAATGGCGGCTCACGGCCTCCGAATCGTTCCCCTGCGGGAAGGATTATCCGCATCCTTTTGCGTTCGAGACCTGGGAGCGGTTGTAGCCATCCGGGCAAATTACGCATTTATACCACCACCCGGCTCGGCCGGAATCCTTACCTTTGCAGTGCAAAGGTTTTTTTTGTATATAGGTATGGGGAAATATTTCGATATGCTCATGGAGGATGTGCGGATGAAGGAGGGTCTTCATGCGTGCATGAACTGCGGCGTCTGCACGGGAGTCTGCCCGGCGGCCGAGTTTTACAACTACGATCCCCGTCAGATCGTCTCGATCGTGCAGACACGCGACGACGGGGCCATCGAGGACCTTTTGAAGAGCGACACCATCTGGTATTGCGGCGAGTGCATGTCGTGCCGCCCGCGCTGTCCGCGGGGCAATACGCCGGGTTACGTGATCCAGGCGCTGCGCACGCTGTCGCAGAAACTGGGCTTCTTCGTCGAGAGCGAGAAGGGCCGCCAGCAGCTGGCCCTGAAGCGGATCATCGGCGAGAACATCCTCCGCACGGGCTACTGCATCGTCCCGCGGCTGGTGAAGCCCGATTTGCATCCCGAGCAGGGTACCGTCTGGAAATGGATCTACGACAACGACCGGGAGATCTACGGGCAGTTCACTCCCGTCTACATGCGCGAAGGCGCCGGCGCCCTGCGCCGTCTGGACGAGGGTTCGCTTGCCGAGATCAACGAGATATTCAAGGTCAGCGGCGGCAGCGAGATGTTCGACACCATCGAGCGGCATTCCGACCGCAAGGCCCGCGAAATGGGCTACGAGGAGGGTGCTGACCAGAAGTACATGATGGATGTCTTCCTCTCGAACAGCAACGAGCACGATTGATATCCCGGACAATTTACGGACAATCCATCCCGAATCCCCCTCTTGGGGAAGGAGGGCTTTGAAACAACGATGACCATGAAGCGAAAAAGTTGGCAGGACTATCAGAAGGAGATCGCCGACGATCACTATTACTACGCGCGCAGCTGCATCCGGCAGAATTTCTTTCCGGGCAGCGAGAAGCTGTTTATCGACATGCTGCACAACGACCTGGGTAAGGACCTGCTGGACGACCCCAAGCACTCGTCGTGCACGGGAATCGGCTACCATTCGGACATTGTGCCGCTGGAGACGATCATGACCGTCGTGGCGCGGCAGTTCGCGCTGATGGGCGAGTCGGGCTACGAGAATCTTGTGACCTCGTGCATCACCTCGTTCGGCGTCTACACGGAGATCCTGGCCACGTGGAACGAGTTCCCCGAGACGGAGGAAAAGACACGCGAGAATCTATGGAAGGCGACCCGGCGCGAGTTCAAAAAGCCTGCGAGCCTGGCCCACACCTCGGATGTCGTGTTCCATTTCCGGGAGGAGATCGCCGCGCAGGCCAAAAAACGGCTCGTCAACGCCGCGACGGGCGAACCGCTGAAGGTCGTCGAGCACATCGGCTGCCACTATGCCAAGATATTCCCGAAGTCGGGGATCGGAGGCTCTGAATTCCCCTATGTGCTGGCCGGCATGGTCGAGTCGTGGGGCGGCGAGTGCATCGACTATCCCGAACGCCGGCATTGCTGCGGATTCGGTTTCCGCAACTACCTGGTGCAGGCCAACCGCGGCTATTCGATTGCCAATTCGCACAAGAAACTGGAGAGCATGGCGCCCTACAAGCCCGATTTCATCGTGGCCAACTGTCCGGGCTGCGCGATGTTCCTCGACAAGTGGCAGTACGCCATCGCCGAGATGGAGGGTACGACCTACGGGCAGAACGGGCACGGAATCCCGGTGCTGACCTACGAGGAGATGGCCGGGCTGGTGCTGGGCTACGATCCCTGGGTGCTGGGCATGCAGATGCACCAGGTCAATGTGGAGCCCCTGCTGGACAAGATGGGCATCGAGTACGACCCCGCGGCCAAGTACCTCGGGCGTAACGGAAAATATATCGGAAAACCCGAGTCGGCGGTGGTGAACTGCTGTCCGACGGATACGATTTACGACATCAGAGAGTAATGAAAAAGAAGGTAATAGTCATCGGTGGCGGCGTTGCGGGCATGCAGACGGCCCTGCGCCTGGCCGAGCAGGGCGTCTGCCCGGTCATCATCGAAAAGGAGGCGGAGCTGGGCGGCAAACTCCGGGGCTGGCACGTGCTGTTTCCGTCGTTCACCCCCGCCGGGGAGGTGCTGACCCAGCTGCGCCGCAGGGTCAATGAGGGCGGCATCGAGGTGATGACCTCCACGGAGGTCGCGGGCTTCACGAAGGAGAGCGTCACGCTCGCCGACGGGCGGACGCTGCCGTGCGATTCGGTGGTCGTGGCCAGCGGCTTCACGCTCTTCGACGCCTCGATCAAGGAGGAGTACGGCTACGGCATCTACGACAATGTCTTCACGACGGTCGACATCGAGCGCATGTTGAACGAGGGTCGTGTGGCGAAGGCCGACGGGTCGCGCCCCAGGCGCATCGCCTTCCTGCACTGCGTGGGTTCGCGCGACGAGAAGGTCTGCCAGCGGCACTGCTCGAAGGTGTGCTGCATCACGGGGGTGAAGCAGGCGATGGAGATGAAACAGCTCTTCCCCGAGGCCGACGTTTTCAATTTTTACATGGACATCCGCATGTTCGGCCCCGGTTACGAGGAGATGTACCGCGAGGCGCAGCAGAAATACAACATCCACTTCCTGCGCGGGCGTATTTCGGAGGCCAGTCCGACGATCGACGGGCGGGTGCAGATCAAGGCCGAGGATACGCTGACGGGCCGTCCCCTGCGCATGAGTGTCGACATGCTGGTGCTGATCGTGGGCATGCGGGCCAACGACGACAACGAGGCATTGGCCGCAGGTGCCGGGCTGAACCGCGCTCCGAGCGGCTTTCTGGCTCCGCGGGACATGTTCCTCGGCAATGTGAAGAGCAACGTCGACGGGATTTTCTATGCCGGGACCATTACGGCGCCCAAGAACATCGGCGAATCGCTGAACGAGGGTATCGCCGCAGCCGACGCTGCGGCCAAATACGTGGGGGCATAGCGATGGCGGCAATCAATTTTGGATACACCATTGCGAAGCCTCGGACCATCGACATCGACCGCAACAACCTGCGCAAGAGCGACGAGATCCTGCGTGAGATGCCCGAGTTGCAGACCTGCATCGGCTGCGGGGGCTGCACGGCGGTCTGCACGGCGGGCAACCTCACGGAGTTCAACTTCCGCAAGGTCCACACGCTGGTGCGCCGCGGTGAATACCAGGGAGCCTATGAGGAGATGAACAAGTGCATGCTGTGCGGCAAATGCCGGCTGGTATGCCCGCGCGGTATCAATACGCGCGGCGTGGTGATGCTTATCAAACGTAAACTGGGGGATTTCTGACAATGATTTTCTACGCGCCATTCTGTCTGCCGTTCATCATCGGCGCTGCGGTGATGTTCGCTGTCCTGGCCTGGAAGTGGGGAACGTGGCTCTACCGCCTGCCCCGTGCCGACAAGAAACGGATTCTGCTCGGACTGCCGACGCGCCGCACCTTGGGAGCGGCGTGGGAGGTGGTGAGCGAGTCGCTGCTCCACCGTCGCATCTTCAGGGTCAACCCCCTGCTGGGCTACATGCACATGTCGCTGGCTTTCGGCTGGTTCCTGCTGATCGCCATGGGGTGGATCGAGACCGTTTCCTACCTTGGATTCCGCTACGTGCCGCTGCAGGGGCACGTCTTTTTCAAGTATTTCTCCACGGGACTGGAGCACAAGCCGTTCTTCGATTTCACGATGGATCTGCTGCTGCTGTTCGTCCTCTCGGGCGTGGCCCTGGCCTGGGGCAAGCGTTTCTTCTCCCGGGCGATGGGCATGCGGCGCACGACGAAGCACGTTCCGGGTGACCGGGTGGCCTTGTCGGCGCTGTGGTTCGTCTTCCCGGCGCGTCTGGTTGCCGAGAGCGCCACGTGTGCGCTTTACGGCGGCGGGGGATTCCTCACCGGAAGCCTCGGGGAGTGGATGGCCGGGCACATCGGCATGATGCCGCTGATGAATCTCGAAACCGCGGCGTGGTGGTTCTACTCCTCGTGCCTCGGGCTTTTCTTCGTGGCGCTGCCGTTCTCGCGCTACATGCACATTTTTACGGAGATTCCCCTTATCTTCCTGCGCCGTTACAACTTGCGTTCGGGCGAAAAGGAGTCGTCCTACGACAATTTCCAGGTCGAGGCCTGCTCGCGCTGCGGCATCTGCATCGATCCCTGCCAGTTGCAAAGTGTGCTGGGGGTCGACGACGTGCAGTCGGTCTATTTTCTGCGCGACCGCCGTTACAACATGCTGCGCCTCCAGACGGCCGACAACTGCCTGCTGTGCGGCCGCTGTGCCGCCAAATGTCCCGTCGGCATCGATCTCAACACGCTCCGCATCAACTCGCGCGACAAGATGCACAACGTGCCCGACGAACGGCGCTACGGCTATTTCAAGGGTCTCGACCGCTCCGAAGGTACGGGCAAGGTGGGCTATTTTGCGGGCTGCATGACCCTGCTGACGCCGCGCACGATGTCGGCGATGTCGGCGATCTTCGAGGCGGCGGGCGAGGAGGTCTGGTGGGCCGACCGCGAAGGCGGCGTCTGCTGCGGCCGGCCGCTCAAACTGGCCGGCGAGACCGATTCGGCACACAAGATGATGAAATACAACGCGGACCTGTTCCGCAAGCACGGCATCACGACGCTCGTCACGTCGTGTCCGATCTGCCTCAAGGTCTTCCGCGAGGATTACGACCTGCCGGGCATTCAGATCCTGCACCATTCGGAATATATCCTGCGTCTGATCCGTGCGGGCCGCCTTTCGCTGGAGCATGGTGCAACGCGCTTCACCTACCACGATCCCTGCGAATTGGGGCGCGGCAGCGGTATCTACGACGAGCCGCGTGCGGTGATCGAAGCCGTGGGCGAATTGCTCGAACCCGCCTCGACGCGCGAGAATGCCCTCTGCTGCGGCTCCTCGGTGGCCAATACGGCCATTTCCGACGGTCAGCAGGTGCAGATCGCCCGGTCGGTCGCCGCGCAGCTCGACGACACGGGGGCCGATGTGATCGTCACAGCCTGTCCGCTCTGCAAGAAGGCCATCGGCCGCGGCACGAAGAGCGAAATCCGCGATTTGGCGGAGATCGTGGTCTCTGCCATAAAATAATTGGGACGATAACCGGCTGACAAACAGTGTGCATCGCCTTTGAAGGAGGTTTTTTGCCGCAATTAATTTGCTGGAATGGAAAATTTGTCTTATCTTTGCACTTACAAAAGCGATAGATCATTCGTCTAAAGATATATCGCGGGATGGAGCAGTTGGCAGCTCGTCGGGCTCATAACCCGAAGGTCGGAGGTTCGAGTCCTCCTCCCGCTACTTAAGTGCCGCAAGCAATCTGGATAACAGTTGGTTGTGGCACTTTTTGATTTGAGGGTCCCGGAGTGCTCCTCCCGGAGCAAGTTTGCCGGCCCCGGGGCTGTTCCGTGGTTCGGGGCCCGATACGCTTGAAAATCAAATTCTGTTTTCGGACGACTCCTGATGAGCCGCGAAAAGGCCGCGAAAAAGCCGAAAAAAGGGGCGGATTCAAATTGGAAGCGTAAAAAGTACGATCTAATCAGGAAATGATTGTATTTTTCCTATTTTTGTATTTGAATCTTAATCTGTTATGGGGGTGAAATATTTCATTTTAATGGTCGCATGCTTTATCGGGAATACGATTCTGGCACAAGACAAAAAGATTTGTGAAGAAATCGTGGGTATTGCCGTTGATGGCGTCAACAACCGTTCTACGGATGAATTGAAGAGACATTTGGCACCCGATTTTACATGTGCCGGGCAGACCGGGACAGTGGCCATGACCGTGATGGAACAACTGGTTACCCAACTGAACGAGCATATTTCGGACATCCGCGAAATAAGCGAACGGCAAGAAAACGGTACATTGACTTTGGTTTATGATTTCAATTACAGCAAGAGGCTGGGGCACAAAAACGCTACTTTCGTGTTTGACACCAATAACCGGTTGCAACAAATGGATTTGTTGTCCGTGCAAATCAAGAAGATAAACCCAAAGGCTGACTTTGAGGTTTCAGCGCAAGACATCATTTCTGTACCGATGGAGATACGGAATGGACTGATCGTCGTAACCGCCAAGCTGAACGGCGTTGAACGGAAGTTTATCCTTGACAGCGGAGCGCCAACCCTTTACTTGAACAGCCGGTATTTTGCAAATGACAGCATCGTTTCCATCAGTACGGCAAAAAGCGTAAATTCCACTATTTCCGGACAAGATGTCATTCGTGTAAAATCTTTCGACTTCCGGGGCATTCGGATACACGACACGGATTTTGTGATGTCCAACCTTTCCCACTTGCTCGAAAACGAAGAAATATACGGGCTGATAGGCTACCGGCCCATTAAAGACTACGATTGGCTTTTCGACTACGCGAATAAGACCTTGACGTTGATCAAGCCGGATAAAACCGCCGATTATATCGGTAAAATGCACTGGACTACTTATGAATTGCCGCTCAAAATGGTATCTGAGACGTTGCATATACCCTGCGTTAAAGGGAAAATAGGTGCAGCGGAAGTCCATTTGGGCATAGATTGTGGGGCTTCGACAAACTTATTGGATGCGGCTTTGTTCGATGAACTGAAAAACTACTTGACAGACATCGCCGTCTCCGAATTGACCGGCGCGTCCAAACAGAAGGCGAGTGTTCAAAAGGCAGTCGTTCCATCATTGGTCTTCGGAGAGAAGTCGTTTGAACATGTAGCGACGGTATTCAATGACATGAGCCATTTGAATGCCCATATGGAAAATAAGATTAATGGACTGATCGGCTATGAAATTCTTTCCAGGCAGAAAGTTTTGCTGAGCATGGAAAGCCGGAAAATTATTTTTATCGAGTAGTTGGCGTAAAAGCCGCCCGACTTTGATTTTTGGGCGTAACGAAAAAAGGTGTAAATCTTGCAAACGCTTGATTCACACCTTTTTCTTGCGGAGAGGGAGGTTGCGGAGTTGTGATTTGCTATGATTTGATTATTAGCGATTTGCATGAGCAATTCGCGGGCGAGGTCACATATTGGTGACAACGGTGATGACTACTCTCCGTCACAGGAGTAGTCATCGTTCTCTATAAATCCTTTATTTAAGGCTTCTTTAGGGGCGTTTAGCTCCGCTATTTTTGCCGTTGTAATCGCTCTACCCATATACATACTTGCAATGGTTACGACTTGCTTGCGTATACCGATTTGACTGTCAAAGAACTAATCTTTGCCTGCTAAGTTCGGTACTTAATTCGGATAATTCAAGTTATAATTAACTTTTAGTAGATGTGTTTGGGAGAATGTCTATTTCTTTTTTCTTGAATAGTGTTTATCCAATTCGGTCCATACATTACTACTATAGTAATAAGATTTCTGTGCTTTAGGATTATCTGGATATAATGTTAACTTATGGCATAGTTTATCATTCTTTTTGATTTCTTTTATCGCCACATAGAATGATTTGTCCTGTTTGAAGTTGTTATATCTTGTACGGCACATTTCAACCAATTTCTTAAACGTATAAGGAAATCGTCGCCTAATCTGCTCCTCACTGAGTTTTATTGGAATTCCATCTGGGCTATATGAAACGCCAATTGATTCAAAGGAATTACCTTTTTTAAAATCGACATCGATAGTAATGGCTATATCGAAGTCGCTGTCCTTTTCTTCTTGAGAAAGTTTCTCTTTTATTAGATTGATATAATTAGTAGTTTCTTTTGTCAATGTACCTTGAACTATTTTTTGTTCATCAATATACGCCAGAGGCATAAGGTATAAGTTGTAAGATGACAAGTCTATTTCTAATCCCCAGGATTTAACAATCCCAATATAATTTTTAATACAAGCAAAGCCTAATTCCTGGACTTGCTTTGTAATAGATGTATCATTGACAAAATGGATGGAGTTATCACGCAACTCAATTAAAGCTTCAATATTACCTCTTATATTAGCAGGCAAAAGATCTTTTTGATGCAACTTCTCAATTGCCGATGTAATTGAAATAGACTTGGCATTGCCGCTCCTATTTTTAACAGGTATTTTCCGCCTCTTGGACTTTGATCCATCTTTATTTATTTTTGCTTGCAACTCTAATATAGATCTTAGCTTATATTGATGTAATCGGAGTATATACGCTTTTAAAAGCAACTCCCATGCATTAATGGCTAATATGGCAAATGTTTCTTCCCTATAATGGAAATTAGGTTTGTTGTAAATTTCAATAGCAGACAATATGCTATTTATCGATTTATCGAGAAGACTACGGTATGTTTTGTTGATTTTCATTTATGCCAGAATCATATTAGATATACTTTTTCTCATAGAATAATAGATCCTCAATGTCTTTCAGACTGAGATTCAATGTTCCTAATAAAGATGTGAGAACGCTCAACATCTTTTTCCCGCGGAGATAAATGGCCTGAGACGACCACGGATTCCATGCAGTTGTTGAACTGATTTCAATTTCGCTGAAGCACCCTTTAGAATACGCCTCTTTTTTGATACTCCATTTGTTATTCCCTAATTCAGAATTTTTTATGTTTTGAATAATTGTCAGATTACCTAAACTATTCAGAATGATATTCTTTGCCTTGTATTCTTCTTCTGGAGAGAAATGCTTGTCTGATAAGTATTCACTCATCTCATTCTGCCAATTCTCAGAATAATTTTTGGGCATTATGTGTTCAATGGATGTATTATCGTACTGCTCCCACGTTAAATGAGCTAGTTGTTTTCCTCGAAGGCTGTCTTCGTATTCAAATAAGAAATATTTAAGTCCGCTCCAACGGTGAAATCCGATATTCCCTCGCTGATAGTTAAATAAGTTTCTAAATCCAGCTATAAGTGATTGCTTGTTACAAGGTGTTGATAATGAACTGCGCAATTCATCATTCAAATCATCTAAGGTTATATCACCTAGATGCAATGAACGAGCTTTTGTTGCAAAACTACGTTCATCCATAAGCCCTATGCCTGGAATAGTATCTCTGAAAACTATTTTTTCAACAAGGCTTAAACATTCTGAAACTTTGTCCGGTTTTTTTGAGGCAAGAGATAGAATTTTTGCCAAAAACAACTTCATCTCTTTTGATCCATTCAAAGCCTGAATTTTAAGCAACCTTATTCCATCTTCAGTTTTTGTGTCTGGGAAATGTATTTTATACCAATATGGGACAAAATTATCAAGGTCAACGGCATAGTCGTAAATCTTTTTATAGGTCACGGCTGGTTCTTTCTTTGCGTTTTCGTGCTGTCCCCGAGTGTCGCTATAATTATAATTTATCGCTCGATTACAGAACATCCTGAATACTTTTTGTTCGGCCATTTGCTCAGAATATATATAATCCTGAGGAACTCGAAGAAGGGTAAGGTGCGCTGATAAAAACTCATCTTCATTTAGCATTGCTTCAACATTTCTTCCCAACCATTCATATACATTCCCCCACGATCTATTTATAGTGGATGACAACCCTTGAATATCATTACCGGACGGCAACTTGCTACAAAGATACAATAACCTATTTTTTAGTTTCTCTAGAGTTGTTAGAGGCTTCCCTCGATTATTCATAGTTTCAAAAACTGATTGAACATCTAGATTATTCCCAATATATTTCACATCGAAGAATAAGGCAGTAACTATCTTTGTATATAGTTCATTGATTTTATCTTGCTTAAGTGTCTTTAACTTTTCCTGGAAGAAGTTTTTTGCTCTGATTAAATTATTTGTATAAACATTGGAGCGAGCACTACATACTTTCTCTTCCTCAAAAATCTCCCTTATGAGATATAGGTTATTATTATTGTCTATGCTTGAGTATGCGAATCTATAAACGCGAGGCTTCTGATTTATGTAGATATATTGAGAAATAAGGTCTTTCCTCCTTTTTAAGGGTAGCCGCTTAATTACTTCGAATAATAAAATAGAAATAGTAGTTAATCGTTGTTGCCCATCTACAATATTGTAAAATTTTTTACCATCTTGGCTAACTTGCAATTCAGGCGTGGAAAGTTGCGAAACATTTAACTCTTGTAAGGAAATTGTTCCTATAAAATGTGGCCGATATTTCCCTTGGTCAATAGCTATGTCTTCTAAGTCTTCCCATAAATCGGTTAGCTGGGTTTCTCCCCAAGCATAACCTCTTTGATAATCTGGAATCCGGAAAAATCTGTTTGAAAATAAGTCTGAAAGATTGAGGTCGGTAGTATTCATTGGATTATGATATAAGATGCAATATTAAATTATTGGCAAATATAATGTTGAATAATCGATAATATCCAATAGACTCACGGATTTTGCACAGTCTTTGAGATGAAATTTATAATGGAAGTTATATTTGATTTTTTTACTTTATGGTCTTCTGAGAAACTTCTTTAGAACCCAAGATGAATAGTGCTAGTCGATTCCAACATCATAGCAATATGTGGATATGCGTTTTTGTCCAAAAGTTTTATCTTGTTAAAGTTGCCTACGATTATTAGTTTTGATTTGGCCCTTGAGAAGGCAACGTTCAATTTCTGAGGATTATAAAGAAATTCTCCCATTTCTTGCATATATTCCCAATCGCCCGAAGCCATAGATACCATAATAACTTCACATTCCTGCCCTTGCATCTTGTCGATAGTATCAACTCGGACCACTTGCTTCGTTATGTCCGATAATAGGCTCGATTTGCTTAAAAGTCTTCTGATAGTGGATACCTGTGCCCTGAAAGGTGATAAGACTCCAATCTCTTTGGGAGGTAAGTCCATACGTTCGCAATAGGTATAAATCATTCGTTCTATTTCGATTGCTTCCTTATCGGATGATTGCTTCCCTTCATCATCGACATTATACAGAATAATAGGTGTATCGAAAGAGTACAAATCGCCTCCTTTAAGAATGGCTGATCCCTTGCCTTTGTTATGTGCTTTTAGCTTTCCTTCATAAAATAGATCGGAGATAAATCGGCAAATAGGTTCGCACATACGATAAGAGGTATCAAGTAGAGTACAGTTCTCATTCGCAATAAGGCGTTGAAAAATAGATTGACGCAGGGCTGGTGCAATTTTGTCGGAGGTTATGATCGGAGGCAGTTGCTTGTGATCTCCTGCAAAGATTACTTTTTTGGCATTCTTCATAGCCATTAGCGCTAAGGGAATAGAAGTTTGCCCGGCCTCATCAATCACCAAAGTGTCAAATTTCAATCCTCGGGCCCTATTTGTGTACAAGGCGTGTGGCGTTAGGCCGCATAGCAAGTATCCATTGCTACAGTTCCAATTGAACACATCGAGTTGGGGGGAATCTTTGTACTTGATACGAGTGGCCATCCTTTTCGATGGAAAAATCAGATGCTTTGTATAGTGGCCCAATCTTTCCAATATATGGTGCAAGTTCAGGACCAAGTTTCAAAACTTGATCTAACGCATTGTTGATGGCCATATGATTGGGACCTGTTACAACAACTTTATGGTTGAAAAATAGTAGTTCCTCGAGTATAATAATGGATAGGACAAACGATTTCCCGGTCCCGGGTGGCCCCTGAATCAGATAATGACTGTCCGTGGCCATACTTCTGATAATCGCCTCTCTTTGTTTCTCGGTTAGAGATAGTTGAAAGTTGTTCTCTGTATCTTTTAATTCAAGATCCATCTCATCAACTTTGCTGAATAATGGTATTTGGTGAGTATTAATTAATTTGTTTTCCCATTCTTCAGCAGACCTAGTCTCAGACGACGTATATTTTGAATATACATACTCTCTTAAATCTACACAATCTTTGTCGAGGATGAGAGATTCATTCTCCCATGCATTGTTTAGCGGATTGTCCGTACGATATATTTCAATGAGGATGTTCTCCGCTTCGTCATATTGATATAACGTGCATTTTGCCTTAAGACTACCACTTATATTATGCAATTCAAGTTTTTCACCTTCAGTAAAATCTGACAAGTTATTATGGATAATAAGGCGATACAAGCGATTGCCTTCTTTCGATCTTTCCATATAGGATGAATCCCACCGTACATCCTCAATCGCTTTTCTCTTATGGATGCGTTCAGCTAATGGGAGAGCGCGGAGTTCATCGTTTTTTTTCCGGTCATACTCTGCCTCTAAATCGAAATAATCTACAATATCCTGATAATAAATCCTATCGTCGTACATTGGCTTTTGGATTCTTTTATGGTATTTATAACAGGAAGAGTACGTCGGTTGTTAATCCTCATATTCTTCAATCACAAAGTTAAGGATAATCAATAAGATATTTAAGAAGGGGAAAGACAAAATTATCAATAATCAATTGGTAAATGACGGATAGCGGTTTTTGGCATAATTTTAAGTAATGGGGAGGGTAAAATTACTTAATTATGAATCACAATTGTAAGGTGGCTTTATGCCGGAAATACCTATGATGGGACTTGTTAATTTTTAGTAGATATATAAATTGCCGTACAATAGAAGAATGGCAGTAAGGAAGAACTAAATCCCTAAAAATGGTGTGGCGTCCAATTTTTTTGATTATCTTTGTGTCATAATTATGGAATTGATTATGAGTGCAATAGATAGGCTTATAGCCCTGGAGAATATATATATATATAATTATTTGCGAGATCACTATAGGGATGTGGAGGATGTCAATTCCGTGGCTTATAATGTGCATTATTCTATTGTTAACGGTCTTATAGAATTGTATCTAAAACGACGAGATGCGGAGAATGGTGACCGTTTTTTTCGATCGCTCTTTGAACAACCTCACATAGCAAGAGGGGTCGAGCTTGACGATTCTGAAGATGTCGTTATGTTGTGTGAGCAACTGCACATCAAATTTCTCAATACGGTTATAACATTTGCAGGAGGGAAGATAACGCGCTCAAAGTCTAAACAGAATCGAATTGAAACAGGTTCTGTGTATACGCGTAAGGATATTACCAGGCAGATTGTCGATACGACGATTGCTAATTATGCGGGAAATATTAAGAGCGCAAATATTTTGGATTTTGCTTGCGGTACTGGTCGGTTCTACGAAGAGATTGTGGAATGTTTAAGTAAGACGTACGGGATCGATAAACAAAGTGCAGTATTGGAGCAGGTTTATGCTATTGATATAGACCCCATTGCAATCAATATAACAAGATTAAAAGCAATCTCGTATTGTCGAAATCTTGACGATGAGGTTTGTGAAAAAATACTCTCTATGATTATCTTGCGCAATGCGTTGGTAAAAACTAATCCGTCGTTCATTGTGGAACATCCTTTAAACAATACGGATTTTAATGGATTGGTGCAATCTGGTTTTGATATAATAGTATCCAATCCACCTTATTGGGTGCTAAAACCATCTGGTCAAAAACATGGGGAGGATGTGATTAAAACCACAAAAAGTCTGATACGATATTTCAGAACCTCGGAAGAATATGAATTTTCGATAGAAGGTATGCTGAATTATTATCAGATTTCGATTGAAGCCATGTTGCATATGCTTAAACCCAAAGGAGAGTTGGGGGTCATTTGCCCATCGACGCTTTTTGCGGATAAGTCTGCAACTGCTCTTCGAAGACATATGCTGACGCAGCATAATGTTCGCGCTATAGTTTATTATTCTGAGAAAGATGCGTTGTTTGAGAATGTTTCACAGGCAACAAATATATTTTACCTGCAAAAACAGGTCCGGACATCTATGATTAAGATTACTCAGGAAGGAAAATCTTTTAGTGTCGATATAAATAATGTGGTTAAGATATTTGGGGCGCAATATGAGGTCCCTTGCATTCCCGAAATAGGCTGGCGGATATTAGAGAAATTATCAAAATATAAGAAATTAAAAGAGTGCCATGGGGTTAGGAATCGACGAGGCGAGTTAGATCTTACCCTATGTAAAAAATATATTACAACAGAGCCAACGGGGATACGTTTGGTGCGAGGTAATATGCTTTCTGATAATGACATCAGAGATTGTAATCATGAGTATGTGATTCCAGATTTTTTGGCTACAAGGTCGGCTGATTTTTTAAATTTAGATTATAATAGACGGCGTCTTGTTTGTCCACAGATTTCCAATACTGCGTGTAAAAAACGACTTAAATTTATATTCTGTGAGCCTAATGATGTATTGGGGAATTCATGTAATTATATATCAAGTGATGCCACTATTCTTGCCAAATTATACATACTTTTGAATAGTAGTTTAATGAATTGGCGATTTAAAGTAACAAGTTCAAATAACCATATTAATAATTACGAGATTGACGAACTTCCTATTGTTGATTTATCGTTAATAGATGTTGAAGGTTCGTTCAAAGATGAAAAAGAATTAAATTGCTACATTGGCGGTCTGTATGGATTGTCGAAAGAAGAATTAGAATACATTTCATAAATGAGGAAGATTTATAATCATATTGCCTTCAAAATGGGGAAACGGGAGGCTCAAGTAGCAGTATACATCCCTGAGGGCGGTAACTGGCAAGATATTCCATTGTCAGTTACGGATACTCGGCTATCAAACATTCGGGCGACAGGTGGACGTACAACGTATTATGGCCGTTTAAGTTGGGATAAACCCAGTTATACTATTGCGACATATTTTAATAGAGTGGGTAATGGGTGTAATCTTCATCCATCACAAAATAGAGTAATGTCAAATAGAGAGGCTGCTAGACTTCAATCTTTCCCTGATAGTTTCATATTCCAGGGGTCAAAAGCTTCTCAATATAAACAGATTGGTAATGCCGTTCCCCCTCTGCTAGCTCGATTTGTGTCTACGTTAATAAAGCCATACTTGACATCATATAACTTCGTGGATTTATTTGCGGGTTGTGGGGGTATGTCTGAAGGATTCTCCATGAATGGATTCAATCTAATTGCGACCAATGAGATTGATAAAAATATCATGTTGACGAATAAATATAATCATAGCAAACATACTCCAGAGCAAAACTTTATTCTTGGCGATATAACTAAAGACGATGTAAAATCTGCATTAGTAAATGCCTGCAATGGTTACCAAATCGATGTTATTGTAGGCGGTCCTCCGTGCCAAGGGTTCTCATATGCTGGTTGGCGTAATCCTAACGATGAACGCAATCGACTGTTCAAAGAATTTGTGGCACTTGTTAAAATAATAAAGCCTAAATTCTTTATTATGGAGAATGTGCCTGGCATCTTGACAATGAGAAAAGGCGAGGCGTTTAAGGAGATCGTTACGGCATTTAAGGAGATTGGATATTTTGTAAATAACCCGCTGAAACTCAATGCGGAGGATTTTGGGGTTCCTCAAAAAAGAAGACGTGTATTTATAATAGGTTCGACGGAGAACATAACGATTGCGCAGCCAAAAGCATTATTTAGTAATGAGGATCGTACTCTTCCGCACATTGTAACGGTAAAAGAGGCCATCGGTAGTTTACCCGTTATTGAAGATGGCGGCGGAGCGTTGGAGCTTGAATTAGATCTACGGCAGCCTAGCCCATATGATTTGTTAATGCAGGGAGATATTACTTTTGAAGAGTTCTACAATTTGCAAAAAGAAAATAACGAGAAGGTTTAACTTCTCGTTATTTTCTTTCTCATTCTGCGGTTTCTTTTGAGATTATTGTGGAAGTTAGATGTTGTATGGCCTTTCTTAATAATATATCTGCATCCTTAAAGTTGTTTTGCTTGATTAGTGTAATAACATCATTGATAGAATCTTTCACCGTATCTGTGTAGAAGCGTGTGCGACGATTATTTTTCTTGTCAAATTCTTTTAGGGTTTCAAAGGCAATTCGAACTATACGTTGACTGTTCTTTATATTATTTCGGCTATTGCTTGAAATTTCCTCAATTTCTAACTTGGATATATTTAACGGGTTGAAATTCTTGATCTTATATTTGAATAAGGAGTATTCAGGGTGTAAATAATTTCTTAAGAACGTTTCTCCGGTAGCTTTGTATATAATAGATAGCAAATGAAGAATATTATGATGGCAGGAAACCATTATAGAACTCAACTTTTTGGCATCTTCATCTGATGATACTTTCATCTTTAGCGCATCCCATACATATTTAGAATGCCAACTAATAACTTGAATTTCTTGAGATTCAAGTGCTATCAGTTTTTTGACATCCTCTAAGGTAAATCTATTGTTCTTTGCACTATTGCAAGACCTACACATTGGTGCAAAGTTATACTGACTATGACAAAAGCCAAGAGATATTGGACCGATATGGTCTGCACTCATTTTATCTGTTTTACCGCATATGAGACATTGATACATACGTTTCCCAATAGAGAATTTTGTCATTATTGCATTGGCAAGATTGTAATTCCCATCAGACCAATGTTCGTATGCTCGCCTATCCTGACCATAGTTTCTCATATTATCGGCATGGCGTCCGATATCTGTTTTTTCTCTACAACATAATCCATCTGAGTGGAACCCATCGAAACGGTCCGGCGGATTGCTCATAACACCTGGTGATAGCAACGTTGAGCCATTGCGATGGGTAGAATATATTTGGTTTATTAAATCATCTTTGTTGCGAAATTGATTAATACCAAATAATGATGCGACTTTGAGTAGTTTTGTTTTATTGTCACATAGTTTTTCTATAATCTCTTTTATGGTATAGTCAGATTGTTTGAAGGTAATGCCAAGTATATGATGCAGACGCTTTAATGTGCGCTTATTGGGATACTCGTAATATATGCTGAGCGATTTTCCACAACATTGACACACATGTTGTTTGGTGGGGTGAATTATTCGGGCAGCTTCTGCCATTGATTTCACCCCTAGCTCTTGCATTTTATTATTCCACCATGTTTGTCGTAATTGACCCTCTTCTGATTTCCCGGTTACGACCCATTTTACACGACCATCCTTGCCCTTAGTAATATGCAAACCGGCATAATTCGGATGGTCAGCTATCGACTTTGTATATTTAACAAAGTTCTCATGCCATGAACGGTTAATTTTTTCACCCATATTCGTATAATGACAAAAGCATATAGTTTACATAAATACGTAAAACTATATGCGACATATTCTCTCTTTACAAATATATTAAAAAAATAATTCAAGAAGTATGGGGCGTTTATTATACATCAATATTGTGAAAAATTATATGTACAATAAACTGAATAAACAAAATGTATTAAAGTCGGAATATTATTCTAAAACGTAGAAAGATTCTTTTATCCTAATTCATAAACTACAACCAATGCAAGAATTACACGATTGCCGCTTTATGCAAGCGGTTGTGAGCGGAGACTCACAGAAGATGGATTATGCGGAGCTGGATGCTGCGTTCGTTGCATTTCAGGCCAAGTTGCGGGATTTTGTCGCTGGGACGGCCGGTTATCTCGAGATCGATTTCCAACTGCAAGATCTCAAATCCCAACTTTCGCGGGTTCTCCGCAAAAAAAAATGAGCCGCACAATGCGTTAATCCATCGTTGTCGAGCCAACATCAACACGCTCATCGCCCAAAACGAAAAGCGGCTTACCTTTCCGGATTTATTTATTCCCGTACGCTCGCCCGAATCGTCACCGTTCCGGTGGAATTTGGAAAAGTTCACCAAGCGAGATTTGTTAGAACTTCTCACAGCATTGTGCCGTGCAGAGGCTATTGTTGATGATCGAGGCAAACCTGCGGCCTATGCCCGCGTTGTATCATCTGTAGCCGAGAAACTGCATCTTTCCATTTCAGAATCGAGTGCCTATAACGAGCGGGATACTATTCTCAACATCAAACGTAATCCTGCGGCCTTTATCTCGCACCTTGTGACCTGCCTGACTGGAAGTCTTAAAATTTAGCTGTTGATTTACAGCGGTGTGAGAACTTTATTGCAGGGAGTTCAGCCTGGACTCCCTGCACTTTCTGTTTTTATTGTTCGGAATTTTGTTCCGGGAATAAAACAGCGATGCTATGAAGTATATTGATATCCTCAATAAGATTCAGACGGAGTTGCTGTCGTTGCAAAGTAGCCTGAATGAACTCCGTTGTCTGGACGGTTCTTCTACCTGTGATGTCTACATCACGCGGCAGGAGGCCGCTGATATGTTGGGCAAGGGCCTTCGGCAACTTGATAGGGACTGTATCAAGTACAACATCGAGCGCAAGAGGTGTAATAACGGCATTCGTATCAGCAAGCGCGATATCATGCGACATATGGGGTACGCCCTGGAGCCGGGTGAATCTTCCGTGGAATCCGTGACGGGTGATAATGCCACAGAATTCGACCGTATACTGCGCCAGTATAACCGGTTGAAGCGATGAACTATCTGACGGAAATAAAACTCTTCTACGATTGGTTGGAGGCCAATCCGCTTCCAGCCTCGGCCATTTCGTTGTGGCATGCTCTGATGTCCATCTCCAATCGAAGTGGCTGGCGTCCGGCTATGAAAGTTCCCTATTCTCTTTTGGAACTTCGCACCGGATTGTCACGCACCACAATCTACCGTGAGAGGGAGCGGTTGCGCAAAATGGGGCGTATAGCCTTTCGGTCGCACGGGGGCAATACTTGCTGTACCTATCGGCTTATTGCATTGGAGAGTCCTCCTGTATTTCAAATTGAAACGGACTCTGCAACACAATCTGCAACACAGTTTGCAATACAATGTGAAACACAGGAGGGTACAAATGGGGATTTTGTGTTGCAGACTGCGTTTCAAAATGAACACATATATAAACTAAACAGAGATATTATAAAAGAAAAAATCAAGAAAAAAGAAAAGCTGACGGCTACGTCGCAAGAGAGAAAAAGTTGCGCCAAAAAGAGAGAAGTCCAACGATTCAATTAGGGGCAGTTCCTGGATTCTCTTGATGAGCCGTGGCGTGCGGTGCTGGCGACCTGGTTTGAATACAAGCAACTGCGGCATGAGAGCTATCGGAGTGAGATGGGCGCAAAAAAATGCCTCACTATGCTTCGTCGGCTCTCGGAGGATGATGTCGTTCTTGCGTCCGCCATTGTCGATCAAAGTATGGCGAATAACTGGGCCGGATTGTTCTCGTTGCGTCATACGACACAACAATGCGACCGACAATACGGACAACGTATCGGGCAAATTATGCAGCGCAAAGATGCGCAACGGCGACAACATTACATCGACAAACTGCGAGATGCAGGCAAAACGGATACTGAAACCAATCGATAGATATTATGGCAAACAACATTACTCAACTGATTTCGCAGATGACCCGCGAGGGCGTGCTCGATCATCGCGAAATATGGTCGTGGTCTTGGGGAGACAGGGCGACCTGCAATCAACTTTTTCGGGCAATTTTCCGCTCCGTGGACTCCACTTTCGAGCAATATCACCATTTGCCCGAATATGAAGATATTATTGCGTGGATGATCTCTACGCAGGATAAAGGCCTGCTTCTGATGGGCGATTGCGGACGGGGCAAGAGCGTAATTCTGAACGGGGTTCTCCCAGTACTGTTCCGTATGAAGAACCGCGTATTGCAGCCCGTCCATGCGCAGGATATGGGCAGGGAGATTCCCGATCAGCAAACGTTTCGCAGCCACCGGCCGTGGCTTTACATTGATCGGTTGTTGCATTCATCGTTTCCGGCTATCGATGAGTTGGGTGTCGAGCCGATGCTCAATGATTATGGCGAACGATATGAGGGTTTCAATCTGGTGCTTAATGCGGCCGAGCGCTATCATCGTCCGGTCTTTATCACTACGAACCTCTGTGAAGAACAGATTTACAACCGCTATGGCGAGCGCACGATGGATCGCCTGGCGCATCTGTGTCGAAGTGTCCATTTCAGCGGCGAGAGCCTGCGTAAATGATCAGTATGTTATGAATGAGATACCCATCCAAATCGTGTCCCTCTGCTACAATTATGCGCAGAACCGATTCCAGATCATCATTCCGCCATCCACGGATACACCATTGGGCTATGAACTTATCGCGGAGCAGATTGACAGGCGCGATGCCGAGATTTTCCTGCAACGTCTGCACCGCAAGTATGTGCGCGGCCGAAAGAGCGGACGCTATCCTGCGGCAAGTATTGTTCGCTTGGAGCTACAACTGTTCATCGAACTGAAGGACTATAAACAACGCCTGGTATGAAAGAGTATCGAGTAATCTTCTGCTTGACCAATGGCAAGCGCAAATATGCCACACACAATGGCGAGATCCTGTTATGGGATGACTACGATCTACTTGCCCTGCGCCGTAACCTTCTGGATTATGAGCAGTTTGCTTTTACGGACGACTTTGCCTATTTCGATTTTTCGGCAGAGGCACTGCGAGAGCGTTTCCCCGAAGCTGGAATTCTGCGGGTGAAAGGCTTCCGCACGGAAGATACGTCATTACCTGTTAACCCCGATATAATACGCTGATGCCACGTTTGAAACGAAACACACCACGGCCGTGGCTTCCCCTACGAAAGCCTTATGAGGGATATCGCCATCACAATACGTCCTTCTATCAATCTGTAGCATGGCGGAAGCTACGTCTTGTGCAGTTGCAGAAACACCCGCTTTGCGAGGAGTGTCTGCGTCAGGGACGTCACACCCCGGCACAGATGGTCGACCACATCATTCCGATCAATAAGGGCGGTGCTCCGCTGGATATTGAGAATCTGCAATCGTTATGCAACAGATGTCACAGCCGTAAATCGGCACGGGATAAATAGTTATTAACCATTAAATTGTATCGCCTATGAAGTAAATCTTTCCGGAGGAGTGCGGATGGTGGTTTGCAATCAGTCCTTAATGGCATGTGGCATCTGCATTCCTCCCATTTTTACATCAGGCAAAGAAGATGAGAACAACGCTATCGTTAAATCAAATCATCGAAGAGTGGATCGCCTCGCTCGATGGTCTTCCTTCAACGCAGACCGACTATCGCCGTAAAATACGGCTGTGGTTCCGGTGGCTTGTTGCGCAGGGTAAGGATCCCCGGGAGCCGAGACGTGATGATATCCTCGCTTTCAGGCAACAGTTGCTTTATGAGGGCAAGAGCCGTTACACGTATTTCAGCTACATCACAGTCGTGCGGCTCTTCTATCGCTACTGTGCCAAGCGGCATTACTGCGAAGATATCGGAGAGGGCATTCGTTCAAGCATCCGTTCGCGCGAACACTACAAGTACCCGCTCTCGGCATTTCAGGCGCAACAACTCCTGGAGAGCATCTCCACGGAGAGTATCGTGGGCAAGCGCGACAAACTCATCGTCGCACTGATGCTCCTGAATGGCCTGCGGTCGTGCGAGGTGTGCCGGATCAATATTGAAGACGTTGCACGTGACGGAGATCGCACATTGCTTCGCATACAGCGCAAGGGTCACCTTGACAAACATGATGTGGTGGCACTCCCCGAATTCACCGCAACACTCTATGAGGAGTATCTTGCCGAACGGGATTTTCGATGGGGAGATGCTTTGATTGTCAATCACTGCAAAGGTCGGAGTTCAACACGTCTTACTACGCAGTCCATCTCGCACCTGGTAAAGCAACGTTTGCGAGCCATTGGCATCAATGATCCGAAGATAACGGCCCATTCGCTTCGTCATACTTGCGGAAGTCTGCTCGTTGAGAGCGGCATGGATATCGAGCTTATCAGGGATCTGCTCGGACATACCTCCTCGGCAACTACACGCATCTATATCGATATGGCGCAGAAGCGTCGTCTGCTGGATCAGAACCCCAGCCGGATAATCGAAGCAATGGTAACCAAAAACTCGGAAACATTAAAGAGTTGATAACCAGTTTAATGAAGGTGTGATTAATTGCAGTGTTAAGGATTTGAATGACAAAGTGTTTGAATTTTGGGAATGACCCACCAAAATCGCCGTAACTCTTTGATAAAGCATCGCGGAAATGGTGCAATTAACTACACTTCGTGTATGGGGATAGGGGGGCATATTCCTTCACACCCTGCCAAACCCAATCGCGCCCCAAGTCGAGAAGACGCGCGTGCAAAATTGATAAAAAAGAAAACCGCCCGAAGGCGGAAACAATTAATGTTTTTTGAATCACTCCTTGATCTGAGCCTTGGCGGCATCAAAGAGTTGCCATAACGCTCAGCTTACAAAAGTGATTAGAATGAAGTTTATTATCTCCATAGTAATCAGATTTTTTAGATTTAAAGTCTAAAAAGACTATCTTTTGATATTGAGGGAAAGGCAATGCAAAGATATAGCATTTTATGAAAGGACGCAAAAAAAATACCTGATGCCTTGAAATCCCTGCGGGGAACAGACCAGCCGTGCCGGATGAGTAACAGCGTGGCGATTCCACCGACCACTGCGGTTGTGGCTCTGCCACGTACAGGGTTAAAGGGCACAGCGAAGAAGATATTTGCCGTTGTTGCCACGGAGCTTATTCACAAAGGCCTGCTGGATGTTACAGGTGTGGATCTGGTCGTGGCGTATGCCCGCGAGATGGCCTTGTACCATGACTTGATGCGTGATGTCGAGCGCGAAGGGGCAACCGTAGAGATAGAAACCAAACAAGGTACAACTATTATCGTGAATCCCAAACGCAAGATTGCTGAGGGTGCATTGGCAGCTGCACGGTCGCTGGCTACGGAGTTCGGAATGACTCCATCGAGTCGTAATCGTGTCGCAGCACTTCTCGCGAACAACACCCCCAAGAATGACTTTGCGGAATTTGAAGAGATAACAGTGACAGGAGATGAGTAAAGAGAAGCAGAAACTACATCTGGCCGAGGAGTACGCCCGGAGGGTACGTTCAGGAGAGATTCTGGCGTGTGAGTATGTTCGTTTGGCTGTCGGTCGATATTACCGCGACCTGGATATGGCTCTCGACAGAGGTTGGTTTTTTGATCGCAGAGAAGCGATTCGTGCCATCCACTTCATCGAATGCCTGAAGCATACCAAAGGCAAGTGGGCCGGTAGCCGTTTTCGTCTTGAGCCGTGGCAACAATTTGTGGTGTGGAATATTTTTGGCTGGAAACATGCCGATGGGACACGCCGTTTCCGTTACACCTACATTGAGATTGCCCGCAAGAACGGCAAGACCGCTCTTGCGGCAGGCATCGCCCTCTATATGCTCTTTGCTGATGGGGAGTCGCGTCCGGAGGTCTATTCCGCTGCGACGATCAAAGACCAGGCGAAGATCTGCTTCTCGGATGCCGTGGCTATTGTCAAGGCTACCGATTTGAAGAACTATCTCACACCTTTTCGCAACTCGATCGTCTACGACCTGAAAGGAGGCACGATGAAACCGCTCTCTTCGGATTACGGTACGCACGATGGCTTGAATCCGAGTTGTGCCATTATCGATGAGTTTCATGCACATAAGGATTCGGGAATGTTCGATGTCCTCAAGTCTGCTTTTGGAGCTCGCCGCCAGCCGTTGATGTTTATCATTACCACGGCAGGTTTCAACAAAGCGGGGGCTTGCTATGCCTATCGGGATAATGTCATCAAGGTGTTGCGTGGAGTGAACGAGGACGACTCGCTCTTTGGTATCATCTATACCCAGGACTCAAAAGAGGAGTGGGACGACCCGAAGATGTGGAGCAAGTCCAATCCCAATCTCGGGGTATCGCTCTCTTCAGACTACCTTGCCGATCAGGTCAAGGATGCGAAGAATCGCCCCGAAGCCGTACGCAATGTGCTGACCAAGAACTTCAACCTGTGGGTAGATGCCGAGCGGACATGGATTCTGGACGAGAAGTGGATGGAATGCATCGGCACGACTCCTCGCGAGGAGTTGAAGGGCTGTGTCTGCTGGGGAGGCCTCGATCTCTCGAACGTCTCGGACATTACGGCTTACGTTCTGTTGTTTCATGAGAACGACCACTTCCAGCTGTTGCCATACTTTTGGATTCCGGAAGAGAAGATGCAGGAGAAGATCCGAAAGGAGAACATCAACTATGAGCGATGGGTGGCCGAGGGATACGTCACTGTTACACCGGGGAATGTCATCGACTACGATTTTGTCAAGGCGGATATCCTGCGTATTGTTGCGGACTACGATTTGCAGGCTTCAGCGTATGACCGATGGAACTCCTCGCAGACAATTATCGATCTGCAGAACGAAGGTATGGTGTGTAACCCGTTCGGGCAGGGTTACGGCTCAATGTCCGCTCCCACAAAAGAGTTTGAGAAGATGGTTCTCACGGGGAAGATCGAACATTTCGGCAATCCGGTGTTGCGATGGATGCTCGCTTCGACCGTAGTGATGACCGATCCGGCCGGCAATATCAAACCCGACAAGGCCAAGTCAACGCAGAAGATCGATGGTATCGTAGCTTCGATTATGGCTTTGGGGGAATGGATGACAGCTCAGGCCTCCGAAGACGAAAATCCCTATAATCAACGCGGGTTGTTGCAACTATGAGTCGTCGAAGGAGAAACACAGCACACCAGCTGGCTCTGCGGGCCGATATGGAGCAACGGCTTGAAAGTCTTGCGCCTCTCTCGTCGGAACACCGAGAACTGCTCTCTACCGATGGTTTTATCCGGTATTATCGCCGAATGTGTGATCTCTATCCAACGCAGGTCGAGGCGTATGAACGTTTGGAAGAGTACTATCACAACATCTTCGGCTCACGCCGCTATGCCGACATCCGTTCGTTGCACCTGGCAATCAGCCGTCGTCGGCGCAAGGAATTCTTATAACTGAACATTGTTCATCTGTTAAAGCCGGTAGTCGCTTTATGTTTGCATCGTACATAGATGCAAATAACGGTGTCAAGCTGGCTTTCATATCTCTTCTCTCGCACGCGCTCCGCCAGGAGCCGGAGGGAGAGCCGCGTATCGTCTTCAGAGTTTGAACAGGCGGTCAATGCGGCTCTTCTCTCCGACACCGTTTCCGACAATACGGCGCAACGTTACATATCCGAGGAGGGCTCGCTCAATCTTTCGGCCGTGTGGGCTTGTGTGCGCATCCTTTCCGAAACCGTGGGAACATTGCCCGTTCATCTCTACCAACGTACGTCACAAGGTCGCGAGAAGGCGTATTCACATCCCGCTCATCTTCTGCTTCAGCGTCCCAATTCGTATACCGGTCGTTTCGCATTGATGCACCATCTGATGGTGTCGTGTACATTGTGGGGCAATGGGTATGCTCGCATCTATCGCGATAAATTCTACCGTCCCGTGCGCCTGCAACTGCAGCACCCGGCCGAGATCGAGCCTCTTCTGAGTGCCGATGATGTGCTTTATTACCGCACTTCTTCGGGAGAAATGCTCTCTTCGGATGATGTTATCCACCTGCGGGGACTCTCGACCAACGGCTATAAAGGTAAGAGCCCCATTGCCGTACATCGTGACAACCTCTATCTTTCGCAGGCAGCGCAGGAGTACGGTGAACGCTTCTTCAATCAGGGAGGCAATATGTCGGGCGTGTTCAAGTACCCTTCGACCTTGAAACCGGAAGCATACCAGCGACTCAAGCGCGACCTCATAGCCCAAAGCTCGGGACTGCACAATTCGCATGTCCCGTTGCTCCTGGAGGGAGGTATGACCTATGAGCGGATCTCCATTCCACCCGAAGATGCGCAGTTCATTGCTACGCGCAAGTTTCAGAAGACCGAGATCGCTACCATCTATGGAGTGCCACCGCATATGATTGCCGATCTGGAGCGCGCTACGAACAACAACATCGAGCATCAGGGAATGGAATTCGTCCAATACTGCCTGATGCCCTATCTTGTACGTCTGGAGGAGGAGTTCAACCGCAAGTTGTTGCGCGAAGATGAAGCCGGGTCGTTTTATTTCCTCTTTGGCTTGAACGGTCTGTTACGGGGAGATGCCAAAACACGGTCGGAGTTCTACAAAAACATGAATATGGTGGGTGCGATGTCTGCCAATGAGATCCGCTCGCTTGAAGATATGAATACCTACGATGGAGGTGATGAGTACTTTGTGCAGGCGAATATGCAGCCGGTGCGCACGGCATTGGCATTATCCTCCGGAGAGCAGAATCAAGGAAAAACAGATACCGATAATGACACAGATAAAGGAAATAAGGCCGAATGAGCCTGTGGAGGTGCGTTGTGCACTCTCTGATGTGCGCATCGAGCAACGCAGTGAACCGGCTGCCGGCCGAACGATTGTCGGCTATGCCGTCAAGTTTGAGTGCTGGAGTGAGCCGATTATGGGGTGGTTCCGAGAGCGTATAGCGCGTGAGGCCTTTTCGGGATGTGATGTCAGCGATGTGGTGATGTGTTACAATCACAATGCAGAGAGTATCCTGGCCCGCACCTCCAGCGGTACACTCACCCTCTCTACGGATGAGGTAGGCCTGCGGTTCTCGTTTGAAGCTCCCAACACCTCTCTGGGCAACGATATGGTGGAGTTGGTGCAACGTGGTGACATTGCCAGATGCTCCTTCAAATTTACGGTCGATGCGGATGAGTGGCGATACGCAGACAAGGAGAATGGGCTGGAATATGATGAACGGACAGTGCGCCATATCTCCAAACTTTACGACGTATCGCTTGTAGTCTATCCGGCCTATCCCGATACGGAGGCGAGTCTTCGTCACCTTGAGGAGCGTAAGGCCCAATGGCAACGTTGTGCGTCCTCCGCGAAGTACGATTCTGTAAGCCGCGAACGGCTGACCATGCAACTTAAACTCAAAAACTGAAATATGGGAAAACTCAAACAACTCAAGGAACAGCGCGCCACAATCTTTTCGCAGATTGATGAGTTGCGCAAGGCAACCGATGGCCGGGAGATGAACGCAGAGGAGCGTCAGAGGTGGGACGCCCTTATTGCGGACTATGATCGTGCGGACCAGGCTGTCGAGACGGAAGAGCGGTTCGTCGATATCGAACGCAGGCAGGTCGAAGCACACCATCATCGTGTTCAGGGTACAACCAATGATCAGAAAGAGGCAGAGTATCGGTCGGCTTTCACTGACTACCTGTTGCACGGTGTGACGGGTATCTCGGCAGAGAGTCGTACTGCCATTGAAGCTCGAGCCGGGATCTCCGGACTCTCGGGCGGTGTCATTATTCCCCGGAGCCTGGCCTCTTCCATTGAGGTTGCCCTGAAAAGCTATGGAGGTATGTTCGAAGCCGGCCAGATCTTCACGACCTCCAAGGGTGATGATCTGACCCTGCCGACCATTGATGACACGTCTGCCAAGGCGACCATCGTTGCCGAGTACCAGCAGTCTACGAAACGTGCGCCCACCTTTGGTTCGGTACTCTTGAAGGCTCACACCTACCGCACGCCAATCATCCCGGTATCGTTGGAGTTGCTGCAAGACTCCGCCTTTGATCTGGACTCGCTTCTCAGCGGTCTTCTTGCCGAGTCGTTCGGGCGTGGTATCAACGAGCATCTGACCACCGGGTCCGGCTCATCGCAACCCAAGGGGATCGTCACGGCCGCCACGGAGTGTACGACAAAAGCCGCCGCAACCTCCATCACGCTCGACAACCTTATCGACCTTATTCGGTCGGTGGATGCGGCATATGCGCCAAAGGGGAAATTCATGCTCAACCGCAATACGCTGTGGGAGCTCGCAAAAGTCAAGGATAACAACGGCAACTACATCTGGCAGGAAGGAGCCAGGGAGGGAACACCGGCCATGCTGTTCGGCAAGAGTTACATCCTGAACGATGATATGGCCGACATCGGAGCAGGTGCCGCCTCGGTACTCTTCGGAGACTTTTCGAAGTATAAGATTCGGATGGTGCAGAACTTCAAGGTTGTGCGGCTGAATGAGTTGCTGGCGGAATACCTCTCCATCGGGCTGTTTGGGTTTGCCCGCGTAGACGGCACCTTACTCGATGCGGGTACACATCCGGTCAAGAAACTTATTCACGCTACGGCCTAATCAGCGGAGTTATGTCAGTTCCCGTGTCATTGGAACTTGCCAAGGCGCACCTGCGCATCGGAGACGATGAGTCGATGGATCGGCTTGTTGAGGAGTATCTGGAGATGGCTTTCGCCATAGCCGAGGATTATACGAATCGGAAACTCACGCAGGAGTTTTCTGCTGAAAGTCTCCCTGCTTCCATCCGAGCGGCCGTTCTTCTGACACTGGGGACTCTTTTCGATAATGAGAGCGATGTGCTGGTAGGGCGTTCTGCAACCACGTTGCCGCTTACGGCCGAGAAACTGTTGCAACCCTGGCGTGTACACCCTTATTCCTCGGATGAAGATGTTTGATACGCGCATTGAAATCCTGGAATATCGTCAGATGCGCGATGAATACAACGATCGCACTCAGGAACTGATGCGTGTCGCCGTATGCTATGCACAGAGGACAGAATCCGGAGGTCGTGAGAACCTTTATGCCGGCCGTATAGTGCATGAGAACGAGGTGGTCTACACCATTCGTTATCGGGAGGGACTGCGTGCGGGTATGATTGTAAACGATGGAGGAGCACAACATCGGATAACATCCATACACGCGGAGGGTCGTCGTTGGCGGTTGCATCTGAAAACAATGAAGAGTGATGCTGAAAGTTAAAGTCGAGGGTTATGCCGAAGCCAAACGTATTCTGGACGAATTGCCCAATACGATGCAGAAAAGCATGTTGTTGGCAGCTTTGCGCACCTCTGCACGACCGATGCTTCAGACAGCCAAAAACAGAGTTCCGGTGCGTAGCGGCAGGTTGCGCAAGCAGCTACGCATCGTACGTTTCAAGGACAGAACAGCCTCCAAGTCAGAAGTAGATATTGCCGTAAAACCAGTATTTGAGCGCACAAAAAAGAATGGTGCGGTAAATCAGTACTACGGCAAATTCATCCATGAAGGAACTGCAGATCCCCGCATACCCCGCAAGAAAGGGAAGCATCTGCTGGTCTTCACTAACGAGCAGGGTGAGAAGGTCTTTGTCCGAAGTGTGAAAGGCATCAAGCCCACACCTTACCTGGAGCAGGCCTATACGGCGAACTCACAACGTCTGATTGTTTCGTTTGGCGATAACCTCGCACGGGCAGTCGAGAAGTTTATCAATAAAAACTTCAAACGGGTTGTCAAATGACAGATTTCAAAATCGAAATACTCCACTTGTTGGAGACGGCTCTACCGGAGATGGAACAACGCATCCAGGCTGGAGCGGTGGATGAACGTACAGCCACGCCTTTTGCCGTCTATACCGTGCCGGAGGAGACACCCGTGCGTACGCTATCGGGGATTGCGGGTTATGTAACCACATTTGAAATTACCTTCTATGACAATCGTTACGCTTCGGTTGAGCAGTTGCGACATCGTGCCATTGCAGCACTGGAAGGCGCGAAGATAGATGGCAAATATTGTCGCTATAAGTCCAGCGGTACGGAGTATTTCCCTGACTGCGATTTACACAGTGTAACGCTCCTTTTCAGAATTGTATAAACCAATAAAAACAATAGAATTATGCCGGAATCTACATCCAAACGGGTAGTACAGGGAGAGGATATCATTATCCTCATTGACGATAAACCCACGCTGCACGCCACAACTCATTCGTTGAAAGTCGATCTTGAGCTCAAAGATCTCCGTACCAAGGATACCAAGGGGAAAGAAAAGTACCCTGGCGACATCACCTGGTCAGTAGACGGGGATGGGTTGGTGGTCATCGACCCTACAATCGCTACATCGCACACATCGGAGGATGTCCTTGCGCTGGTGCTCGCCAAGAAACTCGTCAAGGTCGTGCTCAAATCGCCTGTATCGGGCCTGACTAAGACCTACTCGGGAGAGGGATATATCACCTCTTTTTCTCTCTCAACTCCCGCCGGGGACAATTCGACCTACAACTTCTCACTCTCGGGCAGCGGGGATCTGACCCCGGCCACCAATAGCGAACAGGAATGAAAGAGATCCTTATCAAAGGGGTTGCAACACCAGTAAATTTCTCGTTGCGGGTGATTAACAATTTCGCTCGCAAATATGGTATGGAGTTCCAGTCCGCAATGGAGGGTGGGAACAATATGGGGTTTGCCTTGCTCGATCATCTGGCTTCGCTTACAATGGAGGCCTTGAACGAGGGCGCACGCCGTTCTGGACTCACCACGCGATATACGGAAGATGAGGTTTGGGATATGCTGGATGATGAACCCGCACTCATCCCGAGACTCTATGAGCTCTTTGCGGAGAGCATAACCCCCTTGACCGACCGATTGGGAGATATTCTCCCGGCGGAACAGTGAAGAGGTGAAGAGCACCAGCCTGCGACCTATGAGCGATGGTACGCCATAGGAGTCGGACAAATGGGACTGCATCCCGATGTATTCGAATCCTTGACACCGGCTGAGTTTTCATATGCCTGGTTGGGCTGGGCCAAACGGGAACGCGATCGCGAGCGTCAGGACTGGGAGCGAGAGCGGTGGTCGGTGTGGGTACTGACGAGTATCCAGCTGGAGCGCAAAGACCGGAAACCGATGGTGGAGATGTTCCCGATGCCATGGGATAATGTCCCCTCCAACAATATGATGACTCTTGAAGAACGGCAGAAACGAGTAAAGCAGATGATGCAATGTGTGAAAAAATAATCCTTATTCTTGCGATTGTTCTAATGCCCGGGTGTTCGCCCCTGCGCAATGTGCAGACGCACCAGCATACAGCAATGGAAATCTCGGACTCGACTCTTGTGCGTCTTATCCATGAGCAGATGGAACATATGACGGCAACGCTCCATCAGACGATCATCGAGTATTCGGACTTTCCACGACCGCAGTTGCCGCCCACCGATACGCTTGTTGCCAAAGACCTGATGTCCGAAGTGTCGGTGTCGCATCCGACCCCGAAGCGCATTATTCACACCAAGATTGAAACTGCTCTTGATCGAACGACCCATACGGACAGCATTTCGCGAAGCCGTATCAATACAGCAGCGCGCAACGAGGAGCAGTCGCAAGTCGATGAGTGCCCCAACACTGCAGGGATGCTTTGGCTCAAGTGGCTTGCAGTTTCACTTGTGGCGTTGTTGCTGTTACTGTTAATCCTGAAATTGAAGTTTTAGATGAAGACTCCCATATCTTACTATGGAGGGAAGCAGACTCTCCTGAAGCATATTCTGCCGCTTATTCCCGACCACTCGTTATATACCGAGGCCTTTTGTGGCGGATGTGCCGTGCTCTTTGCCAAGTTTCCGGCAGACTGTGAGGTGATCAATGACACCAACACCGAGTTGGTGAATTTTTACCGTGTGGCGCAACAGAAGTATGCGGCACTCAAAGAGATGATCGATTCTACGCTTCATAGCCGCGAAATCCATGCACACGCCAAACACATCAATCAACATCCGATGTTCTTCACGCCCGTGGAACGGGCCTGGGCCGTATGGGTATGTTCGAAGTTGGGTTTTGCAAGTATGCTTGACGGTACATTCGGATACGACCGAACCGGCACGACCTCACAGAAATTGCGCAATGCCAAAGATGCCTTTACCGAGGAGTTGTGTTCGCGCCTGGAGAATGTGACCGTTGAATGCGAGGATGGCACGAATCTTATCCGCCGTTATGATTGCGATCGGGCATTCCATTTTGTCGATCCTCCCTATGTGGGAAGTGATTGCGGGCATTACAATGGCACGTTCAACGAGGAGGATTTTCAACACTCGCTCGACACGCTTGCAAAGGTCAAGGGAAAGTTTATGCTGACGATGTTCCCTCATCGGCTCATTGAGCAGTATGTCCGGGAATACGGTTGGCATATCCACCGTATCGAGCGAACCATTACTGCATCGAAAGTCTCGCGTCGCCGTCAGGAGGAGTGGATAACAACAAACTATTGACACTATGGCCACAAAGATGACTCATGCATCACTCTTCAGTGGTATAGGTGGCTTTGAAGTCGCTGCCGATTGGGCAGGCTTTGAGAATCTATTCAATTGTGAGATTGATCCATTCTGCCGTGCGGTACTTCACTACCATTACCCCAATGCCATACAATATGTTGATATCAGAAATACAGACTTTATTCCTTGGAGAGGACGCATCGATGTCCTCACCGGAGGTTTCCCTTGCCAGCCATTCAGCATTGCAGGCAAGAGAAAAGGGACGGAAGATAACCGATATCTCTGGCCGCAAATGCTTAGAGCAATACATGAGATACGTCCCGGCTGGGTCGTGGGCGAGAATGTTCTCGGAATTGTTAATTGGTCGCAAGGACTGGTATTCGAGCAGGTGTGTGCTGATTTGGAAATTGAAGGCTACGAAGTACAACCGTATATACTTCCAGCTTGCGGTGTCGACGCACCGCATCAACGATACCGAACCTGGTTTGTTGCACACCTCTGTAGCAATACAAAACGGGAAGGAGATAGAGGATCTCACCAAACCGGGGTCTCGCAAAGTATTATTGCCGACTCCGACAACGTGCGATGCACAGAACTCATCGATGCCGCCTTCACAAATCAGGCGCAACAATCTTGCAGGGGCGTATCTACGGGGAATGTTGCCGACACCAACGGCAAGCGATGCAACAATGGGCAGCATAATAGGAGTAAACGACCGCTACATAGTCAATGTGTCGGGACTTCTGAGGAAAATCAGCGGCCGAGGGACAGAAGGAGGTGTAAGTTTGGGTCGATTGAGTGCAATGGATTTACTTCCAGCCCCTCGGGAACAGGAAACAGCGAATTGTCATATGCTCGGGAACAACGACGACTCGACAACTCATATCAAATGTTACACACCATACCAGACTGGGACAATTTCCCGACTCAATCCCCTGTATGTAGAGGAGATGATGGGTTTTCCGAATGGTTGGATCCTGCGGCCGTTTTTAAAGGTTGCACCGGGCGCAAGCATCGAGGAGATGTAGCCGTGCGTTGGCGCACGCAGGCGATCAAATGCTACGGCAATGCCATTGTCCCGCAGGTCTTCTATCGCATCATATCAACTATCCGGGAAATAGAGAGATTGGAAAAGTCCGATAACTTTGCCTATGATCTGTAAATGATTGCCAATAAGGGGAATAAGTAGCGTATTAACTTGCGTTTCTCAAAAGGAGGTGTTATGTTTGTGGCACATCAAATGATTAAAGCATAGTGAGTTATGAAAATTACGATTACCAAATCCGGTACTTATACAATCAGTGGAATAACTCCGCATCAATTACAAGCAATGGAGGCGATACTCGGGGTAGCTAATGAGCGTTGTTTCGATGAGCCGGAAGACGATGGTTGCTATTATAGTAACGATGATTTCGTGTGCTGTCTTTATGAAGAAGAGCGTACGGCTTTGAAGCAGATCTGTGACATATTCGATAACAGTATAGGTCGCTGGAAGTAAAATGCATTTAGAGATGGTAACGCATATACATCACAAGATCGACCGCCTTGAGGCCGAGTTCGAAAGGAATCGTGAGGAGATGACCTACCTGCGTGCCAGGATGCAAAGTTGTACAAGACGTTATGATGAACTTCTTGCGGCCAACAAAAGGATTAATGATGAGATTCGCGCTGCGCTTGCGGAGCTATGGAAATGTGAAGACAGAAACCAATAACATATGGCAAAGAGCGAAAACATTAAGATTGGTGACCGCATCCGGATCATCCATCTTGAAGGTGAGGACGACCGCTATGATGGTCGTGAGGGAGTCGTTGAGATGATCGATTCCCTCGGACAACTGCACGGGACATGGGGCGGGCTGGCTGTCATTCCCGAAGCAGACTCCTGGGTACGGATAGGGTGATATTTGTTGTTCCCTCCCGCAACCGAGACTGGCAACAGGTCTCGGTTTTTTATAGGTGAACAGTGTTCGTCTGTCAGTAGGCCGTGAACAACTACTTTTACCTCCAAACGGAGATGTATGGCAGACTTTGGCTTGAAATACTATGCCGAGATGCGAAGCAAGCATTTCGGGGTGCTGTGGCGCGTAGAGATTGCCGAGCGTGGCTATACGGCATCTGCTGAGGAGATGACATTCGATGGAGATGATCCGTTGAAGATCACTTGGGAGAAACGGGGAGATGAGTTCTATGCCCCGATCAAGGCTTCGGAGGCAAGTATCAATATTCTCTGCACACAGAATTTTCACTATCTCTCATTGTTTACTTCCGATCCGCGACAATTTCGTGTATCGGTCTATCGTGGTGGCGCACTCTATTGGCGAGGCTTCGTCACTGCCGATCTCTATTCGGAGAGTTTCACAGCCCCTCCCTATACGGTTACGATCAAGGCAGTCGATGGTTTCAATCTCCTGTCAAGTTATCTCTTCTACGATCTGATGACGATCGGTGTATCGGGCCGGAAATCGTTGTTTGAGTTGATGTCGCGTAGCCTGGAGCTGATGGAGTTGGATATGCCAATCTCGGATTGGCTCGATCTTTATGCCGATGGTATGAACGAAAGCCTTTCCCTGCTCACGCAGACCTACATCGACCTGGAAAGACTCTACTATGTCTATGAGAAGCCGACCTACCGCGATATTCTGGAACTCTGTCTTTTGCCATTTGCCGGACAGATTTTCCAGTCGAGTGGTGCGTTACACATTCGCCGGGCCATATCGTTGTACCAAACCTCCCGGCCCGTCACATTCTTTGAGATCGGCTCTGAACTGCCTCAGGGTATCATTGCCACAGACAACGAGGCAACGCGTCTTGTCGCCGAGCCGAGTGTTGCCGTAGTTACCTCCGCAGGGCGTGATATCATGGAAAATATGTGGAGTCGCGGCATCTATGTTATGGGTGAGAGCACGCTTGATATTGTCCCTGCATTGCGCAGAATCACGGTCAATGTCAAAAACAAATCGCTCGACAACATTGCCGGCCGCCTGGGGTTCTTCGATAAGGAGATGTGGAATGATCCTTATGGATTCCTGGACTTCACCGAAAGCGGTGACAGTTTGTGTTTCTGCGGAGATGATGCCCACCAGGGCGAGAGTATCTATACGGCAGGACGGGAGGTCAGGCAGTGCAATTATCCTATAGCATGGGAGTTCTCCATCAAGACCTATCATCGCCAATGGAGCTGGGGTATTTACTCACCGCCCTCGGAGAACTATTCCGTAAGCGTACACTATGGTGTGCGCCTTGTAGCCGCTGGCGCAATCTATTATCTTACGGAATCGGGAGCCTGGTCAAGTGCAGAAACAGATATCGTGTCTGAGGTTAAAACCGGAGCCGAACAGAACATCAAAATCGAAATTGCCGGAATTCCCAAGGACGGCACCTGGCAGTTCTACTTCCGACAAACACTCATCGGAAAGATCAACTACTCGGATAGCGATCGTATCGGCTCTACCTCGGGACATATGGAGAATGCCACCTTCTCGGCAATGAATATAACGATTGATGCCGGAGAGGTCTATGATAAAGGCTTGCATCTGGAGAGTCTTATAAATCCGGCCAACAATGTGGAGATGAATATCACGCTTCCGGTAAGCGACATCCCGGATGTGCCGAATGATCGTTTGCTTTATGCGCTCTATTTTATTGATGCGGATGGCAACCCTACACGCTTGTGGCATACGAAGGGTCGGAACGACTACGATACGCTTGTCGGCCATATTGTTCAGGGCGCGTTACGCTACAAACAACTGCCGAGCAAGCGACTCGCCGGTGATGTCTTTACCTCGGCACATCTTGATATGAATACCGTATTATGCGATGACAAATATCTGAAGGCGGCCTATTCGGTAAATTCCATTGAATTATCGGCAGTTGAAGATATGAGTAACTGCGAACTTACGGAGATGCCGGGCCTGATCGAGAGCGACCAACCTTCTGAAGGTGATGACTGTATCAAGATTGTCGAAATGCCTTTTACGGTGAAGAGGATCATCCGTTGCCTGAATTTCCTGCTTGTGCAGAGTGCAGACAGACGGCTTTTCGTCTTTGATGTCATTTCGCGATCCTTGCGGGAAATCTATCGATCTTCGCATCCTTTTGATATTTTCCCGGCTGAAGAGGGCTTTGTGCGGGAGGAGAACAAGACCTTCTACTATTGCGACCATCGTGGTACGGTGCAACAGGTGATGAGTATTTATCCGGAGACATATCAGGGTTGGGCTACCTATCGAAGCGGCTATTTTTCGTTGTTGGTGCAGGGTTATACCATCAATCGCGTTGATGGTTCCCGAAGTTATTACCTCTACTTCCAGCAACCGGAACTGCATTCTGCCGGAGAGGAATCTGTGTATCATAGAGGACTGAACTATGTCCAGTTTTATGGAGATCTTGTGCATGTCGATTATACGAACGGTTGCCTCACCATCTGCACTTCGCGTGAGGCGGGGTTCAATGATAGCCGTTATCACCAGATTTCAGGCTTTACCAAGATCGGGGCCGGCAAACATATCGTATCCATTTCGGACAAATATATGCTCATCAACGAGAACGGTTCGCTTAACCTGTACCGGCGCACTTCGATTACCGATCATATCTTCATTGCACGTATCGGTGATGTCGCGACTTATTGTGACCACACGTTGGCGGATATTGCCTTTGCTGGAGACTCGCCAACAATCTGCGATCTGCATACCTATGCACATCAATACATAGGCAATACGGAAGCCTCCGGGGAGAGCGTCCTGGGGCTGTTCTACATCTATGGAGATCTCTATATAGTCCGGGAAAGAGCAATCTACAAATATGTGTCGCCAAACTAATTTTAACTTTTATGGAGATAGTAAGCATTGTTTTGAATTTCGTGCTGGCAAGTGGTCTTGTCGGGACGCTTCTCTTTTTCAGGTCAAAGAAACGAAAGGAGATGGCCGAGGCCGATCTCGCGGAACTGGAGAATACAGAGAAGGTTGTGGCTATTCAATCGGAGCAGATTACACGGCTCGATGGCCGCGTGGAGAAACTTGAAGAAAAGGTGGATAAACTCGAGATCATTATCGAGCATAAGGATGTGGAACTGGAACGCAATCGTCTGGTTATCCGCCAGGCCTATAAATGCACGACCCCTCCGGAGCAATGCCCCGTGCTGGTCAAACGAGCCGAATTGGACAGATCCCGCAAACAAAACAAGCAATAACATTATGGTACAGAGAAAACTACCGCGAGGCTTGCGAAACTGCAACCCGGGTAATATCCGCAAATCACCCACCCGCTACCTGGGTGAAGTGCAGCCATCGAAAGACCCGGCATTCAAACAGTTTGAATCGATGGCATGGGGGTATCGGGCTCTCTTTGTACTGCTGGATTCCTATTGCCGACGTGGAGTACGTACTATTCGCGAGATTATTTCCCGCTATGCACCTCCCGTTGAGAACTACACCGAGGGCTATATCCGGGCCGTGGCGGAGAGTGCGGGGCTACCGGCCGAGTCCAATGTGGATATGTCCGATCACGATCTGATGGTGCGTATCGTGGCGGCTATCTCCCGAGTTGAGAATGGCCGTGCGGCCATTCTGGCCGATGTGGAGCAGGGTTGGCAACTATATAAGACCCACAAACCGTAGAGCATATGAGCCGACGTATTGCCGATCTTCTGATAAAGATTGGAGCGGATTCCTATGAGTTTCAACAGAAAGCCCGGCAGGTGGAGCGTAGTATGGAGTCTCTTCAGAAGAAACTCTCCTCGGTAGGCAAGACGCTTTCGGTTGCACTCACCGCTCCGTTGACAGCCCTGGGGGTTGTGGCGTTGAAGAATGCCGACACCCAACAACAGGCCGAGAAACGGTTGTTGACAGCTTTGCGCAGCCGCAGTGATGTACAACAAAGGCTTATTGCTCAAGCCGGAGAACTGCAATCACGCTCAGTGCTGGGTGATGAGGTTATCATCGGTCAGCAGGCTTATCTTGCATCGCTGGGTATGACCGAGGAGCAGATTGGCCGAGTCATCGAAGCCTCAGCGCAATTGTCAGCCGCAACCGGAATGACGCTCGACTCGGCAGTAAAGAATCTTGCCAAGACCTACGGAGGACTCACGGGTGAGTTGGGCGAAAGTATTCCCAAACTCAAGGAGCTGACGGCAGAGCAACTTAAAAATGGAGAGGCCGTAGATTTTATTCTGAAGAACTACAAAGGTTTTGCCGAGGGCGCGGCTTCTGTTGGGTTAGGTGTCATGCGCCAACTCCAGAATGCATGGGGCGATTTTCTTGAGCAGATCGGCTTTGCAATGATGCCTTTGGCCACAAAGGTCACGAAGGCACTCTCTGGTATCGTATCCTGGCTTCAGACGCTTTCTCCGGAAATAAAGAGAGTCGTTGTTGCGATTGCCGGTGTCGTGGCAGCCATTGGACCGCTTACGCTTGGCATTGGAGGCGTTATCAAGATCATCCCTATGCTGGCGGCCGGATTTACGGCATTGCTCTCTCCTGTAGGTCTGATTGTTTCAGCACTGCTGGCTCTCGGGGCCGCCTTTGCCTATGCCAAGGTACAGAAACAAAAAATGGTCGATGAGTTGGCCAATGCCGATGATCTGGCCACCCTTGAGCGGAAATTGCAGGAGAACCTGAAAAAGCAAAAAGAGATTGCGGCTGCCACGACAAAAAACCGGATTGTTCCCAATGGTATCATTGCGGGTTTTACCATTCAGAAGATTGCAGATCCTGAACAGATGGCTCCACTTCGTAAGGAGTATGAACTGCTTACAAAGGCCATAGAACGCAAAAAAGAGATGCAGGCTTAGGAGCAGAAGCAACAGGAGGAAATGAATCGCATGATGGCCGTAGCCGAGCAACAGAGTGAAGCTCTGATGAAGAAGATGCAACAGGCTGCCGGGCATGGTGAAACCTCTTTGGGGTTGATCGGACGTCTGCAAAAGCAGATCGAAGAACTCGAAAAGAAAAAGTTGTTACCGGAGAGTTCCATTGAGGATATTGCCGCCTGCAATGTGGAGATTGAGCGCTTGCGCAAGGAGTTGCAACAGCTACAAAATATAACACCGGCGGATCTTGCCCCAATCGGGAAGAATACTGCTGTTGTAACTCCGCAGATGGAGATTTCGTTTCCCCGACCGAAGTTGAAGATCGATGATATAAAGATAGCAGCATCGGAATACTCACGTCAGATGAGGGCGATATGGGCTTCGGTGCGTGAAGGCATCTATGGGTGGGCCTCGGATAACAGCACGCTACTGCAGAAGAATGTTGCCGACACGGTGGCGATGGTGGGGAACTATACACAGACGCTGACAAACAAAGGAGTGGCTTTTTCCGTTGCTCTGGAACACGTTTCACAGACCGTGGCGACAACAATGCAACGCTTCGATGAGCAGGTATCCGCATTTCTTGCAGACAGCATTGTGGCCGCAGCCGAGGCATTGGGGCAAATCATTGCCGGAGATCTCGGATTCGGAGGTCTGCTCAAAGCCATACTTACGCAGTTTGCCTCGTTTCTGTGTAATATCGGTGCGCAGCTTATCGAGTTCGGAGTGATGATTATTGCGTTCAAAACGGCTCTAAAATCTGTGCTTGCGAATCCATGGGCCGCGATTGCCGTAGGCGCAGCGATGGTTGCTGCGGCTGCCATTATGACGGCTCTCATCAACAAGAATGCAAAGGATAGTGTCCCGGCTCTTGCAACGGGAGGCCTGGCATATGGCAAGACTCTCGCGCTGGTCGGAGATAATCCCAATGCAGTGGCAGACCCTGAAGTGATTGCGCCCTTGTCGAAACTGCAGGCTATGCTCCCGGCTTCCGGAGCATCGCAGAAGATACAAATAACCCTTGGCGGTCAATTGACTGCCAAGGGTCGGGATTTGGTCTATGTCCTCGGCAAGGAGAACTTCAAAACCTCGATTTTAGGAGGATAGGTCGCAGTTACTTCTGCTCAAGCAACATAACAGCTGGGACAGTTTTCCAATCCTCCGATTTGGTTTCGTATTTATAAGTTCCCACTTGATAGAAACGCTTGTTGTTCGTGACTTTAACTTCAAGACCATCATAAAAATGCGTGGTTTCGTCACCAATAAGTAAAACGGGAGTCAGCATGGAAGGCAAGGAGGATATATCAAGGTCGTTAAACCTGTCAAGGCTGATCTCCATGGCTAAAGCGTATGAGTCACTTAATGTCTGTATGATGCTGTATTGTTCTGCTTCCATCATCTGTCCTCTTTCTTCAAATGTGGTAAGGCCAGGGATGGGGGATTCGCCTTTGGCAGAACCAATGATCAACAGAACAACGATCGTCAGAAGGATACCTGAAAAGGCTCCTGCAATAAAAGTCCAGAACTTGTTCATAGTTGTAGTGGTTAGTTTCTCAAAGATAGTTAATTGCGTGAATAAAAACAAATAAAATTTTATGAACGAGATCCGCATACAGGAGTTGGCTTCGGCCGCAGGGCAGATGGAGCATTTCGATGAGTTTGAGTTCATTGTTGATGTTCCGCAGGCGGAGGCCTCGATGAAAATCCGTGGTAAGGAGTTGCAGGAACGGGTAGCACCCAAGGCACATACGCATCCCATAGCCCAGGTGCAAGGATTACAGTCGGCTCTTGATGAGAAACTGAACCGTTCGGGAGGATCTATTCAAGGAGACTTCTCGGTCGAAGGCAATGCCTATATGCGCAATTTGCACCTTGAAGAGTTTCTGGACGTGCCTGAATTCCGTTATAACCGTGTCGAGACCACGGTGGGTGATAAATGGAGTGCTCCGGGAGCCGGTGTCGTGTTGGCCGTAGACAAGGACCATTGCCGCTTGAGCCTTAAACTTGAACCTGGCGAGGTTGCATCGTTGCGTAGGGATGATCTTTGTATGGGCATCTTCAAAAGTTCAACGGTGGGGACCTTCACGGAGCCTACGGAGGACAGCGATGACTCAAAAGGCATACGGACCTTTGCCGGATTTACAACCTGCTATTTCCGGCTGGTTGAGTGTCTCGATGAGCAGACTTTCGGAGAGTGGAGATATGAACTGCGCGAGGATTTTGCGTATCATCCGACAGAGATGATGAACATCGTGGCAATAGGCAATGCTACCGATACCTCACGCCAGGCTTCGCACTATACAACGCGAACCTATGACCGCTATCTGGTTGGAATGAATACCTGGACGATCGGAGTGGAGAACATCGCGGCACAGTTCGGAGATCTGGCGAATCTTGCAGCACACGGGCTTGATATGCGCGGTTATTCTGCCTATCTGAAGAACGTCTACCTCCAGGGATACATAAGCGACGTATTGGGAGATAACTGGTTCGACTCACGAACGGGTGACGTGCAACTATATAACCGCACAAATGGTTGCGGAATCTCATTCAAGGGGGGAGTATTACGTTTCGGACGCATTGATCCCCTGCGCCCGGATGAGGGTACAGACCTTGATGCGCTTCAGGCAGAACTCGATTCTGCTTGTGATACGTTGGCAAAGATAAACTCCGATGAAGTGGTGTCCCCCGTCGAGAAGTCCTTTCTAAAAGAGCGTTTGCAGGACATACGTTCCGAGTATGAGCAGTTGCTTCTCGATGCCGACACTTATCTTGTCAGAGAGTACAGACGCGTAACCGCCACAGCCGGCCGCATTGCAAATTCGCAACTACGCATCATCCGTAACAAGGATGCCGCGTGGGACGACTATGTCAATGCCTATATTTTGGCGGTAACGGCTATCGAGAAATATACCCAGTCAACTCCCGAGTATATTACCATCGAACCCGATTTCCAGGATATTGCAGCTTACTATGAGGCTCGCGCTATAATCGTCAAAACGATACGTGCCGCATCCGAAGAGCAAGAACAACAGAGTGACCTGGAATATCTGCGCGATAATTTCCGCGATGCAACGACTGAAATAGATGGTCAAAGCGGTGTGGTATTGTCAGGGTTTGTCGGGGTAAAGGATGAGAATAATGCCCGGGTTGTGGCCGGTATGGCCGGCAGTGCCATTTCGGGAACGGTTGATGAGAAGCACGGTAAACTGATGCTCTTTGCCGGAGCAGATGGTATACAGAATGCAGGTACGGCTAAGACCCGAATCTACGAAGATGGACATATAGAAATGGCTACGGGGGTATTCTCGGGGCATATACGCATTCCATTCAAAACATTGCGAGAAGAAGGCACCTGCTATAACACCGCTACACGGAAGTACACCGTGGACAGGAATATGAATCTGCAAACAATTGGCGAGCAATATTAGGACTATAAAATATGGATCAATCTTCCGACCTCAAACGAGTATATCGGCAATGTGCTGACATTGTATGACACACCTGTGAGAACACGCTCCTCTCCGGATATCATCCTTGCCGTAGACGATGCCGAGTCGGGCATACTCTCATCGATCAAGCAGAATGATTTCGGATTTGACAGGATGCAACGAGTGAAGTGTTATGCGGGAATCCTGCAACTTGTTGCCGTACCCGGGATATATGCGGGCAAGTGCTGGTGGTTGGTAACTTACCTGCAAATGTGTTGCTTTGAAGAATACACTGAATAAATATATTGTATGGCAGAAACAGCAAACGGCGTAACCATCGGAGATCTTACGCAAACCAGCACAATGTCGCCTACCGACCTGTTGGAAATAGAGCGCGGAGGGCAGGCATACGCAATAACTTATGAATCATTGATCGTTCAGTTGGAGGATTCGCTTGGAATAGCGGAACTTGCCGCTTCACTCGCACAAATCATCGGATAACTTATGGCTGATTTTACACCTCTCATATCACGTCTTTCACAAGTACGTTCGCTCTTTGCCCTTCATATCGCTGCCCAGGGGGCTTCTGCAACCTTAACGGACACCTTGTATGAACTCGCGTACAAAGTAAAGCAAATTCCGAGTGGCATACAGTACGTCCGATCGGGATACCAACTTTTTAAGGGTAATACATCATTGAGCAAATTGCCTGCATGCCTGGATTTCCGACAGTTGACATCTATGTATCAGATGTGTTACGGATGTACGGCTCTCACGCAGGTCGGAGTCCTTGAAACGGCCAATGTCACCAATATGATGTGGGCATTCTATGGTTGCGAGACTCTGACCCGTATTGATGGATTGGATACTTCGGCCATAACCTCCGCATCGGAGTTGTTTCACGGTTGCTCTTCGTTGGTGACAATTGTCCAGCCTCTCGACTTCAGTAATGTGAAATCGCAGATTGATACTACATTCACCGCCTGCAGAAACCTGGAGAGTGTATCCTTTACCGGTACGATCTCGGTAGATATTTGGGTTAACGGTTGCCCAAAACTTACGCTTGAGAGTCTTCTCTCCCTGCTCAATGCTTTAGCCGATGGCGTGACGGATAAAACCTGTACGCTGGGAACAAAGAATCTTGCCAAGCTCTCCGAAGCTCAAAAAGCTATCGCCACAAGCAAGGGCTGGACATTGCAATGAAAAACCAGGCACCTTATGTCGGTGCCTGGTTGCCGTTGTCGGCTCTATGGAGGAGTGGTTTTATGCCAGGCCGGCCGCTACTGCGAACTTCTGTACCTCACGCTGATGTTGCTCTCGACGGACAGACTCCTTGGATGGAGTCAGGGGAGCAGTGAAGATTCCGTTGAGCTTCGCAGCGAGACTCTCCATATCTACGTTGATTTTCTGGTCGGTGATACGGGCGTAGATTTGTGTCGTGCGCACATTCGTATGCCAAGCATCTTTGAGACGGTTTCGATTGGCACGCCATTTCCCAAGGTAATGGTTGTGGCAAAAGTGTGACGGGCAACGTGAAAAGTTATGTTCTTGTTGATCCCGCAGACTTCGGCAATCTCTTTCAGATACTCGTTGCACTTCTGGTTTGACGGTACGGGGAGCAGACGTTTGCCTTTACGGAAGTGTTTGTATTTCTCAATAATCTGGAGCGGCACATCCAGCAGTCGCACGTTGAACGGGACTTTGGTCTTCTGTCGATGAAAACTGATCCAGGTATTGCCATCGGCCCATACATTCAGCTGGTCTTCCGTGAGGTTGTAAACATCAATGTACGCCAATCCTGTATAGCAGCTGAATATAAATATGTCTCTGACCTGCTCCAGCCGCAGGCTTTCAAATTCCTTATTGTACAAACGGGAAACCTCTTCGATCGTAAGATAACCCCGGTCCACCTTGTCAAGGTGTAGTTTTTGTTGCTTGAAAGGGTCTGCTACAACCCATCCGTTGTCTTTTGCCATCTTATATATGGAAGCAAAACGGTGGATAAACTTTACTGCAGTATTATTGTTGAGCCGATGTGCCGAGCGTAGCCAAAGGTATAGTTTGTCCAGAAAACGCTTGTTGATATCCTGCAAGGGAAGGTCACTTACCTTGAACTCATCCCGGAGAAACTCCTGCAGGCGATTACGGCAAACCTTATATCGGAAGAAGGACTCCTGGCCGTAATCCTGTGTCAGTACAAGTTTTTCGTAGTCCTCAATGTATTTATTGCACAACGCAATGAGTGTCATACTGCGCTCGTCCTGGCAGAGTATGGAACTCTTGATCTTACTTGCCGTTATTACCTCGCCACGATAAATCATATCGTTGTACTTGCGTTTGATCGTGGCGTGAAAATCGAACAGGGTGCTGTTGATCACCTGTTCCTCATGAGTTTGTCCCTTAGTCTTGTACTCCAGGGGAAGCCATCGTTCGGGTTCTATGTACATCTTGGTCGAAAAGTGTACCATCTCCCCGTTGACGGTAATGCGTGCTACGATGGGGGCTTTGCCATCAGGACGACATTTGCCCTTCTGAATGACGAAAATCACGCTGAAGGTGTTCTTGCTTGCTTTTTTGTCTGCTTTCATACTCTCTGTTATTTGGTGATACGAAGTTAAATATCAATAATTTACTGAAAACCAAAGCAGTATAGTCAGAAGTAGTCGTATTTCAGACGTTTGTAGTCGGGTTACGCGCAATGTCTATTGCGGTTACGAACAGGTTACCGCAAGATGTCTATTAGGTGGATATTTGCCTGTTGATAATCAGTTGTTTGCCGTCCTGGAGTAGTCGTATTCAGCAAAAAAGGGACGCTGAACGGACAAACAATCAATCAGTTAGATGCGCAACTAAAACAAAATGAGGATGTTACTCGTCGTAACATCCTCATTGTCTTGCGGAGAGGGAGGGATTCGAACCCCCGGTACAGTTGCCCGTACACCGCATTTCGAGTGCGGCCCGATCGACCACTCCGGCACCTCTCCTTTTCGTCGTGGGAGGAGGATTTCGCCCCTTCTCCCGATCCAAAACCGTTGTTTTGGGACTGCAAATATAGACATATTTTTTGTTTCTGCACATTTTTGTGCGAAAAAAATCACTTTTGCATCTAAAAAAGCCTTCAGAGACCCTCTGGCCGCAGCTTTTTCGGATTTATTCGTACCTTTGGCTCCGGCGAAGATGCGCCCGACCGGCAAAAATGACGGCAAGTTTGCTTTTGCTGGAGCCTATTCGTATCTTTGCCAACGGACGGATCCGCCCTGCCCGTGCAGTATTTTCCGTGTGCGGCCGTTTATAAGGGTGAACGATACTAAAACCGGTACGGTTTTCGTTTGTTATATGGAAGAACTAACGCAAACATTTTAGGAGCGCTATGAAAAAGTTGAATATTTTATTCGGAACCCTCATCCTCTCCGCAGGCCTTGCAAGTTGCTCGTCGGCTTACTACGCCTCGGCGGGGTATGCTTCCGACGATCTCTACGCCGTGCATGACCGTGCGGAGATCTCGCGTCGGAAGCAGGCCGAGGCCGAGGCGCAGCGTGCTGCCGCCGAAGCCCGCAAGGCCGAATGGGAGGCTCGGATCGCCGAAGCGAAGGCCGCGGCCGCGGAGAATAGCTATTACGAATACAGTTCTGCCGCTGTCAATCCCTACGAGAGCGTGCTGGCCGACGACTACGAAAGTGCTTATGCGCGCCGCCTGCGCGGATTCGAGTCGCCGACCTACAAAATGCCGTCGAGCTACATCAATGCGCGCTACGGCTCGTCTTTCAACTACGTGTCGGCCTACGACCCGGCGTTTTACAACATCGTGGTCATGGGAGACCAGGTGTGGGTTGAACCCAAGTACATCACCTCGATGTTCGGATCGTGGGGCACGGTGATCTATTCCGATCCGTGGTACTACGGCTGGAACAGACCCTGGGGGCCGAGTTTCTCGTTCGGCAGCTGGGGCTGGAGCTTCGGGTGGAACTCGTGGCACAATCCCTGGTACGGACCCGGTTGGGGGCCGTGGTACAGTTCGTGGTACGATCCCTGGTACGGACCGGGTTGGGGCTGGGGCCCCGGATGGTACGGCCATTATCATTGCCCGGGCTGGGGGTCGGGCTGCTACGGACGGCCTTATCAGTCGAACATCGTGCGCCGGCCCAATCCCTACTCGTCGCCTTCGGGAACCCGCTACGGTCTGGGACCGCGCTCCGGGTCGAAATCGACCGGGTCGATGCGCGGCGGCAGTGGCGGCCGGAACACCTTCGGCGTGCGCGACAACAGCCGTCGGAATTCGTCCGGCGGACGCTATAATTCGGGCTTCCCGTCGCGCGGCGGCAACCGTTACAACGGCGGGGGGTACCACAATTCCGGCGGCAACACCTTCGACCGCGGCGGAAGCTACAACAGCGGCAGCGGTTCGTCGTCCTACAACCGCGGCGGTTCGTTCTCGTCGGGTGGCGGCGGAGGTTCGCACGGCGGTTCGGGCACGGTTTCGTCGGGAGGCAGCTACCGCAACTCCGGCGGCCGTTAACGGTGGATTTTCTTAATGGGTAAATGACTATGAAACGACTGATAATCACGCTTGCGGCCGCTGTGACGGCGGTCGGGGCTTCGGCACAGCAATCGGGAGGTCTCCTGATGGACAAGGAGCTGCTGATGCCGACCGATATGATCGAACTCTCGCAGACGCAGTTCAACTTCGGCACGGCGCGTGCCATGGCCATGACGGGAGCTTTCACCTCGCTGGGGGCCGACCTCTCGTCGATGTCGATCAACCCGGCGGGTCTGGGCATGTACCGCCAGGGCGACATCTCGATCACGCCGATGATGTCTTTCGCGCGGAGCAAGAGCAACGCTCCGGAGTACGGACGCAATTCGCGGGATCGCTTCTCGATGGCCAACGTCGGCGTCGTGATCAACGCTTACGAGGGTTCGCGCTCGCTCATCAGCCTCAATGTCGGCTTCGGGTACAACCGCATCGCCGATTTCAACTACGACTATGGGTTCGTGCGTCAGAACCAGGGCGGTACGATCGGTGACGTCTATGCGCGTCAGCTGGACTGGGGAGGTCTTTCGAAGAACTCCTTCTACAACGGAGGCGGCTCGGGTTCCTGGAACTGGAACAACTTTTCGCCCGAATACTGGAACGCAGCGCTGGCTTACCGCGGGTTTCTGATCGACCAGACCGATCCCGACAATCCCAAGACGTGGAAGCCGACCTGGGTCGGGAATGATGCGGCTGTCGACCACTACACGATGTTGCGGAGCAAAGGCTCGATCGGCGAGTATGTGCTGTCGGTGGGTGCCAATATCAACAATAAGATCTATATCGGTGCGTCGCTGGGCATTCAGAGCGTCTACCAGCGCAAGTACATCGACTATGTCGAGGAGTATTTCTACGATGCGCCGAGCCCAAATACGCCCGATTTCGGGAACTCCGGGCTGGACTATCAGTTGCTGCGCTGGAAGCTCAACCAGAGCGTGATTGTGGAAGGAACGGGCGTCAACTTCAAGGCGGGTATCGTCTATCGTCCGACGGCGAACCTGCGTCTCGGTGCGGCGATTCATACCCCGACCTACTATTCGCTCGACCGGAAATTCCAGAGCTCCGCGGCCGGACTGGCCTACGCCAACAGGGATAGCGATCCGAACGTGAAGCCCGATGCGGAGGGTTACATCTCGACGGCCGGCGATCCGAACATGACTTCGCCGCTGCTGGTCGACGACGGGCCCAACAGCTGGTCGTTCGTCTCGCCGACACGGCTGATGTTCGGCGCGTCGTACACGTTCGGCGAGCGGGGTGTGATTTCGGTCGACTACGAGCGCGACTGGTACAACGGCATCCGTATCAAGGACAACCCCTCGGGGCTGGATTCGCAGTCGTGGTACAATGATTCGTTCCGTCAGAATTTCAAGGGCTCGAACATCGTGCGTGTGGGTGCCGAGTTCAAACCCCTGCCGATTCTGGCGTTGCGCGCGGGCTTCGGCTTCAGCGACTCGATGGTCCGGGACGACAAGTTCCCGCCGGCATCGCCCATCATCACGCAGACGACCTGTTACGGCGCGGGCGTGGGCCTCGCCCTGTCTCGGAGTGTGCGGCTCGATCTGGCCTATCAGTACATGTCGTCGAAGACCTCGGACTACTACCTGTTCTATGCCGAGGATGACGGCGGGTATAGCGAGAGCGCTGTCTATTCGACCGACATCAACCGGCACAACGTGGCGCTGACACTCGGATTCCGTTTCTGACGGGGTGGGGCATGTTCTATATTATAAAGGTCCGTCTTTGCGACGGGCCTTTCTTTTTTGCCTCTCTGCTGCAGCCGGGCGGGTCGATGCCGATGCGGCGGTCGAATTCTGTCGGTTGGGCGGGGTGCCGCGAGCGGTGAATGGCTGCGCCGTCCCGGGGCGAGAAGCCGTGCCGGATGCGGAGGCTGCATCGCGAAAGAACCCCGGGGCGGAAATCGCTGCTCCGGACATCTTTTTCCCGTTTTTTTTATCTTAGGGCAATAAAAGAGGCGTAAATTTATTTCATTGTAAATTTATTTATTATTTTTGCACATAAAAAAGGATAAAATTTACTTTTGCGGAGCTAAACTATAAATTCAACCTGATATGAAAACCTCAAACAGACGTCATTTTCTGAAAAACATAGCTGCGGCCGCTGCCTCGGTGGTCGCGGGTCCGAGCCTGGTGAAGGCGGCTTCGGAATTCGGTTCGGAAGAGCATGCTGAACTCTACGGCTCGCATGCATCGGACAAGAGCGGCCTTCTGGTCCCGCGTGAGGGCGGTCTCCGGATCACCGGAACGTTCCTGGATGAGATTTCGCACGACATTCCGCACCAGAATTGGGGCGAGAAGGAGTGGGATCAGGATTTCCGCCACATGAAGGCCATCGGCATCGACACGGTGATCATGATCCGTTCGGGCTACCGCAAATTCATCACCTATCCTTCGGAGTACCTGCTTAAACAGGGCTGTTACCGGCCTTCGGTCGACCTGGTCGATCTCTACCTGCGTCTGGCTGAGAAGTACGGCATGAAGTTCTACTTCGGTCTCTATGATCCGGGAAGCATGACGGGAGAGGTGGACCACAACCTCTATGTGATCGACGAGGTGTGGGCCCGCTACGGCCACTACAAGAGTTTCGGCGGCTGGTATCTGAGCCGCGAGATCAGCCGTGCGACCAAGGGTGCGATCGGTGTGATCCATGCGCTGGGCAAGCAGTGCAAGGATGTCTCGAACGGGCTGCCGACCTTCATCTCGCCGTGGATCGACGGCAAAAAGGCGGTCTGGGCCAGCTCGGCGACACTGACCAAGGAGCAGGCCGTTTCGGTCGAGGAGCACGAACGCGAGTGGGACGAGATTTTCGACGGCATCCACGATGTGGTCGATGCCTGCGCTTTTCAGGACGGACATATCGACTACGACGAACTCGACGCCTTCTTCTCGGTGAACAAGAAACTGGCCGACAAATACGGCATGAAGTGCTGGACGAATGCCGAGTCGTTCGACCGCGACATGCCGATCAAGTTCCTCCCCATCAAGTTCGACAAGCTGCGGATGAAGCTGGAGGCGGCCAGACGCGCGGGTTACGACAAGGCGATCACCTTCGAGTTCTCGCACTTCATGTCTCCCCAGTCGGCTTACCTTCAGGCGGGCCATCTCTACAACCGCTACAAGGAGTACTTTAACATTCGATAGCCGATGAAATCGCAGGCAAATGCGGGGTATGTTGCCTTTCTGTCGCTTGTGGCGGCGATCGGCGGCATCCTCTTCGGATACGATACGGCGGTGATTTCGGGGACGATCAGCGGCGTGGCGGCCCAATTCTCGCTCGATGCGATGCAGCAGGGCTGGTTTGTGGGCTGTGCCCTGGTCGGATCGATCGCGGGAGTCGCCTTTGCGGGCGTCTTGAGCGACCGCTTCGGCCGGAAACTGACGATGTTGCTTTCGTCGGTGCTCTTCACGGTCTCGGCCGTGGGGTGTGCCGTTTGCGGCAGCTTCACGGAACTGGTCGTCTACCGCATCATCGGCGGAGTGGGCATCGGTGTGGTTTCGATCGTTTCGCCGATGTATATCTCCGAGGTGGCCGTGGCCCGTTGGCGCGGCGCACTGGTTTCGCTCTATCAGCTGGCCATTACGGTCGGATTCCTGATGGCCTATCTGGTCAATTTCCAGATCCTGAAGTCGGCCGAAACCGCGGTCCACACCTCGGACTTCATGCAGAAAATATGGGTTACGGAGCTCTGGCGCGGCATGTTCGGTGCCGAGACGTTGCCCGCATTCCTCTTCTTCGTGGTGATCTTCTTTATTCCCGAGAGCCCCCGCTGGCTGGTCCTTCGCGGTGCCGAATCCCGTGCGCGGCGTGTGCTGGAACGCATCTACCGCTCGGCCGAGGCGGCCGAAGGGGAGATCTCCTCGGTGCGCAGTGCCGCCGCTCTGGCTTCGGGTGCGGAGTGGCGCGTGCTCTTCGAACCGGGCATCCGCATGGCGGTTGTCATCGGAGTTTGCATCGCCATCCTGGGCCAGTTCATGGGGGTCAATGCCGTCCTGTACTACGGCCCCACGATTTTCGAGAATGCCGGTCTGTCGAGCGGGGATTCGCTCTTCTCGCAGGTACTGGTGGGGGTGGTCAACATGCTGACGTCGGCGCTGGCTCTGGTGATCATCGATCGTGTCGGCCGCAAGCAGCTGGTATACTGGGGCGTTTCGGGCATGATCGTTTCGTTGCTCTGCATCGCCTTCTATTTCCATTCCGGCGAGGCGTCGGGACTGTCGAACCTCTTCCTGCTGGTCTTCTTCCTGGCCTATATCTTCTGCTGTGCGGTTTCGATCTGCGCCGTGGTATGGGTCCTGCTCTCGGAGATGTATCCGACCCGTGTGCGGGGACTGGCCATGTCGATCGCCGGACTTTCGCTGTGGATCGGAACCTACCTGATCGGCCAACTCACACCGTGGATGCTGGAGCATCTGACACCTGCGGGAACGTTCCTTCTCTTTGCCGGAATGTGTGTGCCCTACATGCTGATCATGTGGCGCGCCGTGCCCGAAACGACGGGCAAATCCCTGGAGGAGATCGAGCGCTATTGGTTGCATGAAGGAAAACAGGCAAATCAAAAAAATAGATAGAATCATGGATTTAGGACAACTGTCGAAACGCTATAAGGAGGAGCTTTTAGGGAATGTTTTGCCCTTCTGGCTTGATTTCTCTCAGGACCGTGAGTTCGGAGGCTACTATACGTGTCTGGACCGCAAAGGGAATGTTTACGATACGGACAAGTTCGTCTGGCTCCAGGGCCGCGAAGTCTGGCTTTTCTCGATGCTCTACAACAAGGTGGAGGCGCGCCGGGAGTGGCTCGACTGTGCCCTCCGCGGAGGCGAGTTTCTGAAGAAGTACGGGCACGACGGCTCCTGCAACTGGTATTTCTCGCTCACGCGCGAAGGCAAGCCGCTGATCGAGCCTTACAACATCTTCTCGTACACCTTTGCGACGATGGCCTTCGCCCAGCTATCCAAGGCCTCGGGGGATCCGGAGTACGCCCGGATCGCCAAGCAGACGTTCGACCGGATTCTGGAGAAGCGCTCCAATCCAAAGGGGCAGTGGTGCAAGTCGCATGCGGGTACCCGCCCGATCAAGGATTTTGCGCTGCCGATGATCCTCTGCAACCTGATGCTCGAGATCGAGCACCTGCTGGACCCGCAGCAGATCGAGTCAACGATCGAGTCGTGTCTGCACGAGGTGCTGGATGTCTTCTACCAGCCGGATCTGGGTCTGATCGTCGAGAATGTCTCTGCGGTCGACAATTCGCTGGTGGATTCGTTCGAGGGTCGTTTGATCAATCCGGGCCACTCGCTCGAGGCGATGTGGTTCGTGATGGACATGGGCCGGCGTCTGGGGCGTCAGGACCTGATCGACAAGGCGGTTCGGATCTCTCTCCGTACGATCGAGTATGGGTGGGACAAGACGTACGGCGGCATTTTCTACTTCATGGATCGTCTGGGCCATCCTCAGCAGCAGCTGGAGTGGGACCAGAAGTTGTGGTGGGTCCATCTGGAATCGGCCATTGCGATGCTCAAGGGCTACTGGCTTACGGGTAACGAGGAGTGTCTGTCGTGGTTCGAGCGTCTGGATTCGTACATGTGGAGCCACTTCAAGGATCCGGAGTATCCGGAGTGGTTCGGTTACCTGAACCGCCGCGGCGAGGTCCTGCTGCCGCTCAAGGGCGGGAAGTGGAAGGGCTGCTTCCACGTTCCACGCGGCCTGTACCAGCTGTGGCAGATCCTCGAACAGTGTAAATAAGACGATCTTCAGCCTGAGTGCAGGGATCGTTGCCGTAAATTTTACAGATCGGATATGAGACGAATAATCGGATTATTACTCGCGGGCATATGGGCCTGGAGCTTTGTGCAGACGGCTCCGGCCGAGGCCAGGCCCATGCGCCGCACGGTCGATGTGCTGGTGATCGGAGGCACGACTTCGGGCACTTCGGCCGCCATTGCATCGGCCCGTCAGGGCGTCAGGACCCTGGTCGTGGAGCCGACCCCCATGCTTGGCGGAATGTTTTCGGTACAGGGCGTACCTGCCACCGACGGCAACCACAATCTGCCTTCGGGTATCTGGAACGAGTTCCGCGAGGCGCTGCGCGCCCATTACGGGGGTGCGGGGGCGTTGGCTACGGGTTGGGTGAGCAATACGCTTTTCGAGCCCCATGTGGCAGACAGTATCTTCAAGGCGATGGCTGCGGCCGAACCCACTCTCGAAGTCCTCTACGGCTATCATCTGGAGAAGGTCCACAAGCGCGGCAACCGCGTGCTGGGGGCGCTGTTCGAGAACGGGGCGGGTGGCCGTTTGGATGTTTCGGCCCGGATTACGGTCGATGCCACCGATCTGGGCGAGGCCCTGCCGTTGAGCGCCACCCCTTACCGGGTGGGGATGGATGCACGGGCCGATACCGGTGAGGAACTTGCCCCCGAAACGGCCAACGACATTGTGCAGGACCTGACGGTGGTGGCGATCCTCAAGGATTACGGCGCCGGTGCCGACAAGACGATTCCGCGTCCGCGCGGATACCGTTCCGCGGAGTTTTCCAAGTCGTGTGAAACCGCTGAAGGGTCGCCTATCTCCAGCCGGATGATGCTGGACTACGGGCGTCTGCCCCACGGCAAATATATGATCAACTGGCCGGTGAACGGCAACGACATCTATCTGAATGTCGTGGAGATGCCGCGTCGTCAGCGCGAACTGGCCCTGCTGGCTGCCCGCGAAAAGACACTCCGTTTCGTCTACTACATACAGCATGAGCTGGGTTATGCCCATCTGGGCATAGCCGACGATGAGTTCGGCACGCCCGACGGCCTGGCCTGTTTGCCCTACCACCGCGAGGGCCGCCGGCTCGATGGCGTGATCCGCATGACGCTCGACGATGTGGCCGACCGTTACGGTCCTCGCGCGCCCCGTTACCGCACGGGGATTTCGGTGGGGGATTATCCCGTGGATCATCACCATGCGTGCCATCCCAGCCTCGGCAAGATTCCCTTCCCGGCCATCCCCTCGTTTTCGATTCCGATGGGGGTGATGATCCCTGCCCGGACGGACAATCTGATCGTCTCCGACAAGGCCATCTCGGTCTCGAATCTGATCAACGGGTCGACCCGTCTGCAGCCCGTGGTGCTGCTGACGGGACAGGCGGCCGGAACCTTGGCGGCGCTGGCCGTCAGGCAGCACTGCCTGCCGCGGGAAGTGTCCGTGCGTGCGTTGCAGGCGGCGCTGCTGGCGCAGAAGGCCTATATCGCGCCCCTTTTCGATGTGAAGCCCGACGATCCCGATTTCGAACTTTTGCAGCGTGTGGCCGCCACGGGAATCCTGCGGATGACCGGCGAACCCTATCAGTGGGCCAACCGCTCGTGGTTCTATCCCGAAGGGCAGATTACGGTGGGCGAGTTCTGCCGCGGATTGCACGACTATGCCCCGCAGATCGAACCGGTGGACGACGATACCCTGCTGACCGTCGCCCGTGCCGCCGAACTGCTCCGGCAGGCCGGAGGCAATCCATCCGCGGAGGCTTCGCAGAGCCCCGTCACGCGTCGCGAACTGGCCCGTATGGTCGAGGAGGCGCTGCATCCGTTTGACCGCCCCGTTGATTTTGAAGGAAACCTGATAGAATAACCCATTATGAAAAAACTGATTCTCCTGATTCTGGCTTCGGTCGTGGTCACCACGGGGTTGGCCGGTCCGAAACGCGATACGCTGACTTTCCACAACGGCTACTATCTGGCCAAGCGCAATGTGGAGGAACTGGTGCCCGTCACCCGGAAGAATATCGTGATGTTGGGCAACAGCCTGACCGAGCGCGGTTTCTGGTCGGAGTATTTTCCGGACAGGCGGGTGCTCAACCGCGGTATCGGAGGCGACTGCATCTCGGGGATGATCAACCGCGTGCAGCCGATCGTCGACGGGGCGCCCAGGGCGGTGTTTGTCATGGCCGGAGTCAACGACCTGCTCTTCTCGGCAATCTCGTATGAGAAACTGCTGCAGCAGTACGAGCGCCTGCTGAACATCATCGCCAAGGGGAGCCCCCGCACCAAGGTCTATATTCAGAGCGCCCTGCCGGTCAACGAGCCGATGAATCGGGAGCTGCTGAAGGATCAGAACGTGCGGTTGGCCGAGTACAATGCCTTGCTGCGCAAGATGGCCGAGCGTCGCGGTCTGGTCTACATCGACATCTGGAGCGCCATGCAGCGCGACGGCGAACTGCCCGCGGAGTACACCGTCGACGGCATCCACCTCAATGCCAAGGCTTACGCCGTGTGGATCGAGGCGATTTCCCCTTACATCAAATAGTCGGTCGGAATGAAAGGTTGGTTCGTGGCCATGACGATGCTGTTTGTGGCGGGAGGGTGCACCTCCGGGCAGGAGATCCGGTTCCATAAGGCGACCGACGACGCGATCCGTTTCACGGGGCGTGCCGCGGAACACGACGACGGCAGTCTGTCGTTCGACTGGATCGGCTGTCATTTCACCTTCCGTTTTGAGGGAAGCCGCTGTGCCATGCGTGTCGCCGACACCAAGCGCAATTACTACAATGTCTTTGTCGACGGACAGCCCTGCGGCAAGGTTGCCGTCGAGGGCTCGCCCTCGTCGGTCGAACTTGTTTCCGGGCTGGAGAAGGGCCCGCACACCGTTCTGGTGCAGAAACGCACTGAAGCCGAGCAGGGCCGCACGACGCTCTACGGCATTGAGACCGACGGTCCGCTGCTCGCCTTGCCGCCTGCGTCGGGGCGCCTGATCGAGTTTATCGGCGATTCCCACACCTGCGGCTACGGCACCGAAGGCAAGGCGCCCACCGAGCCCTTTAGTCCCGAGACCGAGAATTGCGACTTGGCCTGGGCCTGCATCCTGGCCCGCCATTTCGATGCCGACTATGTGCTTACGGCCCATTCGGGTCAGGGTGTGGTGCGTAACTGGGCCGACACGAAGGAGACTTCCGACCTCACCATGCGCCAGCGCATCTTGCGCACCTTCGACATGGAGGAGTCGCCGGCGTGGAATTTCACCGCGTATGTACCCGATTTGGTGGTGATCAAACTCGGCACCAACGATTGCAGTACGGACATCGTCCCTTCGGAAGAGGCTTTTTGCGAGGCTTTCGGACAGATGTACGGAGTCTTGCGCGAGAAATACGGCAAAGTGCCCGTTCTCTATGTCGTGCCGGAGGTGGCTCCGGCCTTCTACGGCTACTTGCAGCGCTTCAAGGAGCGTCCCGGGGTGGAGAACCTGCATTGTATCATGCATTTCGGCGGGATCACCAACTGGGCCGGTGACCTGGGGGCGGGTTATCATCCCAACCTGCTGGGCCAGCGCAAGATGGCTGCGGCCATCATCCCCTATGTGGCGACGATTACGGGCTGGGAGATGCCGATGCGTATCATTCGATAAAAAAGTTGCGAATCATGAAAAAGATCTTGTGTACCGTGCTGGCCCTTGCAGGCCTGTCGCTCGGAGTGCATGCCCAAACGGACGATTGGGCCAATTTCGGCCGCTTTGAGCAGGAGAATCGGGAGGTGAGCCAGCCCCGGGTGGTGCTGATGGGCAATTCGATCACCGAACTGTGGGTCAGGACGCACCCCGAATTCTTTGCTTCGCACGGTTATGTGAGCCGCGGCATCAGCGGGCAGACCACTTCGCAGATGCTGGTGCGTTTCCGTGCCGACGTGATCGACCTCCGTCCCCAGGTGGTGGTGATCTGTGCCGGAACCAACGACATTGCCCGGAATACGGGCTACATCTCTCTGCCCCATATTCTCGGAAACCTCATTTCGATGGTCGAACTGGCCCGAGCCAATGGCATACAGCCGGTTTTGTGCGCCGTGCCGCCCACGCGCGAATACCGTTGGCGCAAGGAGGTGAAACCCGCTCCGCTGGTGCGGGAGCTCAACGGGATGATCCGTGCCTATGCCGAACGGGAGAAGATCCCCTATGTGGACTATTATACCCCTATGGCCGATCCCGACGGAGGCATGAACCGCGCCTATACCGACGATGAGGTGCACCCCGTATCGGCCGGTTACGATGTCATGGAGGCGGCTTTGGTCCCGGTGGTGGAGCAGGCGCTCAAGGCCTCGAAAAAACTTCGCCGCAAGTAGGGTGGGCCTGTAGACCGGGCCGCACTATCTGCAGGCCGGAGCATAAGCCGGGCCGCAAGTTGACCCGGGCGGACGGAGACCCTGTCGTCACACTGAAAACACCCGAAGAGACAGAGCGTCTCTTCGGGTGTTTTGCGCTATGGTGCGTTCCTCGGGGGGCCGGAGTTTCTCCTCGGGCTTTGCACCCGGGTCGTTCCTCGGGTCGTTCCGGGCTGTTCCTCCCTTGGGCTGTTCCTCCCTCGGGGCCATTCCTCGGGGCCATTCCTCGGGTCATTCCTCGGGCTGTTCCCCGGGCTGTTTGCGGCGTGTAGCGGCGCTTCTCGGGCTGTTGGCGAAGGGTTTCTCCCGGTTCGGAGGATACAGCTGTCCGCCCCGCATGCGCCTTGCGACTAACGCTTCAGGCGGAGGATGCAGCCGCCCGCCTGTGTGGCGCGGATCTTCAGGGCGTGTTTCGCCGCTTGTACGACCTGTATGCCGGCCGAGGATTCGACCGTCTCGAAGTGGTTCAGGTCGATGTATGGGGGAAATTCGACCGAACGCTCGCAGGCTCCCTTGCAGGCGATGAAGAGCAGGTGCCCGTCCCGCAGCCAACCGTCGTAGCAGAGCAGGGTCGCATCATCGGTCAGCGCCTCTGCAAACCAGGTGTAGAGACCTCGCCAGCGGGTCGTGTCGCCATCGACACGCTCCTTGTTGCCGATCAGTTTGTGATAGCTTTTGCCGTAGGAGGCGTAGACGAAGAGGTAGTCGTCTTCGTCGATCTGTGCGTGGTCGCCCAGCCCCTCGGGGAGCAGGTAGGTGGATTGGTAGCTGTGGCCGCTGCGTTCGATGTAGCGGCGGAAGTGCGGATATTCCTGTTTGGTGAAATGCGTCACCTGCCCGGTGTCGGTCCAGTCGGCACAGGCTCCGTCGACGGTGAGCACCTGCTTTTCGCCCTCGAACATCGACTGCATGCCGTAGTAGATCGCCACGCATACCGGCGTGGGGTTGCAGAACCGGTGGGAGACCTGCACCTCGATGCTGTTGCGGAAGATGTGGTAGGTTGCCGTTTCGTGACACAATTTGTCGCGGAGTTCCTCCCGCCCTGCCGGGTCGGTGCCGGGACGCGTAGGGTCCAGAATCGTGTTCTCCGATGTCACGATGACGCTTCGGGCCCACATCCGGGTGTCGCCCCTGAGTTCCCGGTTGTCGACGCGGATCGTAAATCCCTCGTTGCAGGCCGTCGGGGCCGTGCGTTCGAGGTATTTGTGGTTGGCTCCGCACCATCCGTGCCCGGCAATGTTGAACGGACCGATGTTGTCGCTGTATGCCCGGTTGAGGAGCAGCTGAGGGGCGGTTTCGGGGTTGGTCGTCGGCTCGGGGTCGCTGTTTGGGATGCTGCTCACCCGGTAGAAGGTGTAGAGCCGGTTGAACATGCACCTCCTGAACAGGTAGATGATGTCGTTCTGCGGGTCGAGTTTGGCCGTGATGTAGAGATCCTCGCCCTGCAGCTTGACGAACATCCTGTCGCTGATCGTCTGCTCTGCGGACGGCTGTTTTGCCGCCTCTTTCCCAGGGATGCGCGTTTGGCGGGCCGGGGCGTCGCAGGGACCGTACAGCAGAAGGGCTATGATGATGAATCGGAGTTTTTTCATGGTTGCATCTGACGGGAAAGCGATATATCCGCTCTGAATCGGATATATCGCTTGTTTGGTGTTCGGGCCGGGGCCGACCGTTATTTGGTCAGCTCCAGGAAGAGGTCGGGATGATCCGTCGTTATGAAGTCGATCTGTTGGCGGATGGCCCAAATCATGTCTACCGGATGGTTGACGGTCCAGACGTTGGAAATCATCTTGTGCCGTTTCATATCCTGCAGCCATTGGGGATTCCGGAGGTAGACCCCATGGTTGTAGTCGCCGCCGGCAGCACCCAGAGCCTTGAGTTCTTCGGGCGATATGTCGTTGCCCAGATAGAGTACGGGTGTTTTGGGCGATAGGCGGATCAGCTCCAGCATGGCGTGGCGCGAGAAGGTGATGTAGGTGGTGCGCCTGGTGAGTTTGCGCGCGTCGACCTCCTTGACTGCGGCCGCGGCGGCCCTGGCATCGGCTTCGGGCGTGGCGTGGGGCTTCAGCTCGAGGATCAGCTCCACCTTGGTGCCGAGAGCTGCATCCAGATACTGGGCAAGGGTCGGGAGCGGCTCGCCGTTCTCGAGTTTGAGTTGGGTCAGCGTGGTTGACGGGGTCTGCGTTACGACATGGCCCTGGATTTTGCCGTCGTGATTCAGCACAGGCACATTGTCCGAGGCCATCCATACGTCGAATTCAACGCCATAGACCCCCAGCTTGTCGGCCTTCACCAGCGAGGCGATCGAGTTCTGGGCCGAACCCTCCGTGTGCCAGAATCCGCGGTGGGCGATGACCCGCGTCCTGTTTTTCATTGGGAGACCGTATTTTTTGTAGTGGCGCATCTGGATCAGACGGGCCAGACGGTCCATCACGGCCTTGTCCTTGGGTTCCTTCGAGTCGTTGAGCGTCAGCACGCCGCGGTTGCCGCAGTAGTAGGCGACGGCCGACGAGTTGAAGACGTCGTTCTTCTCGAAGTGGTTGATGTAGGCGACCATGCGCTCGTGCGAGCTTTTCGGGTGGGCGACGGTGGCCTTTTCGTCGAATTCGAACTCCATGGCCATGCCGTGGCGGCGGGCTTCGGCGCAGGCGGCGTCGAGACGGCTGTCGGGAATCGAGTGGTTGAAGAAGTGGTTGGGCTGCTGGTAGGCGATGTCGAAGCCCAGACGTTTCCAGTCCTGATGCCCTACGGCACCCCAGTAGGGAATCCAGTAGAAAAGCTTGTTGATCGAATGGATGTACTCGCTCAGCGGAATCGTCAGATCGGCGCAGTGTTTGGTGTGCTCGGCGACCCAGTAGAAGCCCGAAAGCTCGATGTGCCGGTACTTAGCGGCCTTGAAGCGGCGGGTCAATTCGTCGATGTACCACTTGGTGGCGGCAATCTGGTCCTCCCGCTCGGAGAAGTCCATCGTCCTGCCGTCCAGCTCGCCCCAGTCTTTCTGGCCGCGGATGGCTTCGGGAAGACCCAGTACCACCTGGTGCTTGAAGGCCGGCTTGCCGAGATTCCGGATCTCTTGGGTGATGCACTGGTCCAGAGCCGCGAGGGACTTGCCCTCTTCGAAGATGCGGTCGATGAGCCACGCCCACTCTTCTTTGCGGGCGTTGTTTTTCTCGTAGCCGATCGTGTAGTGGCGTCCCGAGCCGTTCTTGAATTCCAGGAAGAGGAATCCGTCGAAGAGCCAGTCGCGCGATCCGTCTGCAAACTGGTGCACGACGTGGGGCCGGAACTGGTCGACCGTCCAGTCCAGACGGTGTGATCCGCCCTGATAAATCAGCACCAGATCCTGAATGCCTGTCGTGTTATACTCCTGGGCCACGGCCGGCGATCGGAAGAAGGCGCATGCGGCAAGGAGCATTCCGCATGCAAGAAGGTTGCGTTTTTTCATCTCTTTATTCGGTTTGTTGCTGTTTGTTGCGTAACGGGTTGTCGATGACGAAGCGGCAGAAGCGGTGGTAGAGCTCGCGATCCTTGGGGTGGGTCGAGTGGGCCAGTTTGTAGAGCCCGTTGTTGCCCTGGTAGTAGCTCAGGGGCCGGGTGCCGTAGATGCCGTGTTCTACGGCGCCCTCCATGTATTCGATGAAGCGCTGGCGGTAGATCTCGCAGTGCCCGGCCCCTTCGAGCAGGCTCTCCTCGAATTCGAACTCCATGCCCAGATCCTGGCTGAGGATATCCTCGAAGTATCGGGATAAGGGGCGGATGCCCTTGTTGTCCCAATAGTAGTTGGGCTGCATGTAGGCATAGTCCACACCCAGCTCTTTCCATTTGGTATAGCCGGCGGCCCGGTTATAGGGGATCCAGCAGAAACTGCTGTTGATCGAGTGCAGGTATTGGGCTACGGCGGGAACGGTCTCCTCCGAGCGCTTGAGCTCGTGGCACCATCCGTCGCCGGGGGTCACGATCTCCTCGGAGATCAGGTAGAAGCCGGCCAACTCCACATGGCGGAAGTTGCCCTGGTCGAAGCGGTGGCGGATCTGGTCGATGTACCACTTGCAGGCGGCCAGCCGGTCCTCGCCTTTGGAGAAGTCGAGTGTGCGGCCGTCGAGAGTTCCCCAATAGGTGGTCGATTCGGTGGTGATGTCGTAGCGGTAGTAGATGATGGGGTCGGGCATCATGAGGATCACCTTGCGCTTCCCGATCGGCTTGCCCATCCGTTTGGAAGCCTCCCCGACGGCCTCTTCCAGCGCATCGACGCAGTTTCCTTTCTGGAAGTAGTAGTCGATCAGTTCCTGCCATTGCTCCTTGCCGGCCGAAACGCCCGTGCCGCGCAGAACGCCGGTCATGAAGGAGTAGGCCCCCTTGTCGGGACGGTTCACATCCTGGGATTCGAGAAAGAGGAAGCTGTCGAAAAGCCACTCCTCCTTGCCGTTGGGATTCACATAGCTGACATAGGGGATCAGCCGCTCCTTCTCCCACAGAAAGGGATTGCGGTGGTGGCTGCCGCCGTAGCAGAGCACCATGTCGGTGTAGGAGGGGCGTTCCTTGCGGTTCTTCTCCCAACGGTACATTGCGGGTTCTCCCTTGGGAGGCTTGTTTTGCCGTTTGTCGGCAGCCTGTCCGGGGAGGATTCCCGCCGTCAGCCCCGCAAACAGGAGGCAGCCTGCCAGTAGGTTGAGGTTTCTCATGGTTTTAGTTTTTACGCATGGGGTTGTTGATGACAAATTGGCAGAATTCATGGTATAGAGCCTGCTCTTCGGGCGATTGTGACCGCGACAGGTCGTAGAAGGCGTTGGTGCCCTGGTAGTAGCTCAACGGGCGGGATCCGTAGATGCCCTGCTTTCTGGCTTCTGAGAGGTATTGGCGGAACCGTTTGCGGTAGGCTTCGCAGTCGGCTTTGCCGTTGAAGACGTTTTCGTCCAATTCGAATTCCATGTTCAGACCATGCTGCCGGATGTCGGCGAAGAAACGCTCCAGGGACAACTCCGGTTTCCAGAAGTAGTTGGGCTGCATGTAGGCATAGTCCACGCCCATCTCTTTCCATTTGGTGTAGCCGGCAGCCCGGTTGTAGGGGATCCAGCTGAGCGATTCGTTGAGCGAATGGAGGTATGCGGCCACATGGGGGATCACCTTGTCGGTCTGCTTCAGCTCGTAGTCCCAACCCTCGTCCGGAGTGGCGATCTCCTCGCTGAGGATGTAGAACCCCGCCAATTCGATGTTGCGGAACTTGCCCTGGTCGAAGCGGCGGCGCACTTCGTTGATATACCATTTGCAGGCGGCGACGCGGTGTTCGCTATTGCTGAAATCCAGTGTCCGGCCCTCCAGCTCGCCCCAGTAGACGGTCGATGCCGGATCGCCGCTTCCGTTGCCCTTCTTGTCGAAGACCCGGTGGAGAATCGGGTCGGGCAGCGTCATCACGACCTTGCGCTTCGAGGGAGGAGTCCCCAGCCGTTGCGCCGCCTCGGCGATGGCCCGATCCAGTGCCTCGAATCCGCTGCTGCCCTGAAACCAGTAGTCGATCAGCTCCTGCCACTGCCGCTTGCCGGCCGAGAAGCCGTTCTCCCGCAGCAGCCCTGTCATGTAGGCATAGTTCCGATTGTCGCTGCCGGGCGTGTCCTGAAATTCGATGAAGAGAAAGGCGTCGAAGAGCCACTGTTCCTTGCCGTCGGGGTCGGTGTAGCTGACCATCGGTGCGAAGCGCTCCTTGTCCCACCGGAAGGGGATGCGGTGGTGGCTGCCGCCGTAGCAGAGGACCAGATTCGTAAAGGTCGGCAGTCCGTCGCGCTCCGACTCCCAGGGATACATCGAGGATGCCGGCTCTCCCGTCGTGAACTGGATGTGCTGCAATGTGCTGCAGCGTCCCGCCTGATCGCATGCCACGGCAAAGAGCGTGTAGAAGGTTTCGGCTTCGAGCCCCTCGATGACCAGCTCGGGATCGGCAGGCAGCATTTCGCCGTGCTCCATGACGCTTTGGGCACTTTCGGAGGAGATCACCCCGGTGGTCTTGCAGATGTAGCGGATCTGCGTGGCACGGCGGCTTGTCGCCTGTAGGGTCACCGATCGGGCGTCGATCCTCTTGAGCCGCAGGTGCAGGGAGGGTTGTCCCGAGTCGTTGTCGGAACCCGCCTCTGTGCAGCCTCCCGACGCAAAGAGCACAAGAAGTGCAGACAGCAGGTATCGGTGGATGGATCGTATCATGCTTGTTGTTCGTTTGGGGTTTTGCCGGACTCTTTTCTTGTCGGGTATCCGCCGTGTTTCCTGGCGGCCGGAGGTGCGGCGTGTCGGTTGCGCATGGCGGTGATGCTTGTGTGGACGGCGTGTCGAATGAATCCCGTTGTGAGAAGAAGAGGCTGGTCACAACGGGATTAATCATTCGATACGGCTTGTCAGAAGCCCACACCCTGGACATCGGCCAGCTTGCCGCGTCCGTTGAGGTAGTCCTTCGAGTCGATGGGGTTTTCGGGCTTTATGATGCTGAACTTGAGGTAGCGGCCGGCAATGTATTTCTGTACCGGATATGCGTAGGGAGCCGGTTGTGCGGCCCATGCGTAGTCGCGCATGCCGCTGGCAACCAGATTCCACTTCGTGTCGGCACCTTTGTACTCCTCGGCCGTGTAGATCTTGTAATCGCGCAGGTTGCCCTGATGGGTGGTGTAGTCGCTGATGTAGAACTTGGTGAAGACCTGCGTCTTGCCCATGTCCACGACAAAGTCCATCGGGAACTTGATCGGTCCGTTGTCCCACGACGAGATCCAGCAGTGGTTGTCGTCGAATTCGCCGTCGAAGAGCTTGTCCGAGGTGTATTTCTTTGCCCATGCGGGCGCGTTGGGGTCCTCGGCGAAGCAGTTCTTCTGCCCCTCCAGCACCGTCCACGGGCCCTTGAGCACCTTGTCCATCGTGATGGTGATGTACATGATGTTCTTTTCGATGGTCACCCCTTCGAGCGAGGAGCCTGTGATGCGGATCGGAATCAGATATGCACCCTGCGTCTGGAGCGTGTTGCCCGAGAAGAGGGCGGCGGAGTTGATCTTGCCCGAGAATTTGGTCGACAGTTTGCCGGCGGGGAGCTGCGACTCCCTGGCGTCGAGTGTGGCAAATCCTTCGGGTGCGGCCGTGAACGACGTCGCGTGGGCCTTGTTGTAGGCTTCGATCAGCTTGTTGTCGATCTCGTAGCTGACGGTTACATCCATGTCGGCCAATGCGCTGTTGATGGCGATGCTGCCTTCGAACGGAGCGGACGAGCGGTCGGCCGAGGGATAGAAGGCTGCCGTCTCCTTCTCCATGTTCAGCGTTGCACGCTTGAGGTTGATGAGCATCACATCGCGGTTCTCATCCACTTTCAGGGCGTTGTTGGCCGCGCTGAGCTGCAGCGGGATGACGTAGTCCTTCGTTGCGTCGAGTTTGATCACTTCCGCAGTCTTCCAGGTGATCTCGACGAATTTGCGGACGGCTCCTTCCGGGAATCCGACCTGGGGATTGGCAATCGTGTAGCACTCCTCGGGGAGCTGTACGAATTGAGTCTGGTGCGCCTTGTTGTACTCCTCCATGGCTGCGGGGGATACTTCGACACAGGCTTTGGCTTCTTGCAACCCCTTGCCGTTCTTCAGAACGGCCAGAGCGTAGTGCTCGTTGTAGACCGATACATCGGCATATTGCGTCGCATTGACGAACGAAAGCGTATCGTCTACCATGAAGTTGTTGCGCTCGTCCTCGCAGCCGGCCAGGGTTGTTGCGGCAATCAGACCAGCAAGCAACGCTTTATACATATTGATTTTCATAGGTTCGAGCCTGTTTTAATGTCCGTAATTTTGGGTTATGTTGGTCATTTCAGCCATCTGGAGCGAGCTGATGGGGAAGAGGTAGTCCTTGTCGCGGAAGACGTTGGACGATCCGATGAAATCCTTGTTGGTGCGGTTGTAGGACTCCTCGTAGGTCGTGGCGCTGAGGTTCAGTGTCCAGTTGTCGCCCGGATATTCGTCTTTGGCAACCATCCAGCGGCAGGCGTCGTAGTGGCGCTGCGCCTCGAAGGCGAATTCCACCATGCGCTCTTTCTGGATACACCAGCGGAGCAGCTCCTTGTTGCCTTTGATTTCGGGATAGGCCACTTCGATATTATTCAGCCCTGCGCGGTTGCGCACTTCGTTCAGCGCCATCAGAGCGGCCGCTTCGTCGCGTTGCGGCTTCTCGTTGCAGGCTTCGGCGTAGTTGAGGTAGATTTCGGCCATGCGGAAGGCGGGGAAGACGTAGCGGATGGCCTTGTACTCCTCCTGGCTCTCCAGACGCGTGTCAGCCTTGTAGAGGCGGCGCCATGCATACCCCGAGCGGATGCAGCTCTGCGCGGCGTCCCATTTCGAGGTGCACTCTTTGTTGTTGTAGCAGGTGAATTTCTTGCTCCACGACTTGTAGGGCCACCAGAATCCGTTGGGCACGACCGAGACGTAGAAGCGGGGATCGCGGCCGACGCAGCTGTTGTGGGCCTTGAAGGGGGCGGCCCAGTCTGCATCGACGGGTTGTTTGTAGTTGTCGGTGAAGCCGGAGGCCTTGTAGCCCGACAATGCGTCCACGTCGGGCGTCGAGAGGTTGTTCTTGCCTTTGTAGCCTTTGACCGGGTAGCGGCCACTCTCCCACATGGGGTAGCTGTCGATCAGCTTGAGCGAGGGGGCGATACCGCCGAATCCGTAGAGGAATCCGAAGTTGGGTGGGAGCCCCGGGCCGAGTTGTCCGCCGACGGTGCCCATGTAGGCATAGGCGTTGGAGGTGCGGAACCACCAGCCCCAGATCGTCTCTTCGTTCCAGGGTTCGAACATCACCTTCTGGTACGAAGCGGCTGCATCCTTGAATTTGTCTCCCGTTGAGGAGCTCTTGCAGAGTCTGTATTTGTTCATGTCGATCACCTCTTTGGCGGCGTCGGCGGCGAGCTGCCACTTGTTCTCGTCCTTGCTCTGCGGGAAGAGGAATTCGCCGCGGATGTTCTGCATCTTGCCGATGTAGAGGTCGCAGCCGTTGTAGAGCGGCGAGGCGGCATAGAGCAGCACGCGCGAGCGGAGGGCCAGGGCGGCACCTTTGGTGACGCGGCCCATCCAGCGGTCTTCCGACTCACCCACGTCCTTGATGTCCGCGGGGAGGACTTCGGCGGCTTTCTTCAGCTCCTCGCTGATGAACTGGATGTTCTGATCGACGGTGTGGCGGTCGATGGTCGAAGCCTTGATGTTCTCGTCGGCGACCTGGTCGCCCCAGATGAAGACGGGGCCATACTGGCGGAAGAGACAGAAGTAGTAGTAGGCACGCAGGAAACGGGCCTCGGCCTTCATGCAGGCGATTGTCTTCTCGTTGTCCTCCTTGTTCTTGTCCACGTTGGCCATGAAGATCGAGCACTGGTTGATGGCGACATAGAACTCGGGCCAGTAGTTGAAGTACTGTGCATCCACCGGCGTGGCACTGCTGTAATTCCCCGTTTTGTAGAGCAGGTAGTAGACCCACTGGTAGAACGAATATTGGCCTTCGTCCGAACGCGGTACGACCCAGCCGTGGCTGCCGACGATCTCCTCTTCCATCGGGATGTAGGAGTAGAGGTGCGAAAGGTATTTCTTGGTTGTCTTGCTCTCGCTGAAGATTTCGTCGATGTTCGCCTGGTCGTCGAGCTCAACATCGAAATAGGAGTCGCAGGAGCTCAGCGTGAAGGATGCCATCAGGATCGCCGCAGCTAATATGTTCCTTATTGATTTCATGTTGTTTTCGGTATTTTGTTTAGAAATTGACGTTCACACCGAGCGTTACGGTGCGTACCGTAGGATAGACGTTGCCAAAGCTGGCGTCGACCTCGGGATCCCACAGTTCGAAATCGCTGAACGTAAGCAGGTTGACTCCCTGTACGTAGAACCGGATGGTCGACAGGCCCCATTTCTTGGTCAGGCTTCTGGGGAGCGTGTATCCGATCTCGGCATTCTTCAGGCGCAGGAAGCTCATGTCGTGCTGCCAGTAGGTCGAGGGCTGCTGGTTGTTCTCCACCTTGTTGAGCGACAGACGCGGATAGGGGGCATGCGGATTCTGATTCTCCAGCGTCCAGCGCTTCTCGGCGATGTCGGCATAGATCTGCCCCATGCGCATGATGTTCGACGATGCCCCGAAGAGGCACTGTCCGCTGATCAGGCGGGTTACATGGCCAACCCCGGCGAAGAAGGCCGAGAGGTCGAAGCCCTTCCATCCGAGGCTGAAGCCGAATCCGTAGTTGATTTCCGGGACGGTGGTGTAGCCGATGGCCACTTTGTCATACGTGTTCACCAGACCGTCGCCGTTGATATCGCGGTATTTGATATCGCCCGGGCGTACGTTGCCGAAGTCCTGCTTGGGCCAGTTGGCGATATCCTCCTCCGATTCGAACAGCCCCTCGGCTATCAGGCCGAATTGCTGGTTGAAGGCGAAGCCGGCCTGATTCTGGTATTTCCAGATCTGATCGGGTTTGTCGTCGTAGAGTTTCTTGTTGCGGTTGTAGGTGAAGTTGCCGCGCAACGACAGGTAGAGATCCTTGTTGAAGTGGTGGTCGAATTCCAGCGACACGTCGAAACCCTGATTCTTCATGCGGCCCAGGTTGACGTATTGCGCGACCTTGGTGCCTACGATCGACGGGGTCGATTCGCGCTGGATGAAGATGCCTTCGCGCTCCTCGTAGAAGTAGTCGGCCTGGATCTTCAGTTTGTGGAACAGCCCCAGCTCGATACCCGCGTCGGCTTTGGTGGCCTCTTCCCACGATACGTTGGGATTGCCGTAATCACCCGTGGTGATGCCGTTGTTGGGGTGGCCACCCGTGTCCGAGGGATCGTTCCAGTTTTTCCCGAAGTTGAACCCCGGGGCGTAGGTGTTCATCGTGGTGTTGTAGGCAAAACGGCGGTTGCCGCCGATCTGGTCGTTGCCGATCTTGCCGTAGGAGGCGCGTATCTTCAGGATGTTGATCTTGTCGCGCAGCGGCTCCCAGAACTTTTCGTTACTGATCATGTAACCGACGGCATATGCGGGGAAGAATCCATAGCGTTTGCCCGGGGCGAAGTTCTCCGAGCCGTTGTATCCGAAGTTGAATTCGGCGAAATACTTGTCGCGGAACGCATAGGTGAAACGTCCGGCAATACCCATGTTGCGGTAGGGGTAGGCGAGGATGTAGTTGCCGGGGACGTTGTTGCTCCTGCTGCGGAGGCTGTAAAGGAACATGGCCCCTACGCGGTGGTTGTCGGCGAAGATGCGCTCGTAGTTGACCGAAGCCTCGAAGTTGATGGTGGTCCAGCCGGCATTGGAGCGGTTCAAGGTCATGTAGTTGGTACCTTCGTTGACGGCTTGGTAGTTGATCTTGCCGTTTTCGTCGCGGTCCAGCGCGGCGTAGGTCGAGCGGACGAGGTTGCGATTCAGCACGGTGCTGTTGTCGGCGTCCCACGAGAATTTCACGTTGGCCTTCAGGCCCGGGGTGATGATGTCGGAGAAGTCCTGGGTCAGCGACATGAGCGACTGGGCCACGATTCTGTTCGTGCGGTTGTAACCCGTATGGTTCAGCATGTTGTAGGGGTTGTAGCTGCCGCTTTCGGGCGGACTGGCCAGCGTGCCGTCGGAGTAGACGGTCGGCGTGGCGATCGGGGTTACGTAGAGCGTGTAGTTGTAGAGGTCGTTGAGGCTTGTGCCGGGCGTATTCTTCATGGTATACTGTGTGGAGATCGAGAGTCCCAGCTCGGTCGATTTGGTGATGTTGATGTCGACGTTGGAGCGGAAGTTGAACTTGTTGAAGTTCATCTGGGCGTCGTAGCGGCTGTTGTCGGCCATGTTGAATATGCCGCCCTCGGTGTAGTACGATCCGCCGATGTAGTAGCGGACGGACTTGCCGCCGCCCGTGGCGCTGACGTTGATGCGCCCGGTCATGGCCAGGTCCTTGAAGATGGTCTTGGTCCAGTCGACCGAAGGATAGAAGTCGGGATCGCTGCCGTTGAGATACTTTTCGCGGGCCTCGGGCGAGATGGGCGACTCGGCGCCGGCATCACGATAGAGTTCGTCGAAGTAGTCGAGCCACTGGCGGGTGTTGGCCATTTCGGGGATCTTGACCGGCTGGGTCATGCCGAATTCGGCCTTGACATTGATCTTGGGGGTTGATTCGGCGCCTCGTTTGGTGGTGATCAGGACAATGCCGTTGGCTCCGCGCACGCCATACACGGCCGTTGCCGTCGCATCCTTGAGGATCGAGAAGGTGGCGATATCGTCGACATCGACCAGGTCCATTTCGCGCTCGATGCCGTCGACCAGTACCAGCGGCCTGTTGTTGGCGCCGAAGGTGTTGACGCCGCGGATCCAGAAGTCGGCACCGGCTCCCGGCTCGCCCGTACGCTGCATTACGACCATACCGGCCAGTTTGCCGGCCAGTCCCGAGGAGAGCTGTCCCGTGGACATCTTCAGCTCTTTGGTGTCGATGGTGTTGATGGCTCCGATGATGCTCTCCTTGCGCTGCTTGCCGTAGGCTACGACCGTTACGGCCTCCAGTTCCGAGGTCTTGCGGGCCAGTTCGACGACCATGCCGGTCTTGGTTCCGACCGGGACGGACTGGGTTTCATAACCCAGGTAGGAGATTTCGATCACATCGGTCGGGGCGACCTCGATCGTGAAACTGCCGTCGTTGCCGGTGATGACGCCTCGGGTGCTGCCCTTGACGACCACGGTTGCGCCCGGGATTCCGGCCTTGGTCTCATCGAGGACGCGTCCCGTCAACTGGAACGCTCCTTTTGGCTCCTGAATCGCGGAGACCGACCCGGAATCGTTGGCGGAGTATTCGATTTCGGGATTTGCACGCAACTCCGTAACAGCTATAAGCCCCATGATCCATACGAATGACCGGAGCATTACTTGAAAGAGTTTTTGTTTCGTCATTGTAGTTTTGCTTCATTTAGATTAGGTGGTAGTGGGTATGAATAGCCCTTGGTCGGGGCCCGGTTTTTTCATACGCGTTGGGTTTTTTTGCTTGGGATTCCGGGCCGCATCGGTGCAAGGGGCCGGATCGGACGGATTCAGGGGGTTGAGGTCGATTTTTTCATAAGCCATCTTTTAGGAGTAAATGTGCATTTTTAGGTTGTGATCCCGGTCCTGGGCCTCCTCGGATCCCCTTTTGTCGGCTTTCGGGACGAAACCATTCCCTATATCGGTGATAAATGTAGCGATAAAATTATTATTAATACTATTTTTCGTAATTATTTTTACGATTATTCTCTTTCGAATCTTTGTGGCTGATGCTTTCGGCTTGAAGTTATTACTCCCGAATGGGGCTGAGTCGGGTCTTGATTCCCCTTTTAGTGAAATGATTGGGGTGAATCGCCTGTTGTGGTGCGGCTGCCGGTCGGCAAAGATTTTATTTGAATATTTTGGAGTAGATTGGATTCGTTTGTTAAAAATATATATTCATAAAGAATTAATATGTAAAATATTTTTGTTACTTTTATCCTCGCCTCCGCCCGTTGCCCGCAAGGATCCGGTGGCGGAGCGGCTTCCCTGGGTTGTTGCATGGCGGTCGGATCGTATGATAAACTTACAGCATGGATTATGATTGAGAGACTAACTGTTTTCGTGGCCCTTTTTCTGCTGCCTGCCGGAGTGTTCGCGGCGGAAAAGACGGTTGTAACGTCGGCCGACGGGCTGTATACGCTTTCGAATGCTGCGGTTGAGGCGGTATTCAGCGGTAAGGACTTCTTCGATATCCGCAAATTGGTCTTGGGGGGCAAGTCGGTCGTGCATGAAGGAATGAACAGGACCCCCTGGATCCTTATATATAAAGGAGTGCAGGGCGAGAACCCCGAACTCAAGCCCGAGCATGCCGTCTACAAGGGGGTGCAGGTGCGCGAGGAGCCCGGGGCCAAGACACTGGTGTTTACCTGGGAGCTGACGCTCGATTACTCTTCGGCGAAGTATCCTGTGCGCATGTCCGTCACCCTGCCCGATGAGGGCGAGTTGTTGGCGTGGGATCTGGAAGCCGATCTGCCCGAAAAATGGCTGGTTACCGATCTGAAGTTTCCGCGCCTGGTGGTCGGGCGTCCCGCCGGGGCACGGGTCATCACCACCGAGGGATGGGGTGTCGAGCGCAAGCTGGAGATCGGGACCTTCCAGGCGCGCTATCCGTCGCACGCCTCCTCCATGCAGTTTATCCTGGTGCACAATCCCGAGGGAGCCTTCTACTACGGTACGGAGGACCGCCGCGGTTGCGGCAAGACCTACTCGGCCGAATGTTCGCCTTCGACGGTGACCTTCAGCAATGCCATTCCCGCGTCGGCCGGATGGATCAGTCGGGGTACGTTCCGTCTGCCGTGGCGTTCGCTTACGGGCTTCAACCCCAGGGGGTGGGAGGATGCCGTGGTGAGATGGTATCGCCCGTTTACCTTCACGACCGAGTGGGGCTCCAAGCCGCTGGCTGTGCGCACCATTCCGCAGTGGTGCTATGATGCCGATGCGTGGGTGCGGGCCCGGCATGTTACCGATGCGACGCTCGATGCCGTGCTGCGTGCCGCCGAATTTTTCGGCCCGGGGCTGGGCGTGCACTGGTACTTCTGGCACAACCATCCCTACGACACGCATTATCCCGACTACCTGCCTGCTCAGAGCCGGTTTGCGGGGATGGTGCATCAGGCACAGCAGGCCGGGGCACGGGTTACGCCCTATATCAACGGCCGCCTGTGGGATCCTGCGGCCGGGAGCTATCGCCGGGACCGGGGTTTCGAGGCTTCGTGCCGCAAGCCCGATGGTTCGCTTTATACCGAGATCTATCCTACCTCCAGGGTGCTCAATACGGTGACCTGTCCTTCGACCGACATCTGGCATCGGAAGATTATCGGACTGATCGACAGCCTGCAACAGGGCATTGGTGTCGACGGCATTTACGTCGATCAGATTGCCGCCGCCGCGCCCGAACCCTGCTGGAATCCCCGACACGGCCATCCGCTGGGCGGAGGCGATTTCTGGTATGACGGTTACCGCCGTCTGATCGGGAAGATCCGTACCGGCCACCTGTCGGAGGGGCGGATCCTGACCAGCGAGGAGAATGCGGAGTGTTATATCGACCTGTTCGACATGTTGCTGGTGGTCAATACGCCCCATGAAGCGGAGCGGTGTGTGATCCGGCCGGTTTTCCCGATGGTCTACTCCGACCGGGCCGTAACGAGTGCCTTTACCTATACGCCGACCCGGGTCGAAAAGATGGGGGCGGGGGATTTCCGCTATGAACTGGCCAAGGCGTTGTTGTGGGGGGGCCAGATCGGATGGGTCGATCCCGTTCTACTGATGGACAAGAGGGTGGAGCGCGAGGCTCGTTTCATGAGAAATCTCATGCAGTTCCGCCGCGGGGTGCACGATGTGGTCTACGGAGGGCTTTTCCTCCGAGAGCTGACGCCTTCGGGTGACAATCCCGAGGTGGAGATTCCGGGTTTCGGCCGGGATACCCGGGTGCTGGCGGCCGAGTGGCGCAAGCCCGACGGTTCGCGGGTCTACCTGGTGGTCAATATGGACGATGTCCGGCATCGGGTCTCGTTGCCCGGTGTGGAGAAGCCTTTTGAAGTTGCGGCGGCATCGTGCAGGCGCATTGACTTGTAGGAGAGAGCCGTGTGGGCTGTTCGGATCCTGCGGGGATTCCGATTCCGAATCCCGGGCTTGGAGGCCTGGCCGTAGGTGGGGTGCCCGCATGACGATTGCCCCGGAAGCCGGCCGGCAATCCTTGTCCGGAATGCGAAAAAAGCCTGCACCCGAAAGGGGTGCAGGCTTTTTTCGGGTCGGGAATCCCCGGCGCTGTTTGGTGGCTCCCTATTTCTGTTTGTCGAAGGCTTCGACACCGCGGCGGAGGAAGTCGACGAATCCCTGTACGTCGAGGTCGTAGCCGCGGGGCGGAACCAGTTCCTTCCCGTCGCGCCCCTGCAATACGTAGTAGGGCTGGGCGTTGACTCCGAAGGTCTTCAACGCGTAGTAGGAGTTGATCTTGCCAAGGCTCTTGAGCACCTTGCCCGTATCGGTGGTCACCCATTCACTTTCGGGGAGCACCTTCTTGTCGTCGGAGTAGAGCGCTACGATCACGTAGTCGTTGCGCAGGATATCGAGCACCTGCGGATCGGACCATACGCGGGCCTCCATTTCGCGGCAGTTGACGCATCCGTGGCCGGTGAAGTCGATGAAGAGCGGTTTGCCGACCTTGGCGGCGTATGCCTCGGCCTCTTCCAGATCGAAGAATCCTTCGAGGTTGTGCGGCAGGTGGAGGAAGTCGCTGTGCTTGGGTTTCCGGCCGTCGACGGTCAGCAGCATGCGTGCATCGTCGCCCGCCGTGACTGTTCCGGATCCTTCCTTTCCGAGTACGAAGTCCTGCGTGTGCAGGGGAGGCAGGTAGCCCGAAAGGCCTTTGAGCGGGGCGCCCCACATGCCGGGGACGAGGTAGACGACGAACGAGAACGTCACGATGGCCATCGCCAGGCGTCCTACGCCGAGGTAGGGCATGTCGCTGTCGTGGGCGAACTTGATTTTGCCCAGCAGGTAGAGGCCCAGCAGCGAGAAGGTCACGATCCACACGGCGAGGTAGATCTCCCGGTCGAGTATTCCCCAGTGGTAGGTCTGGTCGGCGACCGAGAGGAACTTCATGCCCAGTGCCACTTCGATGAATCCCAGCACGACCTTCACCGAATTGAGCCATCCGCCGCTTTTGGGCAGCTTCTTGAGCATCGAGGGGAAGAAGGCGAAGAGGGTGAACGGCAGCGCGAAGGCGATGGAGAAGGCCAGCATCGTCACGATGGGGCTCCAGAACTCCCCGGCGGTGGATTTGATCAGCACCGAGCCGACGATGGGTCCGGTGCACGAGAACGACACCAAAACGAGGGTCAGGGCCATGAAGAAGATGCCGGCAAAGCCTTTGGAGTCGGCCTTCGAGTCGGTTTTATTGACCATCCACGAGGGCATCGTGATCTCGAACGCTCCGAAGAACGATGCGGCGAAGACCATGAAGACCAGGAAGAAGAGGATGTTCGGGAGCCAGTGCGTGGCTAGCCAGTTGAAGATGTCGGCCGTCACGGCATCGCCGCCCACGATGCGGGTGATCAGGATGATCGCCGCGATGGGCAGGGTGTAGAGGGCCACGATGAAGAATCCGTACATGCCGGCGCGGATGCGGCCCAGTGCGGGGCTTCCGGAGCCTTTCATGAAGAACGAGACCGTCATCGGGACCATCGGGAAGACGCAGGGGGTCAGCAGGGCGGCGAAGCCCCACAGAATGGCCTCGATGATCAGCCCCCAGAGCGAGCCGCCCGCGGCCTGCTTCTGTGTGGGGACGATTTCGGCCGCAGGGACGGTTCCCGGGGCTGCGGCACCCGCCTTGTCCGGAGTTTCCGCCGACTGTACGGCGGGTGTCGCACCTGCGGGCAGGGTGATCGTCAGTTCCGTGTCGTCGGGCGGCAGACAGCTCGTATCGTTGCAGATCATCCATGCGAGTTCCGCCCGGACGGTGGCCTGCGGAGCCGTGAGTTTTACATTCTGGGCGAACTGCGCCTTTTGGGCGAAGGTTCCGATCTCCATTTCGAACGTTTTGTCGTAGTGGCGTTCGGGGCGGGTCAGCTGCTCGACGTCTCCTTCGAGTTGGGCGCCTTCGCCCGGAGTGAAGGTGATTGTCGTGGCATTGGGGCCGTCTTCATAGGGGCCCATGTCGTACATGTGCCAGGGAGCCGGGATGGAGGCTTCCAGTACGATCCGGTAGTTCTGGCCGTCGAGGTGCTGCACCGAGCTTTTCCAGCTGACGCTCTGCGCCGAGACGGTCGTGGCGATTATTGCCGCAAGAGCCGGCAGGAGGCTACGAATCAGTTTGTACATAGTCGTATCGCGTTTTATATTTCGGACAAATATACAGTTTTTTACGGATAAATTGCTACATTCGCACGATGATTCGAATCTCGCTCGTTATTCCCACGCACAACCGTGCTGCACAACTCGTTGCGGCGCTCGAATCCGTCGTGTGTCAGGACCTTCCGCACGACGAGTGGGAGTGTGTGGTGGTGAACAACAATTCGACGGACGACACCGAAGCGCGTTTCGCCGCCTTTGCCGCGGCGCATCCCGACTGCAGCCTGCGCCTCGTCGCGGAGCAGGGTCCGGGGGTGTCGTATGCGCGCAACTGCGGATTGCGGGAGGCGCAGGCGCCGCTGGTGGCCTTCATCGACGACGACGAACGGGTCAACGCGGGATTTCTGCGCGCCTATCTCGACCTCTTCGAATCCCGTCCCGGAGCCGTTGTGGCCGGAGGACGCATCGTCGCCGAATACCCCGCGGGGCGTCCGGCGTGGATGTCGAAATATGTCGAAATGCCGATTGCCAATCCGATGGATTTCGGAGAGCGGGTGCGCCCGTTTCCGTCGGGACGCGTTCCGGGGGGCGGGAATATGGCCTTCCGGCGTGCGGGACTGGATGGTTACGGCGGTTTCGACCCGACGCTGGGGCGGGTGAACGGCGAGTTGATCGGTGGCGAGGAGAACGACTTTTTCGAACGGCTCCTGCTCGGCGGCGAGACGATCTGGTACGTGCCGGGGGCGGTGATGTGGCACATCATTCCGCCGTCGAAGCTCACCGGGGCCTATTTCCGGCGGCTGAGTTACAACGTCGGGGTGAGCCAGCGGCTGCGGGCCGAAATCCACCGCCGGCTGCCGAAGACCTTCGTGCTGGAGATCGCCAAATGGGTGGCGACACTCCTGTTGTGCTGTACGATGCCGCCCCGCAAATCGCGGTGGCTGCTGCGCATGCGTCTGGAAATCAGCCGGGGGCTCTTCTCGAAGATCAAGCGTTGAACCGGCAGCGGGGCGGAATTGCGGATGCGGCAGGCGTCCGTGGGGCGAGGACCGGCAGCGCATGCTCCGAATGCGGGACCGATATTTTACAAACAAGGGGCTGGACGATCGTCCAACCCCTTGTTTCTAAAACAGATATTTTTCGTTTTTGACTTTGTTCACCAACTGGTGGATCTCGTCCCAGGCCTCCTCGCCGAAGGTTGTGCCGACGACTTCGATCACCTTGCCGGCCGTGATGGCGCCGATCGTGCCGCACTGGCGCAGCGAAAGCCCGTCGCAAAGTCCCGCCAGGAATCCGGCCGCATAGAAGTCGCCCGCTCCCGTGGTATCCACGCGCTTGGCCGCGGCCATGATGCCCACGTGAACGACCTCTTCGCCCTGCTTGATCAGCGCGCCCTTCGTGCCGATCTTCACGACGGCGAGTCCGCACATCTGCGAAATGGCCTGAAGGGCATTCAGCGGCTCGGCCTCGCAGGTGAAGGTCTTGGCCTCGTCCTCATTGGCGAAGACGATGTCGACATGCTCGCGCACCAGGTTGCGCAGGAATTCGAGGTTTTCGGCCACGATGTTGAAGCTGGCCAGGTCTATGGCCACCTTCAGCCCGCACTCCTTGGCCGTGCGGGCAGCCTTGAGAATCAGGTCGTGGTTCTGCACCAGGTAGCCTTCGACGTAGAGGCAGTCGTAGCCCTCGAAAATCGAGGGTTCGATCTCTTCGGACGCGAGTTCGAGCGCCGCGCCGAGGTGGGTGACCATCGTGCGCTCGCCGTCGGCGGAGATCAGCGACACGCATTTGCCCGAACGCTCCCGGCCCCGGAAAATGATCGGAGTGATGCCGAGGTTGTCCAGCGCCTGGATGAAGAAGTCGCCCGTGGTGTCGGGGCCTACCTTGCCGATGAAGCCGACGCTGCAGCCCAGCTGCGCCATGGCGCGGATGGTGTTGCCGGCCGATCCTCCGAGTGAGAGGGAATAGGGGAGTCCGGCCACCGATTTCGAAATTTCGGTCTGGAGCCGGGTATCCACGAGACTCATGGAGCCTTTGGCTAATTTGAACCTTCCCAGCACGGAGTCGGTTTTCAGGTTGACCAGCATGTCGGTCAGGGCATTGCCGATGCCAAGTACGCGTTTCATTCGCTTATGTTCGGGTTTTTGTTGATTTCGGTTGTTTGGCGCCGTTCGGCGGCAGGGTGGAACTGTTTAGATCGACAGGATTTTCACCAGCTCCAGGGCTCCGCGGTCGATGCCTTTGTCGTGTTTGATGGCCTTGGCGAAGGGCACGTAGACGATCTTGCCGTTCATCGTGCCGATCATCACGTTGCGCTGTCCGTCGAGGATTGCCTCGATGGCCGCTTCGCCCATGCGCGAGGCGAGGATGCGGTCCACGGCCGTCGGCGAGCCGCCGCGCTGGATGTGGCCCAGGATCGTCACCCGTGCATCGTACTGCGGGAACTCCTTCTTCACACGTTCGGCCAGGGCCGTGGCGCCGCCCGTCTTGGGGTTCTCCGCGACGATCACGATCGCCGAGTTCTTGCTCTTGCGGAATCCGTGGTTGATCAGTTCCGCCAGCTGGTCGACTTCGGTCTCCATCTCGGGGATGATTGCCGCCTCGGAACCCGTCGCGATGGCGCTGTTGAGTGCCAGGTAACCCGCCGTGTGGCCCATTACCTCGACGAAAAAGAGACGTTCGTGGCTCGAGGCCGTGTCGCGCAGTTTGTCGACCGACTCCATGATCGTATTCAGCGCCGTGTCGTAGCCGATCGTCGAGTCCGTGCCCCCGAGGTCGTTGTCGATCGTTCCGGGAAGGCCCACGATCGGAACGTTGTACTCATCGGCGAAAATTCCCGCGCCGGTCAGCGATCCGTCGCCGCCGATCACCACCAGCGCGTCGATACCCGCGGCCACCATGTTGTCGTAGGCCGTTTTGCGGCCTTCGGCGGTTTTGAACTCCTCGCTGCGGGCGGTTTTCAGGATCGTGCCTCCCAGCTGGATGATGTTGCTCACGCTCTGCGATTTGAATTCAACGATCTCGTTCAATACCAGACCCTTGAATCCGCGCATGATTCCTTTTACGGTAAATCCGTTGTAGATGGCGCTGCGCGTTACCGCGCGGATTGCGGCATTCATGCCCGGCGCGTCGCCGCCCGATGTCAGAATGCCTATGCTCTTGATTCCGCTCATACTCTCATTTGTTAAAAACTAAACCGTCCAAAGGTACGAAAATAGTTTAAAAAATTCAAGAATACGGGCGGCCCAAAAATGGATGCCGCCCGTATTTCGGGGAACTTTTTTATTTTGCCGCAGCCGGTTTCCGGATTTGCCTACCGGGATTGGGCGGCACTGCCGCGGGGCGTTTCTCGGCTTTTGCTGTCGTCGGCCTCCTGTTCGGGCGTCTCCGCCGGGGCCGCGTCGCCGCTCTCGGAGGCTTTGATCGAGACCTTGCGGCCGTTGGCGTTGACCTGAAGTGCGCCCTGGTTCTTGTCGACGGTGATGTTGAGTGATTTCGAGGGCATGGAGATGTGCAGCGTCTTCTGCCCCTCCTCGATCACGCTTTCGCCGTCGTAATCTTCCAGCAGGCGCTCGAGGGTGGTGGTGTCGCCGTCGATGATGATTTTGCTTTGGAACACCTGTTCGATCTTTCGGTGTTTTGCCTGGAACTTGGCACCGGCGTTCTCGCGGATGGCCATGATCGACACGGCGCAGATCGAGGCCAGCCACAGCAGGAAGATCGCCATCACGGTCTTGCTGCCGGGTTTGCGCGAGGCGATCAGGCACATCAGTACGTAGATCAACAGGATGACGAGGATGAGTGCGGTAAGGATGGCCAGACTTACGGTCCAGATCGACAGCGTGTTGCCGAATACGGCAGGCGTGAAGAAGCCCTCCCCGCCGACGATCAGGGCGAAGAGGCCGATGATCAGGCCGCAGGCCGCCATGATGAGACCGAAGACGATGAATCCGGTGATGATTTTCAGCAGGATCAGCACCATCTTGCCGAAGACCGATACGACTTCGGCGATGATCGGTTTGGCCTTGGCGTCGGGTTCGGCACAGGCTGTGGCCGAGGCTGCGGTGACCTGACCAATGGACTGCGCGGTGATCTTCTCGCCGTTCATTTCGAGTTTCTGGCGCGCCGAACGGGCTGCCGGCACGGCGAACCACATGATGAAATAGCAGATCATGAAGATGCCGAACAGGTTGCCGAACATCGGGGAGAACCAGTGCAGGAAGGGAATCCACCCGAAGCCGACGAACAGCAGGGGCAGAAACAGCCCGAGACGCACCCATACGGGGTCGATGTCGAAATATTTGCCGATTCCGGCGCAGACGCCGCCCAGTTTGGCGTTTTCCGTGTCGCGGTAGAGCCGACGGGGGATGCGCGGCGTGTCACAGTGCAGGTCGTGGTCGACGCTCTCCCGGGAGATGTCCTCGGCCGTGCCCATCTGTCGGATGATGTTCTGGATCAGGGGTTTCTCCACAACGCGGGTGTTGTCCTGCGTCGAGAGGATCAGTTCCGCGATGCGGGCTTCGATGTCGGCGACGATCTCCGCGCCGTCGGCTGTGTCCTTATAGGTTGTCGTGAGGCTTTCGAGGTAGGTTTCGAGGGCCTGGTAAGCGTCGGCGTCCATCGTGAACGCCACGCCCGAGATGCTGCATTTTTTAACCTCTTTCATGCTTGTCGCGTCATTTCGGGATTCAGAGTTTGTGGATGCTGCCGCCGCTCGACTTTTCCAGCGATGTCTGGCAGTCGCCCGAGTAGCGGATCGACGAGCCGCTCGACGCGCAGGCGGTGAGTTCTCCGCTGCAGTCGATCGAAGCGCTTGCGGCGCTCGACGTGTCGAGTTTAGCGGTGACGGCCGTGAATTTTCCGGCATTGAGTTTCGATGCCGAGCTCATGTCGGCGTGGAACGTCCCGACGGAACCTTCGAGTATGACTTTCGAAGCACTCGAAGCGTCGAGCGAACAGCTTTCGGCCTCGATCGTGGCCTCGATCTTCGAGGCGCTCGATGCCGCGATGGTGCAGGCGGTGGCCTCTACCGCAACCTGGATGTTGGCGGCACTCGACGCGTCGATGCTGAATTTGTTGGCTTTGAGTGTCGTCTCGCCGACGATTTTCGAGGCGCTCGAAGCTTCGAGCGAGCGGATTTTCCGGTTGGCCGGGACGGTGATCGTGGCGTTGGCGTTCTGGATCCTGTTTATCTTTGGATCGAACGAGACTTCGAGTTTGTCTTTGGAGGCACGGACCACCACCAGGTCGATCAGGTTGTCGTCGGCTTCGATGTGGATGTCCGACACCTTGTCCGAGATGACGACTTTCACGCCGCGCGATGCTTCGATGCCGTTGAATTTGGGGGCCGAAACGGTTCGTGTGGCGATCTTGCCGCTGCCCTTGATGTTTTTGCCCAGCAGAGGCATTGCGACGCAGGTGACATAGGCGGTTACGGAGAGGCAGGCTGCGATCAGAGCGGTTATCAGCAGGAGTTTTTTCATGATTGTGTTTTATAAGGGTTACTTGTTTTCGGTTTTTCCGTGGCGGATGAGTTGGATTTGTCCGACGAGTTCATCCCATGCTTCGTCGAGCGTTGCGAGGTATTCGCGGCCTTTGTCCGTGAGCGTGTAGTACTTGCGGGGCGGACCCTGGGGCGATTCTTCCCAGCGGTAGGTCAGCAGTCCGGCGTTCTTCTGCCGGGTGAGGATCGGGTAGAGCGTACCCTCGACTACGATCATCTCGGCCTGTTTGAGCTCGGCGATGATCCTCGGAGCATACGAGTCCTCGCGGGAGAGAATGGCGAGGACGCAATACTCCAGAATTCCTTTGCGCATTTGCGCCTTTACGTTGTCTTCAGCCATGGTGCTATTCGTTTAATCTTTTGGGGGCTTTGGGGACGATCAGCCAGAGGATGATGTAGACCCAGAGTGAGAGACCTCCGAAGAAGATCAGGAGCAGGGTTGCAATGCGTACCAGCGAGGTGTCGAGTCCGAAGAATTCGGCCAGACCGGCACAGACGCCTGCGATCATGCTGTCTTGGGAACGGAGCAACCGTCTGTTTTCGTTCGTTGTCATCATTTATCGATTTTTTTTGTTGATATTGAACTTTGAGGCCGGCTCTTCGGGAATGACGACCCAGAGGATGATGTAGACCCAGATCGAGAGTCCGCCGAAGAGGGTCAGCAGGATCATCATCAGCCGGATCAGCGTCGGGTCGGAGTCGAAATAGGCGGCCAGACCCCCGCAGATGCCGGCTATCGAACGCTCGGAACGCGTGCGGTAGAGTTTGCGCAGAGGCGGCTGGCCGGCACATTCGGTCTCGTCCTGCTTCCGGGCGGGCCCGGACTGCTCCGCATCGCGGGGTTCGCCGAAATAGGACGGGTTGCCCATCTGGGCCATCGTCGCACGGACGATGTCGAGCGTGATGACCCGCATGGGCGAGGCGACCCGCTCGCGGAAGATCTCCGCCACACGGGCTTCGATGTCACTCATCGTCTCGGTGTCACCCTCCGGCAGGCGCCGCCGGATGTCGTCGAAATAGCTGCCCAATACCCGGTAGGCGTCCTCGTCGAGGGTGAATGCCACGGAGCTGATGTTTACGTTTACAGTCTCTTTCATGGTCGTAAAAGTATTGTCGCGGTTTTCTGTTTTCGGGTTTTTACTATTATTACATTGCAAATATAGGAATAGTTTTAGTATTATGCAATACAAAGTATTTATTTTTTTGATTTTTTTCTCGCTTCCCGATTTTGGATGGCTGAAATTTTGGGCTCGGGGAGGGATTGTCTGCACGGATGCGCGGCGCGCATATCACCCGCCTCTGTCCAAAAAAAGGCCGGAGCGAAATGCTCCGGCCTGCTGGTTCTGGCTTCCGCGACAGCCGTTAGTCCTCGAACTTTGCGGCGAGGAATTCACGGTTGAGGCGGGCCTCTCCTTTGGGCGGCTTTTCTTTCCCTGGGGGCTCCTTTTTGGGGTTTCTCCTCCCCTGAGAACCCTTCCTCCCTTGAGGGAGCCCTTCTTTGGACGGCTTTGCCTTTCGTCTCTGGAAAATTTCTCCTCCCTTTTCAAAGGGAGGTCGGGAGGGATTGTCTGCACGGATGCGCGGCGCGCATATCACCCGCCTCTGTCCAAAAAAAGGCCGGAGCGAAATGCTCCGGCCTGCTGGTTCTGGCTTCCGCGACAGCCGTTAGTCCTCGAACTTTGCGGCGAGGAATTCACGGTTGAGGCGGGCGATATGCGCAATGGAAATCTGCTTGGGGCACTCGGCCTGGCAGGCTCCCGTGTTGGTGCAGTTGCCGAATCCCAACTCGTCCATCTTGGCGACCATCGCCTTGGCGCGGCGTGCACCCTCGACACGGCCCTGGGGCAGTTTGGCGAGCGACGACACGCGAGCGGCGACGAAGAGCATGGCCGAACCGTTCTTGCACGTTGCGGCGCAGGCTCCGCAGCCGATGCAGGCGGCGGCGTCCATCGACTCCTCGGCGTCGGCCTGCGAGATCGGAATGGCATTGGCGTCGGGAACCGAGTTCGTGCGCACCGAGATGAAACCTCCGGCCTGCAGAATCTGGTCGTAGGCCGAGCGGTTCACCACGAGGTCCTTGATGACGGGGAAGGCCGCCGAGCGCCACGGCTCGATGGTGATCGTGGCTCCGTCCTTAAACTTGCGCATGTAGATCTGGCAGGTCGTGGCGCCCTGGCTGGGGCCGTGGGCCTGTCCGTTGATGTGCAGCGAGCACATGCCGCAGATACCCTCGCGGCAGTCGTGGTCGAAGGCCACCGGTTCCTTGCCCTCGTGGATGAGATTGTTGTTCAGGATGTCGAGCATTTCGAGGAACGAGGTGTCGGCCGAAATGTTCTCCACCTTGTAGCTCTCGAAAGCGCCTTTGGATTTAGCGTCCTTTTGACGCCATATCTTTAATGTAAAATTCATGGTTTCGATTCGATATTAAAGTTCAACGTCAAATGGCCTTAATCTTTGTAGTTGCGCTGTGCGGGGTGTACGAACTCGAAGTTCAGCGGCTCCTTGGTGAGCTCCGGGGCCTGATCCATGCCCTTGTACTCCCATACGGCGGCATATACGAAGTTCTCGTCGTCGCGCTTGGCTTCTCCCTCCTCGGTCTGGTGCTCCGAGCGGAAGTGTCCGCCGCACGACTCCTCGCGGTTGAGGGCGTCGCGGGCCATCAGCTCGCCCAGCTCCAGGAAGTCGGCCAGACGCAGCGCCTTTTCGAGTTCGACGTTGAATTCGTTCTCCTTGCCTACGACCTTCACGTCCTTCCAGAACTCCTTGCGCAGGGCCTGGATCTCGGTGATGGCCTTTTCGAGAGACTCTTTCGTGCGGGCCATGCCGACGTTCTCCCACATGATGTGGCCCAGCTTCTTGTGGATGTCGTCCACCGACTGCTTGCCCTTGATCGCGAGGAGTTTGGCGATCTTCTCCTTGACGTCTTTCTCGGCCTGGTCGAAGGCCTTGGTGTCGGTCTTCACCTTCGGGGCCTGAATCTTGTGCGAGAGGTAGTCGCCGATGGTGTAGGGCAGTACGAAGTAGCCGTCCGCAAGACCCTGCATCAGGGCCGAGGCACCGAGGCGGTTGGCTCCGTGGTCGGAGAAGTTGGCCTCGCCGATGGCGTAGAGGCCCGGGATGGTGGTCATCAGGTTGTAGTCGACCCAGATGCCGCCCATCGTGTAGTGTACGGCGGGGAAGATCTGCATCGGCTGCTCGTAGGGGCTGACGTCGGTGATCTCCTCATACATGTCGAAGAGGTTGCCGTAACGCTGCTTGATGATATCCTTGCCCAGACGCTCGATGGCGGTCTTGAAGTCGAGGAACACGGCCAGACCGGTCTCATTCACGCCGAAGCCTGCGTCGCAGCGCTCCTTGGCGGCACGCGAAGCCACGTCGCGCGGCACGAGGTTGCCGAAAGCCGGGTAGCGACGCTCCAGATAGTAGTCGCGGTCCCCCTCGGCGATATCCGAGGGCTTCTTGGCGCCCGAGCGGATCGCCTTGACGTCCTCGATCTTCTTGGGAACCCAGATGCGGCCGTCGTTGCGCAGCGACTCCGACATCAGCGTCAGTTTCGACTGCTGGTCGCCGTGCACGGGGATGCAGGTGGGGTGAATCTGCGTGAAGCAGGGGTTGGCGAAGCCGGCACCCTTGCGGTAGCACTGGAATGCGGCCGAGCCGTTCGATGCCATGGCGTTGGTCGACAGGAAGAAGACGTTGCCGTAGCCGCCCGTGGCGATCACGACGGCATGGGCGCCGTGGCGCTCGATCTCACCCGTCACGAGGTTGCGGGCGATGATACCCTTTGCCTCGCCGTCCTCGATGACGATGTCCAGCATCTCGTGGCGCGGGTAGCTCTTCACCGAACCGGCGGCAATCTCCTTGTTGAGGGCTGCGTAGGCACCCAGCAGAAGCTGCTGTCCCGTCTGTCCGCGGGCGTAGAACGTACGCGATACCTGTGCGCCGCCGAACGAACGGTTGGCCAGCAGGCCGCCGTACTCGCGGGCGAAGGGAACACCCTGACCCACACACTGGTCGATGATCAGGTTCGAGACCTCGGCCAGACGGTAGACGTTGGCCTCGCGGGCGCGGTAGTCGCCGCCCTTGATCGTGTCGTAGAACAGGCGGTATACCGAGTCGTTGTCGTTCTGGTAGTTCTTCGCGGCGTTGATACCGCCCTGAGCGGCGATCGAGTGGGCGCGGCGGGGCGAATCCTGAATGCAGAATACTTTGACGTTGTAGCCCAGTTCGCCGAGCGAAGCGGCTGCGGAGGCGCCTCCCAGACCCGTACCGACGATGATGATGTCGAGCTTGCGCTTGTTGGCGGGGCTTACGACCTTGATAGCTGTCTTATGGTTGCTCCACTTTTCGGCCAGAGCACCGGCAGGAATTTTAGCATCTAATTTTAAAGCCATATCGTTTGTGTGTTTATTATTCTACAATGGAGTGATTAGCATGCGCCTGCGATGCAGGGACAGAAGAAGTAGACGAGCACCACGGCGGCAAATCCGAGGAATACGATCGTGGCCACGATGTTGGCGATGCACTTCAGGCGGGGGTACCACGTGTCGTTGGCCCAGCCCACGGTCTGGAACATCGACCATACGCCGTGCGTGAGGTGGAACCACAGGGCGGCGAACCATACGAGGTAGATCACCACGTAGTACCATTTCGAGAAGGTGTAGGCGATCAGTGCGGCTCCGTCCGCGGGGTGGAGTCCCAGCGAGTTCTCGTGTCCGCCCAGGATCTCGACGAGCTGCATCTTCGACCAGAAGTTGAACAGGTGGATCAGCAGGCCGCCCAGGATGATGAAGCCCAGTACGAGCATGTTTTTCGAGGCCCACGTCACGCCGGGCTCCTGCACCGTCACGGCGTAGCGCTGCGTGCCGCGTGCCTTGTAGTTGTTCAGCGTGAGGACGACTGCGTAGAAGAAGTGGACGAATACGCCCAGTGCCAGAACGGCCGTTCCGGCCAGTGCGTACCAGTTTGCGCCCAGCAGTTCGCAAATCATGTTGTACGCTTCGGGCGAGATGATCGCCGTGATGTTCATCGACATGTGGAAGAGGATGAAGAGCACGAGGAACACGCCCGTCACGCTCATTACTAACTTCTTGCCAAGCGAGGAATTAGATAGAAAACAGCTCATAATGATTTTAATTTTGTATATTTGTTAATGATTTGTGTTCCGGTGCTTTCCTGTTTACGCACGCAAAGATAGCCATTGTTTGCGGAATAACAATAGAAACGGGCGGGAATTTCATGTCAGAAAGGAGAGTTTTATGACCAAAAAAGAACTGCGCACCGCGATGCGTCGGCGAAATCTCGGAATGGACGCTGCGGAGCGTGCCGAAGCCTCGCGGCGGATATTCGACCGGGTCGGTCGGCTGGAGGCTTTCGATGCGGCCCGGACGGTGGGCGTTTTCTGCTCGCTTCCGGACGAGCCGGACACGGCGGAGGCGCTGGTGCGGTGGAGTGCCGTGAAGCGCGTCGTGGTTCCGCGCGTCGAAGGGGAGGTGATGCGGTTCTGCGAATACGACCCGCAGACACTTCGTCCGGGGGCTTTCGGCATCGCCGAGCCAGGGCCGGAGGCGAAGACGTGCGACCCGTCGGAGATCGACCTGGTGGTTGTTCCCGGCACGGCGTTCACCGCCGCGGGAGCCCGTTGCGGCCGCGGCCGGGGTTACTACGACAGATACCTCTCCCGGCCGGGGGTGCATGCCGTGAAAGTTGGCGTGTGCTTTGCCTTCCGGCTGGTCGGGGAGCTGCCCGTGGAGCCGCACGACGTGGTGATGGATTATGTGATAACGGATTGAATGCCCTCCGCGGAGGCCCTCCCCCGTCGGCAGGGAGCCCTTCGGTGAGGCCGGCGGGATGTCGTTTTTACCCTGTCCGGGATGCTGGCGGGGCCGGTGCGAAGCCCGTTTGCGGCGGCTGTGCCGGGGCGTCGTCCGGATGGGGCTCGGCACAGGATGTGCGGCACGATGCGTGCAGGTCCGCTTTCGGACCTTGCGTGTGGAACAAGGTGCCTTAATGAATGGAGTCTATGAAAAAGAGAAGAGTGGCTCTGGTGCTGGCCGGTGGCGGCGCCCGGGGCGTGGCCCATATCGGGGCCATCGAAGAGTTGGAGAGACAGGGATTTGAGATCGGTGCCGTGGCCGGGACCTCGATGGGGGCGCTGGTTGGGGGCGTGTATGCCTCGGGCTATCTCGAGCCGTTCAAGGAGTGGATGTGCGCACTCGATAAATACAAGGTTTTCAGCCTGATTGACTTTGCGATGAGCACCGAAGGACTGGTCAAGGGCGATCGGGTGATGGAGGCGATGAAGGAGCTGGTCCCCGACGTGGAGATCGGGCAGATGCCCGTACCTTTTGCCGCCGTGGCGGCCGATCTGCTGACGGGCGACGAGGTGGTGCTCGACAGCGGGGGATTGTATGACGCTATCCGGGCTTCGATTTCGATACCTTCGGTTTTCAGGCCCGTGCACCGCAAGGGGCGGGTGCTGATCGACGGCGGCACGGTCAATCCGCTGCCGCTGAACCGCGTGCGGCGCGAGAAGGGCGACCTGCTGGTCGCCGTGGATGTCAGCGCCCGGTTCGGGGCTGATTCCGTCCACCGGGCCAATGCGTCGCTGAATTATTACAAGGTGCTGATCGCTTCGTCGCAGATCATGCAGCAGCGCATCACGCAGCTGATGTGCCGTCTGTACCAGCCCGACATCATGGTCGGACTTCCCGCCGACAGCTTCGGCATGTTCGAGTTCTACCGCTCGAAGGAGATTCTCGAAGCGGGGCGTGCGGCGACGCGCGCGGCGCTGAAGCGGCTGGAGGCCGACGGTGAAAACGGTATGCTTTTTGCTGAGAGCGAGACAGAAGAAAAGATTGCGACGGCCCGTTTTTGAAGAATTCAAAAGTAGTGACGCAACTTCACACAGATTTTCAGGGCCGCCGCAATATGTTTGAGGATGGAGGAGATGTCGGAAAACAGTTCCGAATTTCTTACGGCGCAAAGATAGGTAAAGTTTCCGGATTTGCAACTGCTTTGCCCGAAAGTGATATGGGTGCGTCTAAAAATCCGAAGCGAAGGGCCTGCTTTGCCCGGAAAATCCGCTTTTTTTCGCCTTGCAGCCGCCTGTCCGGGGGCCCGTCCCGGCTGCGGGAAGTATTTGCAGGTCAGATCCCCGGCTCAATGAGCCGGGGATCCGGCGTTTGCGGAAAGCCGGTCAGTGTTTGTCGCCTTCGCGCACGTAGGCCGCGATGCGGTGGCTTCGCTTGCCGATGGGGATACCCATGCCGAGCGTCACGTTCATCGAACTCTGTTTGATGGGGACCCACTGCGGCGTGTGCTTCGACGTCAGCATGTCGGTTGCCAGGTAGAAGTTGATCCAGCCGGGGCAGAGATTCAGCGCCAGGCCGACGGCGCGGGCGCGGTTGTCGATCAGCGAATAGCTTCCCGACAGGGTGAACCAGCGCACGGGGTGGAAATTGACCGATCCGGTGATGTTGTGGCGGGTCTTGTAGGTCCAGACGCGGGCCGTGTAGAGCAGGCCGATACCGATTTTGTGGCGCCACACTTCGTATTCGAGTCCGGCGTTGATTGTCGCGTGGAGCATCTTGGTCGTGCTTTGTTTGTCGACCTGGTTGAATTTCAGCATTTCGAAGTCGAAATCCGGAACCGGTTCCGCGCTGTTTTCCGGCACCGTGGTGCCCGTAAATTCCGCTTCCCGCGTCGAGATGCCCCTGACGGAGTGTTTCTTGCCCCAGCTGATGAATCCCAGGTCGGTCACGGCCAGCGACGCCTGCAGGTTGGGCAGGATGTCGTATGTGGCGCCCAGATCGAGGGCAAATCCGTATCCCGAGGGTTGGGTGGGTTTGATTTTGAGGTCGCCGATTTCGAAGTTCTCGCTGTCGGGGTTTGTTCCGACTTCGGACCCGGCGGCCGTGAGGTCCAGCGTTCCCTTGGAGAGCACCGCCCAGCGGTCTTCGCGGAGCGAGATGTCGAAGCGGTCGTAGTGGACCTGCGCGCGGGCGATTCCGGCGAGGAATTTACCGCGGATGCCGATGTAGAGACGGTCGTCCATCAGCGGGAACGAGTAGCTGAAAGCCGCCTCGAGGTAGGAGTCCATCGAGGCGCCGAAGTCGCGGATCCGGTTCTCCTTGCCGAGTTTGATGAATTCGAAGAGCGAGTAGGGCAGGTTGGCGTCTTCGTTGACCCGCACGTTGAGGTCGAACGACCAGAAATTCTTGTGGTTGTCGGTGAAGGCGCCGAATCCGATGACGTTCATGCGGAAGTCCGTGCCCAGCATGTTGTTCCGCTTGAGGCCGGAGAGCGCGTCGGTGGCCGACACGGAGCTGTCGAGCAGCGTCACCAGCCTGCCGTTGCGGGAGAAGAGGATGTTGTCCAGGGCGATGTTGCCGCTCACGTTGATGTTCATGCCGCCGAGGGCCGGGATGTTGACGTAGCCGCGCAGCGGGGCGAAGGCCGGGTTGAACTGGCTGCGGAAGGTCGATCCCTCCATGAAATAGGCCGTGGGGTTTTGGGCTGCGGCTCCGGTCGCCAGGAGCGCTGCAGCGACGAGGGTATATAGTTTTTTCATGACGGGGTGCGGTTTAGATGTCGAATTTCAGACCTCCGTTCTTGAGCAGGCTCAGGCTGATGACGATCTGGTGTTGGTCGTTGCTGAATCCTTTGCCGGGATAGTATTCCGTGAGCGTCACTGAAGTCCGGATCGTGATGCCCTCGACGATCTGCCGCAGGTCCTCGGCGAAAAGTTGTGTTTCGGGAATTTCGTTCGATGCCCTGTTTGCGCCGACTTCGACCTGGAACGAGACCTCCGTGGGCGAAAAAATCGGGTTGAGGTGCAGCGAAAGGGGCAGTCCGCTGGTGATCTGCCCGTAGAGGAACAGCGTGTTGCGGGCATTGGGCGTGCCCTTGGGGTCGAGGTTGTCGGCGAGCATGTCCACGATGTCGCTGCTGATGTCGATATGGCCGACTTCGTATTCGAGCCGGTCTATTTGAAGCGCGGTGGTCAGGTAGCCGCGGGCCGATGCGGTGATTTCCGCCGCCAGCCGTTCGCGCAGCGCTGCGTTGTTGCGGTAGGCGGTTTTGAATGTCGTCTTGAAGGTCTGCTCGTCGGGGGCCGTCAGGTTGAGGAGCGGCAGAAATTCCGCGGCGTATTTGTCCCAGATCAGATCGACGACCGATGAGAGTTTGTCATTGCTGGTCTGCATCTCCACGCACAGCGTTTCGAACAGCGTGTTTGCATAGGAGGAGTCGTTCCGTAATTTGACGAGGTCGACGAATTGGCCGTCGGGCAACTGCGCGGGAAACCAGATGTCGGCTTCGCGGAAGATCTCTTCGATGTTGCCGTTGCTGTTTCTGATCTCGTCCTTGGAGACGAGCACCTTGACCAGCGGGATGCGGAACCGGGACTCTTCATCGCCGATGGCGATATTGTCGGAGTCGACGTTTGTCAGGTCGTAGTCATTGTCCACACATGCACCGGAGAGCATGCCGGACAGGAGCAGGAGCAATAGTTTTCTCATAGGCTCGGTGTGTCGTGTAAAGTGGTGTGCAAAGATATGATTTTCCGACGTATGAAACAAAAAATGCGACTTTTTTACAGACTTTCCGATTTGCAATATATTTGCTAAATTTGCCGGGCGTATGGCTGAAACGGAAAAACCGGATCTCAAGGAGCAGGTGGCCCTGCTGCCGCTGTCGCCGGGCGTCTACCAGTTTGTGGACCGCTCGGGGACGATCATCTATGTGGGCAAGGCCAAGAGCCTGCGCAAACGGGTGTCGTCGTACTTCGTGCAGTCGAAGGAGCACAGCGCGAAGGTGCGTGTGCTGGTCAGGCAGATCGTCGAGATCCGCCATATCGTCGTGGGGAGCGAGACCGACGCCCTGCTGCTGGAAAACTCACTGATCAAGAGCCTCCAGCCGCGTTACAACATCCTGCTGAAGGACGACAAGACCTATCCGTGGATCGTCGTGCGGCACGAGCATTTTCCCCGCGTGCAGTCGACGCGCATCCTGACGCGCGACGGATCGCAGTATTTCGGCCCCTACGGATCGGTGATGATGCAGCGCAGCGTGCTCGACTTCATCCGCGAGATGATCCCCCTGCGGACCTGCAAGTTCAACCTCGCCCCGGAGTTGATCGCCAAAGACAAATATACGGTCTGCCTGCAATACCACCTGGGCAACTGCAAGGCCCCGTGCGTCGGGCTGCAGTCCGAAGAGGAGCATGCGCAGCTGGTCGGCATGGTCGTTTCGGTGCTGAAAGGCGACCTGAGGCCCGTGCGCCAATACCTTGAGGGGGAGATGCAGCGTGCGGCCGGGGAGCTGAAGTTCGAGCTGGCGCAGCGCTACAAACAGCGGCTCGATGCCCTGGACAACTATGCCGGGCGGTCGGTGATCGTCAGTGCGAAGATCGTCGATGTCGACGTTTTCTCGCTGCTGCCCGACGACGATGTGGCCTGGTGCAACTTCGTGCGCATCCGCCACGGTTCGATCGTGGGCGTGCAGACCGTGAAGCTGGCGACGGGCGTCGGAGGCGACGAGCGCGACATGCTGACGCTGGCCATCCAGCACATTGTCGAAAATATCGCCGGGGGCGAACTGGCCCGCGAGGTGATCGTGCCGTTCCTGCCCTCGACGACACTGCTGTTCGGGGGCGTGACTTTCACGGTCCCGAAGCGCGGGGAGAAACTCGAATTGCTGGAATTTTCGCAGAAGAGCGCCCGCATCTACCGCGCCGAGCAGTTGAAAAACCTCGAAATCAGGAATCCCGAGCGCTACACCGAGCGGCTGATGAATGCCGTCCAAAAGGAGTTGCGCCTCGACAGACAGCCGCGGCACATCGAATGTTTCGACAACTCCAACCTGCAGGGGGCCCATCCGGTGGCTTCGTGCGTGGTGTTCCGGGACGGAAAACCCTCCCGCAAGGAGTACCGCCATTTCAACATCAAGACCGTGACGGGGGCCGACGACTACGCCTCGATGCGGGAGGTGGTCTTCCGGCGTTATACGCGGCTGATGGCCGAAGGGGCCGAAATGCCCGACCTCATTATCGCCGACGGCGGAAAGGGGCAGATGGGGGTCATTCACGAGGTGCTGGAGCATCTGGGGCTGGAGATTCCCGTCGCCGGACTGGCCAAGGACGACCGCCACCGCACGGCCGAACTGCTCTACGGCTTTCCGCCCGTGCTGGTGGGCATCCGGCCGACTTCGCCCCTGTTCCACTTTCTGTCGCACATCCAGGAGGAGGTGCACCGTTTCGCCATTTCCTTCCACCGTCAGAAGCGCAGCAAGGCGTTTATTCACAGTGAACTGGAGCAGATCGAAGGGGTCGGGGACAAGACGATACAGACCCTGTTGCGCCATTTCCGCACGGTGGAAAAGGTCCGTGCGGCCAATATCGAGGAACTTTCGGCGCTGGTCGGAGCGGCGAAGGCGAAAAAAATCAGGCTCTTTTTCGAAAAATAGCCGTATTTTTTGAAAAGTTACGAAAATCGCCTATCTTTGCGCAACCGATTTGCCGCGGAATATTCGCGGAAAGGCCCGGATGGCGGAATCGGTAGACGCGTTGGTCTCAAACACCAATGACAGCAATGTCGTGCCGGTTCGACCCCGGCTCCGGGTACCACAGAAAAAGCCAAGCAATTGATTGTTCAATGCTTGGCTTCTTTTTTTGTCGGGATGCTCCCCGCATTTTCCCCGCCTGCGTCCCGACGGCCGCTGCGCTTCGACAGCCGTCTGCGCCCCGACCGTTCTGCGTCGCTGCGCCCTGACACTCCTGCTCCCCTGTACCCTGACCGTTCTGCGTCGTTGTGCCCCGACACTCCTGCTCCCCTGCAGCCCGGCGGCTCTGGAAAACGGAAAATGGCGGATAGTCCGTCTATCCGCCATTCCGATTGATCCGCAAGAGGATCCGATTGGTTAATCGTTGCGCCCCTTTCTCGCGAATTCGACGATCAGCACGTCGCGGGCATGGACGCTTGTCGTATCCGATAGTTCGCAGCTTTCGCCGGTCATCACGTTTCTGCCGTCGGAAAGTGTCGCGGTGATCTCCGCATAATGCGACCAGGGTATGGACTTCCTGCCGCGGGAGTTGTTGATGAAGACGAATACGGCCTTCCTGTCGTCGTAGCGGAAGTAGGCATAGGTATTGTCTCTGGAGGCGAAATGGAGGGTCTTGCCGTTGTGGATGACCGGTTGGTTCCGTCGCCAGTTCAACAGGTGGCGGGTGTGCCGGTAGAGTTCGGCAGCGTCGCCGCTGTGCTGTTCGGGGTCGAAGAGATTCACCGGGTCGCCCTCCCAGCCGCCGGGGAAGTCCACCCGCAGCCCTCCGTGGCCCTGCGACTGGTCCTTGGAGCGGAACATCAGTTCGTCGCCGGCGAAAATCTGGGGAATGCCCCGCAATGTGGCAATCAGGGTCATGGCAATCTTCATTCGGCCCGGATTGCCCTTCAGCTCGTCGGCGATGCGTTCCGTGTCGTGGTTGCCGGCAAAGATCATCATGCGCGAGAGGTCGTGATAGACAAAATCATCCGAGAGTGCCTTGTAGACCTTGATCATGCCCTCGTCCCAGCGCAGCGAGTCGCTCGGTATGCCGTGGCGCATGGCCTCCATCAGCGGGAAGTCCATGATGGAGGGCAGGTGGGAGTCGAAGCCGTCCCTGTTGGGGTTTCCGCCCTGCCAGTAGGCCAGCTGGGGGACATCCGTCGTCCAGCATTCCCCCACGATATTCATGGCGGGATACTCCCGAATGACGGACTGGCACCAGCGGCTCATGGGCTCTTTTTCGTTGTAGGGGTAGGTGTCGACCCGCAGTCCGTCCAGGTCGGCGTATTCGATCCACCAGACGATCCATTGCTGGAAGTATTTGAGCAGGAACGGATTGTCGAGATTCATGTCGGGCATGGAGTAGTCGAACCAGCCGCTTTCGTGGATGTTCCGGTCGTATGCCGAGGCATTGGGGTCCATGTTGGTGGAAAAGATGTGGTTGGAGCCGGTGTAGGTCTCGAACCGATGTATCCAGTCCCCGAACGGAAGGTCCTTCATCCACCAGTGGGCGCTGCCGCAATGGTTGGGCACGACATCCATAATCACCTTGAGCCCTTTTTCGTGTGCCTTGCGGACATACTCGCGGTAGAGTTCGTTGGAGCCGAAGCGCGGGTCGATGCGGTAGTAGTCGGCGCAGGCGTATCCGTGATAGGAGCCCTGGGGTTCGTTGTCGAGGAGCAGGGGGGTGGCCCACACGGCCGTGAATCCCGTTGAGGCGATGTAGTCCAGATGATCGATCATGCCTTGGATGTCACCGCCGTGCCGGCCGAAAAATTCGTCGCGGGCCACCTTCTCGACGGTGTCGGGCGTCGAATCCGTTGCGGGGTCTCCGTTGGCGAAGCGGTCGGGCATGAGCAGATAGATGGCATCCGAGGTGGTGAAACTCTCCCGGTTGCGGGAGCCGGGCCGACGCTCTTCCAGTTCGTATTTCACCTTGAAGCGCTCTTCGCCGCGCGAGAATACCAGATAACACGTTCCGGCCCGGGCATTCTCGGCGATCCGCACATCTACAAACAGGTAATTGGGGCTTTGCGCGGTGTGCACCTGCGTGATTTCCACGCCGTCCAGCCCCTCTATGCCGACTTGACAGGAGGCGATGTCGTCTCCGTGTATCAGCAGTTGCAGCGGCGTCTGCATGCCGACCCACCAGGAGAGCGGCTCCACGTGTCGGATGCGCTCTCCCGCGTCGGCGATGGCGTCGGGTTGGAAGGAGGCCTGTGAGGAACAGGAACATAGGGTCAGCATCATAAGCCCTGTCAGATAATGGTGTATTTTCATATGGTTAAAAGTAGAGGATTTGATAGTGCCAGGGGAGCATCTCCTTTAGCAGCTGCCCGCCGATGCGTTCTTTTCCGCCGTTCAGGGCGTCGGTATATTCTCCGGCATGGGCCCGGGTCTCGAAACGGGCCTCGACAATCTCCGGCGAGAGGTTCATCAGGACCATGACCCGGCGCCCTTCGGCCTCGCGGACGAAGGAGAGCAGACGGGAGGGGTTGTTGTTGGCGATCTCCACCATTTTGCCGCCGGCCTCCCCGGCCTGAAGTGCCGGGTGACGGTGCCTCAGGTCGTTGAGCTTCCGATAGAATTCGGTCCAGTGATTGGGCGTCCAGTCGTCGATCGAATCCTTCTCGAAGAATTGCAGACGACGGTTGAATCCCACCTCTTGTCCCGTATAGATCAGGGGCTGCCCCTGCGGCAGGAGATAGGTCAGTGAGGCCATGCACGCTGCGGCATCGCCCATCCGTTCGAATTCGGTCCCGGCCCATGAGTTCTCGTCATGGTTGGAGGTGAACATCAGGCGGAATGCCGTTTCGGGATATTCCCCGGCGGATTTTGCGAGCAGCGTCCGCAGGGAGTCGACCGTTTTTTCGCCCTGGGCAATGTCGTTCATCAGGTGGTGCAGCTCCCAGGCATAGGTGGCGTCGAATCCGTCCCGATGGAAGCGGGTGCCCTCGCCCTCGGCCAGCATGTAGGCTTCGGGATTCAGCGCCTTGATGGCACGGATGGCCTCCTGCCAGAATTCGTCGGGCATCTCGGCGGCGGCATCGCAGCGGAATCCGTCCACCCCTTTTGCGGTCCAGAACTCCAGTTGGTCGATCATCGCCTCGCGCACCTCCCTGCAGTCGTAATTCAGTTTTGAGATGTCGGTCCAGTCGTATTGTACGATCGGTTTTCCGGTGGAGTCGCGGTGATACCATTCGGCGGGCTTCTCGGTCACCCACGCCGCATCGGGCGACGTGTGGTTGGCCACGCAGTCCATTATCACCTTGAGATTCAGCTTGTGGGCGCTTTTCAGAAACCGTTCGAAGTCCTCCATGGTGCCGAATTCGGGATTGATGGCGCGATAGTCGCGGATGGCGTAATAGGAGCCCAATGTTCCCTTTCGTTCCTTGACGCCGATGGGGTGTATGGGCATCAGCCAGATGATGTCGACCCCCAGCTCCTTGAGAAAGGGCAGCCGTTTTTCGGCGGCGGCAAAGTTGCCTTCGCGGCTCTGCTGGCGGACGTTCATCTCATAGACTACGGACCGGTAGCTCCATTGGGGATGTGCCGATTGCGGCCCGGGGGCGGTGTAGCAGGCCGTGAAGAGGAGTGCGGCGCATAATGAGGCCGCTCGTGTCATGCGGTGTAACAGGTTCATGGTTCGGATCTTTTTGTCGGTCGGTATTACAATTCGATGATGATGGAGGAGTAGGCCGGCAGTTCCACCTCATGCCGCATGTCGTCGATGCGCTTCACCGTCACGCGGTTCATGTCGGCAATCGGCTGTTTGATGGCGTGGTTGATGGTGTAGGTCGAGGGGTGGTCGGCCACGTTGTGGATGACCAGGAGCCGTTCCTCACCCGCCCTGCGGCAGAAGGCCATCACCTGCTTGTTCTTTGCGTCGGCCACATCGAAATCCTCCGGCAGGGTGATGTAGCCTTGGGCCAGTGCGGGATAGGTGTTTCTCAGGCGCAGGAATTTGCGATATACGTTGTAGATCGATTTTTCGTTGTCGGCCTGACTCTTCACGCTGCCGACCGAGATGTCGTTGTTGACCACCGATTTGATCCATGTCGGACGTACGGGGTCGTTTGCCGACGGGGCCCACAGCATCGGAGTGCGGACATTGCGGTCTCCGGTGTTTCCGTTGTCGCTCCGGGCCTTGTCGCCCAGCATGCCGATTTCCTCGCCGTAATAGATGTAGGGCGAGCCGCTTGCGGTCAGCAGCACGGCCGCGGCGATTTTGGCCTTCTGGAGGGAGAGGGCTTCCGAACCGCCGATGGCCGAGCGGGTGCGGTTCTGGTCGTGGTTGGAGAGCTTGGAGGCCTGAATGAAGTCGGTGCGGTATGCTGCAAAGGCCCTTTCGGTGTCTATCATGTCCTTGGGGAACCATTTGGCGTGGGAGTTCTGGATGGCGTAGAGCAGGTATTTGTCCCAGAAGTCGAAGTCGAACAGCGCCGGCAGGCCTTTGTAGTAGGGGGCGACCTGCTCCGTCTGCATCCAGCACTCTCCGACCATGTAGACCTCCTTGAATCCCAGGGCGGAGCGGCCCTGGAAATAGCGGTTGATCTCGGTGTAGAACCTGTTCAGGAAGGTCGGGTTCTCGTCGGAGGTGGAGTTGTTGTAGATGTGCTTTACGGCATCGAGCCGGAATCCGTCGACCCCCTTGTCGATCCAGAATTTCGCCGCATCGGTCATGGCCTTGAAGGTGGGGCTGGATGCGCAGGTTGCGGCGGGTCCGTAGTTCAGGTCGGGCATGCTGCGGTCGAATTCGCCCTGGTAGAAGTAGGAGGTGGTGCCTTTGGTGACGGGGTACCAGCGGTCGTACTTCGTGGTGGAGAAGTGGTAGAATCCGCGATAGGGGTTGTCGGTGGAGAGGCAGGCCTCCCTGAACCATTGACAGCGCTGGGAGGTGTGGTTGGGCACGAAATCGAGGATGACTCTGATTTTGCGCTTGTGCGCCTCGTCTATCAGCTGCTCCATATCCTCCATGCTGCCGTAGTCGCGGCACACCTCCCGGTAGTCGACGACGTCGTATCCGTGTTCGGAGCCTGTGGCGTAGATCGGCATCAGCCAGATTCCCGCCACGCCCAAATCGTCCAGATAGTCGAGCTTCGAGGTGACGCCTCTCAGGTCGCCGATGCCGTCGCCGTCGGAATCGGCGAACGAACGGACGTAGATTTCATAGAATACGTCGCCGCGTTTCTGCCCGTCGAATTTGCGGGCCTCGTATTGGGACACCTTGTCCACGATGTCGCTCGTCGGGCCGTTCGGATCCTTTCCGCCGTCGGCCAACGGGTCGTCGTCGGAGCAGGCCGCTGCCGACAGCAGGACCGACAGCGCCAGCAACAGGGCCATCCTGGTATGGATTTTTTGAAGAAGGTTCATTTTGTTCGAAGTTTGGTTTCCCGGGGGTTGGTCATAGGGAGCGCGTTGCCTGTTTGTCCAGCAGCAGCGTCTCTCCGCAGAGTTTTATCGTGACGGGGGAGCCTTCGTTCTCGACGAGTACCGTATCGTGGGTGACTTTCACCGAGAGGATGCGTCCCCGATAGTTTATTCTGAAGGTCAGCGCCCTCCAGGCCCGGGGCAGACGGGGCGTGAAGGCGAGGGTGTCGTCCTCCATGCTCATGCCGCCGAATCCTTCGATGACGGATTTCCACGAACCGGCCATGGAGGTGACATGACAGCCCTCTTCCACTTCGCGGTTGTAGTCGTCGAGGTCCAGACGCGAGGTGCGCAGATACATCTCGTAGGCCTTGTCCATGTCTCCGATTTTCGTGGCCAGAATGGCGTGTACGCAGGGCGAGAGGGAGGATTCGTGCACGGTGCGGGGCTCGTAGAAATGGAAGTTGCGGCGAATGGTCTCCACATCGAAATCCTCCTGGAAGAAGTAGATCCCCTGCAATACGTCGGCCTGTTTGATGAAGCAGGAGCGCAGGATGCGGTCCCAGGACCATTTCTGGTTGATGGGACGCTCCGCGGGATCGAGCTGCTCGGCCGTCATCTGCTCCTTGTCGAGGTAGTTGTCCTGCTGGAGGAAGATCCCCAGCTCGCGGTCCTCGCCCAGATACATCTTCGCATTGATTTCGCTCCATTTCCCGCACTCGGCCGCCTCGTCGAAGTTGCGCTTCTCCACGATGCGCCGATACTCTTCGGGGTAGTTCCGCCTGACCCATTCGGCCGCCTCGGCGGCATAGCGCAGGCACCAGCAGGCGATGTAGGAGGTGTACCAGTTGTTGTTGACATTGTTCTCATACTCGTTGGGACCGGTCACGCCGAGCAGGACATACTGTTTTCTGGCCGCGGACCAGGTGATCCGCTGTGCCCAGAAGCGCGCTATGGCGATCAGTACCTCCAGACCGTATTGCGCCAGATAGGCCTTGTCGCCCGTGTAGCGGATGTACTCCGCGATGGCGTGGGCGATGGCCCCGTTCCGGTGGATCTCTTCGAAGGTTATCTCCCATTCGTTGTGGCACTCCTCGCCGTTGATGGTCACCATGGGGTAGAGGGCGGCACCCTCCCCGAACCCGAGTTTCCCGGCGTTTTCGATCGCCTTGTCCAGCTGGTTGTAGCGGTATTTCAGGAGTTCGCGGGCGACCTCCTGCCCGGCCGTGGCCATGTAGAACGACAGACAATAGGCCTCGGTGTCCCAATAGGTGACGCCGCCGTATTTCTCGCCGGTGAATCCCTTGGGGCCGATGTTGAGCCGGGTATCGACGCCGGTGTAGGTCTGCAGCAGCATGAAGATGCAGAATCGGATGCCTTGTTGCGCTTCGTCGTCCCCCTCGATCGTCACGTCGCAACTGTGCCAGCGTGCGGCCCAGGCGGCTTCGTGACGCTCCAGCAGGGCGTCGAATCCCGTCTCCTGCGCCTCGTGGGCCACCTTGCGGGCCGTTGCCAGCAACTCCTCCGCGGGATGGTTCATCGACGAACTGATGCCCACGTATTTGAAGAGCGTCTTCTTCTCGCCCTGACGGCAATTTACCGTGGACGTGTGGCAGACTCTTTCGGGACGGGTCTCAACCTGGAATTCGGCACCCTCCAGCGTGACGGCCTGCGCCCATGCGACTTCGAAGCCGCTCTTTTTGGTGCGGCTCTGTACGGCGTCGGATTCCGTGCGGACCTCCTCCCAGAACTTCTCGTCGTAGTTGGCGTCGGTGTTGCGGACGTCGGCATCGATATAGGGGGCGAAGGTGACCTGCGCATCGCGGTTCAGCGGCATGACGCTGTAACGGACAACTCCCAGTTCGCGGCGGTCCAGCGAGATGAATCTGACGGCTTCGATTTCCACCTCCGTGTCGTTGTGCATGCGGACACGCATCCTGCGGGTCAGCACCGAACGGCGCATGTCCATCTCGCGATGGAAATCCAGCACTTCGGTTTGGGCCAGATCCAGCTCCTCGCCGTTGATCCGGATGTCGACCCCGATCCAGAAGGCCGAGTTGAGCACCTTGGCAAAGTATTCGGGATATCCGTTTTTCCACCATCCCACGCGGGTCTTGTCCGGATAGTAGACGCCTCCGATGTAGTTTCCCTGGAGCGATTCTCCGGAGTATTTCTCTTCGAAGTTGGCTCTTCCGCCCATGACGCCGTTGCCCAGGGCAAAAAGCGATTCGGAAGACTTTATACGTTCGGGTGCAAATCCCTCTTCCACGAGAAGCCAGGGGTTTACCTTCAAAAATTCATTCATATGGGGTTTTGTTTTAACGGTTTTTACTTATCGGTCGATATGCCGGAGCAGCTGTTCGAAGGTGAATCCTTCGAATGACTTCAATTGCAGGGTGGCCTTGTCCAGCAGGGGACTGCCGCCGACGCCCACCGAGCGCATCCCGGCGCGTGTCGCCGCCTCGATGCCCGCCGCGGCATCCTCGAAGACCACACAGGCCCGGGGAGCGATGCCGACGAGTTCGGCCCCTTTGGCGAAGACCTCCGGGTCGGGCTTGGCTTTCGAGACCAGCGTCCCGTCCACAATCCGGTCAAACTGCGGGGTGAGGCGGCAGCGGTCCAGAATGACCCGGGCGTTTTTCGATGCCGAGCCCAATACCACCTTGATGCCTTCGTCGCGCAGCTCCTTGAGGAACCGGTCCACTCCGGGAAGAACCTCGTCGGCCGTCATCCGGGAGATGAAACGCAGGTAGCATTCGTTCTTTTCGGCGGCCATGCGCAGTTTCTCCTCTTCGGAAAAGCGGTCCTCCATGCCTCCGGCGCGCAGGACGATGTCGAGCGAAGCCATGCGGCTCACGCCCTTGGTGAGCTCGCCCTGTTCGGGCGTAAATTCAAATCCGAGTTTTTGGGCCAGTTCCACCCAGGCCAGGTAGTGGTATTTGGCGGTATCCACAATGACACCGTCCAAATCGAATATACAGCAGGAAATCATAATCCTTCATTCGGTTTTTGGCAGGGGAAGGCGCCGGAACGGATGCCGTGGGCCTGCTCCCTGCATGTCGTTTGTTTTGTTAGAGGATGTAAAGATGTAATTTTTATCGTTCACGAACAAATAGAACCGATATTGCGGCCAAAAACATGAACGCTGCGGCCAGTCCGATCATGGCCGAAGCCGAGGAGCCGAAAAGGTGCTCGACGATCACTCCACCGGTCAGTCCGACGATGATCTGGGGGATGGTGATGGTGAAGTTGAATATCCCCATGTAAACGCCCATCCTGCGGGCCTCCACGGCACGCGACAGAATCGAGTAGGGCATGGCCAGGATCCCGGCCCAGGCGATGCCGATGCCGACCATCGGGAGCATGAGGGCATATTGGTCGCTGGTGAAGCACAGCCCGGCGAATCCGGCGGCGCCGGACAGCAGGCAGAGGGCATATACCGGTTTGTTGCCCCACCTCGAGGCTACACCCGTCAGGAAAAAGGAGGCGATGCAGGCCGGAATGGGATAGATGCCGTTGAGGACCCCGACCCAGGTCTGCACCTCGCCTTCGCTCAACAGCTCACCGGTTTGGTGGTTGACGGCCACGCCCGTAATGGCCGATTTCAGATAGGTCCACATCAGGAAGAGCGCCGCCCACGAGAAGAATTGCACCACTCCCAGCTGCAACATCACCTTCGGGGTGTGGCGTATCAGTTCCACGAACGAGGTTTTTTCCCGCATCTCCTCCGGGGTTTCGTCGTTGTAGCGGGCGAACTCCTCGGGCGGATACTCTCTGGTGCGGAATGTCGTGACCAGCACCGTGAGCAGGAGGATGGCGCCGCCGATGTAGTACGACCAGGCGATGTGTTCCGACACCTGGCCGGGCACGGCCTCTTCCGAGACTCCGAATCGGGTCAGGATCAGCGGCAGAACGGCGCCCGCCACGGCTCCGAGGTTGATCAGAAAGGTCTGCACGACATAGCCCTTGGTCTTCTGCGAGTCGTCCAGCATGTCGGCCACGAGGGCGCGGAAGGGTTGCATGGTGACATTGAAGGAGAGGTCCATGAACAGCAGGATGCAGGCGCCCATGGCCAGCGGGGCCAGCGTCAGCAGAAGGCTGGCATTGGGCATCAGGGCCAGGGCGACGGCCGAGATGACGGCGCCGCCGAGGATGAAGGGGATGCGTCGTCCGAGACGGGTCCAGGTCCCGTCGGAGAAGAGCCCCACGATGGGCTGGATGATGAGACCCGCAATGGGGGCCGCGAGCCAGAAGTAGCTCAGCTGCGAGACATCGGCGCCCAGCGATTCGAATATGGTCGAGGTATTGGAGTTCTGCAGGGAGTAGCCGATCTGTACGCCGAGGAATCCGAAACTCAGGTTCCAGATCTGCCAGAAGGATAGTTTGGGTTTTTTCATGGATCAGGATTCGTTTGGTTTAGTGTCGTTCAGGTGTATTGCAAAGAAAATCAAAAAAATATGGACAGGCAAAATAACCGGCTCCGACCTTGCCGAACGGTCATATTCGGGGGATGAACGGGCGATAGTTTCCGTTGAGTGTCGCGGCCGCGGGGGAGCGCCTCGGGGCGGTGACGAAAAATTTGGAAAAATGCCTTTTTTTTCACATCTTTGAAACTTAAGATTTGTTGCGTATGCGTCTGTTTTCGATATCGCCTGCCGCCATTATTCACCTTTTCGCCCTCGCCCATGCCCTGGTGGTGATCGTCAGCCAGTGTGTGAACTATATAGACGATGTGCCCCTGACCATCCTCACCGTTGCGCTGATCGTCATCCTCTCCCTGAGACGAAGGCTCCAAAGCGAGATTATCGCCACGCTCACCATGGCCGGATGCTTTTTCGGCTACCTGTTGGGCAACTACGGAGCGCGGCTGGTCAGCCTTCTGGTGCCTCAGGAGACGCTCGCCGCCGCCATCACCACGATAATCGTCACGGAACTGATCGGATGGGCCGTCTATGGATTCGGGAGCATGCGTAATCTGGCCTCGAACAATCAGTTCAGATGGTCGCCCTCCGTGTTCCAGGTGCTGCTCTTCGCCACCGCCATCCTCCTGTTGCGAATCAGCTATACGTTGCTGTTCAGCAACTCCTATTTTGCCAGCGAGGGGATTCATGTCGAAATCCAGCGTTCGTTCAGCAATGTGTTTGCCGTGATGCTCCTCCTGTGCGGCGACATCATCTTTGTCAACCTCTGTTCGCGCCTGTTCAGGAGCTCCGTGGTGAAGAGTGTCGTAACGATGCTTTTCGCGCTTCTCTTTTCGGTCGTTGTCACCCTCATGGCCTATTACAACATCCCGACGGGCAACAACGCCGCTTTCGAGGCCTTCTCCTTCCTGAAGCTCTATGCGGTGATCCTGCTCTTCAATATCGTCATCATCACGATGTTCAAGCTGGCCGCCTATATTACGACCTCCAGGGCGGCGCTGCGCAGCGAGCGGGGCGAGCGGCGCATGGCCCAGTACCAGTACAACCGGTTGAAGTTGCAGATCAATCCGCATTTTCTCTTCAACTCTCTCAATATCCTCGATTTCCTGGTGCAGGAGGGGGAGACGGAGCGGGCCAGCAGCTTCATCCGCAAGCTGGCGGGAACCTATCGCTACATGTTGCAGAACGAGGATAAGATCGTCGTTCCCCTGCAGGAGGAGATGGATTTCGCGAAGAAATACATCGACCTTTTGCGGGAGAGGTTCACCACCGGCTTTACGGTGAAGTTCTCGGTTCTTCGCGAGGCCCTGCATGGTCATGTGGTGCCGTGCTGCCTCCAGCTGCTGATCGAGAATGCCACCAAGCACAATGTGGTCAGTCCCGAGCATCCGCTGACTGTCGAGGTGCGTGTGGAGGAGGACTGGCTGGTGGTCAGTAACAACCTCCAGCCCCGCATCAGCCAGCAGGCCTGCAACGGAATGGGCCTGAAGAATATCCGCCAGCAATATCTGGACATCTCCGAAAAGGAGATCGAAGTCCTGCAAACCGAAACCGAGTTCATCGTAAAACTCCCTCTGTTATGAAAATTTACAACGTATTGATCGTCGAAGACGAGATCCCCGCACAGGTCAATCTGCAGAAAGCCATAGAGAAGAATTTCGGGGACCTTAAAATCATAGGCCTCCAGAATTCGGTGCACGGAACGGTCGAGTGGCTGCGGGAGCATGCCGCGGAGGTGGATATCATCTTCATGGACGTGGAGCTGTCGGACGGGATGTGTTTCGATATCTTTTCGCAGGTGTCGCTGTCGGCCAAGGTGATTATCACCACGGCCTATGATACCTATGCCGTCAAGGCCTTCCGGGTCAACTCCATGGACTACCTGCTCAAGCCTGTGGATTATGACGAGCTGAAGATTGCCGTGGATAAGTGCCGCAAGTCGCTGGATGGCGGCACTCCGATCACGCCTGTCGATCTGGAGACGCTGAAGGACGCGATTCTGGGCCGCGAGCCGCTCTACAAGAAGCGGTTTATCGCCAAGTTCGGCACCCATATCGTGGTCATCCATACCGAGCAGATCGCCTATTTCTACACCGAGGACAAATCCACCTGCCTTTCCACGCTGGACAACCGCCAATATGTCCTGGACAACTCCCTGGACGAGATTTGTGAGATGATCGACCCCGGAGAGTTTTTCCGGATCTCCCGCCACTGCATCGTTTCCGAGAATGCCATCAAGGACATTGTGCGCCATGCGAGCAACCGGCTGAAACTGGAGCTTCAGCCCGACCCGGGTTTCGAGATCTTCGTCAGCCGTTCGCGGACCAATGACTTTATGACCTGGCTGGAGGAGCGGTAGCCTGCCGGAGCCTGCTGAAAAGAACCGAGACCGTAATCCCAGGATTACGGTCTCGGTTCTTTTCAGGGGTGCGGGGCGGCTTACTCCATGGTCGCCGTAGCCCTCGATTTGTCGGGGTAGAGGACGATCTTATACTTGCCGGCCGAGATGGGAATGTTGCCGCCGTCCTGTGTCAGGGCATCCAAATCGCCGCCCAGGTTCACGGCCCATGCCGCATCCCAGCGGAATTTGAAGCTGCCTTCTTTCATCTCAACGACAATGCTCCAACTGTTGTCTGCGGGGTTGTGGGTCATCAGCTGTCCCTTGTCCCAACCGCCGGGAGTGGCATCTCCGATAATCTCCCAGCCGGTCTTGTCCACGGTCGCCGTCATGGCTGTCTGGTCGACAAAGAAGCGGTAATATCCCGCATCCTCGAGCCGGATGTTCTCTCCCTCGCCGATTTTGAAGGAGCCCGAGGTCTTCGTCTCGTTCCAGTTGATGCCGCCGATGCAGCCGTACATCACCTCCTCGTCGCAGAACTTGAACTCCGTGTTGGCGGGCAATTGGTGCGTGCCTGCGAACTTGAAGTCACGGGCCGGAGAGGTTACCTTGAGGCAGTCCTCCGCTTTGGGATTCCAGTTCTGATAGTTGCCGGGCATGGTCAGGAATGCACTGGACTGCACGATGTCGGTTTTTTCCATGGAGAAGGAGTAGTCGCCGGCGGCCGTAAGGTTCAGCGTCATGATGTAGGGCGAGGTCTCCTTCAGCTTGAAGTTCTCTCCGCCGTGCTTCAGCTTGCCGGTGACGGTCTCCCCGCCCACTTCGTTCTGTCCCTGTTCGGCTCCGTAGTTGAAATCCCATCCGTTGTTGGCGCGGAACTTGAACTCGCCCTGCTTCAGCGAGGTGATGACACTCCACAGACGGGTCTCGGGGTCGTATTCCATATCCGTGCTCTTGTCCCAGGCGCCCGATGTCGCATCGCCGATGAGTCCCCACACCAGATTCCCGCTGACGGTCACATGACCGTCGGCCGAAATGGCGATTTTGTAGAAACCCTTGTCAGGCACGTTCTGACCTTCGGCCAGGGGGCTCAGGTCCGAACTCTTCAACAGGGCGAACGAACCTCCCTGCTCAAAGTAGGCATAGCCTTCGTAACTTCCGTTGCCGGCCATGTCGCCGAGCAGGTAGGCCTTGCGGAAATCCCAGTCGGGATAACCTGCCGCAACATAGAGGGTCGGCTGGGTGTACTGGCCGATGTTGGCGTCGTAAATCGAGGCGTTGAACGACACGGTGTTGGTGGCATTGTCGGCCGCGGATTCATAGACGCTCGATTTCAGCGACACCTCGAACTTGTTGGTCACACCGGGCTTTGCCCCCAGGTCGGCCAGATGGCCGAGCATCTCGCTGTTGGTCATCTGGAGCGAGGTGGTGTTCTTGTCGGTATGGGCCACCTGCTTGGATGCGCCGTTGGTTGTGTTGGTCAGCGTGACGTCGTAGTGGATGACGGCCGAGACGCCGTAGTCGGCCGGACTCCACGATATGGCGGGGAAATCCTCCGAGATATTCTCCCTGGTGATGGCAATATCGCTTGTCGGGAGTTCGTTCAAGGTGGCCAGCTGCCGAACCTCCATGATCGGCGAGGGGTCATCCTCGCAGGCTGTGAAGGTGAAGACCATCAAACCCGCCATTAATAAATGTTTCAGTTTCATCGTCTTTTCGGTTTTATGTGATTAATAGCCTTCGTTCTGCTGCAGGTTCTGGTTGGAGCCGATATCGTCCGACGGAAGCGGATATATGGCGTAGAAGGACTCCACACCGCGGCCTTCCGCAACACCGCCTTTCCAGGGCCATACATACTCCGAGGAGGTGTACTTGCCGAAGCGGACCAGGTCAGTGCGGCGCTGTGCCTCGTAGAACAGCTCGCGGGCACGCTCGTCCAGCAGGAAGTCGAGGGTCAGATCGCTCTCCGTAATTGCGGCACTGGCGTCGTTGTCGTAGGCGCGTTTGCGAAGCGAGTTGATATAATTCAGCGCCTCGCTCTTTGACGCGCCCTGGCCGCCGCGCAGAACGGCCTCGGCGAAGTTCAGGTAGATTTCACCCAGACGGAACAGCGGGAAGTCGATATAGGCCTCGTTCGACAGGGGCTTCGACCCGTCCTTGTTGATGTTGTAGAACTTGGTCACCGGAATGCCGTTGTTGTTGAATTCGGCCTCCTTCTCGATCTCGATGTTGGTGGTGGCTTCGGTGCGCAGCATGGCAAAGCGCTTGTCCTTCTCTGGCTCTTTCTCCTCTTTGAAGATCTTGTAGAGCGAGGATTTGGCCCGCACGCCCATCCATGCGCCCTTGGCGTTGGTCTCCTCCTGGAATGCCGAGGAGCCCCAGCAGAGAATGGCGGTCATGCCGCCCCAGGTCATGGTGGCCTCGCCCTCGTAACGCAACGGGAATATCATCTCGTGCGAGGTGTGGTTGTCGGCCTTGAACATGTCGCCGTAGACGGGCTCCAGAGCGTATCCGGCGTCGATAATCTTCTTACAGTACTCGATGCATTCGCCGTACTTCTTCTGGCCGATATAGGTCTCGGCATTGAGGTACAGACGGGTGAGAGCGGCCCAGGCTGCGGCCTTGTTGGCATGGCCGTAATTGTCGTTGAAGCCCACGGAGGCCTCCGAGAGCTGCTCCTCGCAGCCTTTCAGCTCCTGTTCGATGTAGACGAAGAGCTGGTCCTTCATGATCTGGGACGGACGCACGCTTCCGATGGGACTGTTCTCGTCGACAAAGGGAACGTTGCGGTAGAGATCCAGCGCATACAGATAGGTGAGAGCACGCAGGAAACGCGCTTCGGCACGGAAGACGTTGACGGTGTTGATGACCTCCTGCGAGCAGCCGCGGCTCTGCAATTTGGCGGGGGTCGTCTCCCGGAGGAAGGCGTTGGCGACATTGATCTGGTAGAAGAGCCGGAAGTAGGAACCCTTTACCCAGGGGCTCGACGGACCCCATGCGATGTGGTTGAAGTCGGGGATGCCGGGGTCGCTCCAGCAGCAGTGGGCGATATCGGAAGCCAGCTCCTGCATGTTCCACAGTACGCGGAGGAACGAGGATTGCGAACCTCCGTCGATGCCTACGACATCCTGGTCGGCGTCACCGCCGGCATTGCCGCCGATGACCATTCCGGCGTAGATTTTGGCCAGACTCTGCTGGTAGGCCTCCAAATCGGAACCGAACACGACCTCGGGGACCAGTTCGCTCTTGTCCAGGGGTAAGGTATCCAGATCGTTTATACACGAACCCAACGACAGGGTCATACCCAGCAGAACCGTGGGTAACAGATATTCATATTTTGATAGTTTCATGGCTTGTCGGATTTAGAAGTTAAGATTTACACCGAACAGGAAGGTGCGGGGACGCGGATAGATGTTGTTGTCGACACCCAGACCGTCGATTTCGGGATCCAGACCGTCGTAGTCGGTGATGGTGAATACATTCTGGATGGTGAAATAGAGACGGGCGCTCTGATTGGTCTTGAAGAGCTTCGGGAAGGTGTAGCCGATGGAGAGGTTGTCCATCTTTAGGAAAGAGGCGTCCTGCACGTAGTAGCTTGAGCGGGGCTGCGTGTTGCTGAAGTTGGTGTAGCGGGCCGAGTTCACGCGGTTCTTGAAGAATCCCGTGGGGTCCATCATCTGCGAACCGCCCCACGCCTCGCGGTTGGACTGCACGTTGTTGTAGACATAGTTGCCGAAGCTGGCGCGCAGGGCAAACGACAGATCCCAGTTTTTGTAACTCAGCTGGGAGGTCAGACCCATGTAGACGTCGGGTGCGGCCTTCTTGTAGGGAACCAGGTCGTCCTCGTCGATCTTGTTGTCGTTGTTCTGGTCTACGTATGCGCCTTCGATGGGGCGTCCCGCAGCGTCGTAAATCTGCTCGAAGACATAGAAGGAGTTGTAGGGGTTGTTGACGGCGTTGATCATGATGTTGTAGCCCGTGGCGCCGTCGATGCCCGTGTGGATGACGCCCTTGTAGGAGGGATCGTCGTTGAAGGTCATCTTGGTGATCTCGTTCCTGTTGTAGGAGATGTTGTAGCTCAGGGTCCAGTTCCAGTCCTTGGTGACGATGGGATGGCCGGTCAGCGTGAACTCCACGCCCTGATTGGTCAGCGTACCGACATTGGTCAGCAGTTCGTTGCTGAAGTTGGTGCCGGCCGGAGCGCTCACCTTGTTGAGCAGGTTCTCGGTCTTGCGGTAGTAGTAGTCGATGCTACCGGTCAGCCGGTTGTTCAGGAAGCCGAAATCGATACCTGCGTTGTAGGTGGTGGTCTCCTCCCACTTCAGATTCTCGTCATAGGCCGCGGGGGCGATGAGCGGGTAGCTGATGTTGCCGAAGAAGTAGTTGGCGCCGGGTTTCGAGTAGTTGTAGCGGGCCATGTAGGGGTAGTCGCCGTTGTTGAGGTTCTGCTGGCCGGTGATACCGTATCCCAGACGGAGCTTGAGGTCGGAGAGCCAGTTGACGTCGCGCAGGAATTTCTCCTCCTTGATTTTCCAGGCCAGGGCCACGGAGGGGAAGAGACCCCAGCGGTTGTCCTCGCTGAAGCGTGAGGAACCGTCGTAACGGAGCGTGAAGGTCAGCAGGTAGCGATTGGCGAAGGAGTAGTTCAGACGGCCGAAGAAGGAGACCAGATAGTTTTCGGTCTTGTAGCTGGTCATGTCCTTGTAGAATTGGGTGCCTTTCTCCTGAGCCATGAGGGGCGAGTAGGGGTATTTCTCCCATTCCGAGCGGAAGAAGCGCTGCCAGGAGTAACCGCCCGTCACGTCGATGTGGTGTTTGCCGAAGGTGTTGGCGTAGTTGAGGTAGAAGTCCAACAGGGTGTTGCGCTTCAGCTGATAGTAGTTCTTGTTCTCGCCGAATCCCTTCTTGAAGATACCCTGGCAATAGCTCATGGGCGAGTGGTCTTCGATGATGTTGTCGCCTTCGCCTTCCGAGATGTCATAACCCAGGTTGAGGTTGGCCCTCAGTTCGGGGAGGAAGTGGAATCGGTAGTCGATCTGTGCATTTCCGATGCTGCGGTAGACGGTCGATTCGTCGTGGTGCTGCTCCAGCATGGCCACGGGGTTGGTCAGGGCGATGTCGATGGCCGAGCTGTTGTCGGGCTTCAGGTACATGAAGTATCCGTTTCCGTCGGGGTTCTTGTCGTTGACATAGAGCGGGTTTCCGGTCATGTATATCGGCTGTGTGGGGTCGAACTGCGTGGCCATTCCGATGGCTCCCCTGTCGGCGAAGCGGTTCTTGTTGTAGATACCCTTCACATTCAGGCGGATGTTCAGCATATCGTCGAAGAACGAAGGATTCAGGCTGATGGCGCCGGTGACACGCTCCATCTTGGAGGTCTTGAGGATACCCTTGTCGTTGGTGTAGGCCAGCGATACGCGGTAGGGCATATGGGGCACGCTGCCCGACAGGCTGACGTTGTGGTCCGTGGTGAACGAGTTGCCGAAAATCTGGTCCTGCCAGTTGGTGTTGGCATTGCCCAAAGCCTTGACCTTGGTCGATCCTTCGCCGTATTTCTCGGTGACGAATTGGCGGAAGCTGTCGGCCGACATGACATCGACGGTCTTCGGCGTGGTGTTGACCGCGAAGGTCCCGCTGTAATTCACGTGAATGCCCTTTCCGCCGCCGCGCTTGGTGTTGATGATGATGACACCGTTTGAGGCGCGCGATCCGTAGATGGCCGTGGCCGAGGCGTCCTTCAATACGGTGAAGGATTCGATGTCGTTGGGGTGGATGGTGGCCAGGGGGTTTTCCATACCCTTGATGTCGGAGTCGTCGACCGGCACGCCGTCGATGACGATCAGGGGGGTGTTGGAGGCGGACATGGATGAGCCGCCGCGGATTCTGATGGTGGCGCCGGCACCCGGAGCACCGCCCTTGGTGATGACGCTCATGCCGGCGACCTTGCCGACCAGCATGTCGCTGGCGGAGGTGACGGCACCCTTGACGAGTTTGTCGGCGTTGATGGCGGTAACCGATCCGGTCAGGTCGTTTTTCTTGGCGGTACCGTAGCCGATGACCACGATGTTGTCCAGCAGGGCGCTGTCCTCTTCGAGGGTGACGGTCATGACGGGGGTTGCGGGGACTTCTTGGGTCTTGTAGCCCAGAAAGGAGATTACCAGAGTGGCTCCCTGTTCTACTTTGAGCTCAAAGTTGCCTTCCGCGTCGGAAGAGGTTCCGTTGGTGGGATTGGCTTTTTCCGTAATATTGGCGCCAATTATATTGCTTTGAGCATCTTTCACATGTCCTTTGACAGTAATTTGTTGCGCAAAGGCACCAATCGACATGAACAATCCCAGACATAGGGGAAGAATCATTCGAAAGATTCCAAGATAAATAAGCTTCATTCATTTAGTGTTTTAGTTGGTCTCTTATTATTGGTATGGTTCGGTGGTGGAAATGTGGCGTTGCCTGCGGTTTCAAGAGACGTTGTGAACCGGGGCAATGGTCGGTGTAGGTCGATTAGGTCTGTTTCATTTCATCATGCTCGTACTATTCTTTTAGAATTAATAATCTGCGGAGAAATACGTTTGGTTTTTAATCAATCAGTTGGTTCTGTTAAACAAATATTGAAAAAAATGCTCGGAGAAACAAATCGATTTTGCCGAACTGCAAGATTCGACTGCTGAACGGTAAAATAGAGATGACGAACTTTTGCTGATGAAAAGTCCGCCATCTTCCGGAACCGGCAAAGTTCCTATCTTTGTGTGAATTACTTTATTTCCCGAATGGAAATCGCATATCCGCCGCCTATCCCGGCCGTCAGTTTCAGACGGCTTTTGTGGGTCACTTCGCGTGTCGTAATGGTATAGCTCTGGGGGTTCTTGTCCCAGGCCGTCCCCTCGGCATCGGCGTAGATGGTGGCCTTGTACCGCTTCCCGGGGGTGAGGAAATCCAGTGTGAGGTGGGAGAGGTGGCCTTCGTAACCGGCCGTGCAGCCCACATACCAGTCGTTGGTTCCCTTGGCGCGGCGGGCGATGGTGAGGTATTCGCCCGGCTCTGCCTCGAGATAGCGGCTTTCCTCCCAGTCCAGAGCCACATCCTTGATGAACTGGAAGGCATCCATGAACCGCTCGTAATTCTGGGGGATGTCGGCCGCCATCTGCAGGGGGCTGTACATCGTGACGTAGAGCGCCAGCTGACGGGCCAGCGTCGAGCGGACGCGCGAATGGTTGGAAGGGTTCATCTTGCTGCAATCCAGCTCGAAAATGCCGGGCGTGTAGTCCATCGGTCCGCCGACCAGCCGGGTGAAGGGCAGGATGGTGGTGTGGTTGACCTTGCTGCCGCCGAAGGATTCGTACTCGGTGCCCCGTGCCGACTCGTTGCCGATGAGGTTGGGATAGGTGCGGCAGAGCCCCGTAGGCCGTACCGCCTCATGGGCGTTGACCATGATTTTGTAGTCGGCGGCCTTCTTCACGGCATACAGATAGTGGTTGACCATCCATTGCCCGTAGTGATACTCTCCCCGGGGGATGATGTCGCCGACATAACCGCTTTTCACGGCATTGTAGCCGTTGGCGACCATAAAACGGTAGGCCGTGTCGAGATGCCGTTCGTAGTTGCGCACCGACGACGAGGTCTCGTGGTGCATGATGATTTTCACGCCCTTGTCGTGTGCATGGCGGTTCACCTCCCGGATATCGAAATCGGGATAGGGGGTGACGAAGTCGAAGACGTGGTCCTTGCTGTGGCCGACCCAGTCTTCCCAGCCCTGGTTCCAGCCCTCGACCAACACGGCGTCAAAACCGTGGCGGGCCGCGAAATCGATGTAGTATTTGACATTTTGGGTGTTGGCCGAGTGGCGCCCGTTGGGGCGTGTCCGGGTGTAGTCCGTCTCGCCCAGTTTGACGCTCGGGAGTTCGTCGGTATAGGCCCAGGAGCCCTTGCCGGTGATCATGTCCCACCAGACGCCGATATACTTGACGGGTTTGATCCACGAGGTGTCGGAGTACGCGCAGGGTTCGTTGAGGTTCAGCGTCATGCGCGAAGCCAGCAGCTCACGGGCATCGTCCGAGACCATGATGGTCCGCCAGGGGGTCTGGCAGGGGGTCTGCATGTAGCCCTTGTCGCCATTGACATCGGGCGTGAGCCAGGATTCGAAGACCAGGTTGCGGTCGTCGAGATTCAGATGCATGCAGGGGTATTCGACCAGGGCCGCCTCGTGGAGGGTGATGTAGAGTCCCTCGTCGCTCTTCATCAGAAGGGCCGTCTGTACGCCCGTGGGGGAGAAGACGAACTGCGAGGCGTTGTCCGTGATGGCATCCTTCATCTTGCCGCGGATTTCGGATAGCCGCGAGGTGGTGTAGTCATACTCCTGCGTGTCGTAGTCGCCGGGAATCCAGAAGGCCTTGTGGTCTCCGGTCATGGCGAATTGGGTGCGCTCCTCCTTGATGACGAAGTAGTTGAGCCCGGGCTGTTGGGGGAACTCATAGCGAAATCCCAGTCCGTCGTCGAACATGCGGAACCGGATGTTCAGCCTCCGTTGCGTGGCGGGCTGGCGGAGGCTGACGAGCATTTCGTTGTAGTGGTTGCGGATTTTCCGTTCCTCGCCCCATACGGGTTCCCAGGTCTCGTCGAAGGTGGTGACGTCGGTTCCGACCACCTCGAATCCGCTGACGAGATCGGTCATGATGTCGAGCTGCTCCTTGTCGTCCCGCTCCCTGCGTTCGAACCCGATTTTCTTGTTCTCGTCCTCCCGTTTCAGTTCGAGACCCAGGTGGCTGGGTTTTATCACCTGCCGGTTTTTGTACGAGAGTTCGTAGGTGGGGATTCCGTTGTCGCTCACCTGAAAGTTCATCTCCAGATTTCCATTGGGGGAGACAAGACTTTGACCTTGGGCCGGGAGGGCCCAGATTCCGAGTGCCAGGAGCGAAAAAATAAATTTAAACTTCATTGCGGTTTTATTTTCGAGTTAGAATGTATTGGATTCTGCCCGTTCTGATTGATTGACGTATTCCGCAGCGAGTCTATGGCGCAAAAATAAGAGGTTTGTTTTGAATTTCAAATACCTTGTCGCCAATTTCCGGTGATTTGGGCGTAAAAAAATCGTTCCGGGCAATTTTTTGCATTTCCGCGCCGAAGGGGCGGGCTTCTCCTCCTCCTTCTTCTCCTTCTTCTTCCGAGTTCCGGGAGAACGGCCCTTTCTTCCCCCGCTCGTCGTCCGTGAGCACCGAGCCGCCCGTCCGCAGTGACAGCCCAGCCCGCAACGCCCCCCCCCTCTGTCCGCACGGCCTTGGGGCGGAATCCTCTCTGTTTCGCGAACGAAAAAAGGGTGAGCATCTGTCTTACTCACCCTTTTTCGAAAAAATGTCAGTTACTAATCCTGAACAGGACGGATGGCACAGCCTTTACCGCGTCCGGTATCGCAATTAACGGCGACTTGGAATGAAATGAATTTTAAACTTCGGCCAAATTGAGAGGTCGAGGATATTCCGGCAGTCCAATACATTCCTCCCTGACCAATAATCCCTGCCGTTCCATATTCATCATCTCTGTAGCCCGCTGCGTAGAAGAAGATATCGCCACCTGAAGAGTCGTATTGTCCTTGGCTAGTCATCTTGTTGCAGTAGAATTTCCATCCTTGATTCATATCAAAATCCGGGAATGATGTGTAAGGAGAGTTGGTTTGCCGCAAATCGAGGACTCCATCTGATTTTTCTCCATTTGAGACAAATCCAGTGAAAGATTTTGCTTGTGGGACATGGAAGCCAACGGGTGAAGGATCATAGACCGTTTTCACAAAGGGATCGATAATTTGCCACCAAGATGAGTTGTTGATGTCCCAAAGATTGTCGTAGCGCGTGCTGCACCAATCGTTGGCGTGCCCTATGTTGTAAAAGATATGCGGATTCTTTATCGCTTCTCCAAGCGATGCCATGGGAGAACTCCCCTGGGTCGCCCCGTTTATCTTAAACTTGTATTCGGTTCCGTGGCACTCCTTGTCGGGCCAATAGCCTTTGCCTTTCAGCAGACCCGGCAACATGGGGTCCTTGCGCCCGAACTGATAGTAGGGCTGATTTCCCGAAAACGATGCCTCGTATTGGGGCTGATTGAGCGTGATGACCTCGCTGGCTCCCGTCGTCTCCTGCGTGAAGCGGACCTTTACGCTGCGGGCGGCATAACTGCGTGTCTCTCCATCGCACCAGCCAAGAATCCATGTCGGCATCCTGAATTTCTTTCCGTCGTGGTTGGTCACCGTCTTAATTTCCCGGTTGAGGTCTAAATCCGTAACCCAGATGTGCCAACTCCACATGATCGTATTACTTGCGTCACGAACCGCAATGATGGCATTTCCCTGTTTGATCGTTGCAGCATCAACGTCGAAAACAATGCGCTGCCTGTCATCCGAGAGTCTGATGTTTCTGACCAAATCCAGTTCATCCTGCCAAACCAGTACGGCGTTGTCGGGCCGATAACCGTTGTTGTTGAAAATGTAGGGGTTAGTGATGGGGTTACCCATGTGATCGACGAATCTGCTTAGGATATTTGCACCTTGCTCGCTGGTTGAGTAGGCCGAGGGATTATCGGCTGCATTCTTTACGGCATTGCCATATACCAGAGGCAGCGAGTAGGTGCCCGGAGCTCCAACCACATAGCAGTTGGCCGTATTCTCAACTCGATCGTCTCCTCGCGGATTGGCCAGATGGTAGGGGTTTTTACCCGTTGTGGTATTTATGTTTGCGGTTTTCTTCAATATGTCGTTGTGCGGATTGGAGCTTGTGTAGTTTTGGGCCGTAATGGTTGCATCGAACGATGCTGCCGTTTCTCCGCCATCACCCTTGAGCGTAAAGGCCGTCACCCAATCGGGCTGGTTGATGACACGATAGCCGCCGGCTCCATCGTCTTCCACAAATTCAGCCGTCCAGGCCATGCTTACCTTTTTTTCGGCATCTCCGGGACGCAAAACGGTGGCATAACTGGTTACCGAATACGTGTTGGTTTGTCCCAGGTGGGAGAAATCGGAGGTCGGCGTGATGCTAAAGGTCGGGGTGAAGTCGATGCTCGTCGTCGAGATCCGATAGACGATCGTTTGTCCCTTGGGCCATTCGCTGTCGGCAATCGAAGCGGTGAGCGTACGCCGGGTCTGCGTCAATTTGTCGGTATAAACCACCTCGATGGATGCATCGGCCGGCAATGTTTGGGGGATCATCATAAAGGTGGCTTCGGGCGACGTGATTGCCTGTTCGGGCGTACCGTCCGTATCGACGCTCAATTTGTGTGTGAAATTGCTGACATCGGTATGCTGTCCCCACATGCCGCCCATCGTGTGGGTGGCAGTGCGATACACACCCTTGAGGGTGATTTGGGAAATCTGCCCGGGGAGCATCTCCCTGCCCGTGACGAAGCGAACGGCTGTCAGGGCGTGCTCGAAATTGAGGGGCGCCGCGGTAGTCATGTCTCCGTTCATCTCGTTGGACGCCGCCACCAGGAGGTCTTTTTGCTGTGTCACCTCCTCGGGTACGGAGTAGGTGATTGTGGGGATCCCTGCTGCGTTCTTTTCGGAGAGAACGATGCCGGGTTCGTTATAGGGGGCATAGGCGAAGAACCGAATTTTGTGTCCTTGTCCGGGCCAATAGTAAGAGGTGCTCCAGTTGGAGGCCCTGGTCACCCGGACGTTGTACATGTAGTCGGGAACGCATGCGTTTTCATCCCAGGTGTTTGAATAGATGGCCGCATGAACTCCGAACTCGTCATAGAACGAATCCTGATCTACGGGCAGCGCACGTGTCGGGGCATCACCTGTGACGGGCCGTGTGATCTCTTCCCGGAATGAGGTATGCACGAAGAGGGTGTCGGAAGCATTTTCTCCGCGTAGTTTGAATACCCGGGTGTTCTGTGCCGCACGCTCCTCCGTGTTGCCGGTCGATGAGCCGGTCCAGTTGTTGTTCTGCAAGACTGTAAAGTTCAGAGTGTTGCCCTGCGGGGCGGTGTGATCCACGGGAGACTCTGAACAGGCCGTGGACATGGATACGGCGACTCCCATTATTGCCTTTCGCAGGAGGTTGGAAAGGTGTAAATATTTTAGGTTCATGAATGTTTTGTTTGTGAGAAGAATCTATTTGCAAATGAGAGGCGCAATTTTTTGGTGAGAAGAGTACACAATTCCATGTACTCTTCTCGATAGCCCTATCTAACCGAAAAATTAGTTACATGATGATATCGGGCTGTTGCGCGTCCTGCCAAGGATTGACGGTAACCGTGAATTTGATGGCCTTGCCAAGAATGTCAACACCGGGATTGGGCTCTTCGGGATCTACTTTGCCGGCTCCATTCGAGAAGTCGAGCGTGTAGACATATTTCTTGCCGGCTTCCCAGTTCGTGTCGATGGGAACCGCTACCCATCCGTATTCCTTGGTTGTGCCGTGGGGATAAACCTGGGCTCCGTCCTTGGTCTTGATGTTGACTTGAACCGAGAGATAGGCTCCTTTTTTTGAATTGACTCCATCGTTCTCCGCATCCCATTTCACGAGTTGCTGGGGGAGCAGCATGGCGTTGTCATTCTCGTTCCCCATGATGGAGACGGCATTCGCGGACAGGGTTTTGGCCTCGGTGTAGGTGACGTCATACTTCGCCTTGGTATCAGTGTTCAAAGTCCATGCGGAAGTCGTGAAATCGAATGCTCCCTTCGATACGGGCTGGCCGATGCGTACACCGGTTACCTTGAAGACATAGGCTTCGTTGGCATTTTTTGCCTTGACTTCAATTTGGCTCAGACGGTGGGCGAACGTAAGCGCCACACCTGCCGCTTCGTCGGCTTTGCTGCCGGTTGCATTGGCTGTGATGAAATCTTTCTGTTCGCTGATCGTTGTCTTGGGGCTGAAATCCGTGAGTTTCTTCTCCGAGGCATTGATGGTCAACGTACCGCCCAGTTCCGTTTTTGAGGGAGCGTAAGCGAAGAACGAAAGCTGGCTGCCGTCGCTCGGCCAGTAGTAGACCATGGAAGAGGTATATACGTTCTGGTTCTTGGTGAACTCCAAGTCGGAGAAAAAGCTGTTGTTGTTTTGGTCAAGAGCCGAAACAAAGAAGCTGTTCAGGTTATCGATCGTCGTCTCCGTTGCGCGGGTGGCCATGGCGGCACGAAAGTCAATTGCACTGCCGGAAGTCGTGTTAACCAGTTCGTCTTTGGAGCAGGATACAATAGCCGAAGAAGCTAAAGCAATCAGGAATAGTTTTTTTTGCATGACATGAAAGTTTTTAAATTGGTGTTTGTGTCTGTAAAGTGAGTATGGGTGTTTGTTTTACATTTCGATCTCCACATCGACCGAGTGCCAATTATCCACGGAAGGATTGAATCCGCTTCCGTCACCCAGGGGTTTGGGAATGGGCAGTCCGTCCAGAACAATATGAATGTTGCGTTGGTCGGGAGCATTGTGAACCTGATCCGTCACATCGTAGGTGTGGTACCATTTGCTGGCATCCGCCAATACGGCATAGATGATCAGCGAGTGTTGGGTCTGCCGGGACGAACAATGTCCGAACATCCGTAGTTGCCCGTCGATAATGCCCTTGTCGGGAGTCATCTTTGCCTCGAACGGGATGGTCACCCTATCCTCGCTGAGCGCATCGCTTCCCTTGCCGGGGAAGAGTCCGGCGGCCATGCTCGACAGTGTTCCGCTTATGGCGTTGACGTATTTCAGATTCTTGGCATTGCGGATTTCCACCGTGCAGGTGCTTACCGATTGCTCCGGATAGAGCGTAATGGTCGGCTCCTTTGCGTTTTTCAGGTCGATCTCCTCCAGGTGTGCGGTCCAAATCATGTCCGGAGCGAGGTGAACGGGTTCTTTTTCTGTACCCTCGGCTCTGGGGGCATTCGCTATGGCAGCCTCGGACAGATTCATTTTTGCCAGAAGCTGTGTGGAGGGCGTGCTCACGTAGAAGGTCTGCTGGGTTCGGATGTCGGGATAGGTGATATTTTTCGTGTCGCTGTTCAGGCACACGGCTTTGTACTTCTCTGTGGGGACTCTGATGCTTCCTCCTTTGTGATCGGTGAATTCATACCGCAGGGCCTCTCCTCCCTTTTCGGGAAACAGATAGAGCGCCATCGATTTGGGCGAGGCCTGAGGGGCTTTCGTCCAATCGAAAACCACATTGACGTCTGTTGAGTGCGGATGGTCGTAGCACAGTTCCTTGTGTTTGCACGAGGCCATCGTTGTCAGAATCGCTGCACCCATGAAAATATGTTGGTAAAGTCTCTTTGTCATTATTTCCCTCCTTTCGCATTATAGTTGCCGCGACCAATGAGCCACACCAAAGAGATTTCGGCTTTCGTGGGGCCAAACCAGTGTCGCTGCCTGGTCTGTTTCCATACGTAGTGTTCGTCTATCGGGTCGTATTTCTTATACTCGCCGCCCAAGTAACCGATTCCGATTCCGAAATCGAGGTTCAGCCTCCGCCCGATCGGCAGCGAGTAGCCGTATTCCACACCGACGCCGTAGGACAGTTTGGACTGATAACCCGTTCCTCCGAGTTCAAAATCGTAGGTCAGCATCTGGCCGTAGAGCCCCAGGTGGTGCCCCGTGAGGGGTTTGGTTTCGGCCCGTCGTCCGAAGTATTTTCTGACGCCCAATTCTCCTCCGTAGGTGCGCCAGTAGTTGTGCCGGTTGTCGTTTTTCCACCAGGCGTACATCCAGTTTCCTTCGATGCTCCAGCCGTTCTTCAGGTAAAACTCGATGCCGATGTTCGGAATCAGCGCCGCGTCGTAGAGCAGGTTTGTTTTCAGGGCCATGTAGAACGGCTTCTTTTCGGGAGTGGTCGGAGTGACGGCTTCGGAAACAGTTTCGGGCTCCTCGACCGCGGGGGAAGCGGCTGCTTCCGGCGCTTTCGGCTCTTCGGTCATGCCGATCTCAGGCTGGGGAGCTTCGAGGCGCTCCACGATGCAGGAAATGTCGGACTCCGAGTTGCGCAAATCGGGGAAGAAATACTTGTACATGTGCCGGTAGGCGCGCCCTCCGTGCAGCATTCCCAATTGGCGGTGTCGGCCGTCGACTATAACATTGTTCTTGAAAATCCATTCCGGGGTCTCGTTCAGAATCTTCAGAACCTCGTCGCGATAGGGCATGTCCGAATTCTTGACCATCTCGGTCAGCCCTTTCCAGTTGATGCCTTGGGGTGCCATGTCGAAGAGCGAGTCGGGGAGATTTGTGGTGCGGCGGATGAAATCGACAATCGCCTGTGCCCGTTTTTCCGCCAATCGCTGGTTCATGGCATAGCTGCCTTCGGGGGAAGCAAAGGCTTCGATGCGAATTGTTCTGATTCGGCGCAAGGAGTCCTTTTTCAAATCGTGGATCCCCTGGGAGAATTGTTTCAACCGCATCTCATTGCCACGATACGACGGCTCGAGTTTGGCGTATCCCTGCCGGAAATAAACCTTCAGTCCCAGCGTATCCGTCTCCAATGTATTCCGGGCGAATAGCGTTCCGCAGAACAGGGTTAGGATCGATAATAAAAAAATTCTTTTCATTTACATGTGTTTTGGTTTTTATTAGTTAATAGCAACGGTTGCCGTCTGTTTGTGGTCGTATTTGGATTTTCTGTTATTTCGAGTGCAAAAGTAGTGGTGGATGTTTTGAAAAAATTACCATTGTGCGCCATTTATTTATCTTTTCAACCCATTTGCACCCCAATGAACCGCATGGGTTCCATTTAATCCGATGTATCATGAATGGTCCGACAGGGTGCCGATTGGAATCCCTCTTCCGGATCCACCTCATGAGACGTAAAAAACAAGTACAGCCGGAGATAACACTCCGGCTGTACTTGTTTTTGCAAATGCCAGGGGCCTTTTACCCCGCTGCGTCCTGTTTCATAATTCGATCTCGTCTGCTGTGGCAATTTCTATTCCGCGACGCTCTTTGACCAATTTTCTCCACTCTGTGGGGGTATACCCCAAGTTGTTTTTGCAATAGCGGCTGAATTGTGGTTGCGACGAAAAATTGAGTTCTTCGGCAATGTCTCCGATGCGATTGTCCTCGTCAGCCAGTTTGTGTTTTATTAACAAGGTCAGCTGCTTCTGCAACCAGTCGTTGGGCGATTCGTTAAATTCTGCGACAAATTTTCTGTTGAAATGGGTGATGGAGTAGCCGCACAACCGTGCGAGTTCCTTCACGGTTCGTGCCTTGCGGAAGTGACGCAGGACATTTTTCTTGAATGCTCCATGGCTTCCCAAAACCGGGTGAAAGAATTCGGCCTGCTCCATGGAGGAATAGTAGAACCGGATACTAAAGAACAGTTCCTTGAGTTTGAGTTTGTGGAAAATTGCGCAATTGACACCGTCGTTCAGGTAGGCGATCAGCAAATCGAGAAAACTCGTAAGATGTGGACGGATATCAAGCACCGGCATCTCTTTCTTGCTTATGGCTTCCATCTTGCCTAATTGCGAAAACGGATTTTTCTCGCAACTCTGAACCGGGTGTTCGAACAAGGCGATGACCACATTGGTCTCCCGGCATACGCGCAGTTTGAAAATACAACTCCGGTTCAGACAAAGCATTTTTCCTTCCGGAACGCGGACAACCTCGTCGTTACGCGATAATTCCAGGCATCCGTTTTGCACAAACAGGATGCAGTCCGTTCCTGGCATTTCTTCCTCGGCCTCCCCTTCCCGCAATTGGCAATAGATAAATCCTTCTTTGGCTTTTTGCGCGTAATTGCAACATGAGGCGTGTTCACTTAGGTTTAGTAGTCCCATTGCATTTATTGAATTGAGTGTGTATGTTGGTGTGTTTGTGGTGTCAAGAGCTGAAATATCTTTATCGCTTTAGGGCGATGTTGTCCGTAAAGGCATGGTTGGTATGTCTTATCAGGGATAAAGCGGATTGAATGGCGGCTTAGCGTACGTTTGGGGATGCTGATTCTTCTCTTTGCAGAGAGCTTGAGGTATTTTCTTCGTGCCTGATTCCTGCTTTTTTCGAAGCGTACGACTTCCGGTTCATAAAATAGGGCTTAAATGATACGAAGATATTAATTTTATTCTATTTGAGAAATAATTTGCCTGCACTTTTATCCCTTTCTGCCTTTTTTGTTTTGTTTCCGGTATCTCAAACCTCCTCTTTCTCCCTGCACCCCTCCCCGCACAATCCCGGCCGATGTATGCTTGCCGCTGGTTTCAAACTTGCAATTCTCCGCCTCGCCCAATCGGACGGAGCAAACGGGGCGGGGTATTTTCCCCTTGTTGTGGGCGCGGACTCTCTTTCCGAAGCGGATGGGAGCCGTTTTTGAAGAGTCCGTTTCTTGTGTGCAGCGAGTTGCGAAAACCGGACGCTGCGCCGTGCCGGCACCGCACGGCCTTGGGGCGGAATCCTCTGTTTCTTCGAGCGAAACCCGTCTTCGGGCTCTTTTTTCCACAAAAAAACGCCTCGGTCGCAGGACCGGGGCGTTTCTCTTGTTGGTGCCGGAATGTTACTCGGCGAGCAGGATCTCGAGGATCTTGATGGCTGCCGTGGCAATCGGCGTTCCGGGGCCGAAGATGGCGGCGGCACCGTCGCGGTAGAGTTCATCGTAGTCCTGAGCCGGGATCACACCGCCGACGATGACGATGATATCTTCGCGGCCCAGCTTCTTCAGCTCGGCGATGATCTGCGGCACGAGGGTCAGGTGGCCGGCGGCCAGCGACGATACGCCGACCACGTGCACGTCGTTTTCGACGGCCTGCTTGGCGGCCTCCTCCGGAGTCTGGAACAGCGGACCCATGTCGACGTCGAAGCCGATGTCGGCATAGCCCGTAGCGACCACCTTGGCGCCGCGGTCGTGTCCGTCCTGACCGAGCTTGGCGATCATCACGCGCGGCTGACGGCCCTCTTTCTTGGCGAATTCGGCGCACAGCTCCTTGGCGCGCTCGAAGGATTTGTCGTTTTTCACTTCTGAAGAATAAACACCTGAAATGGAACGGATAATAGCTTTGTAGCGGCCTACGACCACTTCGCAGGCATCGGAGATTTCACCCAGCGATGCGCGGACCTTGGCGGCCTCGACGGCCAGTTCGAGCAGGTTGCCCTGCTTGGTCTTCACACACTCGGTGATGGCGGCCAGAGCCTTCTGCACAGCCGCTTCGTCGCGGTTGGCGCGCAGCTCCTTGAGCCGCTTGATCTGGCTCTCGCGCACGGCCGTGTTGTCCACGGCGAGAATGTCGATCGGGGCCTCCTTCTCCAGACGGTATTCGTTGATACCGATGATCTTCTCCTCTCCGGAGTCGATGCGGGCCTGCTTGCGGGCCGAAGCCTCTTCGATACGCATCTTCGGAATGCCGGTTTCGATGGCCTTGGCCATACCGCCCAGCTTCTCGACCTCCTCGATGCGTTCCCAGGCCTTGTGGGCGATCTCGTTGGTCAGCGTCTCGATGTAGTAGGAGCCTGCCCACGGGTCGACCTCGCGGCAGACGTTGGTCTCCTCCTGGATGTAGATCTGCGTGTTACGCGCAATACGTGCCGAGAAGTCGGTCGGCAGGGCGATTGCCTCGTCCAGGGCGTTGGTGTGCAGCGACTGGGTGTGTCCCAGAGCGGCACCCATGGCCTCGATGGCCGTGCGGGCCACGTTGTTGAACGGGTCCTGCTCGGTGAGCGACCAGCCCGAGGTCTGCGAGTGGGTACGCAGGGCCAGCGACTTGGGGTTCTTGGGGTTGAACTGCTTGACGATCTTGGCCCACAGCATACGTGCGGCGCGCATCTTGGCGATCTCCATGAAGTGGTTCATGCCGATGGCCCAGAAGAACGACAGACGCGGAGCGAAGGCGTCGACCGACATGCCGGCGTTGATACCTGCGCGCAGGTACTCCAGACCGTCGGCCAGCGTGTAGGCCAGCTCGATGTCGTTCGTGGCTCCGGCCTCCTGCATGTGGTATCCCGAAATCGAGATCGAGTTGAACTTGGGCATGTTCTTCGAGGTGTACTCGAAGATGTCGGCGATGATCCGCATCGAGAACTCGGGTGGATATATATAGGTGTTGCGGACCATGAACTCCTTGAGGATGTCGTTCTGAATCGTTCCGGCCAGCTGGTCGAGGGTGCAGCCCTGCTCCAGACCCGTCACGATGTAGAAGGCCAGGATCGGCAGCACGGCGCCGTTCATGGTCATCGACACCGACATCCGGTCGAGGGGAATGCCGTTGAACAGCACCTTCATGTCCTCCACCGAGCAGATCGACACACCGGCCTTGCCCACGTCGCCCACCACGCGCGGGTGGTCGGCGTCGTAGCCGCGGTGTGTGGCCAGGTCGAAGGCCACCGACAGACCTTTCTGTCCGGCGGCGAGGTTGCGGCGGTAGAATGCGTTGGACTCCTCGGCGGTCGAGAATCCGGCGTACTGACGGATGGTCCACGGACGCATCACGTACATCGTCGAGTAGGGGCCGCGCAGGAACGGGGCGATACCTGCCGCGTAGTTCAGGTGCTCCATGCCTTCGAGGTCTTCGGCCGTATAGGTGCCCTTGACGGGGATGCGCTCGGCCGTCAGCCACGGCTCCACCTGTCCGCAGCCTTTCGAGGCGCAGCAGCTTTTCTGCCCGCCTGCTTCATATGTCAGTTCTGAAAATTTAGCTCTCATGATCAGATGCCCATTTCTTTAAGATAAAACTTCAGAGTCTCCAGGACGTTCGACTTCACCGAGATGAAGTTCGTGATACCCTGGGCCTCCAGTTCGGGTGCGCATGCGGGGGCGCCGGCCACTACGAGAATGGCTTTGCCGGCGAGCAGCTCCTTCACCTTCGGTGCGGCCTCTGCGTAGTCGTCGTCCGAAGCGCAGACCACCACGATCTCGGCTTTCGATTCGAGTGCGGCCTTCACGCCCTCCTCGATCGACTTGAAGAAGGTGTTGTCCTGCACGCGGATTCCGGCGCAGGCGAAGAAGTTGCACGAGAACTGAGCGCGGGCGCGGGCCATTGCCAGGCTGCCGCAGGTGAGCATGAACGCCTTGGGCTGTCTGCCCGAGCGGTCCACATGCAGACGCATCGCCTCGAAGGCCATGGCGCCGCGGTAGGGCTTGAGGACGTTGCCTTCGGCTGCGGGACGGGTGACGGCCTCGGTCGTGATCTCCGCCGGGGCCACCTCCGTGAAGTTGGGGAACTGGTTGGCGCCGAGCAGCGTCTGGCGGCGTGTTGCGATGGCCTTGTCCTTGGCTGCGGCCGAAGCCTCCACGCGCTCCTTGATGAAGCCGGCCTTGTAGGCCTCGGCGTAGCCGCCCTTCTCCTCGATTTCGAGGAAGAGCTTCCAGGCCTCGGCAGCGATCGACTGCGTGAGGTTCTCCACATAGTATGAACCGCCTGCGGGGTCTACCACCTGGTCGAAGTGCGATTCGTGTTTCAGAAGCAGTTCGACATTGCGGGCGATGCGCTTCGAGAACTCCGTGGGGTTTTCGAATGCGGCGTTGAAGGGCGTCACCTCCAGCGAATGTACGCCGGCGATCGTGGCCGACATGGCCTCCGTCGTGCCGCGGAGCATGTTGACATAGGGGTCGTAGACGGTCTGGTTCCAGTCGGCCGTGCGGGCGTGGATGTGCATCTTGCAGGCACAGTTCTTCGAGGGGTTGTAGCCCTTGACGATGTTGGCCCACAGCATGCGTGCCGCGCGGAACTTGGCGATTTCGAGGAAGTAGTTCGAGGTGACGGCGAACGAGAAGCGCAGCTTGCGGGCTGCCAGTTCGGCCTCCACGCCGACATCGGTCAGGTGGGCGATGTACTCGTTACCGGCCGAGAGGGCGAATGCCAGCTCCTCGACGATGGTCGACCCGGCGTTCGAGAAGATGCCGGCCGAGACGGTCACGATGCGGATGTGCTTGTACTCGCGGGTCTTTTCGATCAGCGATGCGATCCTGGCGAAGCACTTTTCGCCGTTGGGCGAGCAGAAGTCGCCTTTCTGCGAGAGACCCTTCACCAGCGGGTCGATTGCGAAGGCCACGTGTGCCTCCGCGGCGATGCCCTCCTTTTCGAGCTTGGCGATCACCAGTTCGGCGATTCTGCCCGTGTGAGCACCGCAGAAGACCATTTCGATGGCCGGGATCGAGATTCCGGCGAGCAGACGGTCGAGATCCTCGGCCGTGAAGTCTTCCTTCGCGATCGAGAAGCCCAAGGAGTCGACTCCCGAGTTGAGGAGTTTCAGCGCTTCGGCATTGGCCTCCCCGGGACATTTTACCTCGACGGTCTGATGCACGCGCCAGCGGTTGTGGCTGCGTGTACCTCTGACATACGGGAACTCGCCTGCCTGCGAGCCCAGAAACCGGATGCCTTCGAGGTTTTCGGCACGGTAGTAGGGGCGGACGTTGAATCCTTCTCCCGTACGCCACACCAGCTTACGCTCGTAATCGGCTCCTTTCAGGTCGGCTGTAATCACCTCTTCCCACTTTTCGGTCGGAACCGGCGGGAATTCGGTGAACAGCTTTTCACGTTTGGTATTTGCCATGACTATTTAGAGATTAGTATGTGGATAGTTTCGTTCTGTTTCAGAATTGCACGTAAAGTTATAAATTATTTGGCTAATTGTAACAAAAAATTGTTATGAAAATAACAGCAGGTGCGTTTTTTCCGGATTTTGCCGTCAGCGGCGTTTTCGGCCGGGCGGTGCGGATGTCGCTTTTGGTAGAGGTAAATAGTTGAATATTGGTCTTTATTTCCGGTTGTTTCGGGAAAATGCGAAAAAGTGGATTTTTGGGAGTCATTGCTAAAAAATGGGTTGTTTTTCGGAAAAAGACCGAATTTTTGGAGCGTGTGCGGCGAAAAACGGGTATTTTTTCGGGAAAATGGTGGAAAAAATACCTGTTTTTCGGAAAAACAAAGTTTTTGTAAAACCAATGTAACGGAATAATTTGTACATTTGCTGCCGGAACGAACGATGTACCGCAGCGGGGGAGCGGCCCCGGATTAGTCAGGTCGGCAACTCCTGCCGGAAGGCAGTTGTCCGGTTGAATTCCAGGTTAGGTTTTAGTTTGCAATTATCGGGTCCTTCCCCGCGCGGTTTTTTCTACGAATGCCAAATCCTTAATCAGTCAGGTATCATATGTCATCATTACTCAGATTCAAGATGGTCGATGCGGCCATAAATCACACGGCCGTCGAGGTGAAAATCCCCGAAGGGCGCCCGTCGGACTACTTCGGCAAGAAGGTATTCGGGCGTGCGGCCATGCGGAAGTATCTCGACAAGCGCACCTATGCGGTCCTGCTCGACACGATGGAAAAACGCACGCCGCTCACGCGCGAAGTTGCGGACAGCATCGCTGCGGGGATGCGCCAGTGGGCGCTGGAGCACGGTGCGGACCACTATACCCACTGGTTTCAACCCCTGACGGGCGGTACGGCCGAGAAACACGATGCCTTTGCCGAGCCGGACGGTCTGGGCGGAGTGCTGGAGGAGTTCTCCGGCAAGCTGCTCGTGCAGCAGGAGCCCGACGCCTCGTCGTTTCCCAACGGCGGCATCCGCAATACGTTCGAGGCCCGCGGCTACTCGGCCTGGGACCCCTCCTCGCCCGCCTTTATCGTCGACACGACGCTCTGCATCCCGACCGTCTTCATCGCCTACACGGGCGAGGCACTCGACTACAAAGTGCCCCTGCTGCGCTCGCTGACGGCCATCGACAAGGCTGCCACGGAGGTGTGCCGCTATTTCGACAAGAATGTTGAGAAGGTTTTTGCCTACCTGGGCTGGGAACAGGAGTATTTCCTTGTGGACGAGAGCCTTTGGGCCGTTCGTCCCGACCTGATGCTCACGGGGCGTACGCTCATGGGGCACGAGTCGGCCAAAAACCAGCAGTTGGAGGACCACTATTTCGGGGCGATTCCTACGCGCGTGATGGCCTTCATGAAGGACCTCGAATACGAGTGTCTGAAACTGGGAATCCCGGTCAAGACGCGCCACAACGAGGTGGCCCCCAATCAGTTCGAGCTGGCTCCGGTCTACGAGGAGGCCAACCTGGCCAACGACCATAACCAGCTGCTGATGACCATTATGGACAAGATCGCCCGCCGCCACCAGTTCCGCGTGCTGCTGCACGAAAAACCCTTCAAGGGGATCAACGGGTCGGGCAAACACAACAACTGGTCGTTGGGAACCGATACGGGAGTGAATCTGCTCGGCCCGGGCAAGACCGCTTCGGAGAACCTCCAGTTCATCACCTTCCTGGTGAACGTCATTTCGGCGGTATACCGGCACAACGGCCTGCTGAAGGCGTCGATCATGAGCGCCACGAACGCCCACCGTCTGGGAGCCAACGAGGCTCCTCCGGCCATCATTTCGACCTTCCTCGGGACGCAGGTGTCGGCCGTGCTGGACAAGCTGGCAGCCTCGAAGAGCGACGATGCGATCCGTTTCGACGCCAAGAACGTCTTCAAGATGAGCGGTATTTCGCACATCCCGACACTGCTGCTGGACAACACCGACCGCAACCGCACTTCGCCGTTTGCCTTCACGGGCAACCGCTTCGAGTTCCGTGCCGTGGGTTCGTCGGACAACTGTGCCGAGGCGATGATCGTGCTCAACGCGGCGATGGCATACGAGCTGACCGAGTTCAAGAAGGCCGTGGATGCCAAGATCGAGGCCGGGGCCAAGAAGGAGAAGGCCATTTACGAGGTGCTTAAGCAGATGATCAAGGCCTGCAAGCCCATCCGGTTCGACGGCAACGGCTATTCGGATGCGTGGAAGGCCGAAGCGCAGAGCCGCGGTCTGGACTGCGAGACGTCGACGCCGCTGATCTTCGACCGCTATCTGGACGGGGAGAGCCTGAAGATGTTCGGCGACATGGGGGTCTTCACCAAGGTCGAACTCGAAGCCCGTACCGAGGTGAAGTGGGAGACCTACACCAAGAAAATACAGATCGAGGGCCGCGTGCTGGGTGACCTGGCGATGAACCACATCGTGCCGATCGCTTCGAAATACGAGGCACAGCTGCTCGACAAGGTCTATAAGATGCATCAGATCGGGGGGCTGAATGCCGCGTCGGACATTCAGCTCATCAAGAGGATTCAGGACCATACGGCCTCGATCCAGAAACTCACCGGCGAGATGATCGACGCCCGCAAGGTTGCCAACCGGATCGAGGATCCGCGCGAAAAGGCCATTGCCTACCACGATACGGTGGCAGTCTGCTTCGACGAAATCCGCCGCCATATCGACAAGCTGGAAGAGATCGTCGACGATCAGATCTGGCCGCTGCCGAAATATCGCGAGCTGCTTTTCCTCAGGTAGTTACCTGCTCGGATGCGGTGCTTTGCATGTCCCTCGAACGGGGCGGATGGAATGGGCTTCGGCGCTGTTCGTCTGTCCCGTTCTTTGCGCTCTGCAATCCGGGCCGCGGAGGAGCTTCTGGCGAGGGCGAAACCTGACAGATCGTGCAATGCCGGCGGATGATGCGCGGGCGAGGGGGCCGGTCCGATTTTTCGATGCGACCGCCCCCCTCCCCCTGCTTCTTCCTCTCCTCTCCTTTTCCTTTGGACGTAACGAAAAAACGGACGACTCCCCTCGGGAATCGTCCGTTTTTCGTAGCCACTCTGTGTAGCGGGCTTATTCGTCGTCGCGGTACATGTGTTCCACGTAAATGGCGTGCTGCATAGCCTCGCGCTTTGCGATCGAAGGCTTGGTGAAGTACTGGCGGCGGCGAAGCTCCTTCAGTACGCCCGTGCGCTCGTATTTACGTTTGAACTTTTTCAGGGCGCGCTCGATGTTTTCGCCCTCTTTTACCGGCATGATAATCATAATATTCTTTGTTTTTTGATGTTTTGAATCTGTTTGTTGGTTCTGAAAACTGCGGGGTGCGCATCCCGGATGCACGATCCCCGAAAAAAGTCGTTTTATTCGTCGGCAGGTCCGCTGTTTGGCCCGAATTTCAGATAAGGAGCCAGTCGTGCTGCCTCCTCGCGGGTCAATATGTTCTGTTTTACCAATTCCTCAGCGGTGCTCCAACCTCCTTTCAACTGTCTTGTTTTCAGTAATTTTCGTAGTGTCTGCGGTGCTATGTAGGGGTGTTTCCCCAGCACTTTCGGACTTGCAAAGTTAATATCAATTTTCCGAATTTTGCAACTATCGCAGTAAATTTGTTTCAAAATTTTTTCGTAGTTGCGTTCCCTCACTCCCGGAACCTCTGCGAGTTGCTCCACGCGGACGAATCCGCCGAGCCGTTCGCGGTAGTGCATGATCGCCACGACGGTCTTGGGGCCGATGCCCACCACCGAGCGCAGCGTCACCGAATCGGCCGAGTTCAGTTCCACGGGCTGTTCGATCGGCCGCGCCTGCTGTTCGGGGAAGATGACGTAGGGCTCCAGCGCCGCAGCCACCGAGTCGCTCACAACGTAGCATTCGCGCAGGTCCTCCATGTCGTAGATGCCGCTCAAATCCCGCCAGCGGATGAACACCTCGGCCTGACGCTTCGACAAGGCTCCGATGGCGCGCAGATAGCGGGCGCTCACCGTGTCGATGCGGAACGCTTCGGGAGCGATCGGCTCGGGGAGGATGCGCTCCGTGCGGTACTTCCGGGGGGCGATGGCGTATTTGCGGCCGATGCGCACCCAGGGTTCGAGCCGTCGGTAGAGCGAGTCGCTGATGCCGTAGCAGAGTGTCAGGTCCTCGGGTATGCGGAACACTTTCCCCGCGGCGCGGTATTTCAGCAGACTCACCGCCTCGTACTTCGTGAGCCCGAGCCGCCGCAGCTCGTCGAGCGAGGCTGTGTTGGGATCGAAATGCGCCATCGCGATGCTGTCCGCGGGCACCGTCTCCTCCATCTCGGCCTCGGCGCGGCGGGCCGCTTCGGGGTCGGCTGCCGGGCGTACGAGCATCAGGGCGATGATCAGCAGCCCGGCCAACGGCAGAAATACCGCCGTCGCGCGTATTTCACGGTCGGAAAATAGTTTAGCCATTGTTTTGTTTGTATGATCCTGTGCTTTCTTTCAAAGATACGGATTAATCTTCGAATTTCGGAAAAAATGAGTAACTGAATTTTTTAGTTGAAAAACTATATAAAATAGTTGTATGTGAATTTTTTTTTAGTTACCTTTGTTGTCGGAAGGATGGGCGTTGACCCTTGCACCGGCTCCGGCCGGGGCGTTTGGCGCCGCCGACGATGCCGGCCCACTCCGGTTGGCCGGTCGGATTGAAAACGATACCCGATCAAGTTTGTTGGAACCCAATATGAAAGAGAATCCTGAAAAACTGACACGCCGGGAAGAGGAGTTGATGCGTTGCTTCTGGGAACACGGTCCGCTGTTCGTGCGCGAACTGGTGGCCCTTTCGCCCGATCCCAAACCCCATTTCAACACCCTTTCGACGATGGTCCGTGCGCTCGAGGCCAAGGGCTATGTCTCCCACAACTCCTTCGGCAGCACCTACCAATACTATCCGGTGGTGAGCGAGGAGGAGTTTTCGCGCTCGACGCTCGGCAGTGTGATCCGCCGCTATTTTGAAAACTCCTACCTCGGGGCGGTCTCGGCGCTGGTCGAGGAGGAGAAGATCTCGCTCGGCGAACTGCGCAGCCTGATCGACCGCATCGAAAAACAAAACCGATAGTGCCATGTACGACCTGATGATTTACAGCCTGAAAGTCGGCGTCTGCCTGGCCGTCTTCTACCTCTTTTTCAAATTGCTCTTGAGCCGCGAGACCTTCCACCGCCTCAACCGGATCGTGGTCCTGGGGGCGATGTGCCTCTCGTTCGTGCTGCCGCTGTGCGTGATCACGGTCTACCGTGAAATTCCCGTTCTGCCGGAAATTCCGGGCGGGGAGGCCGCTGCGGCGGCTGTGGACGATCCGCTTTCCGGATCGGCTCCGTGGAGAATGATCGCCGGGACGGTCTTTCTGATCGGGGCGGTCGCCACACTGCTGTGGACGCTTTGCTCGATCATCGGGGGCCTGCGCCTGATCCGTGGCGGACGCCGCGAGCGGCTGGCCGACGGGGCTGTGCTGGTGCACACGGAACAGCCCGTGACGCCTTTCAGCTGGGGACGCTATATCGTAATGTCCGGGAGGGATCTGGCGGAAAACGGCGAGGTGATTCTGCTCCACGAACGGGCGCACCTGCGGCTGCGTCATTCGCTCGATCTGGTCGTGACCGACGTTGCGGGCTGCCTGCAATGGTTCAACCCCGCGATGTGGCTGCTGCGCCGCGAACTGCGGGCCATCCACGAATACGAGGCCGACGAGGCGGTGCTCGACAGCGGTGTCGACGCCCGGAGCTACCAGATGTTGTTGCTAAAAAAAGCTGTTGGCGGGAGGTGGTGCTCAATTGCCAACAGCTTCAGTCACAGTAAACTTAAAAACCGTATTACCATGATGTTACGTAAAAAATCGTCGCGGTGGGCCGGAGCCAGGGTGCTTCTGCTCCTGCCGCTCACGGCCGTCGCCCTGGGGGCTTTCGCCCAAACCGCCTATGTCTTTCCGGAGGACAAAGGTACAAAAGAAAACACGACTCTCCGAATCCGAAGTCCGAAATCTACGCCGGATTTGAAGGAAAGAGTCTTGATTCTGGTCGATGGTCGGGAGGTGATGACACTCGACAGCCTCGACGCCAGCGACATCAAGTCGATCACCGTGCTCAAGGATTCGACGGCCGTGGCCGCTTACGGCGACAAGGGCAAGGACGGAGTGATTCTGGTAACGCTCAAAAAGACCGGAGAACCGGGCGAGGTGGTGCCGGTTGCCGATCTGAAAGGCAAAGCCGTGAAGATCACCCGGGCGGGGCTCGAATCGGGTTCCCGGGGGCAGGTTGCGCAGAAGGGCGGATTTTCCGACGGCGTACTGCTCTGTATCGACGGTCGGGAGGCCTCGAAGGAGGAGGTTGAAAGCCTTCCGGCCGAGCGCATCAGACAGATGGAGGTCTATAAGGGTGAGGAGGCCGTGAAGCGTTACGGCGAGAAGGGGCGTAACGGCGTGGTCGAGATTCACACCCACCGGTAACGGCCGGAAGGTAACGGCCGGAAGCCGTTGAAAAGTATGCGGAAGCGGGGGATTCGTTGCAATCCTCCGCTTTTTTGCAGGCATCCCTATTTGAATTCGACAATCTCGGGCCGTGTCGGCCGATAGCGGTACTGCTCCATGCGTGTCGGGTTCGAAAGGCGGAAGTATTCGCTCTCGACCAGTCCGCGCTTGCCGAAGGCCACGCCCAGCTGGATTTGGATCGTGTTGAACACCAGCCGTTCGTTTCGCAGCCGCACGCCCAGTCCGAACGAGGTGAAGAAGTCGTTTTTGAAGATATTGGGCGAATAGCCGATCAGCCCGAAGTCGGCGAACCCGAAGACGGCGATGCGGAATCCCAGCGGCTGATAGGGGGTGAATACCACCGTCTCGGTGTTGAGAATCATGCGGTTGGTACCGGTGATGTACTCCTTGAGGGCCTGCAGCCCGTCGGTGCGCGTGAAGCGGATGCTCTCGTTGTTGCCCGTCGTACGGTTCCAGCCCTGGGTGTAGTTGAAGGCGAGGAACTGGCGGATGCGGCTGCGTCTGAACAGAAAAAGGTTGGAGAACCAGCGCAGGTCGACATCGACGGCGCTGCGCTGCCACATGCCGTTTTCGAGGTCTATGTAGCTGCCGAGCGTGAATCCGCCCATGATGTAGCCCATTGCGCGGAATCCGCCCGTTTCGTAGCTTGTGCCGAGGTAGAGGGCGTCGTTGAATTCGCCCCACGAATAGCCGGTCGTCACTTCGGCCTTGTAGCCCGTCGCCAGGTACTCGCGCGTACCGAATCCATAGATCATGTTGGCCGCGTAGAATTTTTCGCGGTAGAGACCTCCGCCGACCAGCAGGGCGTCCTGATCGTGCAGTGCGGGGTTGTGGTCCGGGGCCACGAGGGGCCTGCGGCTCACACGCCGGTAGTTGTAGCGCCCCGAGAGATAGACGCTCGACTTGATCCCGTGCAGGTAGTGCGAGTAGCCGCCCCAGACGTCGAGGTTGCGCTCCTTGACCAGCAGCGACGTGTCCTGTTCGATCATGTAGTGCTTGGCTTTGACGTCGCTGTACGTGAGGCCTATCTCGTAGTCGGTCGGTTGGAGAAATTCCTTGCGCATGCCGAGGTTGAGCGTCGAGTTGTAGAAGTCGCGGCCGCCGCCGATCTCCGCGGTGTAGAAGGTCCCGAGCAGGTTGGGGATCTCGTATTCGACCATGTTGCCGCCGTAGGAGAAGTCCTTGCGGCTGAAGTTGGTCATGAATTTGAGCTTGTTGCCCGACCCCAGGATGTTGGCGTCGGAAAGTCCCACCATCGTCCGTCCCCCGGAATGCCATCCTCCGTCGACGGAGATGGTCCAGCTGTCGTGCGTGGTGATCAGGAGGTTCACGCGTGTCGAGTCCACCGAGTCGGGGAGTATCGCGACGTCGATGTCCGAGATGTAGCCGCGCGAGAGAATCAGCTGTTTGGTGCGCACGACAAGCTGCGGGTCGAGCTTGTCGCCCGAGCGGAACAGCAGGTCGCGCCGGATGACGCGGTCGCGCGTGAGCATGTGGGTTTTGTTGGCCATGCGCTCGAGGCGGTTGCGCGAGGGGTCGAAAATCTGCCGGCGTTTGATGGCGATGTCGCCGATGGTTTTTCCGGCATAGGGCTCCAGGAGACGGCTCTCGTCGGTCACGCGTCCGTTCATCGTGGTGTCGAGCACGGGTTTTACGAAGAGCATCCGGTAGAGCATGCGCGGCACGGTGCGCCGGCTGGTTTTCGACTGGATGCTGTCGTAGAGACGCTGGGTGCGCGCCGTTGCATCGGGATTCGCCACGCGGGCGCTGTCGGGCATGAACCGGCCGGGATCATGCGTGCCGGGACCTGCGGCGCGGACCGAAAAGGCCGCTGCCACCCCGATCAGGATCAGGGTCAGGTGAAATATGCGGAGCCGGGAGAACATTGTGTCAAAGATAACGGATTTTTTCGGCAAAAAGTGCGATGCCGGGGTCTAAATTGGGGATTCGATTCCCTCGGGCTCCGATTATCGACTCTCGGCGGTGCCTGTAGTTTCGCGCAGGACGCAGAATCGCTCCCTTGCGCGGAGCAGCGGAGTGCTCCACCCGCCCCGCCCGAAGAGCCATTCGCCCCTTCCGGAGGAGTGGAGTGCATCATCTGCTCCGCCCTTTTTTCACCCCCCCCCTGCCGCAAAACCTCGCTCCGCCCGAAGGCCGTGCGCTCCATCCGTCCCTCCCGGAGCAGCGGAGTGCTTCATCTGCTCCTTTCCTCCCCCCCCCTTGCCGCAAAACCTCCCTCCGCCCTGCCTGCCCCCCCCCCCCCTGAAAGAGAAAAAAAACCACCCCACGGGCGGCTTTTTTCCCTTT
>JAHHQK010000019.1 GCA_020026435.1 Alistipes sp. | reverse complement strand
CCACCCCACCTCTCCGCACCTGTTCCCCCTCACTTACCCACTCTTTTCCGCCATTTCCGCAGCCCGTCCGCATTGACGCCCGCACCGCCCCGTTCCTTGCCCTCCCCGCTCCGGCACAAAAAAAAGCCGCCCGTCCGAAAGGGACAAGCGGCCATATCGCGCGATCCGCGGGGAAAGGACCCGGACTAATGTTTGGGAGCCTCCGAAGGATTATGCTTGTACTTGAAGACAATGGCAAAGAGGATGGCCACCACCAGCGAATAAGCGGCGAAGATATACCACGACATGGGAAAGTTAAAGGACTTGACCACCGCACCGGCGATATACGAACCGATGAACGCACCGAAGCCGTTGGTCATGATCATAAACACACCCTGGGCCGACGAACGGATCAAATCCGAGGTCTCATGTTCCACGAAGAGCGATCCCGAAATGTTGAAGAAGTCGAAGGCCACGCCGTAGACGATCATCGAGAGGATGAACATCCACACACCCGAACCCGGATCACCTGCACCAAGCAGTCCGAAACGGAGCACCCAGGCGAACATAGAGATCAGCATCACGGTCTTGATACCGAAGCGGTGCAGGAAGAAGGGAATAAGCAGGATACAGAGCGTCTCGGAGATCTGCGACAGGGAGATCAGGATCGTCGAATGCTCCACACCGAATGTACCGAGGTACTGATCGCCGTAGACCGCCACATCGCCGAAGCTCTTGATGTAACCGTCGGCAAAGGCATTGGTGATCTGAAGCGACATACCCAGCATCATCGAGAAGATGAAGAAGATGGCCATCTTGCGCTGCTTGAAGAGGGTGAAGGCCCTCAGACCCAACTTATCGACCAGCGACGACGGGCCTGCATTGCGATTGACCGGGCAAGACGGCAGCGTGAACGAGTAAACGCCGAGGAGGATACCCAGAGCAGCCGAGAAATAGAGCTGGGTGGACGAAAGGCCCAAGCCCAGGAGATCGACTATCCACATCGAGCAGATGAAGCCCACGGTACCCCACACACGGATGGGCGGGAAGTCCTTCACGGTGTCCAGACCCGATTTTTCGAGGGCGTTGAAGGCCACGGAATTCGACAGGGCGATGGTCGGCATATAGAACATCACGCTGAGCAGGATAGCCGTATAGAGCGTGCCGTATTGGGTCTGCGAGGCTCCGTAGATCAGGAAGGCCGCAGCGGCAAAGTGGCAAAGTCCCAAAAGTTTCTGTGCGGGGATAAAGCGGTCGGCCAATACACCCATCACGGCAGGCATAAACAACGAGGCGATACCCATGGTGGCAAAAAAACTGCCGATCTGTGCGCCATCGAAATGCAGACTTCCTCCGAGATAGGCTCCGAGCGTGATAAGCCATGCACCCCAAACTCCATACTGGAGAAAGTTCATCACGGTGAGGCGAATTTTGATATTCATAACTATTTGAATTTGAGATAATTAATATTTTAGGTTGTTTTTTTACGCTCATAGCGGGAAAACAAAGATACATTTTTTTTGCGATTTTTTTTGGTATATTAAAAATTTTATCTACTTTTGCATCGTCAAAACAATAGGACATTGAGCTATGGTGTAATGGTAACACAACAGATTCTGGTCCTGTTATTCCAGGTTCGAATCCTGGTAGCTCAACCAAGAGGATCGCTTAACGGCGATCCTTTTTTTTGTATCAAATGAACGGGGTACATTTCAAAATACACCTTCCCCCTTATATTTTTCTTGCTCGCTCTCTTCGCCCCCTATTTTCTTGCCCCCGGATCTCACCGTCCCGTTTTCTCCCTCTCCGGCCATCACCGACATCCTCGTTTCTGCTGGGTTCCCCAAAAATCCCGAAAACTCAAGGATGCGTCCGTACTCTCCCCGACAGCACCACCCCTTAGATCCCGCCAACACAGAAAAGGCCTCGGCAGCAGTGTCCGCCCGACCGCTCCCCCTGCAAAAATTCCTCCACACCCGCCGTTGAATACGCTCCCGCACTCCTCCCCTTCTTTACATCTTGCCCACCGCACCGTCCTTACTCACACACCTTCCTCTCTTCCTCGAAATCCCCTTCAAGACCGTCTCGGATTCTCGCCCCCAAGCCCCCTCACAGACAGACCACATCTCACATCCGCCCCACCCCTCCCGGCATATCCTCCTCCCAAAAGCCGACAAACCCCATGTAAATATTCAAACATCAAAAAAAACGAGGGTGTGTCAAAATCCTCGTTTTTAAGAGAATCATTGTGATACCCCTTTGTTTTCAGGCAGAAAGCCCACAAAACGGGAGTCTTGTTTCGCAGATTTCCGAATACGGCAAAACGAGCAGAAAGGATATACCCACAAAAAAAGCGAGACCGCCCCAAGGGACGGCCTCGCCTGTTTATAAAAGACTTATCGACGATTAGTCAACCGTTACGATACGGTTAGCTCTCGGGTAATCCTCGTGAACATCCTGAGTATCACCAACACCCTCATAAGTCAGACGATCGGCATCGATACCCGACTTAACGAGGTAGTCGTAAACGATCTTGGCACGCTTCTCCGACAACGTCTTGTTGAAGGCGGGCGTACCCGTCTGAGCGTCGGCGTGACCTACGATGTGGAATTTCTTGTCCTCGGGAGCGTTCTTGATGGCACGGGCGATCAGCTCCAAACGGGTGCGCTCTTTAGAAGCAACACGAGCCGAACCGCAATCGAAGAGGATCGACATCGACTCACCCTCCGACTCTACGACAACCGTCTCGGGGATTCTCTTGGCAGCAGCCTGAGCATCCTCCAGCTCCTTGGCCATACGTGCGTTCTCAGCCTCGGCATCCTCAAGATCGGCCTTGCTCTGATCGGCAGCCTTCTGATAAGCGGCGATCGTTGCAGCCGTAGCGGCAGCATCGAGGGCACGCGTCCAACCGCGGTGCTTGAAACGGTAGGTTACACCGAACGTGGCGGCAAAACCGAACAGGTGCTTGCCCGGCATCTCGGCGGGACAGAGATCCGACTGAGCCCACAGACCCTTGAACTCAACGTTCAGGTCGAAGCGGGGCGACACGCGGAACTTGTTCAACAGACCGTAAGCCAGTGCGAAATCGTGCTGACCGGCCTGGTGGTTTACGCTCTGGCTGTCGTCCGTGAAGTTCGAAGCCATGTAACCGCCACCGATGTAGGGAACAGCGTAGTAAACGCGATCCTCACGATAGCCGCCGATCCAGTTCGATAGGTTCAACATAAAGTCGAAGTGAGCGAACAGATACGGCCATTTCGTACGGCCATAGGTGGGGTGGAAGTTCGAGAAACGACCGCCCTGCAACTCGGCACGCAGACCGTAAACCGGGTGCAGCCACTTGGTCAGAGAAACATTACCCTGGATACCGAAACGGTCGCCATAAGCACCCAGGTCTGCCTTGTTCGACAAGGCGGTACCCACACCGAAACCGGCCGAAATCTCCCAGTTAGACCAGAAGCCATTGGTCTGGAAACCAGCGAAACTGGGTTTCTTGCTGGGTGCTTCTTCTGCCAAAACAGACGTCGTTGCAAAGGCAACGCACATCAAAATGAAGAATAATTTTTTCATATTTAATAAAATTTAAATGCCAAAGGCAATTAAGAAGTTTGCGCTCCAAAGATAAAAATTTTTTTACAAAAAACCTACCACAAAATCATAATAAGTTGAGATTCAACAGAAAAAAAGCCAAAATCGAACTGATTTCGGCTTTTTTTCTCTTCGCTTTTTCCTCAAAAAACGAGGAAATCAACCGCATTTGGAGTATCCGCACGACATACAGGTCAGACAGCCGTTCTGATAGGCCATGTTTTCCTGTCCGCAGCTCGGGCATTTACCCTTGGACTTCGTACCGTCGACGATGTACTGTTTCAGCGCGCGGCAGACACCGGTCTTCCAAGTGTTGATCGACTCGCTGTCCAGATGCAGGGACTCGATCAGCGACACGGTCTTCTCGATCGGCATACCGTGGCGCAGCACACCCGAGATGAGTTTGGCGTAGTTCCAGAACTCCTCGTTGAACAGACGGGAGATCCCGCCCACCGTATTGGTGTAGCCGTAGCGGTCGATATACTGGAAGTCGTAACGCTTCGAGCCGTCGGCCTCGCGCACCTTGAGGATGTTGCCGCTCTTGATCTTGGGCGGAATATACATGGCATCCTCCTCGATCTTGCCGGTGAACACCTCATAGGGGCGTCCGTTCTGAAGACCCACGAAGGCGATCCAATCCTCCTTGCCGTTCTTGAAACGCACGATGTCGGCCGGAATGGATTTGGGTCTCTTGTGGACAACGGCAGGCTGGCCGTCGGACTTCTTCTTGGTGTTCTTGTCCAGGAGGACACCGTCGCGGCAACCGTCGCGATAGACCGTCACACCCTTACATCCGCATTCCCAGGCCGTGCGATAGACATCGGCCACGAGCTGCTCCGAGACATTGTTCGGCAGGTTGACTGTCACCGAGATCGAGTGATCGACCCACTTCTGGATGGCACCCTGCATCTTGACCTTCGATACCCAGTCGATATCGTTGGCCGTAGCCTCGTGGTAGGGCGATGCAGCCACCCACCCGGACAACTCCTCGTCAGAGATATCCTTCAGGCGCTCGACATCGTATCCGTTGGCTTTCAGCCACTTCACGAAGTTATGGTGATAGACGTTATACTCCTGGAATTTCTCGCCCGTCTCGTCCTGGTAGTCGACATGGGTATCGACATCCGAGGGATTGATCTTGCGGCGACGCTTGTAGACCGTGCGGAACACCGGCTCGATGCCCGACGTGGTCTGCGACATGAGCGACGTGGTACCCGTGGGGGCGATCGTCAGCAGGGCGATGTTGCGGCGTCCGAACTGGACCATATCGGCATACAGCTCGGGGTCGGCCTCGCGGATGCGGCCGATCATGGGGTTGTTCTCCTCCTTGGCGGTGTCATATACGGGGAAGGCGCCGCGCTCCTTGGCCATCTCGACCGATGCACGGTAGGCGGCCAGGGCCAGGGCCTTCTGCACCTCGACGGCAAAGGCATTGCCCTCTTCCGTACCATAGCGCAGGCCCAGTGCGGCCAGCATATCGCCTTCGGCCGTGATACCCAAACCCGTACGGCGACCTTTCTGAGCCATATTGCGGATCTTCTTCCACAGATCCAGCTCCACGAAGCGCACATCGGCATCCTCGGGATCGGCCTCGATCTTCTTGATGATCAGCTCGACTTTCTCCAGCTCCAGGTCGATGATGTCGTCCATCATGCGCATGGCCTTGGCCACGTGCTTGCGGAACTTCTCGAAGTTGAACCGCGCATCGGCGTGGAACGGATTGTCGACATAGCCCAGCAGATTGAGCGCCAACAGACGGCACGAATCGTAGGGGCAGAGCGGAATCTCACCGCAAGGGTTGGTCGATACGGTCACGAAACCCTCGTCGGCATAGCAGTCGGGGATGCTCTCGCGCAGAACCGTGTCCCAGAACAGCACTCCGGGCTCGGCCGATTTCCAGGCGTTGTGGATGATCTTCTTCCAGAGCTTTCCGGCGTCGATATCCTGCTCGTATTTCGGATGCTCGGCGTTGATGGGGAACTGCTGGTGGTACATCTCTCCGGCGATGGCGCGGCGCATGAACTCGTCGTCGATCTTGATCGAGACGTTGGCACCGGTCACCTTACCCGTGTCGACCTTGGCGTCGATAAAACGCTCGGCATCGGGGTGTTTGATCGAGAGGGTGAGCATCAGCGCACCGCGACGACCGTCCTGAGCCACCTCGCGCGTGGAGTTCGAGTAACGCTCCATGAAGGGGACGATACCTGTCGACGTAAGGGCCGAATTGAGCACGGGACTGCCTGCGGGACGAATGTGCGAGAGGTCATGACCCACGCCGCCACGGCGTTTCATCAGCTGCACCTGCTCCTCGTCCATGCGGAAGATACCTCCGTAGGAGTCGGCCGGGTGGCGGTGTCCGATCACGAAGCAGTTCGACAGCGAGGCCACCTGCAGATTGTTGCCGATACCGGTCATCGGACCGCCCTGGGGGATGATGTACCGGAAGTGGTCGAGCAGCGCGAATACCTCCTCCTTGGACATGGGGTTGGGGTACTTGCGCTCCACACGCTCGATCTCGGCAGCGATGCGGTGGTGCATCTCTTCCGGCGTGCGCTCATAGATGTTTCCGAAGGAGTCCTTGAGTGCGTACTTGCTGACCCAGACCGTTGCGGCCAGGTCGTCACCGTCGAAGTACTCCTTCGAGGCGGCAAGGGCGTCATTATAGTCGACCGCGACACGGGGCTCCTGTTGTGTTGTTGTTGACATAAATATATGTTGTATTATTATTTGACTTTATTGCTCTGGGCCATAAAGGGGGTGCAAATTTGCCACTTTTTCCGCAAACTTCCAATTTGCCGTTTCACTTTCTACGCGCAACAGACAAAGAAGGGAGTCTCCGCAGACTCGGCCGCAGCACTCCCGGTTTTTCAGGAATCGGAATCCCGAAGACCGTCTCCCGAAAGCCACAAGCATCTGATTCCCAAGATGATAAATTGCCCATCGGACAATCTCAGTACCGACACCCCTCCGTCACTCTGTATCTTAATTAAATATAGGTAAGGCAACGGCGGGATCGGAGGCTGCGTTTTTCTGAAAAAACGCTACTTCACGGCTACGGCGTCGATCTCAACCAGAGCACCCATCGGCAGTGCAGCCACCTCATAGCACATACGGGCGGGCATCTCCGAGGTGAAGTACTCGGCATAGACGGCGTTCATGGCGGCGAAGTCCTTGATGTCGTTCAGCAGAACGGTGGTCTTGACCACATTCGAGAAGTCGTAGCCGGCCTCGCGGAGGATATAACCCAGATTGTTCAACGACTGGCGGGTCTGGGCCTCGATGCCCTCGGCCATTTTGCCCGTCGAGGCGTCGATGGGGAGCTGACCCGAAGCATAGAGTGTACCACCGGCCTCAACGGCCTGGGAATAAGGACCTACGGCTTGGGGAGCCTGTGCTGCTGCAATGATCTTTTTCATATTTTCATCTGTTTTGGTTTTCGATTACGATCACCCCGCGGACCTTTTCCAAAAGAAATTCATCCAAAGAGATCTCCTTCCTCCGCGCGGGCTGTACAAAGATAAATAAAATTTCCCTATCTTTGCCAAGAAATATTTCTTCAGATCATATGGAATCACTCAGACAATTATACAAAATCGGCTGTGGCCCTTCATCGAGCCACACGATGGGTCCCAAGAAGGCCGCCGAAATGTTTGCCGAGCGCTGCCCCAAGGCCGAGGCCTTCCGCGTGACGCTCTACGGTTCGCTGGCCGCCACGGGTAAGGGTCACCTGACCGATGTGGCGATCCTTTCGGTGTTGGACAAGATCGCCCCCACGGAGATCGTCTGGAAACCCGACGTGGTGCTGCCGTTCCACCCCAACGGAATGTATTTCGAGGCTTTGCGCGGGGGTAAGGTCGCCACCGAGTGGAAGATTTACAGCGTCGGCGGCGGCGCCCTGGCCAACGAAACCACGCGTCTGGAGGTGCCGAGCAGCATCTACCCCATGACGACCATCTCGGAGATCAAACGCTGGTGCTACCAGGAGGGCAAGACCTACTGGGAGTATGTCCAGGAGTGCGAGGGCAAGGAGATCTGGGACTATATGGATCATGTCTGGACGGTGATGTGCGAGACGATCGAGCGCGGTCTGAACAACGACGGCGTACTGCCCGGAGGACTCAAGGTGTCGCGCAAGGCCAGCACCTACTGGGTCAAGTCGAAGAGCTACACCGACTCGCTGGCCTCGCGCGCCAAGATCTACGCCTACGCCCTGGCCACGGCCGAGGAGAACGCCTCGGGCGGAGTGGTGGTGACGGCCCCCACGTGCGGATCGAGCGGCGTGGTGCCTGCGGTGCTGTATCATCTGTCGACCTCGCGCGAATTCAAGCGTGTGCGCATATTGAGAGCCCTGGCTACGGCGGGACTCTTCGGTAATGTGGCCAAGACCCACTCCTCGATTTCGGGGGCCGAGGTCGGATGTCAGGGTGAGGTCGGCGTGGCGTGCGCCATGGCGGCCGCAGCAGCCTGCCAGCTCTTCGGAGGCACGCCCGCACAGATCGAATATGCGGCAGAGATGGCTCTGGAGCACCACCTGGGACTGACGTGCGACCCCGTCTGCGGACTGGTGCAGGTGCCCTGCATCGAGCGCAATGCCGTAGCCGCGGCCCGCGCCCTGGATGCCAATGCCTACGCCACGCTTTCGGACGGTTCACACCTGGTGAGCTACGACAAGGTGGTCGAGGTGATGAACGAGACGGGGCATAACCTCCCGAGCCTCTACCGCGAGACCTCGGAGGGCGGTTTGGCCAAACGCTACGTCCGCAAATCCGACTTCGGATTCTAATCCGCCCCACGCGACCCTATCGCCTGAGGTCGGAATTCAACCATCGGTCTGCCCCCTTGTGGAGCAGGCCGTTTTTTTATTGTCACTATCGCCAATCGGGGTAATGCTGCAAAAGCGGCCCGTCATTTCCATCCCGAAGGAGGGACAGGCTCTCCTTCGTTTTTTTCGGAGCAACCTCCCCTCCCGTGCCCTCGTTTTTTTAAGGGAAAAACATCACGATCCCTCTGTTTTAAGAAACGAGCCCCGTTCCGCCCCCTCAGTTTTTAGAAAGCCCCCTTTCCCTACCCGGATTCCATGCTGCATCGCCCACATCCGCTCGAAAACCGCTCCACACCTCCGCTCCTTCCCTGGCCTTCCGCCCGTTTTTTCCGAAGGCCGCAACTTTCCCCGCACCTCGTCACCTCGTCCGGAGAGCCGTCCTCACTCCCCGCGAAGCTCCTCGCAACACACCCCGCAACACCTTCCGAAAACACCTCCGCAACACACGGAAAAAGGCTGTTCATAACGTCAAAAAGACGTTGACAACTTTCAACAGTTTTGTGGATAAAAACCCGGATTGTTAATAACTTTTCGCCCGCAACGATTACCATAAAACCATATAAACGGTTGAGGTGCATAGCCTTGCAGCCATACACCTCAACCGTTTTATCAGACTCCGCCCCGGATCAGATTTTAGGCGTATAAACCACCTTTTTGGTCTCGAAAAACTCCTCCTCGAAGAAATCCGAGATGTCGTAGAGATCCCATTTCATACGGGTCAACGCCAGTTCCTCGGCCAGGTCGCCACCCTTCAGATAGAGGATTCCGTTGGGCAGCGTACCCTTCTGTCCGCGCTCGATCTTCGTCCAAATCCACTTCACGAATTCGGGCATGGCGGTCACGGCACGCGACACCACATAGTCGAACCTGCGGTCGATCTCCTCGACACGCCCCCAGCGCGGTTCGATGTTCTTCAGCCCCAGACCCTCGCTCACGCCCTCGACCACCGCGATCTTCTTGCGGATCGAGTCGGCCGCCACGAAGTGTACCTCGGGGAACATCACGGCCAGCGGCACGGACGGGAATCCGCCTCCGCAGCCCACATCCAACACCCGCGCCCCCGCCTCGAAACGGCACACCCTGGCGATGGCCAGCGAGTGGAGCACATGACGCAGATAGAGCTGGTCGAAATCCTTGCGAGAGACGACGTTGATCTTGGCATTCCAGTCGGCATAGAGGCCATAGAGGGCGTCAAACTGACGGCGTTGTTCGTCGCTCAGATCGGGGAAATATTTCAAGATGAGTTCCATATCTATTTTTCGTTTTTGATCAGTTGACACATCCGCTCGCGGGCGCGATGAATCTGGGTTTTGACCGTGCCCATCGGTCGGTCCAGCTTTTCGGCGATCTCCTCGTAGGAGTATTCGTCGAAGAAGCGCATCTTGATGAGCAGGCGGTAATTCGGCGGCAGCTGTTCGAGATAATGTTCGATCTGATGCCGCTGCTGGAGGTTGATCACCCGCTCCTCGGGAGTGGGGGCATTGGCCTCGGGGGCGGCGAAACGCTCGTCGATCGAGATGTCGTCCTGACGGCGGCGCATGAAGTCCACAAACGTGTTGCGGGCGATGGTATAGACCCACTGCCCGAAGGTATAGGCCCGCGAATAGCGGTGGAGGTTGATGTAGACCTTGATGAAGGTCTCCTGCAACAGGTCGTCGGCATCGTTCACCCCTCCCAGCCGCTGCACGAAGAGACGGTAGATCGAGTCCCGGTAGCGGTTGAAGAGGTAGGCAAAGGCCGTATCATCGCCCCCCAGGGCCAGCTCCACCAGCCGTCCGTCGTCGGCTACGATATAGTCGTCTATCTCCATACCTTCTCGTCTTTGCGGATGAGTGACAGGCTTAACCACAGCTCACCGAAGGGGCTGAGCAGATCGTAGAGGAAATAGCGGGCCAACATACGCCGTTCGCCCAGACGGTCGGCCAGGCGTTTGATCCCGAAGAGGACCACCCCCCAGCGGATGAGCAACAAGATCAGCGCCACGATCTTGAATTCCAGAGGCATGACCGCCTGGGCACACGCCACCATGAGGAAGAACAGCACACGCGATCCGCCCTCCCACTGCCTGAAGTTACGGGCCGTACGCGGATAGAAACGTCTTGCCGAGCCGAAATAGCGGGCACGCTCCATACCCCAGCCCAGGCCGCCCCACACCTTCTCGCGCAAGGTGGCACGCGGCGAAAGTACCACGCTGACATTCTCGCGGGTCATGACCTCCTGCAGGAAGAGGTCGTCCTCGCCGATATTCATATTGAGGTGGTTGAATCCCCTCACCCCGAAATAGACACTCTTGGTGAATCCCATGTTCTGGAACGTTCCGCGGTAGGGACGGTGCTGCACGGCGCGGCAGATCCAGTCGGCCGAGTGCATCATGCGCCACGAACGCATCAGGAAGTTCCCCAGTCCCTTCTTCTCCTCCAGTCCGCAGTAGGCCACCACCACATCGCCTCTCGAAAAGCCCTTGGCCATGAGCGACAGCCAGCGGTCGGTCTGCGGGGCGGAATCGACCGACGTGAAGACCATGCACTCGTTGTAGGCCGACTTGATACCCAGGTTCAAGGCCATCTTGCGCGAGATGGGGTGACGCGGGTCGAGGTGGAGTTTGGTGACGGTGATCTGCGGGAAGGTGTGCTTCAGACGCAGCAGCTCCTCGTAGAAATCGTTGTCCTGGCCCACATAGACCAGCACCACCTCGAACGAGGGGTAGTTCTGCGCCAGGATCAGCGGCAGACGCTCCTCCACGAAGGCGTAGTCCTCCGTAAACATCGGCACGATGACCGACACCGAAGGCTCCTCGCCGCGCACCGCCTCGCGACGGTTATTCATATAGGTTGCGATCCGTCCGTAACAAAAAATATAGTAATAGAGCTGCACGCCCAGCATCAGGAGCATCGCCCCCGCAAGAGCGGCACCCTCCCAGCCATAACACTCGAAAAAATGATTTAAGAAATACATATTGGATAAATATGTGCAAAGGTACAAAACAATTCAGAATTCAAAATTCAAATTTAAGAATAATTTTGTACTTTTGTCGGGTTAACTTGTCGGTTTATATCCCTTTATCCCGCGCCGCCCGTTTTTCAGCAGCGCAGGGAACGCCCTCCCCGGGGCGGGCCCCCTCCCAAAGGCCGAGGCCCGAAGGCGGGAAAACCGCAATGCAGAAACTTATTTTTTTAGAGACAACGCACCTATGACAGCGACAAAAAGTTTGACTTTCACCCTCCAACATAAAGACCCCGCCTCGAAGGCCCGCGCCGGAGAGATCCGCACCGACCACGGTATGATCCAGACCCCGATCTTCATGCCCGTCGGTACGGCCGCCACCGTCAAGGGTATCTTCCACCGCGACGTCAAGCAGGAGGCCCGTGCCCAGATCATCCTGGCCAACACCTACCACCTCTACATGCGTCCCGGAATGGAGATCATCGAAAAGGCCGGAGGCGTCCACCGCTTCTCGACCTGGGACGGCCCGATGCTCACCGACAGCGGCGGATTCCAGGTCTTCTCCCTGGCCGCCTGCCGCAAGCTCAAGGAGGAGGGTTGCCACTTCCGCTCCCACATCGACGGATCGAAGCACCTCTTCACGCCCGAAAGCGTGATGGATACCGAGCGCACCATCGGCGCCGACATCATGATGGCCTTCGACGAGTGCCCTCCCGGCGACGCCTCCCGCGAGTACGCCGCCAAGTCGCTCGACCTTACGGAACGCTGGCTGGACCGCTGCTTCAACCGCTACCACCAGACCGAGCCCAAATACGGACATTACCAGGCCCTGTTCCCCATCGTGCAGGGTTGCACGTATCCCGATCTGAGGGCCCGCGCCGCCGAGAACGTCCAGCAGTACAACGCCGACGGCTATGCCATCGGAGGTCTGGCCGTGGGCGAGCCGACGGAGAAGATGTACGAGATGATCGAGGTGGTCAACGCCATCCTGCCCGAGGACCGTCCGCGCTATCTGATGGGTGTGGGTACGCCGGTCAACATTCTCGAGGCCATCGACCGCGGAGTCGACATGTTCGACTGCGTGATGCCGACGCGCAACGGCCGCAACGGCCAGCTCTTCACGTGGGAGGGCACGATCAACATCCGCAACAAGAAGTGGGAGGACGACTTCTCGCCCATCGACCCCGAGGGTACGGCTTTTGTCGACACACTCTACACGAAGGCCTACCTCCACCACCTCTGCACCTGCGGAGAGATGCTCGCCGCACAGATCGCCTCGCTGCACAACATAGCCTTCTACCTGCGACTGGTCACCGCCGCCCGCCAGCACATCATCGCGGGTGACTTCCACCAGTGGAAGGAGCAGGCCGTCATCAAGCTGCAACGCCGTCTCTAACGGCCGGACACCCCGCGTCCCGCCACCCCGGGGGCCACGGCCCCCGAATCACACTATAACGCGTTCCCCGCCCGCGGGGGACACACCACACAAAGATATGAAGTTACGTTTCCCGGGATTCAAGATTTTGGATCGCTACATATTGGGCAAGTTCCTCTCGACCTACTTCTTCGCCATCGCCATGATCATCATCATCGTGGTGATCTTCGACTATGTGGAGAAAATCGACGACTTCACGGAGCTGAAAGCCCCGTTCAAGGAGATCGTGTTCGAGTACTACCTGAACTTCATCCCCTTCTTCGTCAACCAGTTCAGCGGCCTGTTCACCTTCATCGCCTGCATCTTCTTCACCTCGAAGATGGCCTACCAGACCGAGATCGTGGCCATGCTCTCGGGAAGCATGTCGTTCCGCCGGCTCATGTGGCCCTACTTCCTCGGTGCGCTGATCATCGCCTCGCTGTCGCTGACGCTCAATCTGTGGCTCATCCCCCTCTCGCAGCGCCACATCGTCAACTTCGAGCAGAAATACGTCAAACGCGCCCGCTCGGGAGGCTACGAACGTCACATTTACCGCCAGGTGTCGCCCGGAACCTTCGCCTACATCCGCGGCTACAACGAACAGACCCAACAGGCCTCGTTCTTCGCCCTGGAACACTACAACGGCGGCACGATGACCCATTCGCTGGAGACCGCCGGCGTGAAGTTCAACACCGAGACCAAACGCTGGTCCGCCCCCCGGTACATCCGCCGCGAATTCGACTCGCTGGGCATGGAGACCTTCTCGCAGTACCGCAACCTCGACACGCTGATCAACCTCGAGGTGGCCGAGCTGGGCCAGGTCAACGATCTGATCCACACGATGAACATCTCCGAGCTGAACGAGTTCCTCGACCAGCAGCGGGCCAAAGGCTCCAACTCGATCAACATCATCGAGGTCGAACGCCACGCCCGCTATGCCTACCCGCTTTCGACCTTCATCCTGACGCTCATCGGCGTCTCGCTCTCCTCGCGCAAGGTGAGGGGCGGCACGGGACTCCACATCGGTATCGGCACGGCCCTGTGTTTCTCCTACATCCTCTTCATCCGCTTCTTCGAGGAGTTCGCCAAGAGCGGATCCCTCCCCACGGGAGTGGCCGTATGGCTGCCCAACATCATCTATCTGATCATCGCCATATACCTCTATCGGAAAGCACCCAAATAAAAAATACGGAGAAAATGAACAACAACCTCTCTTCGATATTCAACCGCATCAAGGAGCACAGGCTCCTCTATAATCTGGCTCTGATGGGCCTGATCATCCTCGGGATGGCCCTCGCGGCCCATTTCATCATGCAGCTCGGCACCCGCCACGGCGCCCGCCGTACGGTGCCCGACCTCTCGGGCATCGGACTGGACGAGGCCCGCAAGATCGCCCGCGCAAACGACCTCGACCTCCACATCAACGACTCGCTCTTCGTGCCGACCTACGAGGGTGGCATCGTCCTGGCCCAGCTGCCCGAGGGTGGCGTGGAGGTAAAACCCGGACGCATGATCTACATCACGATCAACTCCTTCCGCGAGAAAATGGTCCCCGTGCCCTATGTGGCGGGACGGTCGCTCCGCCAGGCCAAGAACATGCTGGAGATCGCCGGACTCGAAATCGAACGACTGGTCTACCGCCCCGACATCGCCACCAACTACGTCCTGGAGGAGTACTGCCACAACAAACCCGTCCTGGCCTCCTCGCGCGTCGAGGCCGAGGTGGGATCGGGTGTCACCCTTCATGTGGGTGTCGAGGAGGGAGAATCCTCCACGGCCACGCCCTTCCTGGTCGGACTGCCCCTCAAGGAGGCCAAGGGCCGCCTGTGGGAGTCGGGACTCAACATCGGCAAGCTGCACTTCGACGAGGGAATCAACATGCTCAACCAGAAAGACGCCCGCGTCTACGCCCAGGATCCCGTGGCACGCCACTACACGTCGCTGGGCGACGAAGTGGACCTGCGCCTGACGCTCAATGAAAAAAAGATCTCCCGCGAAAGCAAATCGGCCCAGGAGGCCGCCCAGGTGCTCGCAAAAGAGCAGCAGAGGGAACAGGAGCGTCTCGATTCGCTGGAGAACCTCCAGCTCAAGGCCCTACTCTCAGAAAGTACGCCCGCAGAGGGGGAGCACCCCGCTCAAGATAACAACAATTCCGAATTTTTCGACTAATGACCGTTCATAAGACCCTTAACGATACGCCCCGGCCCTGCTTTACGGCTGAGACCACCCGCCCCGCCGAAGAAGAGATCCGCCCCATCGACCATAAGGATGACGAGGAGGACGACGACGAGGATGATGAAAGCGACGGCGAAGGCGGACTCTACGAACACTTCTCCGTGACGGCCGACAAGGGACAGAAGTTCCTGCGCCTCGACAAATTCCTGGTGGCCCACATGGAAAACTGCTCGCGCAACCGCATCCAGGCGGCGGCCGACAGCGGCAACATCCTCGTGAACGGAGTCCCGGCCAAGTCCAGCTACAAGGTCAAGCCTCTGGACCGCATCCAACTGGTGATGCCCTATCCCAAACGCGAGTATGAGATCATCCCCGAGGACATTCCCCTGAATATCATCTACGAGGACGACGATGTGGTGCTGGTCAACAAGGCCGCGGGCATGGTCGTGCATCCGGGTGTGGGCAACCACAGCGGCACGCTGGTCAACGCCATGACCTGGCACCTGAGAAACCTCCCGATGTACAGCGAGGGCAACACCCGCGCGGGTCTGGTCCACCGCATCGACAAGGACACGTCGGGAATCCTCGTGATGGCCAAGAACGAACAGGCCCTGGCCCGCCTGGGCAAGCAGTTCTTCGACCACTCGATCCAGCGCCGATATGTGGCCCTGGTATGGGGCAACTTCGACGAGGACGAGGGCACGATCACCGGAAACATCGGCCGCAGCCCGAAGGACCGTCAGAAGATGTATGTCTTTGAGGACGGATCGGAGGGCAAACACGCCGTGACCCATTGGCGTGTGTTGCGCCGCTTCGGCTATGTGACACTGGTGGAGTGCCGTCTCGAAACGGGACGCACGCATCAGATCCGCGTCCATATGTCGTGGATCGGCCACCCCCTGTTCAACGACGCCCGCTACGGCGGCGACCGGATACTCAAGGGCACAACCTTTGCCAAATACAAGCAGTTCATCGAAAACTGCTTCACCATCATGCCCCGCCAGGCGCTCCACGCCCGAATGCTGGGCTTCGTCCACCCCTCGACGGGCAAGGACGTACTCTTCGAGAGCGAACTTCCGGAGGACTTCCGCCTGCTGATCGAGAAGTGGGAGGGCTACGTCACCGCAGGACGCATCCGCGAGGAGGAATAAGGGCTGCGGTGCAGCCCCGGGACCATCGTCCCGATACCTTAGGAGCATAGTTCAAGGGTAGAATAGCGGTCTCCAAAACCGTTGATGGGAGTTCGAATCTCTCTGCTCCTGCCCAATTCATCGCAACGCCCCTCATCCCACGGGTGGGGGGCGACCTGCAAAAAACAATCAAGATGTTTCTACCGACAACCATAAAAGAGGTACGCGAACGGGGATGGGATCAGCTCGATGTCATCCTCTTTTCGGGTGATGCCTACATCGACCACCCGGCCTTCGGGGCGGCCGTCATCGGACGTCTGCTCGAGGCCGAGGGCTATCGTGTGGCCATCGTCCCCCAGCCCAACTGGAGGGACGACCTGCGCGACTTCACCAAACTGGGCACCCCGCGTCTGTTTTTCGGCATCTCGGCCGGAGCCATGGACTCGATGGTCAACCACTACACGGCCAACCTCCGTCTCCGCCACGACGACGCCTACACCCCCGGCGGCAAGGCCGGATTCCGCCCCGACCGCACGGTGACGACCTATACCCGTATCCTCAAACGCCTCTTTCCCCACGTTCCGGTGGTAGTCGGCGGCATCGAAGCATCGCTCCGACGCCTGACCCACTACGACTACTGGTCCGACTCGCTCCACCCCTCGATCCTCACGGAATCGGAGGCCGATCTCTTGATATACGGCATGGGCGAAAAGGTCGTACAGGAAGTGGCCCGGAAGATGCGCAACGGTTTCAACGCCAAGCTCCTGCGCAAGATCCGCCAGGTGGCTTTCGTGGCCGACCGGAAGTATGTCGAACGTCTCGACCAGGAGCAGACCATCCACCTGCACTCTTTCGAGGAGTGTGTGGCCAACAAGAAGGCCTTCGGCGAGAACTTCGCGCGCATCGAGACGTTGAGCAATCTGATGAACCCCCAGGCCACCCTCGTCGAGCAGGTCGGCGACCGCTATGTGGTGGTCACCCCGCCCAACGCCACGCTCTCGACCGAGGAGCTGGACCATTCGTTCGACCTGCCCTACGAACGTGCACCCCATCCGCGCTATGCGGGCAAGGGCGACATCCCGGCGTGGGAGATGATCAAGCACTCGGTCAACATCCACCGCGGATGCTTCGGCGGATGCTCGTTCTGCACCATCTCGGCCCACCAGGGCAAGTTCATCAACTCCCGCAGCGAGCGTTCGATCCTCGAGGAGGTACAGAAGATCACCCGGATGCCCGACTTCAAGGGCTATCTGTCCGATGTGGGTGCGCCCTCGGCCAATATGTACCACATGAGCGGCCGCAACAAGGAGCTTTGTGCGCGTTGTCGCCGTCCGTCGTGCCTCCACCCCTCGAAGTGCCCCAATCTGAATGACGATCACCGTCCGCTGCTCGACCTCTATGCCAAGATCCGCGACATAAAGGGCATCAAGAAAGCATTCATCGGCAGCGGCATACGCTACGATCTGTTCGACGATTCGCCCTATCTCGAAACGGTCGTGAAATACCACACCTCGGGACGTCTGAAGGTCGCCCCCGAACATACCGAGGAGCGCGTCCTAAGACTGATGCGCAAACCTCCGTTCGCCCTCTTCGAGAAGCTCAACACCGACTTCCACGACATCTGCGAGCGCGAGGGACTGCGCTACCAGCTCATTCCCTACTTCATCTCGTCCCACCCCGGATGCGAGGAGTGCGACATGAAGCACCTCTCGGAGAAGGTATTGGGCAAGCTGCACTTCACGCTGGAGCAGGTGCAGGATCTCACCCCCACGCCGATGACCCTCTCGTCCGTCATGTTCTACACGGGCGAGAATCCCTACACCCACGAGGAGGTCTACGTGGCCCGTTCGCAGGAGGAGAAACGCCGTCAGAAGAGCTACTTCTTCTCCGAGGACGGCAATCCGATCCAGTCGGGAGCTGCCCCAAGCCGCCACACGGCCCATCCCACGGTGCGTACCTCGCGGCAGGAGGGCTTCCCCGCCCGCTTTCCCCGCGAAGGCAAGGGCTCGCGAAAATCGGCACTCGACAGAAATTCGGACTCTGCCCCCAAATACACCCGGGAGGAATACTCCGATCGCAGAACCCGCAAATCCGGATCTTCGGACCGCTCCCGGGGCGGATTCTCCCGCGATGGCCGCGAGATGCGGGATGGTCGTAACGATCACAACGGCCGCGAGATTCAGAACGGTCTGAACGGTCGGGGCAGCCGCGAAAACCGGGACTTCCGCGACTTCCGCCGCAGCACCTCCTCCACGGGGAAAGCAGCGGGAAAATCTGCGGAAAATCCCCAGGAAAGATCTTTCTCAGGCAAGTTTCGCAAAAGATAACATCCTGTCAGACAACAGATCCCGTCTCACATCATCCCCGACGGGAAACCCATAAACCTCAGATCCCGACCGCATCCGCCCCAAAGGTTGATGCGGTCGGGATTTTCATTTCTACACTATTATTCCCGAAATCCCCAGGCCGCATCCCCAGCCTCGCTATTTAACTACGCATTATCCCCCTCCCAATAAACCACACCTCCGCCCGCCACGCTCCTCCGCCACAACGCAACACCTCTCCCCTTCTGCGTCCGCGCCCCTCGGCCTCGCTATTTCACCCGACCGCGGCCCGACCGACCGCAACCATCGACACCTCTTCGCCTTTACCCTCCTCCCCCCAGCACCCGCTCCACAACTACACTTCCATTCCTAATTTCGTTCCACAACCGCCCCCCGTCCCGACATCGTCCGACGACAAAGGGGATGACCCCAACAGGATCATCCCCTCGCAACAAGAAACACCCGTCTGTATTCCGAATTTAGGAAAACAGACGGGTGTTTTTATGATTTCAAGTCCGCCTTGCGGATCGGAAGCGGCAATCACCCTTCAGCAATTCCACGCCCCGCACATCGCGCACATCGCGCACCTCCCGGCTCACACCGCAGTACATTTCCTTGTACGCAGCGCGACATTCCTCGCACATCACAGCACACCCCGGCGTACTTCTGCACACCCCGGCGCACTTTCGCTCCGGATCTTAGAACGCCTCGGAGGCCGTGAAGAGGAAGGCCGACGAACGTTTTTTGTCCCACGGCAGATTCGGGTTTCCATAAGCACCCCAACCGTAGTCCAGACGGATGTTCATACCCTTCTTGAACTCGAAACGGTAACCGCAGCCAAAGCTGCACAACGTATTGTTCCAGCGGAACTTATGCGTTCCCCACACCTGGCCGACACCGATCCAGCCCACGATTCCGTGGCGGCGGTAGACCTTCTGCCGGAGCTCCAACTGCGTCTCCACCAATCGTTTGTCGCGGTAGCGGCCTTCGTAGTAACCGCGCATACGCTCCATACCGCCCAACTTGGCATACATATGCCACGAGGGTGTGCCGACCGTGAAATCGGCATAGAGGTCATAGGCCAGCACTCCGCCCCGCCACAGTTTCTTGTAGGCATCGAACGTGAGGGTGAAACGGCCGAAATCGCGCCTGGTATTACCCAGCCAGCTCGGATACCACTTGGCTTCGGTCTTGAGGAAGATACCCTTCGTGGCATTGAACGTGATGTCGCGCGTGTCGTACTGGAGGAACACACCCAAATTGGCATTGAAGGCATTGGCCCGCTCGCCCGTTTCGCGGATATAGTTCGAGAAGGGATCCTGCAAGTCGGGATCATAACGTTTATCCGTCCACAGGTTATACAACTCCCCGATCTTGCCTCCGGGATTCTCGATCTCACCGCTCTTGATCTGCTCAAGGGTCTCCTTGATGCCCGAATCCTTGTATTGGGTACCCGAGTAGTTGAATCCACCGCTGACACCTACATAGAGACGGTCGACGATGGCCGTGCAGTACGATATGCGGAAGATGGCGTTGGTCGTCGTCAGCTCCTGTACATAACCCAGTTCGCCCAAATCGTTGCCGATACCGTAGAACGCACCCGGGAAATAGACAAATGCACCCGAATAGCTCAGTCGGTGCTTGTTTTTCTGGAAGATATTGTCGCCGCTGAAACGCAACAAGACGAATTTCTCGGTCGTGAAGTTACCGTAGATCGAGATATTCGAGGGAGCGGTCACCGAATCCGTGCGGTCCAGGCGGTAGAGTCCCGCCAGTAGAAAACCGATACCGAAACCCACATCCGACGAATAGTTCGGACCCGGAGCGATGCTCCAGTCGATCTTCTTCTCGAAGGTACGGTCGACATTCGAACGGCTGTAATAATCAATGATGCGACGGAAGAAACCCTTGCGGGCAGGAGTGGGCTGAAGCGAATCCTGAAGCGTCTGCGCCTGTTTGCGGCCACCTCCGAGCTGCTGGTGGGTCAAGGGAACGATCTGATCGGGTCCCTCCTGTATGTTCTGACCTTGCGCTACCCTCACCCCCACCAAAAGGAGCGAAAGGAGCAATATTCGACAGAGTTTTCTCATTAAAATTCTATTGTCAGTGATCTGCAAAGATAGTTATATTTTCCGATTGCACCAAATCGGGTGTTCGGAATATCTTCTGTTCCAGGGACAAAGCCCACTGAAGTTTCTTTGATTCGTCCTCTGAATTGCCCGATATTTCTCCAAAACAAGGATAAGGCCACCTGCGAAATTTCCGATATTTTCCCAGTTTGTCCGTTTCCTCTTTCCACAAAATTCGCTCCACAACCGCCACTCCGGCCTTTTTCTTCAGCCACAAGCGCAAAAGCCGCAAGGCTAAAACTCCTTATCGGCAAGCCAAGCGGGCACAAGACGGGGCAGAAGGGACGAGGTGCGGGGGTGCAAGTAGCGCAGGGATTGAAACAGGATAGAAGCGGAGATAAAAAGCCCAAATACGAGAGCCCAAATCCCGGAGGACCGAAGCCCCGAAACAGGGGACGGTCGGAGGGATTGTCGAGCGGCATTTAAGAGGCCAAGCCTTCAAAACAGATCGGTTTTCACAAAAAAGCAAGGTAGCGAGAGTAGAAAATCCCACTGGCCGAAGTCGGAATCCAATGTTAAGAAATCGGGGTGACATTCGCTCCCGAGGCCTCGTTGCAGGGAGAAAAGCTCATTTTTTGCACATCGCACAAATACTGATTATCAATAAATTACAAGGATAAATAAATTTTCTTTTAAAATTTATAAATTTTTTAAAGAAAAATATTTGCATATTTCATTCGGGCGCATTACTTTTGCATCGTCTTAGTTAATAAGAATATTTAATAATTAATTAAATTTATTTACTATGAAAGCACGTTTGAACGGCTGGTTCCGCACCGCCATGATTATGTTGGGAGAGAGCGTTAGACTGGGTGTCCGCTAAACCTCCCCTTTTTTCTAAAAGAAACTTTTAAAACTTTATACAAAAAAGAGTCTGACTTTGTGTCGGGCTCTTTTCTTTTTTTCCTCTTCCCCGCCCCCATTCCGTCGGGCCGGGTATCTTCCACCCAAGAGCTTTGTTGCCGCAGAAAAACGGCCGATTTCGCCCCTCTTTGCCCGAAATTCACTCCGGAAATCGACCGCGTCCCCATCATCCCGGCCGCATTCCGACCAACCGCCGCCTGCTCCCGTCGCCCAACCGCCGACCATCCGGTGTCTGCCCCCAAGACATTCCCCAATGCTTCGGAAAAAGGCGCGACCAATCCCTCGCAAAAAACATCAGCCATAATACCCGCAACCGAATTTTTCCGCTTCTTCCAGCACTCGCGGTATGCTCTTTATCCGCCACCTTCCGCCCCGTCACCCCCTCGGCTATCCGTCACGTCCCGAAAACCGGTATCTTGCCCCGACACTCCGCCCGCAAGGTCACAACATCCATAGCGTCAGCTCTCTCCCCGCAGTCCCGCCACCTCATGTCATCCTCAGCCCCCCGCCGCAAACCGCCCCTGCCCGACATCGACCGCCCCGCCACAATATCCGCCACGTACAGGCACAAAAAAAAGGGCGACCGCCCAAACGGACGGTCACCCCTCGTTGATTATGGTAAAAGAATTATTTCAAGCCCAGCTTCTTGCGGATCTCCTTCGGGATGGCGTTCTTGTTGATCGTCACCGAAGTGGTCTTGTACTCGAAGAACGGACGCGAGAAGTACCAGAAGCCCTTGTAGGGGTTGTTGACATCCCACGAGTTCTGAACCTTGTAGTAGTGGTTGCCGGCCTGGTCAACTGCCGTACCCATGATCACCATACCGTGGTCATCGGTGGTCTCGAAGTTGTCGAATGCCACCTGACGCATCTCCTGGTCGATCTTACGCTCCTTGCCCGGTTTGTCGAACTTGTAGAGCATGGCCTCCTTCTCACGGTCGGTGAGTTTGCCCCAGCGGGCCGACTCCGTACCGCTCATACCGTCGAGATCAGCCTCGGGGATGATACCGATCGACTTGGTGCGGCTGAAGCCCTTCTCGCTCACGTCCGTACCCCAAGCCACGGTGTAACCGTTCTCCAGAGCGTTGTCGACCGTAGCGGTCAGCTCCTCGAGCGGGAGGTTGTAAACCTCACCCCAGATCCAGTTGTCGGGAATCTCGAAAACGAACTTCGAGTAGAAGGGGTGGTGCGTAAACGACGTCAGGTCGATATAGTCCTCCATGTTGATGGGCAGCGACTCGGCGAACGATTTGGGAGTGTACTCCTTGCCGTTGTAGGTGAAGGTCTCGGGCATCTCGCCGAAGTACTGGTCGAGGATGGCGTCGAAACCGCGCTCCCAAGCCGTAGACAGCTCACGACCGCGCTCGGCACCCGCCAGCACACCGTCGAGGTAACCCTTCAACACGGGCGAAAGCTCGTGGAAATCGGCCTTGTCGGTACCGTAGTTGAAACCCGAGTAAACCTCCTGGGGAACAATGCCGTATTTCTGGATGGCGTCGATCACATCGTGCGAAGCTCCGCCCTCGGCGAAGTTCAGATGACCGTGGAGGCGGATATATTTACGGGCTTTATCTTTATAGGAGTGGCGCACAACCCACATCTCCGAGAGATGAATCTCAGGGAAACCGGCCTTCAGCAGCTCGCTCTCGAGGAAAGTCACGGTCGAATAGCACCAGCAGGTACCGCTGCGATGCTGGTTTTTGACGGGGGTCGTCGGTACGATCTTGGTGTCGGTGAAGATGTAACCCTCTTCTTTCTTGTCTTGCGACGGAGTCTCCGTCTGTGCCGAAGCCGAGCAAACGATGCCGAGCATCAGCAGGGTAAGCAGTTTTTTCATGCGGAATAAATGTTTTTATTGGGTTAAGTTACTTTTTTGATGTCGAAACAATCTTTTGGCACTCCTCGTAGGTCACCTCTTCGGGCTTCACGCTCTTGGGCAGGCGGTAGTTCTTGCCCTTATAGGCGATGTAGGGACCGTAGCGGCCGCTCTTGACCACCAGGTCGGCATCCTGCTCGAAGGTGCGCAAGGGGGTGTTGGCGGCTTTGGCCGCAGCCTGATGGGCACGCACCACCTCCACGGCGCGATCGTAGGTCACCGTATAGGGATCGTCGCTCTTCTGCAACGAGGCGAACGACTTGCCGTAGCGCACATAAGCACCATAGCGGCCGATACCGACCGTCAGCTCCTCGCCGTCCAGCTCACCCAGCACACGCGGCAGGGCAAACAACTCCAGAGCCTCCTCCAGCGTGATCGACTCGATCAACTGGCCCGTCTTGAGCGATGCGAAGCGGCCTTTCTCGCCCTCCGCGCCCTCGATCTCGACCATCGGACCGTAGCGGCCGATGCGGGCCTTCACGACATGACCCGTCTTGGGGTCATTGCCCAGCACACGCACCTGGTTGCGTTTGTCGGTCTGGGTACCGATGGCCGTGTCGACCATCCGGTGGAACGGACCGTAGAAGTTATCGATCATCTTGTGCCAGGTGATGTCACCCTCGGCCACACGGTCGAACTCCTTCTCGACGTTGGCCGTGAAGTTATAGTCGATGATCGGACCGAACTGGGTCTCGAGGTAGTCATTGACCACCATGCCGATATCCGTAGGCGAGAGACGGCTCTTCTCCTTGCCGAAGTTCTCCGAAAGGGTTTTCGAGGAGATCTTGTCCTTGGCCAGGGTCAGCTGCACGTAGTCGCGTTTCTTGCCTTCCTTGTTCTGCTTGACGACGTATCCACGGTTGATGATCGTCGTGATGGTCGGGGCGTAGGTCGAAGGACGGCCGATGCCCAGCTCCTCCAGACGCTTGACCAGCGAGGCCTCATTATAGCGCGAGGGAGCCTGCGTGAAACGCTCCGTAGCCGTGATCTGCGAGGCCGATACCGGATCGCCCGTCGCCATCTTGGGCAGGATGCCCTCGCTGCTCTCCTGCGTCTGGTCCTCGTCCGTGGACTCGGAGTAGAGGCGCAGGAATCCGTCGAAACGGATCACCTCACCCGTGGCCACGAACTGGTGTTTCGTGCCCATCATGTCGATGACCATCGTCGTGCGATCCAGCTCGGCGGCCACCATCTGCGAGGCCACCGTGCGTTTCCAGATCAGGTCGTAGAGTTTCTTCTCGGCGGGAGTACCCTCGATCTGGTGCTGGTTGATATAGGTCGGACGGATGGCCTCGTGAGCCTCCTGGGCGCCCTTGGTCTTGGTCTTATAGTTATGCCACTGCGAATATTTTTCGCCATAAAGCTTCGTAATCTCCTCCTTGCACTGCACCAGGGCCAGCTGCGAGAGGTTCACCGAGTCGGTACGCATATAGGTGATCAGACCCTGCTCGTAGAGGTGCTGGGCCACCGACATGGTCTGCGACACCGACATTCCCAGCTTGCGGCCGGCTTCCTGCTGGAGGGTCGAGGTCGTGAACGGGGGTGCAGGGTGACGCTGGGCGGGTTTCTCCTCCGACTTCGATACCACGAATCCTGCACCGATGGCCTGACGGAGGAACTCCTCGGCCTCCTCACGCGTCTGGAAACGCGTCGAGAGCTCGGCCTTGAAGATCGTCTTCTCGGGGGCATTGGTCGCGTAGAACTGGCCCACGACACGGAAGAAGGGCGTCGACTTGAAGGCGATGATCTCGCGCTCACGCTCCACCAACAGGCGGACAGCCACCGACTGCACACGTCCGGCCGACAACGACGGACGCACCTTTTTCCACAGCACGGGCGAAAGCTCGAATCCGACCAGACGGTCCAGGATTCGGCGGGCCTGCTGGGCATTGACCAGGTTCATATTCACCGTACGCGGGCTCTCGATGGCCTCGAGGATGGCGCGTTTGGTGATTTCGTGAAAGACAATACGTTTTGTAGTGTCGACCGGGAGACCCAACACTTCGGTCAGGTGCCATGCGATGGCCTCTCCTTCGCGGTCCTCATCGGAAGCCAGCCACACGGTCTTGGTCTTGGCCAATTTGCTCAATTCGTCCACGACTTTCTTCTTGTCGCTCGGAATCTCATAGATGGGCTGAAACCCCTCCTGGATGTGGATACCCAGATCCTTCTTGGAGAGATCGCGGATGTGGCCGAAGCTCGACTTGACGATGAAATCCTTACCCAAGAACTTCTCGATGGTCTTGGCCTTGGCCGGTGACTCGACGATAACTAAATTTTCCTGCATTTCGTTTTATGATCTCTTTTCAGGAAAGACGAAAACCTAAGCATCTCGACACTTAGGTTTCGTTCCTTGCGTTTTTACTTGACCAGACTATACGCCAACTCAAAGCGGATCGGCGCGTTATTCACCACGGAAGCTCCCTCCGGGGAGGACTCTCCCTGCAAGATGGTGAACGACGAGGTGAACAGATCGTAGGCCTCCGGACCGATATAGACCGAACGCTTCTTGATCTTCTTCCAGTCGATTTTCTCCCAGTCGATCTCGCTGTACGAGGCCTTGCGGTCGATACCCGCGGCCACCTTCGCCTCGAGGTAGTTGTTCCACACCTCCTGCATATAGGTGGTGATATCCATCACATAGCAGCCGCGGCTGCGATTGACGTAACCGTCGTAGGGGATGGTCACCTCATAGTTCTTCTCGTAGGAGTAGGCATAGTCGGGAATACCCTCCAGGGTCTTGTAGTTCAGATAGAGTCCCAAACGCTGCGGGGCACCGTTCATCTCCTTGATCAGAGCGTCCTGGTTGCCGGGCGTGATCTCCTCCCAGCTGTAGAAGCTCGACGGGAAGAAGACGGTCATCAACGCCTGGTTGAAGGCCAGCGTACGGAAGTTCTGACCCGAAGCCCGGTTCTCCTGCTCGATACGCAGTTCCAGGGCCTTGAAGAACTCCTCGCCGAACGACATCTCGCTGATCACACCGCCCAGACCCTCGACATAGACGCGGGGATTCTCGGGACGGTTGTCTTCCTTGCCGGCCTCCGGCTCGCGGACCTCCTCCAAATCGACCTTCACGCCGGTAGCCGTGGCCGTCGAGTAGTCGCGCTCTACGACATTGATCGAGACGTTGCCCTCCTTATACTGCGTATTCCTGAACGGAAAGACCAGTCCGATCGTATCCTTGATCAGCGTGGGGTCGTCCTTATGGCGGTTACGGCCGTAGATCGACAGGGCCGAGCTGTTGAGCGTCAGCGCATAGATCGTACCCTGGCCCTTGGCGGCGGGATCGATCTTGGGTTTGATATACAGACCCTCGAAGGCCTTCAGCCACTTGGTGACGTCCTTCGAATCATAGATGTCGTACTTGTCCTTGAACTCGCCCGTCTGCAACATCAGCCGCTTGACGAACTCCTTGCCCTCGGCCGTGGGAGTGAGCGTCACGGCCGTGGAACTCGGACCGTGGTCGCCGCCCAGCGTGAAGGTGAAGAGCGGGTTGGGGTTGATGATGCTGCGGTTGTCCAGATAGGAGACCTTCTCGGGGGTGAAGCCCACATAGAAGAGCGTATCGCGCTCGGTCTTGCCCGAGGCCACGGGCTTCTTCTCGAGGTAGTCGTTCGTGATCACCTCATAGATCTCGAACTCCTGGACCGTCGTGGTGTCCGATCCGTATTTGGCCACCGACAGCACCAGCTGCGCCGAGTCGAAGAAGGGCATATAGCCGAAGTACCCCGAATCGACCAGGTAGCCCGAGGTGTACTGCGTCAGGAAGCCCACCGAACGGCGGCCCAGCGTGTCGTTGTTGGTCAGACCCAGATAACCCTCCGGGAGATTGGCCGAGAGGACCGAATCGGTCTGAAACAGACGCGTCTCGACGTATTTCTTCGGATTTTTATCCGTAATCTCGGGCAGAGAGATGAATCCGGCTCTCATCTGCTCATCGTCGGGAATCAGGTTCGAGCCCAACGTATCGTCCACCTTGGAGCAACCCGTGAGGGTTGCCATGCCGACGACGGCCGCCGAGGCGACCGAGAGCATCAGTAGGCGAAGTTTATTGAATTGCTTCATAGAATCGTGCGTAATTATCGAAAAAATCTTCCGCCTCGGACGACTGGTATTCCAACACGGGGATACCCTTCTCCCTGGCCATATCGACGACTGCGGTATCAGCCTCGGGGCTGGATACCACCACACCGTCGACGTACTTCATAACGAAGCGGTAGAAATTTTCGTATGAAGGAGTGTCGAGAATCTTCAAATTTTCATCATCGACACCTTCTCCCTCGATCTTGGAGCGGAAATCGGCATCCAGTTCGCCCTCGAACTTGTCGTCGTAGAGCGACAGCACGATCTTCACATCGCGGAAGATGGGATCGTCGGCAAACATCGACTTCAGATAGAGGGGGACAATCGCCGAGAACCACCCGTGGCAATGCACCACCGTGGGAGTCCAACGTAATTTCTTGACAGTTTCCAGCACACCGCGAGCAAAGAAAATGGCACGTTCGTCGTTATCCTCGAAGAATTTGCCATCGGCATCGGTCAATACGGCTTTACGCGAGAAGTAATCGTCGTTATCAATAAAATAGACCTGGACCCTTGCAGAGGGGATCGAGGCCACCTTGATAATCAGCTGATGATCGTTGTCATCGATGATGAGGTTCATGCCGGACAGGCGGATCACTTCATGCAGTTGGTGTCTGCGCTCGTTGATGCAGCCGTAGCGGGGCATGAACGTTCGTATTTCATTGCCACGCTCCTGCATCGCCTGTGCCAGCATGCGACAAAGATTCGACGTCTTATTCTCGGGGAGATAAGGCTCGATTTGTTGACATACATACAGAATCTTGCTAGCCATGGTTTTATTTGGGTTTTATTTCGACAAAGATACTAAAAAAATCTTAAAGAATCAGCATTGCGTCGCCATACGTACCGAATCGGTAGCCCTCCTGCTTGGCGACCTTGTAGGCTTCCATCACCAGATCATAGCCGCCGAAGGCCGCAACCATCATCAGTTGGGTGGAGTAGGGCAGGTGGAAATTCGAGACCATGGCGTCGGCCACCGTAAAGACATAGGGGGCGAAGATGAACTTGTTGGTCCAACCCTCCATCGGGTTGATCATACCGTTGGTCGAAACGGCTGTTTCGAGCGTACGCATGACGGTCGTGCCGATCGAAACCACCTTGTGGCCCTCCTGCTTGGTCTTGTTGACCAGAGAGGCTGCCTGCTCATCGACGAAAAACTGCTCGGAGTCCATCTTGTGCTTCGAGAGGTCCTCGACATCGACCGTGCGGAAGTTGCCCAGACCCACGTGCAGGGTAATGAACGTACGCTCCACACCCTTGATCTCCATACGTTTGAGCAGGTGCTTCGAGAAGTGCATACCGGCCGTCGGAGCGGCTACGGCCCCCTCCTTGGCGGCGAAGATCGTCTGGTAACGCTCGGCGTCCTCCGGCTCGACCTTGTCGCGCACCCACTTGGGCAGAGGGGTCTCGCCCAGGGCGAAGAGCGCCTTCTTGAACTCCTCGTAGGAGCCGTCGAACAGGAAGCGTAGCGTACGGCCGCGCGAGGTGGTATTGTCGATCACCTCGGCAACCAGCAGGTCGTCGTCACCGAAGTATAGTTTGTTGCCGATACGGATCTTGCGGGCCGGATCCACCAACACGTCCCACAGACGCAGTTCGCGGTTCAACTCGCGGAGCAGAAATATCTCGATCTCGGCTCCGGTTTTCTCCTTGTTGCCGTAGAGGCGGGCGGGGAACACCTTGGTATCGTTGAATACGAAGAGGTCCTTTTCGTCGAAATAGTCGAGAATATCTTTGAAAATACGATGTTCGATCTTTTGCGTAGCCCGGTTAATCACCATCAGTCGGGATTCGTCGCGATTGTAGGCCGGATACTTGGCCAACATCTCCGGCGCGAAGTCATATCCGTATTGAGATAATTTCATGATCTTTAAATGATTTTTACTTTTTAGAAAATGACGACATAAATTATAGTTAATACGCAAAAAAAACTATTTTGTTTCAAGCGGTTGCAAATTTTCTAAAAAATCGTCAAGTTGCCAGGCGTTATTGATCGTGAAGCCTCCGCTGCGCGTACGGCGGAGCATCGTGAGGTGGCCTCCGCTTTGGAGCTCCTCGCCGATCTCGCGGGCCAGCGAACGGATGTAGGTACCCTTGCTGCAACGCACGCGGATGCGGATCCGCGGCAGCTCGCACTCCAGCAGCTCCATCTCATAGATGTTGATCAGCGACTGGCGCAGTTCGACGCTCTCGCCCTGACGGGCCAGCTCATAGGCACGCAGTCCCTCGACCTTCTTGGCCGAGAAGATGGGCGGGGTCTGAAGCCGCTCGCCGGAGAGTCGGCGCAGAGCCTCCTCGACCGCCTCGCGGGTGATGTGTTCCCAGGGATAGGTCTGATCCACGGGGTGTTCCAGGTCGTAGCTCGGGGTGGTGGCACCCAGCATCACGTCGGCCACATACTCCTTCTCCTCGGCCTGCAGGGCGTCGGCCATCTTGGTGGCACGGCCGATGCAGACCAGCAGGATGCCCGAAGCCAGGGGATCGAGCGTTCCGGCGTGTCCCACCTTGATTTTACGATAACCGCAACGGCGCAGGGCGAATTTCACACGGCGCACCACATCGGCCGAGGTCCAGGTCAGAGGTTTGTCGATGACGGCGATGTAGCCTTCCTCGAAATTGATTCCCTTCAAGTCGTTCTGTTGTTCCATCTATTATATATAGGGGCTTGTTTAGTTCAGAAAATAGCTCAGTATGGACACGACACCGGCCAAGGCGCAATAGGCGGCAAACCACACGAGTTTTCCGCGCTTGACGATCTCGATCATGAATTTGCAGGCCAGGCATCCGGTGACGAATGCGGCGATAAATCCGGCCACAAACGACGAGGTGGGGACTTCCATCGCACCCGAGAACTTACCGTCGACCACATCCAGCAGCATCTTGCCCAGGATGGGGGCCAGCACCATGAGGAACGAGAACTGAGCCACCGACTCCTTCTTGTTGCCCAGCAACAGACCCGTGGCGATGGTCGAACCCGAACGAGACAGACCCGGCATGGCGGCCACGGCCTGAGCCAGACCGATGATCAGGGCATCGAGATAGGAGATGCGCTCCTTGATGCGCGGGCGGGCGTAGTAGGCAAACGACAACAGGGCGGCCGTCAGCAGCAGCATCGCACCCACGATCACCAGGATGTAGGGTTTCTCCAGCATCGCATTGATCTGATCCTCAAACATGAAGCCGATGACACCGATGGGAATCATCGACACGACGATCTTGAGGACATAGGCCTGTTCCTCGTTGAAATGGCGCGAGAAGAGGCCCTTGAGCAGGCGCCACACCTCACCCCACAGCACCACGATGGTACTGAGTACGGTGGCGGCGTGCAGCACGATGTCGAACGTCAGATTTTCTTCCATCTCCACACCCAGCAGGGCCTTGGCGATCTGCAGATGGCCGCTGCTCGACACGGGGAGGAATTCGGTTACACCCTGCACGATACCGAGCAGGATTGCTTGTAAGGTTTCCATTTATCTGAATTGAAATTTGATTGTTTCTTCGATTTGAAAGGCCTCTCCGCCTAAGGGGAAAGGCCTTGTCGGGTAGTGGGGGGGAATCGACCTATTTGTCGAAGCGTTTCATGATGCCGTAAATCTCCACGGCAAAACCTCCGATGACCAGGATCGGAGCCAGGGTGATTCTGCGCCACGAGAACATCTCCTCGTTGAACTCGCCGGGAGCCGAGCTTCCGCCCGTCATCAGCACGAATCCGAGCAGCACCAGCCCGAATCCTACAAGCAGGATCACATAATTGCGGCGCGTAAGCGGAAAACGCCGGTCTTCCATCGGTTGGGGATTAAGATCGTTTGTTGCCATATACTAATAAAGATATATCTTGTTGGATTTCATGTTTACGAATTTGTTGACCGCCACATAGGTGAACGCCAGCGAGATCAGCACACCTCCCGTCACCATGCCGCCCAGGATTATGGCGATCTTGTCCGTGCGGACGATCGTCAGCAGCTCGGGCACAGACTCGTTGAGTCCGTAGACCGCCGCACCGAAGAGCAGCGAGGCAATCACTCCGGCCAGGAATCCCTGGGTGATGCTGCTGCCCAGGAAGGGACGCATGATGAACCATTTGGTGGCTCCGACCAGCTTCATGGTGTTGATCAGATAGCGTTTCGAGAAGATCGCCAGGCGGATCGTGTTCGAGAGCAGGATGAGCGAGATGATGAGCAGTGCACCGCCGAACAGTGTGAGTACCAACCGGATCTTGTTGACCGTGGCGTGGAGCTGCGAGGCCATCTGCTGCGGGAACGAGACGTGGTTCACGCCCTTGTATCCGCGCACCGTCCCGATAAACGACCCGACCAGCTCGTCATCGGCCGAAAGGGCCGTGAGGGTCAGTTCGAAGGAGTCGTGGAGGGGGTTCTCGTCGAGGATCTCCTCGATCTGTCCGTCGAACATCTTGCGGAACTCGCGGTCCTGGAGTTTCTCCTCCTTCGAGAGGAACGACACCGTATTGACGATCTCCTCCTCGCCCAACTGTTTTTCGATCTGCGCACGCTCCTCGGGGGTGATGTCGCGGTCCAGCTCCACGGTCACCGCCACACTCTCCTGCAAGGTTTCGGCCAACTCCATGGCCGGAACCATCAGATAGCCCACATAGCCCAGCAGAAAAAGCACGAGAGCCATGCTCACGGTCGACACGATATAGGAATTGCGCACCTTGCGCTTCAGTCTTTTGTCGTCTTTCATGTTCTATAATGTTTTACGCGGTGAAGGCCTCCCAAACCCTTCATCCGATGATTATTTACGCATCCAACCCCTCACGGCCCACACCAGGGCAGCCAGGGCACCGAGCAGGATCACCACCGATCCGGCCAGGGTCACCCCCTCGACCAGTCCCCAGGCCGGCGCGCGGAACTTCCACTCCACGGTGTGACGCCCCGCGGGGAGCGACATCGCGCGCAGCACGTAATCGGCCCGGAAGTAGGGCATTTCCCGTCCGTCGACATAGGCCTTCCAGCCCTTGTCGTAGAAGATCTCCGAGAAGACGGCCACACCGCCCTCGGGAGCATCGTATTCATAGACCAGGCGGTTGGGGCGGTATTCCGTAAGGCGTATATCGCCCGCTCCGGTCTCGACGTCGCACATCTCCTCCCCGACGACGGCCGTCGTGCGCAGATCGACCTCGCCGAGCAGCGTGATCTCCTCCTCGGCCGACGAGGCGCAGGCCGTTTTCTCCACAAACCAGGCCGCACCGAAGGCCGTCGGGCGCATCTCGGCACGGGGTGAGCCGCTCTGCGTCGGAACGATCAGATAGCGCGTGTTGAGCATATCGAGCACCCCCTCGTCCAGGCGGCTCAGATAGCGGTCGATGAGGTCCTGGTAACGGGCCAGCTTCGCTCCGTGGTAACCGCCCACCGAACGGTGGAAATAGGAGGTCGTGGCATCCTGGAAGGGGCTGAGCGTCAGGTTCAGCACACGGAATCCGGGGGTTTTGTCCTTCAGGATCTCCAGGTCGGCCGCCGAGGGTTTGACCTGTTGGGTGCGGGGCGAGGTGAAGTTCCTGTCGGAAAGAAAACGGCGGTCCACCGGCACCAGGTCCAGGAGCATGACCCCGGCCAGCAGGGCGACCAAAGCTCCCCGCCCGATCTTCCCCCAGGCGTAAACCGCCACGGCAAGAGCCGCCAGCAGGATCATCCCCAGCGAACGCCACGCATCGGCCGACATCATCGCGGCACGGTCCTCGGCCATGGCAGCACCCACCGCCTCACCCCATTCGACATCCAGGCCGCGGGTGATGTAGTCCTGCATCTGATTGGTGCGGAAGATGTGGTTGAACTGCTCGCTCATCATCGTGCTGCTCTCCCCCTGACCGAAGTCGAAGAAGACACTACCCCCAACGGCGAACAACAGACACACGCCACCCGTGATACCTCCGGCCCAGACCAGCGCCTTGAGCAGACGCTCGCGCGGGATCTCCCCGCGCCACAGCCTCATCAGACCCAGGGCTCCCAGAAGCGGCACGGCCCACTGCACGACGACGAGGGTCATCGACACGGTGCGGAATTTATTGTATCCGGGCAAGTATTCAAACGCCAGCCGGGTAAGCGACATGAAGTTATGCCCCCATCCCAGCAGGAGCATCAGCACCGCCACACCGACGATCCACCACCGGTTGCGGTTCTCCAGCAGCAGAACGCCCAGCAGAGCCAGCATGATGGCCGCGGCACCCAGGTAGGTAGGGCCTCCGGTGTAGGGCTGCGTCCCCCAATAGGTGGGCAGCTGACGCTCGGCACCGCCCAATCCGTAGCTGTCGAGCATGGCAGCCGTGGCTCCGTCCGAGGGGAATGTCGTGGCCGATTCGCGGCCCATGAAGTCGGGGACGAGCAGGTTGAAACTCTCCGCGCGGCCGTAGCTCCAGGCCGTGGCGTATTCCAGATCCAGGCCCTCGGCCGAGGCCTCCTTCGTGGAGACGAGTTCCGATCCCCCGCGCATGGTTTCGGACGTATGCTGGGCCGTGTACCACAGGGGCGAGAAGTTCGACAGGGCCGCCACGATACCCGCACCGGCCAGCAGGGCCGTGCGGCGGGCAAACCCGCCCACCGTCTTCCGGCGGACAGCCCCCACGGCATCGCTGAGCCACAAGGCGGCCAGCGCCATGAGGAAATAATAGGTGATCTGGGGGTGGTTGGCACCGATCTCCAGCGAGGTGAACAACGCCGTGAGGGCCGCGCCGTACCACATATTGCCGCGCAGGGTCATCCACCCTCCGCCCATCATCAGCGGGGCATAGACCAGGGCCCACATCTTGGTGATGTGGCCCGCACCGATGATCAGCAGGAAGTAGGTCGAGAGTCCGTAGGCCAGGGCCGCCACGATACCCACCCAGGGATTCACCCCGAAGATGAGCAGCATGACCCACATGGCCGTCATGGCAAAAAAGAGGAATCCGGCCGGGGTGTCGATCAGCTTGGGCACCTGTCCCACGGTCGACTTGACCAGCTGGGCCGGGTAGGCCACATTGATCAGATAGGCCGGCATACCCGAAAACATACCGCCCGTCCACTGGGGATCTTCGCCCGTTTCGGCCCTCATCTGTTTGATATCGTGCGCCATGCCTTCGTACTGGATGACGTCGTGCTGGGGCAGCACCTCCCCGCGGAACTGCGGCAGGAAATAGAGGGCACTCACCACAAAGAAGAGCGACAGGGCGACCGCCGTGGAGGTCAGGACTGAACGTATGGATCTCGGAAAATTCATTATTTATCAATTCAATTAACGCCCAAAGGTACGAAAAATCTCCTACTTGCGGAGGAAGGATCGCGAAAAATCATTATCTTTGCCCAAAGATATGCGGCATTGAGTCCTTTTTTGGGAGTCTCCTCACCCCGAGGCCCGAAGATTGCTCTTCCCCGCAAATGTGATTGCCTTAAAACCATATATGATAACACTCGATAACATCCGCAAGCCGGTGGCCGCGGAGTTGGATGCCTATAACGAATTCGTCGAACGACAATTCTCAACGGAGGACGGACTGCTCTCCGAGATGTTGAACCACGCCCTCTCCTCGCGCGGAAAGGGCATACGTCCGTTGCTGGTGATGCTCACTGCCGCTCTCAACTCCCCCTCGCCCGGTATGGCTTCGGGGCGCAGAAGCTGCCTGGCGGCCATGCTCATCGAGATGATCCATGTGGCCTCGCTCATCCACGACGACGTGATCGACGAGGCCGACACCCGCCGCGGCAAACCTTCGGTCAATGCCGTATGGCAATCCCACAAGGCCGTCATCCTGGGCGACTACATCCTGGCCCGCAACCTCAGTCTGGGACTGCAGAGCGGACAGTTCGACCTGGTGACCCACATCTGCGGCGCCATCGCCACCCTCTGCGAGGGCGAGATCGAGCAGGCCGACTATGTCGACAACCGTCCGATGACACGCCAGGCCTATTTCGACATCGTCTATAAGAAAACAGCCCTGCTGCTGGGCATCAGCACCTCGGCGGGAGCCATGGCCGTACACGCCACCCGCGACAAGATCACTCTCATGCGCCGCTTCGGCGAAGCCCTGGGCGTGGCGTTCCAGATCCAGGACGACATCCTCGACTACAAGACCGACGCCCAGACCGGAAAACCCTCCTGCAACGACCTGCGAGAGGGCAAGGTGACCCTGCCGCTGCTGACCGTCCTGGAGCGCGTCGACGAAGAGCGCCGCCGGGAACTGCTGGAGCGGCTCCACCAATGCCACACCGACGAGAAGGCCGTGGAGTATCTGCGCCAAACGGTTCAGAACGAAGGCGGACTGGACGACGCAAGCCGCATCATGCAGAGCTACATCCAGCGCGCCGTCGGCATGCTCGGCGAATACGATCCCTCACCCTACCAGAAGGCCCTGATCGACCTGTGTACCTACCTGGTCGAGCGCAACCGATAAAAACAGACTGGTCAACCCCGAAAATCAATTAACCTAAAATCAAATTTCAATAAATGGAACAGAAAAAAAATTACACACTGCCCATTATCATGATGTTTGCCCTCTTCGCGATGATCTCCTTCGTGACGGGCCTCACGAACCCGCTGGGCGTCATCGTCAAGAACCAGTTTGCCCTGGTCAACTGGCAGTCCCAGCTGGGTAACCTTGCCAACTTCATCGCCTATGCCGTCATGGGTATTCCCGCAGGTCTGATGCTCAAACGCATCGGCTACAAAAAGACGGCTCTGGCGGCCGTAGCCGTAGGTTTCATGGGTGTCGGCATCCAATACCTCTCGGGTCTGAGCAACAGCTTCACGGTCTATCTGACGGGTGCCTTCATCTCGGGATTCTCGATGTGTATGCTCAACACGGTGGTCAACCCCATGCTCAACACCCTCGGCGGTGGCGGCAAGAAGGGTAACCAGCTCATCCAGTTCGCCGGATCGCTCAACTCGATCTCGGCAACCATCGTCCCCGTGCTGGTGGGTTATCTGATGGGTAACGCCGCACGCGCCACGATCAGCGACGCCGCTCCCGCACTGTTCATCGCCATGGGTATCTTCGTGACGGTATTCATCGTCCTCTACTCGATGAACATCCCCGAGCCCTACGCCATCGAGGAGCCCAAGGCCGACAAAAAGGACAAGTACAGCGCCCTGTCGTTCCGTCACTTCGTACTGGGTGCCATCGCCATCTTTATTTATGTAGGTATCGAGGTGGGTATTCCCAATTTCATGAACCTCTTCCTCACGGCTGCCCGCGGAACGGATCTCCACTCGGGTATGGGCATGGCCACGGCTGCTGCCGGATCGCTGGTGGGTACCTACTGGTTCCTGATGATGGTCGGCCGTCTGATCGGCGGTACGATCAGCGGCAAGGTATCGAGCAAGGCCCAGCTGACCTTCGTGTCGTCGCTGGCCATCTTCTTCGTGCTGATAGGTATCTACTCCCCGCTGGAGACCGTCATCTCGATGCCCGTGTTCACCGGCAGCGGATTCGGTCTGGTCGAAGTGCCGATCGGTGTGATGTTCCTCACGCTCTGCGGTCTGTGCACCTCGGTAATGTGGGGCGGTATCTTCAACCTCGCCGTCGAGGGTCTGGGCAAGTACACCTCGATGGGTTCGGGATTCTTCATGGTCATGGTTTGCGGCGGCGGTATCCTCCCCGTGATCCAGGGCTTCGTTTCGGACTACATGGTCGGCTATATGCAGAGCTACTGGGTGATCGTCATCAGCCTCGGATTCCTGCTCTACTACGCCCAGTGGGGTTCCAAGAACGTCAACAAGGATATTCCCGTAGACTAATCCCACGAATCGGGATATTTCCCGCAAAGGAGGCTTTTTGAAGCCTCCTTTTTTTATGTCCCGCCAAACCCTCTTCTCCCCGACACCTTTACTCCCAAGTTTCCCCTCCGATTTTTCCACGCCTCACGCTTCTTCTCCGCCTTTCCGCCCCCCCAAAGGCTCTTACGCCCCTTTGCCGTACCCGAACGGCAAGCCGGCATCTCCAGCCCTGCCCCGCCCGAAACGGACTCCGAACCGCTCCGCTCCGGCCCGAGATGCAGGATGGATACACCCTCCTATACAGCGTCCGCACCCGGGCCAAATACACTACCTCAGCGGGTAGGCATTTCGCGATTCGGAAGGCAGCTCTAACGGTTGTTTTCGGGGAAGAATCGCCGCCGGAAGCATATTCCAGGTTGATTTTCGGACAGCAACTCCGCCCATCGTGTTTTTGCGTGGGATTTCCCCGGGGAAGGGGGCAGGGTAGGGCACAGGAAGGGATTCCCGGAAGATTACAAACGGATTTTCGGAAAATATAAAGTCAGAATATACGAAGAGGGGAGACTTTTATTCCCAAAGCCAGTACTGGGGATCAGCAAGCCCCCCATGCGGTTTTCGCCCCGGAGCAGGATACATGGGACAGGTTCGCCATATAGCAAAAAAAAGCCGTCCGAAATTCGGACAGCTTTTTTTAACAAGGCACCACCCTTGTTAAAATGAGGTTCAATCGGCGGCATTCGACTTTCGAAACGAGCACCGTTTCCAAAAGTCTTAGCAATGAATTTTCATTGCAACCGGCCGACATCCTCTACCAACCTAAAACTACTAACCTAAATGAACCTTAAAACTTCGCTGCAAAGATAAGGGCTATTTTCGGGTTCTGCAAATTTTTTAGTAATATTTTAAATAAATTAACATTCACTT